>NZ_JBALFF010000058.1:0-53775 GCF_036916975.1 Nostoc sp.
TAATTAGCGATCGCCCTGTGCCAATTGGATCATTTTGACAATACAGATGTACTAAAATTTAGCGATCGCTTGTGCCAGTTGCGTAAGTCCTGATTAATAATGTTTTACTCCAAATTCGCTAGGATTTAACGAGTATGCTATTAATTGTTACGAAGACTTGATTGGTCAAAGAATCCGCATAGTGACTCAAGGTTTACGCATTGCGGCAATTACGCTGTCAGGGAATGCTATTTTGGTTACTCGCAACCGCAAGGATTTTGAGAAAATTCCTAATTTGCGTTTAGAAGATTGGACTATATCTTAATTTGTCTCTAGGCTAAATTGACCTATTTGTTTATAGTTAAAAAATTTAGAGTTATATTATTATCTTCCCAGTATTCTTTGGCTGAATTGAAAATATCCAATGCTATTTGGTACTCTGTCGGTTCAGCTTGAGCAAAGATTTCAGCATGGTCATACAATATGACGTATCTCTGGGCCGGACACCATGTTAAATCGGTGATACATTCATCAAAAGCATCCCAGTTAGCACCAAAGTATGTAGGAAATTGCATTGCTTCAGCAGCTTTACTTAAAAATGTTTCTTTGCTATTAATTTTTTTACCATCAAGATAAAAAACTTTAGTTCCTGCTTCTGCGGCTATTTGTTCCACTGCTTCACGTATGCCTTGTTTTACATCTATTGACGAAATATTTAGAAATTCACTCATGTATTCCTCCTTACTTATCACGACTACTAAATGACTTCTTGAAAGCTATTGTAGTGATCAGCAGTATAATAAAGTTCGGCATTTTGCCCAGTAATCAGACGGCGAGTACCTCTATCTGTTGCTCCGGGCGTTGGTACTGTGTACTCTCTGTAATATCCTCGCGGTTGTGGTGGCAGTAATCCTTCAAGGTTTTTGAATACAATGCCATCTTTGCTATGAGGGTAAGAACCGCCTACGGAAATAATATTGATAGTAGCTTGAACTTCTGGAGGTAATTTCCTAATGTCAACTTGTGGTATTACACTCATTATAAATACTTTCTTTGATTTTCTCAACCACTAGCTGAAGGATATATAGAAGCTGATCGCTGTGAACTTGATTTAGAGAATGAGACAAAGTGAGTATTGTGTGGATATGTACATACAGATCACTGATACTTTCAGTTAGCACTTAGTTATTAAATATAGTCTCAATGTTCTGGCATTTAATCAGGATGATACCATAATCTCCCGGTTTAAGACGGGATGAACAACGTTTTAGGAGCAAAAAAACTACAGTATTTACATCTGCTTGTATCAAATTAGCTACATCTGTCGCATTCATTGTTGATGTCGATCTGCCATTTACTTCCAATATTTGATCACCAACTTCAATATTTCGCAATGCTGCTGGAGATTTTTCCAAGACATTCGTAACTTTTGGTATTTTAGTTTCTTCATTAACTTGGAATGAAATACCAATACTGACGGTATACTCTTTAATCTCACTGGTGGTTATTTCTGTCAATTGCGATTGAGTTAATTTCTGTGTTGCATCTTTTACAGAATTAGAATTATTATTGTCAGAGCAAGTAAATAGACAAATACAAAAATTGATGCACATAAATAAAAGCCATGCTAAACCTAATAAGTAAGCAATAATCTTAATAACTTGATCATAGTTTGGAATCGGTTTTGTAGCAGGCAACTGTTGAGGTATATTGTTTGCAGTTGTATTACTTGTCGTAGCAAAGCTAGGAAATATATCAATACCAAGTTGTGTAGAACGATCGCACCAATAACACTTACCATAAGTTTGGCTGTAGTAGTGGCTGTCTACCTTTCCACAGATAGTTAACTCATTAACAGCAAGTCTGAGCGCCTTTACCCAATCCCCAGCAGTTGGGCGCAAGTTAGAATTTTTATAACCATCGTTAAAGCATTTGAGAAAACATCGCTGAACCTCTGGGTGAATAATCTCAAGAGGAATTGTCCTTTCTACAGGTTGAATCAAGCGGTTTGGTGCATACAGCCATAAACCCTGACGGATAAGTTCATTAGTTTCTGGAGTGTCCCCCGTACCTGTCCACTTTCCCGCAAAAGGAGTTTGACCACCAAACAACAATTGATAGATAATGACTGCTAACCGGAAGCGATCGTGTACTTCGGTTTGATCAATGCTAGAAAAATCTTGATCAATCAGTTCCGGTGGTGTAAAGCCCTCTGAACCAACTAGACAACGATAAACCTTATTATTTTTCGGATTCCGAACCTGAAAAGAATCAGTATCAATAATTGAAGGTAAGGCGCGATCGTTTACAAGAATATTTTGCGGCTTGATATCACCCAAAACATAGCCAGAAATGTGAATTGCTTCAATAATTGAGGCGATATTGAGCGCCGTTGTGTGGAGAAAACGCCAATCAACATCAAGTTTCAAAGTCTTACGGCGCTTGAGGTTGTAAACATCAATAAGTTCTTTTGCTTCCTTAATTTCCGGCATCAAAAAGCCCACACAAGTAGCCTGAGCATCTTTTAATACCGACTTTGGCCAAGCAAAAGAAATATGATTCAGGTGAGAGTTTGGCTCTTTGGGACGGTGCGCTATCATCACCGCCAACTTTTGCACATGCTCAGGAGTTGGCGAGTGGTAAATTTTTGCTAAGTAACCATTGCGATTAGTTTGCCAAACCTTCGCTTCGCCACTAATTTTAGGTTCACCCAGCAGAGTAATCGATTGCCCCGTACTGGTACAGGTGAAAACTGTCATCGAATTTTACTCTCTATCAAAGAAGCACAAAAGTAAGGTTTTATCATCATCAGTGCGAGAATTTAGCCGTTCAGAGTTGAGAAATTCCATCAGATATTTATCTTCATCCTCTGGATTAACAGGTTCGTGTAAGTATTCCTCCAAAGGTTTAAAGAAAGGTGAGAAAGGTTCCCAGTCACTTAAGCGAATTGCTACTTTTTCTAATCCATCAGTGGAAGCACAAATAAACTCTTGTTTTTCATGAATAACCTTTACCTGCATTTCTTTTACTGCATTTGTTGAGGTAATAAAAGTTGTTTCATTAGCAAACTCACCTTTATCTGGCTGAAATAACAGTTGATATTCTGAATCTTGAGAACGCACCACAATAAATCCATCCCCGATTTGCATAGCTGCAACCCAGTCAGGAGTCGCCACGAAAACCAACAAGGTACAAGCTAAATCATTGACAGAATAATCTCCTTCAGTTGCTTGCTTATGTAACTTTGCAATAACTGTTTTCACAGTTCCAGTAAACAGTTTTTTAGCTTCTGCTTCGGATAGTGGTTGAGAAAGATTTTGCAAACAATGTTTCCGCTTCTGAAGATATTCACTAATTCTTCCCAGGTATTTGAGTACCGTTTTTACCGCCAATTTAGAACCAATATCACAATATTTAGCACTACCAGCGCCATCAGCAACAGCACCTACAATCACATCATCCAAGATGCGATAATTCCCATAATCTTGACAACCTATCCCCTGGTTTTGATGACTTGTTCCGATCGCAGAACGTGCAACAGCTTTCCAATTCACAAAATTTCCTCTAACTAACTGGTAATTTGACCCCATCCCATATTCGGTAAAGCTACAGCTTGCCCTACTTTGCCACTAGAAACCCGTTTCACCGAAGCAGATAGCCAGACAAACAACTCACGAAAATCTAAGCCTTTTAGCGTAACTGGTGGACGTTCAGGAGGAGAAATTTGTTTGAGGATATTCATATCAGCATCCTTTACACCAACCGCAAAAAATGACAGTCGGCTTTGTGCTTCTGCTTCTCTCAATCTTTGCGCGGCTGATTGCCAGGAGTCAGTTGGCGCTCCGTCTGTAATCAAAAACACCCAAGGGCGATAATAGAGAATACCGTTGTCTTTATAAGTCTGTTTGCGGTTTTCTAGAAAATCCAAAGCATACTCAATTGCCCCACCCATTGGGGTAACACCACCTACTTCCAATGTAGGCGGTGTAAATTGGTCAATCGTCACAAAGTCTTGCGTGAGTTTAACTATAGGGCCAAATGTAATCATGGCTACTTCGACACTCACCGATGCTTGGGAATCTTTTTGTACATCTTGTTTGAAAGCAGCAAGTCCTCGATTTAACTCTTGGATAGGCTGACCTGACATAGAGCCAGAAGTATCGAGCAACAGAATTACAGGGCAACGATTTTCTGGATTTTCAACAAATTCAGGCATTCCTACAGCCATTTAATGCTCCTGATTAAGTAAATTATTATACAAAATTATAATTAGTTTATTAGCTAATAGATACTTAAACAGTAGTGTTTTTACTGAAAAACTTACATAGCTAAAATATATGGGCTGATAGCGATGTCTACGACGGGCTGCGCCTACGCAATTATTTGTCTACCTGAAGTGTCCAGCATTCGCTAAACTCAGAATTGCTGCAATATTGCTTCTGAAATGTCAGACTCCCAAACCGTTAGCGCTGCTGTTGCCAAACTCTACGATACCTATCCATTTCTCTATGCCTTCTAAAGATATATTTCATCAATCTGTCCGCAGTGCTTTACAAAAAGATGGTTGGTTGATTACCCATGATCCACTGCATCTGAAAGTTGATGACATTGAATTTTTTGTAGATTTAGGAGCAGAAAGACTATTAGCAGCACAAAAACAAGGTCAAAAAATAGCCGTATAAATTAAATCCTTTGTAGGTGCATCGGAAGTAACAGAATTTCATCTCGCTTTAGGTCAAACCCTGAATTATCGGCTAGCATTAAAAAAAGAAGAACCAGAACGCATCTTATATCTAGCTATTAGCCAAGATACATACCAAGACTTTTTCTCACGTCAATTTATTCAAGATTCTTTAAAAGAATATCAAATTAAACTTTTAATATTTAATTCCTTAAGTCAGGACATTGTTTTATGGAAGGAATAAATTACTCTCAAATCATTCAAGATATTTTAAGTAACCATTCCGCTAATGACGTGGCTAATGGATCAGAGGTTCAATTGTTGTTTGACGCAGAACGCCATCATTATCAAGTCTTAAATATTGGCTGGAAAGAACAACGAAGAATCTATGGAGTGATTATTCATGTTGATATCAAAGACCAAAAAATTTGGATACAAAGAGATGGTACAGAAATCGGTATCGCTAACGAATTAATTGCTGCTGGTGTATCGAAAGAAGATATTGTATTAGGATTTCACGCTCCTTATAAACGCGAATTTACTGACTTTGCTGTTGGATAAGTAAGTAGGTAGGCGTAATTAAACATAAGATAAAACCTCACCCTCAATCCCTCTCCAATATATTGGAGAGGGAAGCCGGAGGTAGGGGTGAGGTTTTATATTTAATTTGACCCACTTACTAGCAGGAAATAAGCAATACTAATCTTTGCCACTATCCGCTAAACTCAGAAATGCTGCGTTATTCCTGATCATGTCCGATTCCCAAACTGTTAGTGCTGCTGTTGCCAAACTCTACAATACCTACCCCTTTCCGCCAGAAGCCCTGTTGGATGAACCACCTCCGGGCTACAACTGGCGCTGGAATTGGCTAGCCGCTCATAACTTCTGCACAGGTCAAAAACCCCAAAGGCAAGATATTCGGATTTTAGATGCAGGTTGCGGTACTGGTGTGGGTACAGAGTACTTGGTTCACCTAAATCCTCAAGCTTCTGTTATCGGAATTGACCTCAGTACTGGTGCTTTAGCTGTAGCAAAAGAGCGTTGTCAGCGTTCCGGGGCTACCCGCGTTGAATTTCATCACCTCAGCTTGTTTGATGTGGAACAGTTACCGGGTGAATTTGATTTAATTAACTGTGTTGGCGTTTTGCATCATACCTCCGATCCAATTCGTGGTATTCAAGCTTTGGCGAAAAAATTAGCCCCAGGCGGCTTAATGCACATTTTTGTGTATGGGGAGTTGGGACGTTGGGAAATTCAACTCATGCAAAAAGCGATCGCACTGATTCAAGGTGACAAAAAAGGCGACTACCGCGATGGTGTCCAAGTCGGACGAAAAATATTCGCTTCTCTACCAGAAAATAATCGAATTGTCAAATCCGATAAACAGCGTTGGTCATTAGAAAATCACAAGGATGAAAACTTTGCGGATATGTACGTTCATCCCCAAGAAATTGACTACAACATTGAGACGCTGTTTGAATTAATTGATGCTTCGGGATTAGAATTTATTGGTTTCTCGAATCCGAGTTTTTGGAATTTAGAGAGACTTTTAGGCAAAGCACCAGAGTTAGTAGAACGGGCAAAAGAATTGAGCGATCGCCAGCTTTACCGTTTGATAGAATTACTAGATCCAGAAGTAACTCATTACGAGTTTTTTCTCGGTCGTCCTCCCTTAATAAAGCCCGACTGGTCAGACGATAACGCCCTACTAGCAGCAATTCCTGAACTTAATCCTTGTATTGAAGGATTTCCTAGTCAATGTTTCTTTAATTACGATTACCAAATTGTTAATTTATCTGTACTAGAGTTTGAATTTATGCAAAAGTGTGATGGTAATTCAACAGTTGCGGAGATTTTGGGAGGTGTAGAACTGGGATTAGATGGAGTAAGAACGCTTGTTCAGCAGCAGCTGATTTTATTGACACCTGCTTGATTACACTAGATTTTGATCTTGGGTTAAGATTTGTAAATTTATACTTATGGGGATGTGCGATCGCCCATCACCACTTTTGGCAAATTAATGTAAATTAGGAAAGTGCTTAAGAAACAGGGTATTGTACATCCCAAAAGTTGGAGCTTTCTGGAATTCAGCAGTGGTGCTATCTTTAATGACTTGCCGCTACTCTACGATTTCTGATTTGCGGTACGTTCATACCAGAATTGCACCAGTTGATTTTATTGACACCAGCTTACTTCAAACTTGGGAGGAGAATTATTCACTCAAAAAAACTGAAATTGGAAGAAATTTTGAATTTTCCGGCAACATTTATTGATTATTCACCGACACCCTCCCTCACACGATCAGCCGCTCTCTCGCTTCTGTGAGCGCGATTTTACTGACTGCCTGATGTTGACAAGAAGTTAATTGTTTTTTCCTAAAGTATTGTTACCGGATCGTGATATGATTCAGCTGACTGAATGTGCAGTCATCATATTTAACTGTACTGGTTTCAAGTCCCGTGAGCTTGTCAGACGAATCAATTGCGCCCACTCCGACAACGCAACAACATGCTAAAACTGGTTCTGAGGACACAGAATCAGGAAACTCCATGCAAGAGTTCCATCAACTCTTCCAGCGATTATTGGTAATCACGCTTGTCTTGACGGGGGTTATTTTTATCTCTGTGTGGATTTTTTATTCCTTAAACATTGCCCTAAATTATTTAATTGGGGCGTGTACAGGTGTGGTTTACTTAAAAATGTTGGCTAGAGACGTTGAGCAGCTTGGTAGTGAGAAAACCAGTCTGAGCAAAACTCGTTTTGCTCTGTTTATTGGAGTGATGATCGTGGCAACTCAATGGCGTGAGCTACAGATTCTGCCCATTTTTTTGGGATTTCTAACTTACAAAGCCACGCTCCTCGTCTATATGGTGCAAATTGCGTTCATTCCTGATTCTTAAAAAGTCAGGCTCACAAAGATAGTAATCCCATCCTCGCTCGTTGGGGAAAATGCTTGAAGAATGCAAATGCTTAGTCTCTTAAACGCCTTTAATTCTTTTCCCCTCGCCGCATTAGAAGTAGGTCATCATTTCTACTGGCAGTTGGGCAATCTTAAAATTCATGGGCAAGTTTTTCTCACCTCATGGTTTGTGATTAGTATTCTAGTAGTGGCTTCAATAGCTGCTACTCGCAACGCACAAAGAATTCCCAAGGGCATCCAGAATTTGATGGAATATGCCTTAGAATTTATTCGTGATTTGGCAAAAAACCAACTTGGTGAGAAAGAGTACCGCCCTTGGGTGCCATTTATTGGCACACTGTTCTTGTTTATTTTCGTATCGAACTGGTCAGGCGCACTAATTCCCTGGAAGCTCATCAGGCTACCTTCGGGCGAATTGGCAGCCCCCACCAATGACATCAATACGACTGTTGCATTGGCATTGCTGACCTCATTAGCGTACTTTTACGCAGGTTTTAGCAAACGGGGTTTAGGCTACTTTAAGAAATATATAGAGCCAACACCCGTTTTGTTGCCGATCGCAATTCTCGAAGATTTCACCAAGCCCCTCTCCCTAAGCTTCCGGCTATTTGGTAATATTTTGGCGGATGAATTGGTAGTAGCGGTGCTGGTGCTGCTAGTTCCTCTATTTGTACCTCTCCCTGTAATGGCCTTGGGTTTATTTACCAGTGCCATTCAAGCCCTGGTTTTTGCCACCCTAGCCGGAGCATATATTCATGAGGCAATGGAGGGACATGGTGGAGAAGAACATGAGGAGCATTAAACTTCTCAGTTGATAGCACAGTCAAGAAGAGCATATTTGCTCAAAACATCGCAAAGCGCGATTTCAAAGAAGCGAGTGCAGCGTGAAAACCACGTTTCTAATCGTTAACGTAATGTCTGTTTAGTTTTGTAATCAAAGCAAGGAAAATCAACATGGATCCATTAGTTCAGGCTGCTTCAGTTCTCGCTGCTGCTTTAGCGATTGGTTTAGCTGCAATTGGCCCTGGTATCGGTCAAGGAAACGCTGCTGGACAAGCAGTAGAAGGTATTGCTCGTCAACCTGAAGCAGAAGGAAAAATTCGCGGTACTCTGCTATTAACCTTGGCATTCATGGAATCCTTGACTATCTATGGTCTAGTAATTGCCCTGGTATTGCTGTTTGCTAACCCCTTCAGCTAATACCTAAAAATTTTTGTGAGTGTGGAGACGTGAACCATCACGCCTCTACAATCTAAGAGGTTTTAGGCATTTAGTCATTCTAATGTGATTTTAGATTTTGGATTTTGGATTTTGGATTTTGGATTATCAATTTTCGGTACATGTGCCGAAGCTGGTTGGTGAAACAAATCTCAAATCATCAATCTAAAATGCCCAGAAGAGCATCCCCTTGGGTTAGTGTTAATCCCTTCGGGTGACGCTCGAAGACTCGCTAACGCTGCGCTAACAGCAGTCGCTCATGGGGGAAACCCCCAAGACCGCGCTGCTTCACCAAAATTGCAAATCTAAAATCCAAAATTACTTGACCCTTGTTGGCTATGGGTCTCTAAAATATGAAAGGTTGGATGACGTTGCTAGCCATGAAAACTGCTACTCCAGCCAAAGAGGAGACAAATGTTTGATTTCGATGCTACCTTGCCCTTCATGGCATTGCAATTCCTGCTATTAGCAGCTTTGTTGAATGCAATTTTCTATAAGCCACTAACCAAGGTACTAGACGATCGCGATAATTATATCCGAACGAATACCCTTGAGGCGCGAGAGAGCTTGGCAAAAGCCGAGCGCTTGGCTACCGAATATGAGCAGCAACTCGCAGACGCTCGCAGACAATCGCAAGCTACTGTAGAAGCTGCTCAACTTGAAGCTAAGAAAATTACTGCCGAGAAAATCGCCGAAGCCCAAAAAGAAGCTCAGTCTCAACGAGAACAAGCTTCTGTTGAAATAGAACAACAAAAGCAAGAAGCTTTTCGCACCTTAGAGCAACAAGTTGATGCTTTAAGCAGGCAGATTCTAGAAAAACTATTGGGGCCAACTCCAGTTAGATAAACTAACTAGACTGGTTCTGTGAAAGCATACGCGCAACTGGTTCCTAGTCCAGAGCGCAAAATTTAAGTGTCAAAAAAGGCACTTTTTCCCATCTGGGGAAAGATACTTAAATTTCCCTTCGGGGAAAAGATACTTAATTTCCCTTGGGGAAAATACTAACGTATTAGCAAGCGAGCAGCGCACTTGTAAATGGGTATCATGGGGACATTCTTATTAGTTGCCGCAGAAGCGAACGCTGTTCACTCTGAATTGGCAGAAGGCGCAGCAGAAGGTGGTTTCGGTCTAAACCTAGACATTTTTGAAACCAATCTGATCAATCTAGCGATTCTGATTGGCATATTATTCTACTTCGGACGTAAAGTTTTAACCAATATCCTGAGCGAGCGACAATCCAATATTGCCACCGCAATTCAGGAAGCAGAAGGGCGCTTAAAAGAGGCGAAGATTGCCCTTTCCCAAGCGCAAGAGCAGTTGAAGCAATCTCAGGCAGAGGCACAACGCATCCGCCAATCTGCCGTAGAAAATGCCCAAAAGGCGAAAGAAGGCTTGTTGGCGAAGGCAGTGCAAGACGTAGAACGCTTGAAACAAACAGCAGCAGCCGATTTGAACACCGAAACAGAGCGAGCGATCGCTCAACTACGGCAACGAGTTGCTACACTAGCATTGCAAAAAGTCGAATCGCAACTCAAAGGCGGGATTGCCGACGATGCTCAACAAAGTTTAATTGACCGCAGCATCGCACAACTGGGAGGCAATGTATGACAAGTCAGGTAGCGGCAGCCGAAGTAGCCCAACCCTACGCACAGGCACTTTTGTCAATAGCGCAATCGAAAAATTTGACAGAAGAGTTCGGGGAAGATGCGCGGACTTTCCTGGGACTGTTAAGAGCAGACAAACAGCTACACAACTTCTTCAGCAACCCGTTTATTCAGGCTGAGAACAAAAAAGCTCTGATCAAACAAATACTCGGTGAAGGCTCTAACCCCTACTTACGCAACTTTTTGTTGGTGCTAGTAGACAAACGCCGCATTGCCTTCTTGGAATCGATTTTTCAACAATATCTGGCGCTGTTGCGGCAGCTGAATCAAACCGTATTAGCGGAAGTAATTTCAGCCGTTCCCCTCACAGAAGCTCAACAGCAGGCAATCATTCAAAAGGTGATTGCCATCAGTAATGCTCGCCAGGTAGAACTAGAAACCAAGGTAGACAGTGAGTTAATTGGTGGTGTGATCATTAAAGTAGGTTCACAAGTAATTGACGCCAGTATCCGGGGTCAGTTGCGCCGCCTTTCATTGCGCTTAACTAATAGCTAGGAAGTTAGGATTAGGAGTTAGGAGTTAGAAGTTAGGAGTTAGGAGTTAGGAGTTAGGAGTTAGGAGTTAGGAGTTAGGAGTTAGGAGTTAAGTAAATAGTAATTTATTTTGACTTTTAACTTTTAAGCTTTGCTTTTTTAACTCATCCCTATTAACTCATCACTCTTAACTACTAACTGAATTTAGTCTCGAAAGCAAAAAAGATAGACACATGAGCATATCAATTAGACCTGACGAAATTAGCAGCATTATCCAACAACAAATCGAGCAATACGATCAAGAGGTCAAAGTTGCTAACGTTGGTACCGTCCTACAAGTAGGTGACGGTATTGCCCGGATCTATGGTCTGGAAAAGGCTATGGCTGGGGAACTCTTAGAATTTGAAGATGGCACAATTGGCATCGCCCAAAACTTAGAAGAAGACAACGTGGGCGCGGTGTTGATGGGTGAAGGGCTAGAAATTCAAGAAGGTAGCTCTGTAACTGCTACCGGTAGAATTGCTCAGATTCCAGTCGGAGAAGCCTTAATTGGAAGAGTTGTAAACGCTTTGGGTCTTCCCATCGATGGTAAGGGAGACATCAAATCCTCAGAAAGCCGTTTGATTGAATCTCCAGCACCAGGTATCATTGCTCGTCGGTCTGTACACGAACCCATGCAAACGGGTATCACAGCTATTGACTCAATGATTCCTATCGGTCGTGGTCAACGGGAATTGATTATCGGCGATCGCCAAACCGGTAAAACTGCGATCGCAATCGACACGATCATCAACCAAAAAGGAGAAGATGTAATTTGTGTCTACGTTGCGATCGGTCAAAAAGCTTCCACTGTAGCTAACGTGGTGCAGACATTGCAAGAAAAAGGCGCGATGGATTACACCGTCGTTGTCTTTGCTAGCGCCAGTGAACCAGCAACACTACAATACCTAGCTCCTTACACAGGCGCAACTATTGCTGAGTACTTTATGTACAAAGGCAAAGCTACCCTGGTAATTTATGATGATCTCTCCAAGCAAGCCCAAGCTTATCGCCAAATGTCACTACTGCTGCGTCGTCCACCCGGACGCGAAGCTTACCCTGGAGATGTATTCTACATTCACTCCCGCTTGCTAGAAAGAGCCGCCAAGCTAAGTGACGAATTAGGTAAAGGCAGTATGACCGCCCTACCAATTATCGAAACCCAAGCTGGTGACGTTTCAGCATACATCCCCACCAACGTAATTTCCATTACCGATGGTCAGATATTCCTATCTTCTGACTTGTTCAACGCTGGTATCCGTCCGGCTGTGAACCCCGGTATTTCTGTATCCCGCGTGGGTTCTGCGGCGCAAACTAAGGCAATGAAAAAAGTTGCCGGTAAGATTAAATTGGAACTAGCCCAATTTGACGACTTGCAAGCCTTCGCTCAATTTGCTTCTGACTTAGATAAAGCCACTCAAGACCAGTTAGCACGGGGTCAAAGGTTACGCGAACTCCTAAAGCAGCCACAAAATTCGCCACTCTCCGTATACGAGCAAGTAGCAATTCTATATGCTGGTATCAATGGTTACCTAGATGACGTTCCTGTAGATAAAGTCACAACCTTTACCCAAGGTCTGCGCGAGTACTTAAAGACTGGTACAACCCAGTATGCCGAAGGAGTAAAAGCCTCCAAAGCACTAGGTGACGCAGAAGAAGCTGCCTTGAAGGAAGCACTTACCGAATACAAGAAGACCTTCAAAGCAGCAGCGTAATTAAAGTCAGGAGTGAAGAGTTAAGAGTTAAAAGTTAATGAAATACTCCTAACTCCTAACTCCTAACTCCTAACTCCTAACTCTTAACTCAAGAATATGGCCAATCTAAAAGCAATACGCGATCGCATTCAGTCGGTCAAAAACACCAAAAAAATTACAGAAGCCATGCGTCTCGTAGCTGCGGCTAGAGTGCGTCGGGCGCAAGAACAAGTGCTAGCGACTCGCCCCTTTGCCGATCGCTTGGCACAAGTATTGTATGGTTTACAAAGCCGTCTCCGCTTTGAAGAAGCAAACCTGCCACTGCTGAGAAAACGGGAAGTTAAGTCAGTCGGGCTATTGGTAATTTCAGGCGATCGCGGTCTATGCGGCGGCTACAATAATAACGTTATCCGTCGTGCAGAAAACCGCGCCAAGGAAATCAAAGCAGAAGGTTTAAACTATCAATTTGTGTTAGTCGGACGCAAATCTACCCAGTACTTTCAACGCCGCGATCAGCCCATTGATGCTACCTATAGCGGCTTAGAGCAAATTCCTACCGCAGCAGAAGCCAATCAAATTGCCGATCAATTACTTTCTTTGTTCCTTTCCGAAGAAGTTGACCGCATCGAATTAATCTATACCAGATTCCTTTCCTTGGTTAGCTCCCGTCCTGTGGTGCAAACCTTACTGCCCCTCGATCCGCAAGGTCTAGAAGCAGCCGATGATGAAATTTTCCGCTTGACAACCCGTGGCGGTAAATTTGAAGTCGAACGGGAGAAAGTGGCTAGCCAAGTCCGCGCGTTGGCTCCTGACATGATTTTCGAGCAAGATCCAGTACAGATTCTCGATTCTTTGTTGCCCCTGTATCTGAGTAACCAGCTATTGCGAGCGCTGCAAGAATCGGCGGCTAGTGAACTAGCAGCCCGGATGACAGCCATGAGTAATGCCAGTGAAAATGCCGGTGAACTGATTAACACCCTCACCCTGTCTTACAACAAAGCTCGACAAGCGGCAATTACTCAAGAACTGCTTGAGGTTGTCGGCGGTGCAGAAGCACTGACTTAGAACTCAATTGCTAACTATTACTAATAGCTAATTGCTGGTGGCTGTAAAACTAGCGATTAGCTATTTTGGTTTTCAGGATGTTTTAACAAAAGGATATGATACAGCCCTTTGTCACTTTTGTGTCGCCAAAGAGGATATGCTACTTGGTAGGTGTGATTTTACATTAGTCGAAGGTCTGAGATTTGGTGACTTTAATGGTGATGGTAAAACTTGTGATTTTACATTAGTCGAAGGTCTGAGATTTGGTGACTTTAATGGTGATGGTAAAACTGACGTATTTGCTGTCTCCTGTACCTAAAGAAGGATAAAAGCAAGAAGTACATGAGCGATCCAGAAAAAGAATCAGAGAAACAGAAAGGTCTTAGTAAAGAAGCATGGACTGCAATTCCTACTATTGCAGTGGCGGTAATTGGTGGCATCTTTACTATAACTAATACGATAATAGGCGGCAAACTATTACCTAGTCCATCATCTTCTCCGTCAGCCACTCCAACAGAAGGTTCATCCTCTACATTTACACCCGTTCCAACATCTTCTTCGTCTACACCGTTACGAGTATCAAATGCAATCCGGGGGAAATGGTCAGGTGTAGCCAAAGAACCATCAGGAAAGTCTTTTCGCATTAATCTTGAAATTCAGCGAGATTGTAGTTTAAAGGAGAAATGTGGTTATATCAGTGTTCCTGATGTTCCCTGTTATGGCGAAATTTCTCTGCATCAAGTCAGCAGTAATGATTACGAATTTGACGTTAGTAATTTTGATAGTAGAAGCAACTTAAAAATTTGCACACCTGGAGCCGGAGAGCGTTTTAATTTGCTCTCAAATGGCAAACTTGCCTACAAAGCTACTTACTCTAATGCACAGGGGATTTTAGAAAAAGTAGAAAAGTGAAATTGGCAAAACCAAGCTCAAATTCCTCAAGACTTTTGCTAAAGCGATCGCAACTCACCATTACAGCGATCGCACTCTAATTGTGGCTTTGCAAATCAGAGTCATTTTGCCAAGTCTTTTCGCCAATACACAAGAATGAACCCGAAACAGTTTCGCAAGTCATAGCAAGATTTTGCTCTAAATCGCAAGAATATGTGCGAATTAATTTCAGAAATTCCTTAAAGTAATGCTAATGCTTATACGCGTTAGAATGATAAAAAGCTCCAAACAAAAACTTTATCTATAATCATACTTTAGTTTACAAATTTGATGGCGAATCTGATAGCGATCGCCTTCTTGCCCGCAAAGCCAGAACGAAGATGTCAATCAGAATAGTGGTATCGACAAGCAATAATCGTTAAATACTCATCCTCCACCGCATAAACTAACCGATTTGTATCATCAATTCGCCGCGACCAAAAGCCGGCTAGGTTCTCCCTCAGCGCTTCTGGCTTTCCGATTCCCTCAAACGGTAGTCGGATTGTTGCCTCAATCAGCTTGTTAATTCGTTTTAAAGTTTTCTTGTCTTGCCCTTGCCAATATAAATAATCATTCCAAGCCTCATCCGTCCATGCTAGCTTTCTAGTCATCCAACAAATTTCGCTCCACCACTTTACCCTGCTTGAACTGAGCAATAGAACGCTCCAAATGGGTGGCATTAGCGGGAGACTTGAGTAAATGAACAGTCTCCAGCAAACTATCAAATAACTCTAGAGACATCACTACAGCATCCTCCGCATCCCGTCTGGTGATGATGGTATAGTCGGCATCTTCCACCACTCGGTCTAAAACAGCCTTCAGGTTATTTCTTGCTTCGCTAAAAGACACAACTTTCATTTACTTCATTCTTGTACCGTTTATTGTACAAGTGTAGCGATTCAAAATATATTCAGCAATCCCAAGCAACTGCCAAATCAATATCTAAAGGCTCTTCGTGGTTATGAAAAAACTTGCGCCTACCTAATGACGATCGCACCGCAAACAATTCTCCATCGATAATCTCATAACGAATCCATTCGTTATCGGGTAATGCTGCAACATCTTGAATTGTCCAGCGAACTCTGCTTGTAGTCTGACTCATGAAAGTTTTGCCTGGGTAATGAGAGTTTAATATTTCTTTGTCATCTTGTGACACATATCCCTAACAGCAAACTATAATATATATAGCGCATGGGTCCGTCACGGTTTCGACAGGTTGGCGAACGCTGCTCTGTGATTCAGGTCGAGAGTGAGTCTCCTCTCGCAAATCAAAGGCTCAAACAAAAAGTAAATGCGAATAACATCGTTAGCTTTGCTCGTAAGCCTGCTCTAGTAGCAGCTGCCTAAAAACCTCTTACAGGTTCGAGCGTCTTTAGTTTGACTCCGTTAAGGACTGAAGACCAACCCCCAACGGATGCTCTAGCAAGCGTTCTCTGGTTGGCTTGCTAGCTAAGATTAAATCAGAGCATCCTACGTTCGGGATAATGAACGATCCCCGCCTTAAGGGTCAGAAAGGCTAAACCTGTGAATGAGCGGGGGGTCAATACCCAATTTGGACAGCAGTTCGACTCTGCTCGGATCCACTAAGAATAAATAACAAGTCCACCAAACAGTTTAATGTTTAGGTGGATTTTGTTTATAAGAAGAATTCGACTGTTATTTACTTCTGTCATCCCCTCAGAGCCTAACTTACAGAAATGTTAAGAAAGATCCGGGTAATTGATAGTTTATAAGGGGAGCGTTAGGGTGAGGTAAAACCTTGGTTAATCAGCTATTTCAGACTTGTGTGTACACCGTAGCCGATGGGCGAGAGGGACAGACTTGAATGAAAGTTAGACAGGGAGAGGTTTGTCGAACTCAGGTTAATTATTCTGTTCTTGGGGTTCTTTGCGTGCGCTTCCAAACCTCCTTCCCCTTTTTTTAAGTACCCGTCGTAATCTATCTGCGCTCAAGTTGACTTGACGCTCAGATGCTAGTTTATTTGCTAATTGTTTAGAATTATAAGTCTGTGACTCTTGAGCTAAACAATTTTCTAGATAAGCTAAGTCTGATTCCGAATATCGGGGTTTTCCTCCTCGACCTGGAGCATCCCACAAACCTGCTAAACCCATCTTTTCCCAGCGATGAAGGGTTTGACGTACTGTTGAAATCGCCCAGTTCAAGCCTTTAGCAATTTGCTCATTTTTTAAACCGCGAGTATTCAGCAGTAAAACTTGAGCGCGATCCTTGGTACGTTGAGGAACATCTTTGGCTTTTCTTAACTCTTCTAAAGTCAGCTTTTGTTCGTCAGTTAGAAAGACTTTTAATCGGCATCCCATAAACAATAACCTTTTATGTCAATTTTTGGCATTTTTTTATGTCTATTCACACCTATATACTTAATTAATTACGTATTTAATAGCACGCTGGCAAAGCTGAACTACAAGCATTAAGCATATCGGCGTTTAAAAGGCTGCTACGCGAGAAGTATTGGCTTGAGAACGCGTAATCATTGTTTGCAATTTATCATCAACAATGGATTTTTATAAAAAGTTAGGTACATCATAAATGACACCATTAAGCTGGATAAACAAACTTTTTAGAATAGCCAAAAGCTGTAGCTTTCAGCTATGACAATAAGAATTTATTCGTGTTGGCTTGATTAATGTTTCAAGCCCATAATAAAGGACTGTATCATTAAATTTATTAGATCGTTCGTATAGTTACGGAGATTTATCGAAACTTTAAAAATGATTTTTACGCTAGTTTACATTTGAATGAACCGGAAAAGGTATAGAAAAGCTATACAAGCCTAGTTCCTTTTTGTCCTACTCGGATTTGTAAATTTGCCTTGGTTATCTCCATACAAATATTTGTTTTCTCAACTTTACATAAAGTTTATATTTGCCATCAGGATATTTTGATTGAGACAAAAATTTATTAGATAACCATTAAAAAAAACACTGCTAACAGATTATTTGATGCGGGATGGAAACGGAAGTTTATCTTACTTTTCCCACCTTTCCTACTTTTCCTACTTTTCCTACTTTTCCTACTTAATAATAGAGGATATTAAAAAAAAGTAACTTTTGATGAGCGACATCTCAATCTATTCTCTTAATATCTCTATTTTGCGATCTATCAATATTTTATACCAAAATTAAAAAATATATTTGTGATTTCGTCCTCATCCCCTAACCCCTCTCCCATATGATGGAATTCGGGGAACTAGAATTATGTCTCCCCTCTCCCATATGATGGGATAGGGGCTGGGGGTGAGGGAAAAGATTTAAGCCAAAATTGAGATGCTCCCATTTGTTTAGTATTTATACGTCATCCAAAAAGAAATAAAATAAAAGTTCTGGGTATGTTCTTATAAATTTTTAATAGAATAAACACAAATCTTTTTGAATTAGGATAAAATCAAAGAAATAGCAAAATCAAATACTCAGTAAAATCTGAAGAATAAATTAATAATTAGTATATTTTTTGAGTCATAATTTTTGCTAAAAAACAGCAATAATTGATACAAGTTAAATTTTTGAAAAACTGATATTCATTACAACTTAAACAAAAAATAATAGGGACAATGGAGGCAGAAGAAAAACCTGTTAATTTGCGCTCGGAGACGAATAATGGTAGCGGTCGCAGAAAACGTTCAACATCGGCTAACTATACAAACTGTAGAAATTGCCCCTAACACAACGGCGATTCGCTCTCTTGATTGGGATCGCGATCGCTTCGATATCGAATTCGGACTGCAAAACGGCACAACCTACAATTCATATCTAATTAGGGGTGAACAAACAATTTTGATCGATACTTCTCACCAGAAGTTTCGCGATCTGTATTTAGAGACTCTAAAAGGTCTTGTTAACCCCAAAACAATTGATTACATAATTGTCAGCCACACAGAGCCAGACCATAGCGGCTTAGTAGAAGATGTTCTTCAGTTAGCTCCTAGAGCTACCGTCTTAGCTTCAAAAGTTGCGCTTCAGTTTTTGGAAGGCTTAGTCCACGATCCATTTTCTAAGCGAGTTGTCAAAACCGGCGATCGCATAGATATAGGTAAAGGACACGAAATGGAATTCGTGAGTGCGCCTAACCTGCACTGGCCGGATACAATCTTTAGCTTTGACCACAAAACCCAAATCCTCTATACCTGTGATGCTTTTGGGATGCACTTCTGTGACGATCGCACCTTCGACGAAGATTTAGAAGCGATCGAAGCTGACTTTAGATTTTACTACGACTGCTTAATGGGCCCTAACGCTCGTTCGCTGCTGAATGCAATGAAGCGGATGGGCGATCTTGGGAAGATTAATATTATCGCCAACGGCCACGGTCCATTATTATACCACCATTTAGATGTTCTAACCGGGTGCTACGAAAATTGGAGTCAAAAACAAGCTAAAGCAGAAACCACCGTCGGCTTGTTTTTTGTCTCAGATTACGGGTATGGCGAACGTCTTGGTCACGCAATTGCCGAAGGTATACTGAAAACTGGCATTGGGGTAGAAGTACTCGATTTAAGTACTGCTGAGAGCCAAGAAATTCAAGAATTAGCCGGCAGAGCAGCTGGCATCATTATTGGTATGCCCCCGACTACTTCCGCCGCCGCCCAAGCTAGTATCAGTTCGGTGCTAGCCGTCGCCAAAAACAAGCAATTAATTGGGCTGTTTGAATGTTACGGTGGGGATGATGAACCCATTGATACACTCCGCAGACAATTTCTCAACTCTGGCATCAAAGAAGCCTTCCCACCGATTCGGATAAAAGAAGCTCCCAGCGCATCAACATTCCAGTTGTGTGAAGAAGCGGGTAAAGACATCGGACAATTGCTGGTGCGCGATCGCAACATCAAGCAAATCAAGTCCCTTGATGTCAACATGGAAAAGGCATTAGGTCGGATTAGCAGTGGACTGTATATAGTCACAACTAAAAAAGATAATGTCTCAAGTGCAATGCTGGCATCTTGGGTAACACAAGCGAGTTTGCAACCATTAGGATTAACAATTGCCGTTGCGAAAGACCGCGCCATTGATTCCTTAATGCAAGTAGGCGATCGCTTCGTCCTCAACGTTTTGGAAGAAGGCAATTATCAAGAACTCAAAAAACACTTCCTCAAGCGCTTGCATCCTGGTGCTGACCGCTTTGCTGGGGTGAAAACTCAAACCGCGAAAAACGGGTCCCCAATTCTAACTGATGCTCTAGCATACATGGAATGTGAAATCCAAAGCAGCATGGAATGCAGCGACCACTGGATTTTATATTGCACCGTCCAAGAAGGTCGTGTCTCCAAAAACGATGGATTGACAGCCGTTCGCCATCGCAAAGTAGGTAATTACTACTAAGAAACAGGGAAGAGGTAACAGGTGACAGGGGACAGCAAAGAAAACTATCCCCTGTTTCCTATGATCCATACTCTATAACCCAATACGCTTGGGTTAAGCATTTTTCTTCTCTCTGTTCCGCGCCAGTTGCTTCAAGTCGGGGAACCCGCCCAACGCACTGGCAACTCTTTGCCTCTGCGGTTCGTTAAAAAATTTGACTTTGATAAAGAGTTTTAGCCTTAACTGAACCGTATTGCTCTATAACCTATTCCCTAACTTTACCCAACAGCTATGACCAATTCCAAGCCACGCGACGTACAAGTTTTACCAATTGCTACAAATACTAAGGCGATCAGAGCACGTAGTTGGTCACGTCTGCGGTTTGAAATTGAATATGCACTTGAAAGAGGTACTACCTCCAATTGCTATTTAATTGAAGCTGATAAAACCGCACTTATCGATCCACCGCCAGAAAGCTTTACCGAAATTTATTTAGAGGCATTGCGGCAGACTTTAGATTTGCAAAGTTTGGATTATATAATCTTGGGTCATTTTAGTCCGAATCGAGTTGCAACCCTCAAAGCAATTTTAGAACTGGCACCACAGGTAACTTTTGTCTGTTCTCTTCCCGGTGCGAACAATTTGCGTGCAGCTTTCTTAGATCAGGATTTGAAAGTCTTGGTGATGCGGGGGAAAGAAACTCTGGATTTAGGCAAGGGTCATGTTTTAAAATTCTTACCCACTCCCAGTCCGCGTTGGCCGGAAGGACTTTGTACCTACGATCAGCAAACCCAAATTCTTTACACAGATAAGTTATTTGCAACTCATCTCTGTGGTGATGAAGCATTTGATGATAACTGGGAAGCGCTTAAAGAAGACCAGCGTTACTACTTTAACTGCCTGATGGCTCCCCAAATTCCTCATGTGCAAGCAGCTTTAGAGAAAATATCAGATTTGCAGGTGAGAATGTATGCTGTGGGTCACGGGCCTTTGGTACGCACCGGCTTAATTGAACTTACCAAAGCTTATGCAGAGTGGAGCCGTTCTCACAACGATCGCGAGATTTCTGTTGCCTTACTTTATGCTTCAGCATACGGGAATACGGCGACTTTAGCACAAGCGATCGCTCTGGGACTAACTAAAGGTGGAGTTGCAGTCAAATCGATTAACTGCGAATTTGCTACCCCTGATGAAATTCGCATCAACCTAGCACAGTCAGAAGGTTTTATCATTGGTTCTCCTACCATCGGTGGTCATGCGCCAACTCCCATTCATACTGCTTTAGGTATCGTTTTATCAAGCGGTGACAATAGCAAACTCGCTGGGGTATTTGGTTCTTACGGCTGGAGTGGCGAAGCCTTTGACTTAATTGAAGGTAAACTTAGAGATGCTGGATATCGCTTTGGTTTTGACACCCTGAAGGTGAAGTTTAAACCTGATGATGTCACTCTCAAGTTTTGTGAAGAACTAGGTACAGACTTTGCCCAAGCACTGAAAAAGGCTAAAAAGGTACGCGTACCACAACAAGCTGCTACTCCAGTAGAACAGGCTGTTGGTCGGATCGTTGGTTCCGTCTGCGTGGTGACAGCAAAACTTGGAGAAGTGTCTACGGCAATGTTAGGCGCTTGGGTTTCTCAAGCTACCTTCAACCCACCTGGACTTACAGTTGCGATCGCCAAAGACCGAGCGATCGAATCTTTGATGTATCCCGGCGGTAAGTTTGCCTTAAATATTCTACCTGAAGGTAATCATCAAGACTACATGAAGCATTTCCGTAAATCTTTCGCGCCTGGGGAAGACCGATTTGCCAACTTTAGTACAGCAGTTGCAGATAACGGTTGTACTGTCCTCACTGACGCATTAGCATATTTGGAATGTTCAGTCAACCAGCGCCTGGAATGTGGCGACCATTGGGTTGTCTATGCAACTGTCGATGAAGGTAAATTACTCAAGCCTGATGCGGTTACTGCCATTAACCATCGCAAAACCGGCACTCATTATTAGATAGTAAGAAATTTAACTTAACGGAATGCTTTAGCTTAAATATAGCTAAGGCATTTTATGACAAAAATTCTCTTTTTTCTTGTGGGATGGACATCTTGTCCATGCCAATTTTTTTGTCAAAATGCAGAGTACACCCAAGGGAATTTTAGTTATCTACTAATACCAATTCTGTATGAAGATGCGCTAAACCATATTTAAGTACAAGAAAGAAAAACGAACCGCAAAGTCCGCAAAGAACACAAAGAAAGAAAGAAGAAGTTAAGAGGGTTTGGCGCAGCCTCACAAATAAATGGTATAAGCTACCTATCTTTAGACAGATGTTTGAGCTTTTTAAGTTTTAGATTACACCAAATATACCCTTGTGTTACAAAAACATCTATTGTTTTAAAGAGACTCCGACAATACTCTGGTAAATTTCTGAAATGAGGAACCACAGAAAGAGGAAATTTGTGGAGTGCGATCGCAATAAAGCAGATGACGGAAACGCTGTTGTTAGTGTATTCCCTAGCTTACGTCCAAGAGTAGGAGCATCGTACCCTGCGGCGAAATTATCACCGACCGAACACCAGAGTTATCAAGGAGTCAAAACCAAGTGAATTCCAATGACAAACATTAAACCATCTCTAGAAATCAACGCTTCTCGCCAGTTTACTGCTTGGCTGTATGAGCAAAACCTGAGTTTGTCCTTCACTACCTATCAAGCGGGGAAGTTATTCTTCATCGGCTTGCAACCAAACGGCAAATTATCTGTATTTGAACGTAGCTTTGAGCGGTGCATGGGGTTGTATGCCAATGACAGCAGCCTCTACATGAGTTCTCTGTACCAACTGTGGCGATTTGAAAACATTATCCAACCCGGACAAAACCACCAAGACTACGATGCTCTTTATTTGCCTCAGATGAGTTATGTGACGGGAGATTTGGATATTCACGACATCGCTTTGAGTAGAGCAGAAGAAAAAGATTTAAAATCACAAAAATTAGTATTTGTCAATACCTTATTTAGTTGTTTAGCAACAGTCAGCGAAACCCACAGTTTCGTTCCCTTATGGCAACCAACCTTTATCAGCAAGCTAGCGGCGGAAGATAGATGTCACCTGAATGGGTTGGCAATACAGCAAGGAAAACCTAAATACGTCACCGTTGTCAGCCAGTCAGACGTAGCAGAAGGCTGGCGGGAGCATCGGGTAAATGGCGGCTGTGTCATTGACGTAGAAAGCAATGAAATCGTGTTGCAGGGGCTGTCTATGCCCCACTCCCCACGCTGGCATCAGGAAAAACTCTGGCTGCTCAACTCAGGCGCGGGCGAGTTTGGCTTTGCCGATTTAAAGCGGGGAGTCTTTGAGCCAGTCGCCTTCTGTCCGGGATATCTGCGCGGTTGTGCATTTTATGGCGACTTTGCAGTAGTGGGAATTTCTCAACCCAGGCATAACAAGACCTTTAGCGGTTTGCCCTTAGACGATAAATTGCACCAGAAAAACGTTGAGCCTCGCTGTGGGTTACTAGTGATTGACCTGAGAAGCGGCGATATTGTCCATTCCCTGCGAATAGAGGGGGTCGTACTGGAATTATACGATGTGGTAGCACTTTTGGGGGTACGTCGTCCAATGGCGATCGGATTTCGCAGCGACGAAATTCGGCGGGTGGTAACGGTGGGAGCAGATCAAAATTTATAATTTAGAGGAATGATCAAATCTTGGTAACCCTGACTGGCATTAGTACCCCAACACTCACTGGCGCTAATTTTACTATTATCTAAATATTAAGGGAAGCAAGACTTTGCTCCCCTTAAAAACCAATAATTACTATAGAAACAGCCTTCTCTTCAAATTAGCTAAGTAAGTGGGTCAAATTAAATATAAAACCTCACCCTACCTCCGGCTTCCCCCGACAATAATAAGGAGAGGGATTGAGGGTGAGGTTTATTATATGTTTAATTACGTCTACCTACTTATAAATTCTTAGTTAGTAACAGAAATAACAAGTCTTTTGTAACCTATAATTCGACACCTCAACCCCACACTACCCAATTTCTTAACAAGCTACCGAGTTAAGATTCTGAATAATAATGCGATCGCTTCCAAAAATCTTTGTAACACATGAATTGACTGTAAGTCCCTAGAAATCTACGCCCTTACCAACGCTGTACCAGGAATGTTGTGAAATGGTATGACTTGTCACCGGCTGGGGAATCAGAAAAATGGTGTGTGCAATTTCAGTATTAAAGCGGAAACAACATAAACTCACTTGCTGGAATTCCGCAATTGCAACCAGGACAACTGCAATTCGGCAGTGTAGCCTTTAACTAGAAAAACAGCATCAGGCATTAGTTAGACAAAATGCCAACTATCAACCCTAAACTTTTATAATATTTGTTGTTCTTATGACTCCAAAACACACCAAAATTCAATTTCCCCTTTGGCACTATCTGAACCAGCCTTTATTTAGTCACGATACTAATTTAGTATTGAATCCCCAACGCTTTGCATTTATCTGGCGTCTTCGACTTCTAGAACGTTGCTGGGCTAAAGAATGTGATGCTAAAGGCCCTCAACAGCATTAGATACTTCAAAAGCTGTAAAATTAAGCCTCGTCTACAGAACGAGGCTTTTTGCCATCAAGTAAAGCGCTGACAGTCATATCTCCCATAACATTAATCGCGGTGCGGCAGCGATCCAGAAACCAATCTACAGTAACTAGCAAAGCAATGTATTGAGTAGGTAAGCCTACAGAAGTAAACACCAGTGTCATCGTTACCAGTCCAGCATTAGGAATATTTGCCGCACCTACAGATGCAAAAATCGAGGTAATAATCACAATTAACTGCTGTCCCAGACTCAGATGTTGCCCAATCAGTTGGGAAATATACAACGCAGACATTGCTTCATAGAGGGCAGTACCATCATTATTGAAATTTGCTCCTACTAATGACCCCAAGGCAGCAGAAGATTCTCTTAAACCGACTTTTGTTTGCAAAACCTCAAAGGTTATGGGCATTGCCGCCGCAGAGGAAGAAGTTGAGAAAGCTGTCAAAAAGGCATCAGAACCGCCAGCTAAGAATTTTAGCGGGTGTACCCAAGAACCAAATTTTACTCTGGTGAGGTAGTAGCAGGCTTGCAATAACAGTGCTAACAGCACCGCCACAATAAATGCACCCAAAGATTTAAACGGTGCAAAACCTTGCATAGCGATAGTTTTAGCAACAATCCCAAACACTGCGAACGGCACTAAGGCAATTACCCAGTTCAGGATGCGGACTACCGCTTCAAACAAAATCCCGATGACATCCTCAATCGGCTGGTATCCGTTCTTGCTTTGAGCGATTTGTTCAGATTTTAATGCCCGCAGAACAATGCCAAAACTCAGGGCAATTACAATTAGTTGAATGACATTATTATCAACTAACGGCTTCAGGATAGCTTCCGGTACAGCATCTTTGAGTATTCCCCAAGGATCAAGACTCTGAGTAGTTATTTTTGTAGTTGTTGAGGTGGCTACATTGCCCCAAGTACCGGGACGCAGCACATTTGCGACGAAAAGCCCGATTAAAATAGCTACAGTAGTGTTAGTTAAAAGTAGCACTGCTAACCGCCGTCCGGCTGTACCAGGGATATTCGTAGTCATTAAGGTGTGCAGCACCGCTACCAAAATCAGGGGCGTAGCTAGGGCGCGGAGAGCTTTTAGCACTAATTCAGCCGGAATTGCTAAATTGTTGATTAAGGTGGCATTGCTGGGATTAGGATTCCCCGCACCAAGGGCAATTCCAACGCTGACTGCGGCTACTAGGGCGATGAGAATTTGCAATGTGAGAGGGATACGCCCCCACCAAGGGCTAGCTTTGGTTTCAGGCGAAGTAGTACTCTCTTTTTGAATCATTAGTTAGATGCTGATTAACTGCTGTAACTATTAAAACAACACTTATGACAGTGATAATTTCGGAAAAATAACAGCTTTAATTTTAGGTAAAAACTGTTAATCTAAGATTCCGTTGCTTTGCAAAATCTAGCTCGAAAGGGTAGACCACAAGGTAGGCCCCTAGAGATATCTTGGCTTATGGTTGGAGATGCTTATGTCCTTTGTTCCTTTACATATTCACAGTGACTACAGTTTACTCGATGGGGCAAGTCAGCTACCAGAGTTGGTGGATCAAGCGATCGCACTGGGGATGAAAGCGATCGCCCTTACCGATCATGGTGTTATGTATGGAGCCGTTGAACTGATCAAAATCTGCCGTAATCACAATATTAAGCCGATTATCGGCAATGAAATGTATATCATTAACGGTGATATCGAAAAACAAGAACGCCGTCCGAAATATCATCAAGTCGTTTTAGCTAAAAATCTCAAAGGTTACAAAAATTTAGTCAAATTAACCACTATTTCTCACCTCAAAGGCGTTCAAGGTAAAGGAATTTTTTCTCGTCCTTGTATTAATAAAGATTTACTAAAACAATATCATGAAGGCTTGATTGTCACTAGCGCTTGTTTGGGTGGAGAAATTCCCCAAGCAATTCTCAGTAATAGACCAGATGCAGCCCGGAAAATTGCTCAGTGGTATAAAGATGTATTTGGGGATGATTATTATCTAGAAATTCAAGACCACGGTTCCCAAGAAGACCGGATTGTGAATGTTGAAATTGTCAAAATTGCCCGGGAACTAGGGATTAAATTTGTTGCTACCAATGATTCGCATTTTATTTCTTGTTTTGACGTTGAAGCCCACGATGCGTTGCTATGTATTCAAACTGGCAAGCTAATTATTGAAGAGAAGCGGATGCGTTATAGCGGTACAGAGTATCTCAAATCTGGCGAGGAGATGCAGCAGCTATTTCGTGACCATTTACCCGATGATGTAATTGCCGAAGCGATCGCTACGACTGAAGAAGTCGCTGATAAAGTCGAGTTTTACAATATTATGGGTGAGCCTCAAATTCCTACACCCCCAATTCCCTCTGGTCATACTGCTGACACTTACGCCGAAGATGTTGCATGGAGTGGACTTTTAGAACGGTTAAATCGCAAATCTCGAACTGAGGTCGATTCCGTCTATAAAGAAAGATTGGAATACGAACTAAAAATGATTCAGCAGATGGGTTTTTCCAAATACTTTTTAGTTGTATGGGACTACATCAAATTTGCTAGAGATAATAATATTCCTGTAGGTCCAGGTCGGGGTTCTGCGGCTGGTTCATTAGTTGCTTATGCAATGAAAATTACCAACATTGACCCTGTGCATCATGGGCTACTATTTGAACGTTTTCTGAACCCAGAACGTAAATCCATGCCTGATATTGATACAGATTTCTGTATTGAACAAAGAGATAAAGTTATTGAATATGTAACTGAGAAATATGGTGCAGATAGAGTTGCCCAAATTATTACTTTTAACCGCCTAACTTCTAAAGCCGTTTTGAAAGATGTCGCCAGAGTATTAAATATTCCCTACGGGGAAGCTGACAAAATGGCAAAATTAATTCCTGTAGTGCGCGGGAAACCAACGAAACTCAAGGTGATGATTTCCGATCAAACCCCAGAACCAGAGTTTAAAGAGAAATATGATAAAGAACCCCATGTTCGCCATTGGCTTGATATGGCGATGCGAATTGAAGGAACTAACAAAACTTTTGGTGTTCATGCAGCAGGTGTGGTAATTTCTGCCGATCCACTTGATGAAATTGTGCCGCTACAGAAGAATAATGATGGTTCCGTAATTACCCAATATTTCATGGAAGACTTGGAATCACTGGGTTTATTGAAAATGGATTTTCTGGGTTTGCGGAACCTGACGCTAATTCAAAAGACCGTTGATTTGATTCAAGAAACGAGAGGATATCGGGTTGATCCTGATGAAATTCCCCGCGATGAAAGAAAAGCCCAAAGAATATTAGCTAAAGGTGAACATAGTACTTTGCCAAAAGATGTACAAAAAACTTATGAACTATTAGAAGCAGGTGAGTTAGAAGGGATATTTCAATTAGAATCTTCTGGAATGCGTCAGATAGTGCGAGATTTGAAGCCTTCTAATATAGAAGATATTTCTTCGATTTTGGCACTTTATCGACCGGGGCCATTAGATGCGGGACTAATCCCTAAATTTATTAACCGCAAACATGGTCGAGAAAACATTGATTATCAACACACCATTTTAGAACCAATATTAGACGAAACCTATGGAATTATGGTCTATCAAGAGCAAATCATGAAAATTGCTCAAGATATGGCGGGATATTCTTTAGGACAAGCTGACTTGCTGCGTCGGGCGATGGGTAAAAAGAAAGTTTCTGAGATGCAAAAGCAGCGAGAAAAATTCGTGGATGGCGCAGCAAAAAACGGTGTACAGAAAAAAGTTGCGGATGAATTATTTGAGCAAATGTTAAATTTTGCTGAATATTGTTTAAGCTATGACACGGAAATATTGACAGCAGAATATGGATTGTTGCCGATTGGAGAGATTGTAGAAAAACGTATTGAGTGTAGTGTGTACAGCGTTGATAATAATGGAAATATTTACACCCAACCTATAGCACAGTGGCACGATCGCGGACAACAAGAGGTGTTTGAGTATTGTTTAGAAGATGGTTCAATAATTCGGGCAACAAAAGACCATAAATTTATGACTGTTGATGGTCAAATGTTGCCAATTGATGAAATATTTGAACGAGAATTGGATTTGATGCGGGTAAAGGGTTTGCCGGAATGAGAAATTACAGGGGCGATCAGGTTCTAAACCCAAGGCGAGGAAATAATGCCTGAACACTGATAACACAGCAGCAGAACACCGTTTTTATTCCTCTGAGTTAGGTGCTAATAACGAATAACAAGTGTCGTAAGCAAATGCTATTCAGGTTTAGTAGACTCACATCTTGCACCTAGCCCTGGCGATTAGAAATCGCGGCTATACAAACGAAGTCCACCTCCGTGGACAAGCGAGAAAATCAAAGGTTTTTAACCCACGGAGGTGGGTTTCGCCTGTGTAGCCGCGACTTCCAGTCGCCTGGTGCTACATAGGCGGCTCCCCTTGGACTTGCCAGCAAGCTAAAGATGCGGTGCAAGAGGCGCAAAAAGATTTAGACGATGCTTTCAATAGAGCAGAACTTGGAAAATTAGATGATGAACGCCTTCATAGCTACAATTACATTCTTCTCAATAAACAAGGTGTAAGAGATAGAAAATGTAGTAATTGAGTTGCTTGGCTTTAGCTGTGAAGCGATCGCTTTTCTGTGATCGCAGCAGTCACTTGTCTGCTGCGATGGACGCGATCGCTGGAAGCACACCTTTGCTGTGACCCAAAATGAGCCTGTATATTATACCCATAGGCTAGAAGCATGGGGCTAGATTTAGTGAGATGATGAAAGCGGCTCATGTTTTTAATTACGAATTATTTTATGTTGTTATATGAAGATATTGGTGCTGAATGCCGGATCGAGCAGCCAAAAGAGTTGTCTATATGAAATTGCAGATGAGTCTTTCTCCACCGAAGCATCTCAACCCATTTGGGAAGGGAAAATTAACTGGACTCAAGATCAGGGTGTAGCAGAAATTGAAGTAAAAACTGGTACGGGTGCAACTCTGCAAAAATCAATCTCTGGTGATTCCCCACAGGCACACCTCAGTTATATGCTCAATACACTTACTGAAGGTGCTACCAAGGTAATTGATCGGTTGTCAGACATCAATGTGGTGGGGCATCGGATAGTACATGGTGGAGAAGATTATCGAGATAGTGTGGTAATTACGGAGGATGTTAAAAAGGCGATCGCTCGTCTATCTAACCTAGCTCCAGCACATAATCCAGCCGCTTTATCAGGCATAGAAGCAATTGAAAAAATCTTAAAAGATATCACCCAAATAGCAGTATTTGATACTGGTTTTCATGCCACCCTACCCGATGCAGCAGCAATCTATCCCGGACTTTATGAGTGGGTAGAGCAAGGTATCCGTCGCTACGGGTTTCATGGTATCAGTCATCAATACTGTTCTCAACGTGCTGCCCAAATTCTTGGTCAAGATGTTCCCCCTGAGCGGTTAATTACCTGTCATCTGGGCAATGGCTGCTCTTTGGCGGCGATTAAAAACGGTCGCAGCATTGATACCACAATGGGATTCACGCCCTTAGAAGGATTGATGATGGGTAGTCGTTCTGGTTCAGTTGATCCAGGGATTCTCATGTATCTCTTGCGTTACTGCAATTACTCCGTCGAAAAATTGGATGATATCTTAAATAAAGCTTCTGGATTAAAGGGAATTTCGGGTATATCTAGCGATATGCGCGAAGTCAGAGAAGCGATCGCTCAAGGTAATTCCCGCGCTCAACTGGCCTGGGATATCTACGTACATCGCTTACGTTCTGGTATCGGTGCAATGCTTACCAGTTTGGGCGGATTAGATGCTTTAGTGTTCACAGCAGGTGTGGGTGAACATTCCCCGGAAATTCGCCAAGCCGCCTGTGAAGCCTTTGGTTTTATAGGATTAAAAATAGACCTTGAAAAAAATCAGCAGCAGCCTGTGGATGAGGATATTGCCACATCCGATTCAGCAGTCCGTGTATTAGTTATTCATACTCAAGAAGATTGGGCGATCGCCGGACAATGTTGGCAGTTATTAAATAATTCGTAATACTTATACTTACCTCAGTACAAGTTCGTATAGGATTGCTATACAATGAGTTCCTTATGCCTGGGAAGACAAGGAAAATATGTTGTTGTCGCGTAAAACCATTGCTACACCTTTGATAATTTGTGTGTGTATTTTAGGAGTTGGCTTGATTCAATTTCCCCAATTAAAAAAACTGATAAATAGCAAAAAATCTGCTTCTTTAGAAACTTTAAATAAAGAAATAGAATCAGAAAGTATTCGTCTTAATTTTCTCAAAAAAACGCCTACTTTTGGTTATAATAATTTAATTGCAGATTTGGTATATCTCAATTTTTTACAATATTTCGGAGATGATGAAGTTCGGGATAAAACAGGTTACAGTTTAAGTCCAGAATATTTTGAAGTCATTCTAGAACGTGACCCGCGATTTTTAGCAGCGTATCGCAGTCTTTCTATCAGTACTTCATTGTATGCTGCAATGCCAGAACGTGCGATCGCATTATCAGAGAAAGGCTTAAAATCACTGTCTCCCTCAGTTCCCGAAAAATCTTATTACGTCTGGCGTTATAAAGGAGTTGATGAGTTATTATTTTTAGGCAACGCCAAAGCTGCCGAACAATCTTTTGCAACGGCGGCAAACTGGGCTAGTAATTTTTCAGATTCAGAGAGTCAGACAATCGCTCATACTTCCCAAAAAACTGCTGAATTTCTGAGTCGAAACCCTAACAGCAAATATGCTCAAATTGCTACCTGGGTAATAGTTTTAAATAATCACGTTGATCAAAGAACTCAAAAACGCGCAATTAGGGAAATTGAAGCTTTGGGAGGGAAAGTAATTACAACTCCTGAAGGTAATCATAAAATTGTATTTCCCCCTAAAGATTAATTATTATTCATAACGGGTTCCTGCAAGTGTAGTAGCGAATTATATTCGTCCAATTGTTTTCAAGTTTTTCATACATGATTATATCTCTTGTACACATGCAAAATTTGCCCTCATCCCCCAACCCCTTCTCCCAATATTGGGAGAAGGGGAGCCAATTTCAAAGTCCCTCTCCCACGCTTGGGAGAGGGATTTAGGGTGAGGGCTTTTGATGCATGTAAGATAGTCTATTGAGTAAGGTAATAGGTAATACTAATGTCAATAAAAAAAGTCCCTCTCCCACGCTTGGGAGAGGGATTTAGGGTGAGGGCTTTTGATTCACGTAAGATAGTCTATTGAGTAAGGTAATACTAATGTCAATAAAAAAAGTCCCTCTCCCACGCTTGGGAGAGGGATTTAGAGTGAGGGCTTTTGACGCATGTAAGATAGTCTATTGAGTAAGGTAATAGCGATGTCAATAAAATTGGCAGAATCAGACTTTCAAATATTAGGGTGTTTTCCTGTTATCTCCCAGTTGCGCCCTCACCTTGAGCAGGCTAAGTTTCTAGAACAAGTTCGCTATCAAATAAAAGAAGGATATCAACTTGCATTCTTGGAAATAGAAAAGCAAGCTGTAGCAGTCGCTGGATTTCGCATTTCCACTTGTTTAGCATCAGGAAAGTTTTTATACGTCGATGATTTAGTTGTTGATGAGTTAAAACGGTCAAATAGCTATGGACAACAGTTATTTCAGTGGTTAATTGAATATGCAATAAATCATGAGTGTAAACACCTGAGTCTTGATTCTGGTGTTCAGCGATTTGCTGCTCACAGATTTTATCTCATGCAGCGTATGAGCATTACAAGTCATCACTTTTCAATGGAGTTGTAGCGACAAATCATGTTGTGAAAAATAATATTTATTGGTATGACGGTAAATTAATTCACTCTCAAACTCTAGAATTAGATATTAACGATCCGGGGTTACTTTATGGGGCAACTGTTTTTACAACATTGCGGGTTTATCAGAACTCGCTAGATAGTAATTTAACTAATTGGCAAGCACATTGCGATCGCCTACTTTTCTCAATACAATCTTTTGGTTGGCAGCAACCAGATTGGAACCGTCTACGTCAAGGCGCTCAAATTATCCTCGCCCACTTTCCCGTTCTCAGAATTACCCTCTTTCCCGATGGGCGGGAGTGGATAACTGGCAGATTATTACCACAAGATTTGACAAAAAAACAAAATAATGGTATAGTATGCGCTGTTGCAAGCTGGGAATTTTATCGCTCTCTCCCCTCTCATAAAACTGGAAACTATTTGAGTGCTTGGTTAGCCAAAACTAGTTTAGATGCTCAAGAAGCAATATTAGTTGATGCTCAAGGAAATTGGCTAGAAACCAGCACAGGCAACCTTTGGGGATGGTGCGATCGCAGTTGGTACACCCCACCAAAAAAGGCAGGAATTTTACCCGGAATTGTGCGATCGCAACTTCTAAACTGGTTGCAAAATCACCAGATGCCAGTGCGGGAAGAACCTTGGAGCGTCGAGTTAGTTCAGAGGTTTGAAGCGATCGCCTACACTAATAGTGTGGTAGAAATTATTCCCATTCATACCGTTCATCAGCCTTCAGGGTCGCTACAATATAATCCCTACCATCATAGTTTTCAGCTAATAAGGGAGCTTTTTTTAGCATGACAGCCACGCCAAATTTGTTATATCTTAAGATAAGTTAACATAATTCTTAATAATGACCTCTCCGAACAGAGATGCTACTACGCGATGGCGCAAAAAATACAGGAGGATAGACCTTAGTGAATAAAAGATGGAGAAATGCAGGGCTGTACGCGCTGCTGTTTATTGTCGTCATTGCGCTGGGAACAGCATTTTTTGACAAACAACCCCAAAGCAGAGAGACATGGCGATATAGTCGCTTTATTCAAGAAGTTCAACAAGGTAGAGTAGAAAAAGTCAGTTTGAGTGCAGATCGCTCCACAGCACTGGTTACACCCAAATATGACCCGGCTAAACGGATTGTGACCTTAGTCAACGATCCAGACTTGATCAATACTTTGACTTCTAAAGGCGTTGATATTTCTGTTTTGCCCCAAACCGATGAAGGATTTTGGTTTAAGGCACTGAGCAGCTTATTTTTTCCTGTATTGCTTTTGGTTGGCTTATTCTTCTTGCTACGTCGCGCTCAAAGTGGACCAGGTAGCCAAGCGATGAACTTTGGCAAATCCAAAGCTAGAGTGCAAATGGAACCACAAACTCAGGTGACATTTGGTGATGTTGCTGGTATTGACCAAGCCAAGTTGGAATTAAACGAAGTTGTAGACTTTTTGAAAAACGCCGATCGCTTTACCGCCGTTGGTGCAAAAATTCCTAAAGGTGTACTGTTAGTTGGCCCTCCTGGTACTGGTAAAACCCTCCTAGCTCGTGCTGTAGCTGGTGAAGCAGGTGTACCCTTCTTCTCAATCTCCGGTTCAGAATTTGTCGAAATGTTCGTAGGTGTGGGTGCATCCCGCGTCCGCGATTTATTTGAACAAGCTAAGACCAATGCTCCTTGTATCGTCTTCATCGATGAAATTGACGCCGTAGGTCGTCAACGGGGTGCCGGTTTAGGTGGTGGTAACGATGAGCGGGAACAAACCCTCAACCAGTTGCTCACAGAAATGGACGGCTTTGAAGGTAATACTGGCATCATTATTATTGCCGCTACCAACCGTCCTGATGTCCTAGATGCAGCCCTATTGCGTCCTGGTCGCTTTGACCGTCAAGTTGTTGTAGACCGTCCCGACTATGCCGGACGCAGCGAAATTCTCAAGGTTCACGCCCGTGGCAAGACCTTGGCGAAAGATGTGGACTTGGATAAAATCGCCCGTCGTACCCCTGGATTTACTGGCGCAGATTTATCGAACCTGTTGAATGAAGCCGCAATTCTAGCCGCCCGCCGGAATTTGACTGAGATTTCGATGGATGAAATCAACGACGCGATCGACCGCGTATTAGCTGGGCCAGAGAAGAAAGACCGAGTAATGAGCGAAAAGCGCAAAACCTTGGTAGCATATCACGAAGCTGGTCACGCCTTAGTTGGTGCTTTAATGCCAGACTACGACCCTGTGCAGAAGATTAGCATCATCCCTCGCGGTCGTGCAGGTGGTTTAACTTGGTTTACCCCCAGCGAAGACCGGATGGACACAGGTTTATACAGCCGCGCTTATCTAGAAAATCAGATGGCTGTGGCTTTGGGTGGTCGAATTGCTGAAGAATTAATCTTTGGTGAAGAAGAAGTTACCACTGGTGCTTCTAATGACTTGCAACAAGTAGCACGGGTTGCGCGTCAGATGATCACTCGATTTGGGATGAGCGATCGCTTAGGCCCAGTTGCCCTTGGTCGTCAACAAGGTAACATGTTCCTCGGACGAGATATCATGTCAGAGCGTGATTTCTCTGAAGAAACCGCCGCCGCCATCGATGAAGAAGTCCGTAAACTTGTGGATGTAGCCTATACCCGCGCTAAAGAAGTGTTGCTACGTAACCGCCACATTTTAGATCAGATAGCGCAAATGTTGGTTGATAAAGAAACGGTAGACGCTGAAGAGTTGCAAGAAATTCTCTCGAATAACGATGTGACAACTGCTGCGTTTGCCTAATTTAATGAATAGTTAGGAGTTAAGAATAATTCCTAACTCGTAATTGTCAAAAAAAGCCCGGTCATGAAGACCGGGCTTTTAATTTGGGGTTATATACCCCGAAGGTTTCGTTATAGAGTTTCAGTATAAATCGCTAATCTGATAGAGACTACCACCTGAGCATAATCAATTCCAGAAAATTAGAAAATTTATTTTTTTAGATGGGCTGTGCAATCCGGCTGCGTCATGTCAATAAGACTATTTCAATTAGTCTGTCTTAGTGCAAGAGGGTTTGTAGTAAGCACAAAGCGTGCTTAGAAAACAAGGACTAAAGTCCTTACTACGAACTTGTTTACCCTCATGCTTTATTTCAAAAGGGAGATGGACTTGATTTAGCTTGCCTGATATTTGTCTTGAATGGGTAGCACGGGTAATTCGGAGATTTTACGAATTACCCTCATGTAATCAATGCAAAAGAATCTATGCATTCTGTGCCTTACCCCCTATGGCGATCAATATACAGCAGATTTTAAGGAAAGTGAGGTACACAAGCTCGCGTCTCAAAGCTAGGTATAAAGGGTGTTTTACTCCTGTATTCTGAATTCTGCTGTAGATAACTTTCCATTCCTACTAGCGTCAAGAGTGACTGAATACTCAATCAGTTGCCGATCTTAAACTTTGGATGTCGGTTTCAAAAATAGCCACGCCACAAAGAAGGTAGCTGCTGTGAATATTTGCGTTAAATCCAAAGCAGATAAATAGCCGTCCGCAAATGAAGCAATACTGCGATCGGTAATGCCGAATACCCAGGATGACAACCCAAACAGCCAGATTCCATTTTTGAGATTTCCAACGAATTCCTTAGAGTCTGATGGTTCTTTGTCTTTCATGATCTTCTGTTCTATTGGTGAAAAATTTGATGATTGATGCGAAATATCTGCCATTAAGAATTTTTTCTGACTCCTGACGCTGAATTTACACTTCCTATTCATAATATTAATAAATATTTCACCTACTTGACTTCATTACCCAAAGGTACATCTGCTAATGATGACATTCCTCGTTTGGTTGTGTCACCTGCGATAGACGGCAATGTGTTGAGTTATCAGCTTTACAACGTCAGGTTTGAATACTGAAATTACATAATCTTTAAATAACTATATGAATATTTATTGATATTTTATTTAAAATCCTCCATAGGATAGATGCTTTATGCAGAGCGCAACATGTTCTTACGTCCCCCACTTCTATTAGGGACTTCCAAATAAAAAAATACGCAAAAAACTGGCGAAAAAACTCTCTCCTCTGTGTTCTCTGTGTCTCTGTGGTTCGTTTATTTAAGTAATTTATTTGTTGGAAGTCCCTTAAGTGGCTCAAGTGAGGGTGGCTACCTCAAGAGCTTATCCGAACGGTATTGTATTGATTTTGATTGCATAGTAACTCGTTATGATTTATACATTAGGAATTCTTAACTTACAAACTTGCCAAAGTACTCAACTTTGCTGCCCAATCCTCATCATGCCGTAGCATTAGAACAATGTAATTCGTATTGTGCTTGAGATTATCCCGTTCAATTTGGTCTTGCTTGCGTTTTTGTGGGCTGTCATGAACTGAACCGTCGCAGAAAACAGCAATGCCATCTTCTTTATAAAGAAAATCTGGTTTACAGTTTGACTCTGGAATCAATTCCTGTGCAGTATCGGGTAATTTATATCCACCGTGATATATTTCATCTAAAACTAGGCGTTCAAATTCGGAATTTGGGTCTGTTTGTTGCAGCAGTTGTTGGTACTGTTCATCACGACATATTCCTTCTATCTGCACTGTACTTTTTTGCAGTTCGTCAAGTAAGGGTTTGATGAGATGGCGATTGATTAAAGCATGGTCAAACTGGTTGCGGTAAGAAAGTAAGCATTCATAGCAAGCTTGGACACAGCTATCTTTAGGTTCTTTGAAATGACAAATATCTAAAGCTGCATCGACTATTTTCTGAAAAATATTAATGTTTTCTAATAATTGAGAAAGGACACCTGCACCGCCTTCGGTAGCCTCCCAGAACAGCAAATATTTACCGTCTCCCAGGCGTTCGGAGTCGAGTTCATCGGCTTCTAATTTGTACACTGCTTGGATGGCAGTTTCCAAGACATATTGCAGGGTGGCAATAAAAGCTTCTCTTTCGTCTGTGGGTACACTTAATGGTTCAACAACCAGAATATTGCAGGTGTTTTTCACCATTAAATTAACGTCAGTGTCAATGCTATCTTTTGCTGAGTCGTTTTTGGCATCGCCCCAAATACCAGTTTTGATATCGAGTTTAAATCCTCGTTCATCGCTTTTTTTCTTGTTCAGTCCGCGATTAATATGCCAGATGTCTGCTGTAGCGCCATAGGTTAAACGTAATAATTCTGTACCATCGGCTGTTTGTACCGTTGCTGATTGGCGTTTTTGCTGGTCGTAACGGAAATGGGTGGTGATGTTGTAACCGTATTTAAGGCGTTCTTCTTCGTCGCAGGTAATGCGTTCTCGTCTCCAGGCGATCGCAGTTTCCATTGATAATAAGCGTGTAAGTAAAGCTTTATTATTGTTACTATCGGCAAGTTTTGCCCCACAGTTCTCACAAGTATCGCGGTCACTAGCCGTCCCTTCATGGAAATAACCGCATTTAAAGCAGACATTTACGCGTTGATAATCAGCACCACTAACAGGGATTTTGGTTTTAGCCACCATAAATTTACTACCCTCGTAGTAAATAACATTACCAGGGGCAAATTCTCTCAAAGCTACGCTGCGGAGGCGGGAAATAAATTCGCCACTTTCTTCTGTGGGAATAAATGCCCGAACTGGTAAGCGGGGGAAGTTAAACCCAGGTAAAAATCCCTCGGCAGCAAAGTAACGATAGGGGTAAAATTCAAACTGATTATTGCTTTTGCCTTGGACTTGTCCCACTAGCAGGTCAATTTGTCGCAGTGCTTCTTTTTCTTGGGCTTTAGCAATATCCCGTTCTTCTTGGGTTGCATAGCCTCTGGTATAACGACTTGTGCTGTCGCGGGCTTTGTCTAATTGTTCAATAGCATCAATGTATAGTCTACGCCAGCGATCGCACGCTTGATCAAAAGCATTATGGGCATTTTCTAGGGTAAACTGTAACCAATTTTCAGAATACCAAGAAGTTTTGTTCAGATCGTTTTGGCAGAAAGTATCAGATAAAATCAGTTTTGTGGCTGCTAGACATTTGGCTAATTTTTCCTGACTCATCTTGATTTTCTGAGTAACATCTTCTTTTAGCGGACAGTCTGGCGAATCTAACTCCAGAATTTGGTTCATGGAATTTTCCAAGTATAAGCCAGTGTGTGCCAGCCAAATTGAATACACATGAGATTTAATTAAATCCTGGTTAGCTAGTTCTAATTTGGGCGGGGCGACGACACCAGCAACCATTTGACTTTGACGTTTAAAGAAATATTGGTCGTGACCGCTACCAATGGAGGCATAAGTAATTACTAAAGCCTCCTGTCCACTTCTGCCGGCGCGACCACTGCGTTGGGCGTAATTGGCTGGACTGGGGGGAACATTCCGCAGATGGACAACGCTGAGGTCGGAAATGTCTATCCCCAATTCCATTGTTGGAGAACAAAATAAAGTTGCTAATTTGCCATGACGGAATGCGTCTTCTCGTTTCTGGCGGTTTTCGTTTTTTACCTGTCCGGTATGTTCTCGCCCTTCTAATGATTTAATTTGATGAGCGTCAGTTTGGTAGAAGTCTTGAAAAAATTGGTTAACAGAAGTATTTCTGTCGCTACCCTGCAAGCGGCGAGAGGTTAAAGGGTCGGGGGGAATTTCACTTAATTTTGAGGCTACCCAGACCATTGAATTAATTTTTAGTTGGACTTCTTCTTCTTTCTTGTATAAGTAACCTGCATCTGCCAAAGCATTTACCAGAGCATTAATTAATTGGTTATAATCTGACTCTGGTAAAGGTTTTTGTAACCAATTCCACGCCCGATTAGAACGCAGAAAGCGCCCGATTTGACCACGAAATGTCAGTCTAATTGTATTTCGCCGTGATTTACCTTTTTTATCCGTGGGGCTGAGGCTTGCCCAAAAAGCTTCGTGTAAATATTCAAAAGTATCAATTGTCCAAGGGTCTTTTAGTGCTTGAGATACTTCCTTTTTCAATTGTTCTGTACCCTCTTGTTGTAAAATTTCCGCATCAATTACCAATTTTTTTCTGAGGTGGTCGAGGAAGGTTTTGACAACAAAATATCTTTGTGAGGGTGAGGCTTGCAGTAAAATTGGATGGCGGTATTTTTGCCAGAGTTGAGTATTTTGACAAGATGCTAATAGTTCGGCATATTCTATAGTTAATAGACCGCATTGTTCTAGATTTGGCTGGACAATTCGCCAACCGCGACGCAAATCTTCGTATAGCCGATATTCAATTAAATTGCTAAAAGCTTCTTCATTCTTGCGTTTACCAAAGCCAAAGTCTGCGGGTTGAATTGCATAATCTGCTTGAGATAAACCCATCTGTTTAACAACTTCCGCCGCCAGTGATTTGTGAGTTAACTTTTGATTTTCTTGAATAGCACTATTCAAAGCTGCCCGTAAGAAACTGGTTTGGACAAAATCATTGAAATGTCCTGCCTGTAATGAAGCATCCTGACGGTTATCAGTAAAGCTGAGGATTTTTGCGGCTTTGGCTTTCTCGCCAGTGAAAACTTGCTTGAGGCGACTGACGGTAGAAAGACAAAGTAGAGTAGTTGCGGTACTGCGTCCTTCACTACTTAGACGGGAGAGTTTAGTAAATTCGTTTTTCTTTTGGTCGTACAATACACCGCAGTGGAGACAAGTAAGAAAGGGTTTAGGAACAAACCAACAGGTAGTTCCCTGTAATACAGAGTTTATGACTTTACCGTTGGGTAGAACTTGCAGTTTGTGGGGAATAAAAGGTGCATATTTTTTTTCGGGAATGCGCCCTTGCCTTTTAGTTTCTTTAAACCATGAGTCAGGAAGTCTCTCTTCGTCTTCTTTATCCCAAAGTTCGGGTTCATCAAGGGTTAGGTAGCCTTCCTTGATATCTTCATTGTCAAGACTATCTAAGGCTGTGGGTAATTGGGGTAGTACAATATCTTTTTCCGAATCGTAGCGTACCACGTAATAGTCTTGTCCGCATTCTCGACAAAAGACGAGGGGATAAAGTAGGCGGTTTTCGGTGGTTGTGTACTGGCCTTCTAGGGTGAGAAGTCGTTTGTCTCGATTTTCAATGGTGGCGTAAACGCTACCGCCTTGGGAAATAAATTGATGTAGGCGGAATGCCAACCCCTTTGTTTTGCTTCCCCAAAGAAATATCTGTTTGAGGATATTTAAACATTGTTCGTAGTAGCGCTTCAGCGCATCCGAATCAAGAGGCGCTAAAGCGCTACTACGAACTAATTTTTCTGCACCTTCTTGAAGGGTGATAGGTGTGCGACGCACGAGATGTCCTTCTTTTTCTTCTAAACCAAAGTTCATCTCTACCCAGTGGCTAAGGGGATGCTGTTTAAAAGCGTCTAAAGTTTGTTCCGACTTTGGGGGTAAACCTTGGATAATGCTTTCCCGCAATTTTTCGGTGGTGGGTGCAGCACTTTTGATAGAACGTTCTAAAGTTTCATCAATTACGTTACTGGGTTGAATTTCTACACCGAATAATTTACTAGCAACATCTGCGACTACCTGACGGCGTTGCTGGCGGGAACCTTCCGAAGACATGGTGGCGCTAGTGCCAATACAGAGTAATTCGTAATTCGTAGTTCGTAATTCGTAATTATTTAATGTTTGGTTGGCTTTGCCGCAGCGTTGCCTAAGTTTGCGAATTAAGATGGCGACATCTGCACCTTGCCGTCCTCTGTAAGTATGCAGTTCATCTAGTACCAGAAATTTTAAATCGGGGGATGCTACTAATTTATCTTCGTGAGTGCGAGACAGCATTAACTCTAGCATCACGTAATTTGTGAGTAAAATTTGGGGCGGGTTGTTTTGAATTTCGGTTTTCTTCTCTAGTTTTTCTTGCCCAGTGTACTTTTCAACGCGAATATGGGTGTTAGGGACTTGTTTGAGAAATTTTCTTAATTCTTCTTCCTGAGAATTAATTAGGGCATTCATGGGATAAACCAAAATAGCCCTAACTCCTTTGATTTCAGGATGGTGTAACAAATCATCAATGATGGGGACAACATAAGTTAGGCTTTTACCCGAACCCGTTCCTGTGGTGACAACGTAGGGTTCTTGACGTTGTGCTGTTTCAAAGGCTTCTTTTTGGTGGTAGTGGAAGGTAAAAGCTTCACCATTTTGTGAAAAGTAGCGTGTACAGTCGGGATGGAGAACACCTTGCTGTACTAATGTAATGACAGATGCGCCAGGACGATATTTAGGGTTAAGTTGCACTAAAGGGTCAGTCCAGAGTTGACCTTTTTCTAACTCGTTATCAACAAATGCTTTAACTTTTTCGTCGCGGATTTTGAGGAAGCTTTCAATATAGCGGCGGTAGTCGCCAATTACTTCGTTGCGGAAATTAAATATATCAAGAAACTGAGAATTGCTGAGAGAGGACGAACTACTGTTTACTGGTACTTGAGGATTTGTTCGACCTAAGCGTTGGTCAATCCATTCTCGAAGTTGGTGATTAAAGGTTTGAGTAATAGTAGGAAAGTCGAAGATTTCTGCAATTTCTTGTATATCCCAATCTGTCGGAATATTAGTGAACAAAATGGTTAATTGTTCTGGCGTAACAGCTACCACTCCCGTACAATCTAACAATGCTAACTTTTGACTTAATAAATTGCTAACAGGTAAAATCGCATTTTCCGGCTGCTGTAATAATTCCTGTAGTTTTATAGTAATTTTCATAAAATTTAATTTGTTCGTAGTTGCGCTTCAGCGCTAAAATACCCAATCATAAAAAAGCAAAAAACATTGATGTACAAATATCGACAACTTACCCAAGAAGAAAAAATAATCGTCGTCCAAGAAAGATTAGCTAAGGGTTATCCCCCTCATTCGCCGCCCCATCCAGTAGAAAACAGTGAATTTTATTTGATTACTGTAACTTGTTATGAACATAAATGTCGAATAAATAGTGAAGAACGCCGTCAGCAATTATTAAATCAATTATTTGAACATTTTACATATCAAGATATAGAAATCCTTGCCTGGGTTGTGTTGCCAAATCATTATCATTTATTAGTCAAAAATTTAGACTTCAAAAGATTAAGTAAGGTTTTACGTTCAATTCATGGTTCTATTGCTAGACAATGGAATCTTGAAGATAACCTAACTGGTAAACTTTGGTGTTCTTTTAGTGACAGAGCAATTCGTTCGGAACGACATTACTATACAACCTTGAATTATATTCATTACAATCCGGTGAAACATGGTTGGGCAAAATCTCCTTATGCTTGGATTGAATCTAGTGTTCATTGGTATTTAGAAAATTATGGGAGGGATTGGTTACGCAGTTGTTGGATTGAATATCCGGTAATAGATTACGGTAAAGGATGGGATGATTTATAGTAATTCATTCGTTCGTAGTAGCGCTTTAGCGCCTCTTAATCGGAATGCGCCCAAGCGCTACTACGAACCAAACATTTTGTCCCACGCTTCTAATACCAGTCTTTGTGTGCGATATTCACCAAATTGTCTAATTTCGTTATTCTTTAAAACGCGGAATGTTTCGCTGGGGAAGTCTGCGCCATAGACATCAGCAGGGTCTATAATATATCGCAGTTCATCACGGGTGAGTCCGTAGAGTTTGGCGTAATATGCGTCTAATTCTGCTCTTAATAATGCGCGTCTGTTGGGGTTCCAAATGAAGGGTTCGCCGTCGTATCCCATATCTTTAGCGAAGGGTTGCATATCCCACGCAGTGTAGACTAATTCGAGTACGCGATCGCTAATAAATTTGATATCTTCTGCGGTGTATAATTCTGGGGGAAGAATCGGGAGTTGTTTGAGGATAAAAAAGCTAAAATCAATACCACCAAGTTTCTGTCTGGTTACAAAGTCAAATATTAGTGAATTAAAATTAGCTAATAAGCAGGCTGTTAAAATAGGTGATTTAGAACTAAAAATAATAGGGCTTTTATCATTAATTCCTACGCGAGGTAAAATGCTAAAAATAGAAGTTCTTTCATCTGTAGCTCTACAAGTTTTTCTCAAACCCAAAAGCCAATCTTTATTCCACTTCCCAGCTAATTTATTTTCCACCTCAAGCCGACTCACCCAATAACGCGGCTGAACAGAAAAAGACGCATCCCCTTTTTCCTCATGAGTCAAATCACGAGTATCGCCATCATCAGTATAAGTCGCCCAATGGTGAGTAAACTGATGAAACATTTTCGCTTCATAAAGTGGAACTAAATCATTACCCACCTCATTTTTAAATAAACCGCTATCATTTGACATATGAAACATTGTCATAAATGAAATACCCCAAGGATTACTCCCTGTTTTATCATTCTCCAAAACAGGAACACGCTGATAAGTTTTCTTAGTAAGTTCAGCATCTGTGCTAGTTCTAAAAATAGGACAAGTGAGAGTATTAGGATTAATTAAGGCAATATCTTGAGGTGAAAGCTGAAACAGACGAGTTTGATTGTCTAATTGTTTAGTTTGAGTCAAGAAGAAGGCAAAATTCCCCCGTTTGATTGGTTTACCACTTATAGCAAGTAAAGAAAATTTCATCCGGCTATCTACAGCAGCAAATAAAGCTTCTCGATTTTCAAAATCATACAAACTTGCTAAAGCTTGTTTCTGTGTCAAATCTCCAAAAAACTTTTTACAAGTGTCATCAGTTGCAATTCCGGTAGGAACAATTACCCCAACTCTTCCATCAGATGAAATCAATGTTCTCGTAGTCTCAGCAAAAATAGCATAAGTATTGATGTCTCCCACCGCAGTTAAAGGAAATCTACCCGACTCCCGAATAAATTTCCCTTGTGCTTCAGCATCATGTTTCGCATCTTCAAAAGCTTGTGCTAACTCAGGATTTTTCTTAGGTAATTCCTTAATCAACTTCTCCCGCGCCGCCTTATTTATAGCGTTAGCAATTTCCGCACTTTGAGAAGCAAAAAATTCTTTCTCTTGTAACTTAATCCGTTCCCAAGGCGGATTACCCAACACACAATCAAACCCACCTTGTTCAAATACTTCAGGAAACTCTAAACACCAGTGAAAAAAGTGTTTTTCTTCAGATAACTTATTCGCCGCATCTACAACCTTATTTAATTGGTAGTTCGTAATTCGTAATTCGTAATTATCGTCTGATTTGCGAGTCTTTTCTACTTTTTCACGCTTTAAACGGTTTAATGCTTCAGTTGTAGGTAATAACTGCAAATGATGCTCAGTTAGTGACATAAAAAATGCTGCTGTCCATAAATTACAAGCAGAATATTTTAACCACCAACTAGATTCTTGCAAATTCTCTTTATATTGCTTTTGCTTATCTTTAACTTGTTGTGGCGTGGTTTCAGGAATTACCCCCAACTGTCGCCACATTTGGGCATAATCTACGCTATCAGTTTCTAAATTCTCATCAATTGATAGTTGTCCTGCTTTCTCTCGTTCGTTTTTATTGCGTTTCTTAAGCTGTGTAGATAGTTTTTTATCATCACCTGTTACTGGCTTAAACGCTTCATCAGGGATTCCTTCATTTAAACAACTCAAATCCATCACTCCCACAAGGGAATTACCACATTTAATCCTGTGGTCTAAAAAGTTAAGAGGTAAGCCGCGAGAAAAACCTTCAATCCATAAAGCTACTTTGCACAAATCAACAGCCAAGGGGTTTAAATCCACCCCATAAATGCAATTTTGAATAACATCTCGAATCGCTAACTTTAAAGGTTCACTACCTGGTTCAGCTTCCCCGGTGCGAATTTTAGCTAATTCCTTTCCTACGCGACGGGCTGCGGCTAAGAGAAAATGACCAGAACCACAGGCGGGGTCTACAATTTTGAGACTGAGTAAACTTTGTTCGTAGTTGCGCTTCAGCGCATCCGAATCAAGATGCGCTGAAGCGCAACTACGAACCTTTTCTTCAATTACAGGTTCTAAAGCTGTTTTGATCAGTTGTCCCACTAACTGCGGTGGCGTATAGTAAGAGCCTGTAGTTTTCCTCTCACTACCAAATACTAATTTGAATTCATAATTTTTAGGAGATATTTCTGGGTGAAAATCAAGCAGACTTTCATATACGCTACCCAGTTCTTCGACATCTAAGGCAGTATAATTTACCCGTCGTAATTGTCCCTTATCTTGATATAATGATAACTCCCGAATCGCTACTAGCAAATCGTGATTATCAATAGCACAATCATCTAAAGCTGGTAAAGTGTTGGAACCAAATAAATCGCCATTTAATGGTGATAATCCTAAATATTTTCCGCGCCAATTTTCATCAAATAGCAAGAATGTAACCCGCAAACCCTGCCATAAATCTTGAAAGCCTTCCCGCCGCCAACGGGGACGCTCGGCTAACTCTCGCAGTCGCTCAATGCTGTAATATTCTCGGTAGATTCGGGCTTTTTCTACATCATCTCCAATTAATAAATTGCGGGACTCTGCCACCATTAAAAATAGCAGGCGATAAATCAGCCGCAACAGTTGACGATAATATTCCAGTTCGTAGTTGCGCTTTAGCGCATCTTGATTCGGATGCGCTAAAGCGCAACTACGAACCCCGAATTTTTGGCGGAGGTGTTCGTTTTGCGGATGTTGGAGAAAACCTGTCCCTAACTGTATTAGTGCTTTTTCTACTCCATCTCGGAGTCTGTCGCGTACCCGTCCCCCCTGTTGCAGTGCTTCTTGGTGGTAATATTCCAGCAAGCACTTATCGGCATCATCCATACCTTCAGGCAAGCGGGAACGGTGAAACAACCGATAAAATAGCCCAAATTCGGCAAAGTTTTCTCCGTTGAGAATCTGTTCTAAGTCAAATTCGATATAAGTCAGACGTGTCATCAAGGAAGAGTCGCGCAGTAACCGCCAGCGAAAACCGTTAGTTGCGATCGCCCACAAATGCTCCGTTTTGTTAAGATACTCCTGCACCAGTGCGTGTGCTGATAACCTGGGTGTGCCACTGGGAGGACGATGATCTACCTTGATTCGACAACCAATAATGTGGATGGGTGGCTTGTTTTCGCCTAATTCCGCACGATGAGAAATCGCATAAGTTTGTCCCTCCACCACTTCGGCTTTTGCGGTGTAAACAGGGTTATATCCGAGACTGCGTAGTAAGGGAACCACCCACAGTTCGCGGGTGACGCTAGTAGCGGTATCATCTGCATCTAACCTGTCTAATTGGCGTTGAAATGCTGCCCAATAAGCTTTAGCATCACCCCATGCGATCGCAATTTCATCTGCTAGCTTGTCAGTTTTCGTAAAACCAAAATCCTCTGGTGCTTGCCCTTTGACATTACCAGCCAGCAATTCGGCAGTAATATCTGCTGCTAGCAAATTCCCTTCAATCTGAACACCTGTTAATGTAATTCCTGCTACATTCATGACTCACGCACCTAATATTACAAATTGTCTAAAAAATTACGAATTACGAATTACGAATTTTCCCAGGCTGGAGAATATAAACGCCTAGAATATCCATCGGTAGCTGGGGTTTAAGCTGAATCTGTCCTTCTTGGGTGATGGCTCTGACTCGCCGATGTGATTGGGAAAGAGAATGCGATCGCTCTTTAGCAAATAGTTCTAAATCAGATTCAATCTCTGTAATTTTGCTGAGTAAATCTTCAATTTCCGCCTGTTTGATACCTAGAGGCGCATCACCCACAGGGTTAGCTTGTTCCAGCAAAGATTTTGCATCCTCTGGTGTCAGCCAGATAGGATTAGATGGAAGGCCAGTAAATGCAACTACTGCACACTCCTCCGCCAGCAAACTTTGGTGTTTGGGACTGTTTAACAAATGCCGTAGCCGCAATAACATCAAAGTCGTGCGCTTAGTGACAGTATCCGTAGTAGTAAAACCACACCGCGCTGCTATGGGGTTTTGACTATTCGAGAGTGCATCTTCAATAATGTGACGCGCTAAACCTTCTACCAAAGGGTGATTCCGTCCGACATATTCCACCCCTTCTGGTGCAGGGGTTGTAAAGGTGAGCAAGCGCGGCTTATCCCCCAGTGCAGACTGGAGAAAATTAGGAATTGTGGATAGTAACCAACCCTGTTTTTTCTTACTTAACGAACAAGATAGGCGATTTGCTGCTGACAATACGAACCGTTGCACATCCTGTTCATTACCTAGAATTTGGTCAGATTCAATCAGTTCTTGCTCTACCTCCACAGGTTTGATTGACCGTTGAGCAAAGCGGGTACGGCTAGTTTTTTCTCGCTCTACAGCTTTGTCCCAATTTTTATGGACTTGTTCAACAGCAGATTCTTTTTCATCCAATAAATCCAGCAGAGACAATTGCACCGCATCATGAGCGCGGTCAAATAAAGATTTAAAAACAGCTTCTGATACTGTGTTGCTGTCCATTGGTACGGGTACAGTAATTCCCAAAGTCTTGTGAATCTGTACAGCCTTGCGAATTAGCACATCCAAAACTGCACCATCCACCGGATTATCTGAACCGTAAAGCAACAAAGTTTTAACTTGACTTGCAGTTTGACCATAGCGGTCAATACGCCCTTCCCGTTGCTCCAAACGATTGGGATTCCAGGGTAAATCGTAGTGAATCACCGCACTGAAATGTGATTGCAGGTTTACCCCTTCGCTTAAGCAGTCGGTAGCTACCAAAACTCTTTGGGGATATGACTTTAACTCTTGCAGACGTATTTCTCGTTCGTCTTCTGAAAGTTCCCCAGTAATCGCAATGACTCGAATTTGATTTCCCTTCTTTTCTAGTTTTTGCTTGAGAGTATCAGCAACATAATTTGCTGTAGCAATATAGCGACACCAGATAATCGGGTTAAAACCTTCTGAAAGCAGGGTTTGTATGGAAGCGATACATGATTGTAATTTTTGGTCTTTCTCAAAGAGTAACTTTTGGGCTGCTTGCACAAAAGCTCGGAGTTTAGGTTCGTAGTAGCGCTTTAGCGCCTCTTGATTCGGATGCGCTAAAGCGCTACTACGAACAGTCGGAGTTGCATCAACAGCTTGTTCCTGGTCTGTGGAGTCGTAAACGTAAGAACTCATTAAATCTTCGTCTAAATCAGCAACCATATCCTCACCCGATTTACTCACCTGACGGTTTAACGCTGCTACTGCGGCGGCGGGAGAAGACATCACACAACGAATCAACGCCAAAGCTGACCAATAACGTCCCCGGCGCTGGGCATAACTCATATCCTGTGTCGTAGTTTTTACTAGCCCACGAGCAAAGCTGTAGATATCATCAAATAATTGCTTATATTCCTTTGATAACTTGTAAGGCTTTTCTTCTGAATCTCTTTCAGGAAAAGGCGTTTCATTCCCCAACCACTGTTTAACATCTGCCCGCCGACGCTGAATAAAATGGCTTGCCAGTTTGTCTCGTTGTTTCTCTGTTAGGCGATCGAGGGTTAATTGCTCAAACTCCGGCTGGAGTAATCCTAGTAGTGATAAAAACGACTCTTCAATGCCACTATGAGGAGTAGCCGAAAGTAATAATAAGTGGCGATTATTTTTCTCGGCAATCTGCTGAATTAATTGGTGGCGTTGCTGCTGTAATGTACTCTTGCTGCTGGGACGGGTACAAGTATGCGCCTCATCCACAATTACAAAATCAGGACAGTGTGTAATAAAACTTGCACGACGGCGTTCTGCCTTAGCATAGTCTAGGCTAACAATCAGGTGTCGATAGTAACTAAATATATGAGAACCATTAGCGATCGCTCTCTCCAATTTAGAAGCCGTTCCAGAACGCACGACCACAGCATCAATATGAAACTTTTCGCGTAATTCTTGCTGCCACTGGTCGCATAAATGAGGCGGACAAAGTACAGCTATCCGCTTTACTTCACCCCGGTCTAAAAGTTCACGAGCAATTAGTCCAGCTTCAATGGTTTTGCCAATTCCCACATCGTCGGCAATTAGCAGTCGCACTACCTCTAATCGCAAGGCCATCAATAAAGGAACTAACTGATAAGGACGAGGACGCAATGATAATCGTCCCAAACATCGAAATGGCCCCGCTCCACTTCGCAGCAAATGACGTGCTGCATCCATCAGTAGCATTGCTGCTGTATGGTCTTTAATACTGATAGTGTTTGGTAAGGGAAAGGTTGCTGGTTGCAGAGTTTCTATCCCCAACTCCTGAAGCTTCTAATAAATTCCCGCAATTTCCTCTTCGTTCCCTGAGAGAGGACGCAAGCGAATAACATCTTCATTTTCGGCAGGTAATACAACCCACTGCCGATTGCGACAACTGACTATAGAGCCTGGTGTGGGGTTTAACGTTTCCGTCATCGTTTCTCTGTATTTAAAAGTAGGCAGCAGAGAATAGGCAGTAAGGATTGATTTCTTACTACCTGCCCTCTCTAAAGTGCCAATAGATATTATTTGTAATGTTTAATCGGTAACTAAGTTACCTCGTAAAATTACGATTAATATATAAAGTTCAGTACATATCTTTGATAATGCAATTTAAGACAAACTACCTCAGCAACATTACGGAAAATTAAGGTGGGTTGTATCCAAGGTAGTTTTCCAAAAACTAAATTTTTATTGCTGGGTTTCTTGGGAGCAAATTCGATTTACACAAGTAAAAGGCGATCGCTTTCCACAATCCTGCTACTTTTCATCAGTAGCGGACTCTTTCTTTTTTAACCAATCTCTAATCGCCTCCTCCAAAGCCGCAGTCTGGGTCAATTCCAGACGCGCACAGGCAATTTCAAAAGCGATTTTTAAGTCTTTTGGGAGTCTACCCCGAACTTCTCTAGTTTCTTCTGCCAACTAATTTGCGAAAAACGACACTAATTTGCAAATTGCGACATTTAATTTGCAAATGTAGATTAAAGCGGGCGATGGGACTCGAACCCACGACGTTCACCATGGGAAGGTGACATTCTACCACTGAATTACACCCGCGAATTGCTGCCATAATTTTAGGACTAAAATCAATAATAACACTATTTACATCTGTTTGAAATTGACTAGAATATGCACTGTTTTAGCAACTGCTGATGCATTAGTCCTGTGGCTGTTAAAATTGGAAAATATTTTTAGCCGATGACAGCACTGAATACCATAATTTAACTAAAGAACAATGTCTTCACCTCGCTCAGTGAACCGAACCTCTTTAATATTCCATTGGGCATTACTTGTTAGGGTTTTGCGGAGGCTGCCAAACAGAGCAAACTGTTCACAACTAGAAAGAGAAGCAATTTGTCGCTTTGAATCAGGGGATATTCGCAAATCAATTGTAGCAATGCCATTTTTAATGTTGACACGATACCCAGACAAACTAAAGTCGCTTGTATCTCGTTTTTCTAAAATTTTACCCACTACATTTGTCACTGATGCCTCATCTGGTACTGAAACCTTTTCTGGAATAAGTTCTTGACATTGGGTATCACTTGTATATAGCGTGACGTTGCTAGTTCTACTAGTGGCAGCTTTAGGAGTTGATGAGGAAGGCGTATTTTCCTTAAGAAATTCTTGATTAGGAGATTTTTCTCTTAATTGAGCTACGCTAGGAATTTGGCTGGGAGTCTGAAATGATGCCCTATTCGTCGGTGTTGTGGTAGCGGATGGCCTTTTACTGTCAATATTAGGAGCGGTGGGGTTAGAACTACAACTGCTGAGGCTGACAGCAATTGTCACAAAAATAAGGGGTAAAAAATATCTGTTGGTTGTGCTCATAATTTTGCTCACAAGTGATGTTGCTGCTATCAACTTCAGTGTAGCTGGTATCAATTCCACATATATTTGTTAATACTGAGCCAGTTTCTAAAGTGTCAACCCGAAATCTGTTAAATTAGAGCGTTATACTATACACACGAAATTACAACATCTGCTGTTCAAGCACCCATGTTTAACGACAAGCCAGCGTCTACGCCAATCTCAAAAAGCTTGACCAGAAGAAACAGAGGTGCAGGAAACAAAAGTATACTGATCCTTGGTTAAATTAATGTAGTGTATTTATCTAAAAATAGCTGTAAGAAAGAAAATTACTAGTTTTCACTACTTTTCTGCTTGGTCAACTGCTGTACTAATAATTGCACTCCCAAAGCCAACAAACCAATTGCTACTATACCAAATATCCCGCTTCCTAAAGCAACTACACCAACAACCAGAGTCCTAACAGCAGAAGAAATCTTAATTACCAATGGATTAATTGAATGGAGAGGTTTAGTAGCAAAATTTGTAGCGATCGCAATCATCAGCGAATACATTGCATATCCCATTCCTCCAGAAATAACCGCCCCAGTTAAACAGCGTAAAGGAGTCGCACTCGCCTGTATTTTAGTATCCGTTTGTGGCGTTAAATTTTGATCACTCATACGATTTTGGATTTTAGATTTTGGATTGGGCTATTAGGAATAATTCTTGTCTATCCCCTATGCTTCATTAACAAAAAAAATTATTTAAACAGACGATGCCACTTTAATACCATGTGTGATTGTCCGAGTTACAAACAATTCTAAGTCCTCATCAAGAATTACTTCTCTTACTTGCAGCTTAACTTGTTGTGCCTGCTGTTGAGACTCAAAAAGAGCAAATACTGTTGGGCCAGAGCCAGACATCATTGTTCCTAAAACGCCTTCTTGATTTGCAAACATTTCTCGCAGTTGCAAGACTTGGGGATATGCTGGCAATACCACACGCTCTAAATCATTGTGCAGTTTTTGGGCAATTTCTCCTGCATCTTTATCCACAACAGCTTTTACTATTCCTCCTGAATGAACTGCATTAGCACGCGCTGCCAAGTTGTCGCCATCTCTAATATAAGAATCACCAAACTGCTCTCGATAGTTTTTATATGCCCAAGGCGTGGAAACTTCCAGACTGCGGTATTTTGCCAACACTATATAAATATTATCTAAACTCGGCAGGGGAGAAAGTTGATCGCCTCTACCTGTTGCGATCGCAGTTCCACCCGCTACACAAAACGGGACATCTGAACCAAGTGTACCTCCCAACTCCTCTAATTCGGACTGAGTTAATCCCAACTTCCACAGTAAATCTATCCCCACCAACACAGCAGCTGCATTCGTTGAACCCCCAGCCAACCCAGCAGCGACAGGAATCTGCTTGTTGACGGTAATTTCCACGCCTCCATATTTAGCAAAAGCTTCAGGAAATTGCTTCATCATTAATTCTGCTGCGCGGTATGCCAGATTACTTTTATCTGTCGGTACTTGTGGGTGGTTGCAGTGAACACGGATGCTGTCAGTGCTGATAGAACGCACATTAACTTGGTCTGCAAGACCAATACTTTGAAGTATCATGGCTAACTCGTGATACCCATCGGAGCGATTACCAATGATTTCCAGATACAAGTTAACTTTAGCAGGGGCAATTAGACTGTAGGAATACATTTTCTGGGAATGGGGAATGGGGGATGGGGAATGAGGAATGGGAAATGGGAAATGGGAAATTGCCTTGTCTCCACTCCCTACTCCCTACTCAGCACTCCCAACTCATTTGCTAAAATTACCCATTGCTGAACGCCGAGGTCTTCGGCTCTAGCTTGGGGATTTATTTTTAATTGTTCCAGTAAGTGGGTCAGGCGATCGCGTTCTATAACAGATTGCAAATTATTTCGTAACATTTTGCGCTTGGCACTAAACCCCAATTTTAATAAATTCTCTAACTGTCGGGGATTAAGCGCTGGTATTTCTATTTTTCGGGGACGCAATCGTACCACAGCTGAATCAACTTTTGGCGGTGGGTGGAATGCGGCCGCTGGAACTGTGCAGATTAACTCACAATCAGCCAAATACTGTACCCGCACGCTCAACGCCCCAAAGGTTTTTGATCCTGGTTTAGCATATAACCTTTCTGCGACTTCTTTTTGTACTAACAACACTATAGAGTCAAATGGTTCGGGGTTGGGGTTAGCGATCGTACCCAGCAGTTTCTCAATGATTGGGCCAGTAATGTTGTAGGGAATATTGGCTACTACCTTATTTGGCTTTTGGAAATTGGGAAAGGCTGCCAGATAAGATGGTAAATCTAGAGTAAGAAAATCGCCTTGCAGCAGTAAAAAACTTTCAGTCTTACCAAGCTGCTTTGACAACAATTGGCATAAGTCGCGGTCTATTTCAACTGCAACCAGAGATTGCACTAAGGGTAATAAACGACGAGTCAGAATACCGGTTCCCGGCCCAATTTCCAGGATGCGATCGCTCCCCCAAAGGCGATCGCTTTCTATACACTCTGCTGCTTTAATAATTGCGTCGAGCGCCTTTTCACTTTTGAGCCAATGTTGAGCAAAGACCTTACGCGGTCGGATCATCTGTATTTATTGCCTAGTCTAGTTTTTAGCTTTTTCTCAAAAATTCATTATAAATTTTGAAGTCCCTTTACAGCGCTAGACTTACTGTACACGCCTATCTTTTCTTCCAAAGGCTCCGCGAACGTAGCAGTGGCGATCGCGTAAATTTCCATACAAGCGTCACCTGTAGGATAAAAGTCGCAATTTTTCCCAAACTAAATTCATGATAAACAAAAACCTCCGAGCTGTGATGTGAGCTTGGAGGTATTGTTTGAATTAAAAATCCTGGCATCGAGCTATTTTTGCGTAGGGCTA
>NZ_JBALFF010000059.1:0-60399 GCF_036916975.1 Nostoc sp.
TGGTTCACTTGGCAATAATCGGCTGCTTGGGGGCGATGGCAATGATTTTCTTGACCTTTCTGGCCGCTACTCCCCTAGTCAGGACTCTCGCTCATTTGGCAATAACACCCTAATAGGAGGTGCAGGTAACGATAGCTTGAGTGCTAGTGGTTCACTTGGCAATAATCGGCTGCTTGGGGGCGATGGCAATGATTTTCTTGACCTTTCTGGCCGCTACTCCCCTAGTCAGGACTCTCGCTCATCTGGCAATAACACCCTAGAAGGAGGTGCAGGTAACGATAGCTTGAGTGCTAGTGGTTCACTTGGCGATAATTGGCTGCTTGGGGGCGATGGCAATGACTACCTTACAGGTGGCAATGGCAATGATAGCCTAATTGGAGGATCTGGTAATGATACCTTTGTTTTCAATAGTTTCAATGAAGGCATTGATACTATTTATGACTTCAACGCAACCACGACTAATGAACTGATTCAAGTATCGGCTGCTGGTTTTGGTGGCGGGTTATCATTAGGTACACTCTCAGCTAATCAGTTTACCCTCGGAGCATCTGCAACCACTAACCAAGAGCGATTTATCTACAACACTGCTACAGGTGGACTGTTCTTTGACCTTGATGGCAGTGCGTCTGGGTTTACTCAGGTACAATTTGCACAATTATCTGCTGGATTGTCAGTAAGCAAAAACAATTTTGTGGTTGTTTAATCTTTCATTAGCGTGATTCAAGTCGCCAACTAGTACAGGGCGAACGCATCATGTCAATAAAAAACTTTTATTCTCAATAGACTCCAAAGCAGTCGCATTAATGCCTACTTATTGACATAGATTTAGCGATCGCTTTGGGGCTTAAAAAATAATCAGCCGCGAAATTCTGATTTTTTCGTTGGTTCTTAACCTTCGTTGCGATTAAGAGTAATTTAGATGCGTTTGCCCTGGGTCTTAAACCCTTTAATTTACGGTAAAAACCGACTACAAATTCTCTACTGGTTAAAAAGTGGACAAGTGTAGGACTTATGTATCAAATACGAAATGTAGGGGCAATTCATGACTTGCCCCTACGAGAAATCAAGGGGCTGAAAGCCTTGAAAGGGTAAGTCCTAAAGTGATAAGTAGGCAGGCGATCGCATTGGTCTGGCGCATAATATAGTAGCGCTAAACTACAACTCCCTTGACTTTTTGACTCAATGACCGCTTCTAATGATATTTGGCTACCTGCACCGACAGATTTAACTCTATTACAGGATGAGATTCATCTCTGGCGCATAGAACTTGACCAACCAGAACTACAGCTGCAAAATTTAGCAGCAACTCTTTCTGGTGACGAAATTGCTCGGGCTGAACGGTTCTATTTTCAGGAACATCGGCAGCGTTTCATCGCTGGTCGTGGTATTGTGCGAACTATATTAGGTCGCTATTTGGGTATCGGTCCGCTACAAGTGCAGTTTAATTATCAACACCGTGGCAAACCAGTATTAGCAGATACATTTGCCGATAGTGGACTGGAGTTTAACTTGTCTCATTCTCAAGGGTTGGGTTTGTGTGCGGTGAATTGCACCCGCCAAATTGGTGTAGACCTAGAATATATTCGCCCGATGTCTGATTTAGAAGCTCTTGCCAAACGGTTCTTTTTACCGAGAGAATATGAGATGTTGCGATCGCTATCTCTCAACCAACAGCAAGAAGTATTTTTCCGTTATTGGACTTGTAAGGAAGCTTATTTAAAAGCAACTGGAGATGGACTATCCCAATTAGAGCAAGTTGAAGTATCGCTGACTCTCACAGAACCAGCTAAATTACAAATATCTGAAGACTGGAGTCTTTTTGAACTAGTACCTGCTAACAATTATGTTGCGGCTGTTGCTGTAGAGAATTTTGGCTGGAATTTAAAATGTTGGCGGTATTAGTCATTTGTCATTTGTCATTTTTTATTTGTTATTTGTTATTAATTACTCTTTCTCCCCCTGCTCCCCCTGCTCCCCCTGCTTACTTATCTTCCTGCATATTTCTCACAACTTTTGTCACCAGGTTTCTGGGTACAAATCTGACGCATTTTGCCAGTAGTTTATTCATAAAACCTGGAATGACAATGGTTTTGCCCTTCATTAAGGCGCGAAAACCAATTTCGGCTACTGTTTTTGCATCCATCATTTTCTTGCCCTTGAGCAGCTTAGAGTCAGCCATTCCGGTTCTTTCATGAAAGGCAGATGCGGTTGAGCCTGGGCAAAGAACTGTCACAGTGACACCTGTACCTTCTAATTCATTAGCGATCGCTTCTGAAAAAGATAAGATATAAGCTTTGGTAGCAAAATAAACCGCCATCAACGGCCCTGGTTGAAAAGCAGCAGCTGAGGCAACGTTTAATATTTTGCCTTCACCTTGCTTTACCATGTGTTTCACAAATAGCTTAGTTAAATGAGTGAGACACACCAAATTTACCTGTAGCATTTCTAGTTCAGTAGCTAGGTCTGTTTCGTGAAATAATCCATAGATGCCAAATCCAGCATTATTTACCAGCACATCAACCTGAATATTAGCAAGTTGCAACTCTGCAAAAATTTCTTCAGGAGCGGTTGATATCGATAAATCCTTAACAATAGTTTTGACAAGATTTCCAAACTTTTCCTGAAATTTAGCTGCAATTTCTACTAATTTTAACCCGTTTCTGTCTACTAAGACCAGGTGGTAATCATGAGCAGCAAAAATACATGCTAATTCGTAGCCAATTCCAGCGGCTGCCCCAGTAATAAGAGCAGTTTGTTTGCCCTGAATTTGATGTGTTGTGTTCATGTAATAATGTTGGTGAATTCAACTTGATGAAGCTGCGTTGCATTTAGAGTGGTTGTTGCCCTACAATTAAGTACGCGTAATATCTGAATTGACAATAAATGTCTTAAGTTATTACCCTTTCAATTGCTTGTGTAATGCGTTGAATAGATGTAGCAATCCAAACGTAAATTTAGGATTTATGCATCGAAGAAGTTGGGCATTAAAAAAGTTTGGTTATTTCAAACTACTAGCGCTGGCTTTTGATTACCCACAAAACCAAGCAGGTAAAATCAAACTTTTATGCCCGACACTAACATTCTATCCTCAATTACTTCTGTCAAGGGGTGAATCCTAAAAATTTACATTATTGAGCATAAAAAAACAGGGCAATTATATTGCCACTGTTGATGTATGAGTTGTTGCTGGCATCTGAAATATTGGATATTCAGTAGTACTGAGTTTTAAAAAATGAACTAAATCAAATTATTTTGTAGGATGCGTTATGGCTTCCGTAACCCACCGAAACTATCCTGAATGGTGCGTTAGGTTACTAACACATCCTACGCGATTTGGGAATTATTAAGCGATATTTAAGAAACCGGTTTGAATCAAGTAAGCGGTGTAAGTCATAAACAATTGAGAGTCAATTGGAGGACAAACAATAGAACTGCCTACTAGTGCATTGAGAGTATCTTGACAGCTAATGTGGGGTCTTCTAGCTTGTAAGTATAAATCAGGAATAGTCAGTTGTTCATCAGACCAGCGTTCTAGCAAAAATGGTCGTAGAGTATATAAAGGATTCTCTACAGAAGACACATTATTGATTAACTCTGATTGCCATTTTTCGTAGGGAATCATATCAACTGAATAACCAAAAGAACGTATCCACTCAACTAATGTTTTCAAAGAAACAGGTTGGGGATGTTGTAAATTGAAAGCTTTACCTATGGATTCTTGTTGTCGTGATAGATAAACGATCGCTTTACTTACATAATCCACAGGAGACATATCTAACATATAATCTACATCAGGGAAACTTCCCATTTGTAGACAGCCTTTGGTCATCAAATTGATAAAGTCATGTGTGTTACAAATGCCTGTTTTGCTATCACCTGAAATCAGTGGTGGTCTATGGATAGTTACAGGAAGTCCACGGTCACGAGCAATTTTGACTAACTTTTCGGCTACCCATTTAGTTTGTGAGTAACCAAGATAAATACCTTCCCAATGATTGAATTCATCCTGTTCTTTAACAACCTTGCCAGCATAAGCTGTGGATTCAAACACAGCAACACTAGAAACGTAATGTACAGGCTTGACTTTAATTTGACATGCCAGCCTCAAAACTTCTTGAGTTCCTAAAACATTGGCTGCCTTCAGTGCTGAGTATGGAAAAACATAATTCAACAAAGCACCACTATGATATATAGTATCAATATTGGCCGCTAAACTTTGAAACTGTTCCGAACCAACACCTAACAATGGCTGAGATAAATCGCCGATAATAGGAATAATTCTGGAGTTAAATTCTTCTTGCCAAATTGCATACTGTTGCAGATTCTTTTGGAGTTTGCTTTTGCCTTCTTCGGCATTAGCAGCACGCACTAAGCAATAGATATCCGCATTGGTTTCTTGTAGCAATTCCCGGATGATAAAAGCTCCTAAAAAGCCTGTTCCTCCAGTCAAAAAGATGTTTTTAGGTTCACCCACAAGCAGATTAGATGCCGCACCAGGATGGATAGTGGGGTCAAGAACAGCCTCAGCACTTAAATCTAGAATTGAGGGTGCAGCGTTGGCATTAGAGGACGCTGCCTTTGTATCTTGAACTGGTGAACCATCTTGCACTTCTTCAGCTAAACGCTGTGAAAGAGCTTCAATATTTGGGTAATGCCATAGCAGCAAAGGAGATGGTTGAAAACCGAGCAATTTTTCTAAGTTGCTTACTAGAATCATTGCTTGGGCTGAATCTAAACCATAGTTTTCTAAATGTTCTTTGACATCTATTTCATCAGTTGGTACTTTTAGCAACTTAGCTAAGTTAGATACCAAAAATGTTTGAATATCGGCTGCTGTAAAAGACTGTTTTATAGTCATGTTTAAATCTCCGTTAATGTAGAAAGAACAGGATGATACTGACTGTAATAATCGGAAGCTTGCAATCCTTGAATTTTCAAATTTTGGACACGATACAAAAAGGCTGCACCAGTCATAATTTGATTAGCAACATCAACTACCCGACGATTATTTGGTTCAGACAGGTAGGAACCCCGTACCCAGTCATTGAAACCGCCCATTGCAGGGCCACACCAAATTTGATAATCTACTTCTCTACCTTTTTCACCAGAACTAGACCAACGAGAAGATAATCCTAAATACCAGCGGAAAATCAACGCCATTTTTAGCTTAGGATTATTAACGGCTTTCCCCAGTTTCTCAGGATTCTTTTGGGACAAATAAGCCGCTGTTCCTTCCCATACTTCAGCAATAGTTTTGCGAAAAACTTGTTTCTCTAACTTCTCTCTTTCTGCAAGAGGGATGTCTTCAATTGAGTTATAGCTGCGATAGAGTTCAAATAATTTCTGCGCTCGCATGGGAAACATTGTACCCCGTTTTAGAACTTGCAATTTGACTCCCATTTCAAACATATCTGCTGCTGGGGCCATTATCATATCAGCCATTTCTGCTTGGGCTAATAACTTTTTGGTATGTTCACAAGCCCCAGATTCAACGCATGATTGATTAATGGAACCAGTCATTATATAAGCAGCACCCATCATAAAGGCTGCTAATGCTGATTGTGGTGTACCAATTCCCCCTGCTACGCCGATTCTAATCGGTGTTTTGTAATGATATTGGGCTTGAATTTCATCCCGCAAGGCAATAATAGAAGGTAATAAACAAACCAGGGGACGGTTATCTGTATGTCCTCCCGAATCAGCTTCGACGGTAATATCATCAGCCATCGGAACTTTAGCTGCAAGAGTTGCTTGTAACTCAGTAATTAATCCTTGTTCAAGAAGTTCTTTGACAATTCTCGCCGGTGCTGGTTGCAGAAATTTTGTAGCAACTTCTCGGCGAGAAATTTTGGCGATGACTTTATTTTTGATTTGAATTTGATTGGCGTTATTTAAGCCCAATCCAGCAAGACGGTAATAAACAATGTTGGGGGTTAAGTCGAGAAATGCAGATGCTTCTACTGTTCTGACTTGATATTTGAGATATAAATCCACAGCCCGACGTTCAATCGCCGGTTCGTTAGGGCTGTGAATTAAATTAAATGCATAAGGCCCTTGAGGTAAAGCTTGTTGAATCCGATTTATGGCTACTTCCAAACGTTCTGGAGTTAAACCACCTGCACCAAAGGAACTCAATATTTGCTCTTTTCCAAGTGCAATGACCATTTCTTCGGAAGCAATTCCGCCAGCCATTGCGCCGGTAACGTAAGCATATTTTACTCCATAAGAGGAGAGAAAGTTGGGATCTCCAAATTGTTGGATGCGGATTGGGGCGGCAAATGTTAGCAGTTCTATTTGTGCTGTTGTGCCATTATCACCTGGGGATAAATATCCCTCATTTGTGACTCCGATTTTTCCGGCAATTTTCACGATGTAGCAGGGTTTATCTAATACCATCAATTTATTTTTGATGGTTTGTTGCTCAAAAGATACAGTTTCTAATGAACCTTTCCAAACTTGGTTTTTGTTATAAGACCAGGTGGAGAAGTTAAGGCCATTATCGTGTTTACTTAGTACCGTATCTACGGTTGTCACGGCAGTTATCCCTCGGTTTACAAACAATGGATGATAAAGTTGAAGGGTCTACGTTTTATTTTTTTAACGAACCGCAGAGGCGCAGAGAACACAGAGGAAGGGAGTAATACCAATTCTCTAGGAGATGCACGTAATAATTTTTAAACGAACCGCGTTCGCGCAGCGTATCGAGGAGAAGGAAGAGAAGGTTTAGAGAGAATTGGTATAAGATATTAAGATTCGTCGTTGAGCAAGTTTTGGGCGCAAGCTAGTTGCAATTGAATTATTTCGCTCATTTGTTGACTGTAATCTTGTCTAGCTTGTAAGAAGGTTGTGTGTGCTTTGGTTATTTTTGAATTATTAGCATTGAGCTTTTGATACTGGGTCTTATTTAAATCGAACATGCTGATGATGCTACTAATTTTTTGAGGAATTGGTTGTTTGATTGGGCTTGACTCAGAAGATTGTAATTGTTCTTTCGTTTCAAAACCGTTATCAATGATATTTTTCGGTTTTACTTCTTCTGGTTGAGTTGCGGATGGCAAGATATTTTCTGGGATTATCTCGTTGGAAGTGTTAAGATAATCTGTGATTTCAGATTGTTGGATGTTAGGTATATTTGGATGCTGTTTTTGGAAGCGTTCGCTCCTAATATCCACAACTAAATCTTCAACTATTTTGCGATTCTCGTCGCTCAAAATTGTAGCCGCAATTGCTTTTCCACCCAAGCTAACTGTTCTCAATGTTGCTTTATTTTGATTAGCGGTTTCTTGGGCTTTGCTATACAGTGGTGATAAATCGACGTTCACCTGATGACTGAGTAGTTTTGCTAATGCTTTGACTATTGAAGCATGGTCATCCATCCCTCGACGATTTAGAGAGATTGTGATGTGTTCTTTGTTCCCAAGAATTTTATCAATCCATCGGGAACAAACGCTACCAGCGCCCGCTTCTAAAAATATTCGCACGCCATCACCGTAAACACGATTAACTAATCGCGGAAAATCTAGTTCTTGGCACAATCCTTTGGCAATGTTGTGAGCGATCGCATCACTTTCAAGTACAATTGGTTGATAATCGGCGGCTGAATAAAAAACAATACCTGGGAGAGTTTGTGATGGTAAAGTATTTACTTTCTTAATTTCTTCGTACTGCGATCGCATCGCTTCACAATGTATCACATGATCGAAGGGAGCGGCGAAAGAATTACAGCCTAAAGTTGCAATCACTCGCTTACAAGCGGCATCTTCACCGGCGATTAATACTTCTTCTGGTGTGTTGATTTGAGTTAAGTAGACACGATTCTCATGTTTCAGACATTCTCTAATTTGGGATGGAGTAGCCATGAGAACATAAGTATTCCAAAAATTGTTGTTTGGTGAATCTGTTAATTCCCAATATTCACGCACAGCATTTTTTGGACCAGATAACTTATCGCCAAATAAAGGTGATGAGTTTAAGGTGTTACTTCCACCCTCAAAATCACTCCAAACTCCTTGGGCAACCATCATACTAGTTTCACCCAAGCTATACCCAAAAACGCATTGCGGCTTGACTTGAAAATCATCTCGAAAAATTGCTGTCATGTATCTAGCAAAGGCGATTTCGCTTTCAAACATTGCCAGTGAATCATCTAACAATTGCTTTTCGAGTGTTTCTAGTTGCCTGGTTGTCAATTTTGGTAAATTTCTAGGATAAACCAACTTTTCCACATCGGCAGCCCGGTTGTAGAGATTGTTACTTTTTAAGTCTTCAAAAACTTTCGGAAATAACCGGAAGACAGTACGACCAATGCCAATATAAGAATTGACTGCTGCGGGATAAACATAAGCAACTGCTCCAGTTTTACCCAATGGTTTTGCTGTGAAATAACTTCCTATTGGTGTTTGCCAATCTGTACCGTTTTCAAAAGCATTATTTACACCTTTGCGGGCGGATTCAATTTCTTTGAGGAGTTCTTTTGTGTTACGTCCTGTGATAGATAAGACGTATTTGGCATCAGATTGCTGTTGAAAATTAGCAAATGTCTCGCTGGCGGTAGCTGATAAAGAAGAACTCGCTTCTATGGTATGTTGGAGATTGTTGAGAAGATCGGAAATAGTGGTGCGTAGGCGTAGCCCGTCGTAGACATCGCTAACTGCAATAGGGAACAGATGAAAAGGCATTTGTTGCAAATATCTGTTGTCGCGCTCCTCTTGGCTGGGTTCCTCCGATAAGATTAAATGGGCGTAACTGCCATCTATCCCGATGCTATTAATTGCTGCTATTCTGCGTGTAGCATCTTTATCGACAAACCAAGGTCTTGATTCCATTGCCACATAGAAGGGGCTACCTGACCATACTTGCGGTGTTTTGACACCAGACCATTTGGGGGTGGCGGGAATATACCTGTAATAAAGACACAGAGCCGTTTTGATTAAGCTAGCAATTCCCGATGCTGTATAGGTGTGGCCGATATTGGCTTTGACACTACCCAATGCACAGTGCAAACCATTACCTACTTGCGGATAAGCTTGCAGTAAACCTGTGATTTCCGCTTCATCCTGCTGGGGAACGCCACTACCGAAGACTTCCACATAGTTAACCTCTGTGGGTTGAATATCTGCCATTTGGAAAGCTTGGTTGCAGACATTGCTAATAGCTGAAGCATCAGGTTTTACCAAAGTAGAATTACTTTGTGCAAAACTCATGGCATCAATTACTGCATAGATGCGTTCATTCTCTTGTTTAGCAGCTTCGTAGCGCTTAAGGACAACAGCACCGGCACCCTCGCCAACCGTCCAGCCATTAGCTTGCTGGTCATAACCCAAGGTATTGACACCCGTATTAATTGGGGCAAATTGGTTGCGAAATAAGACATTTTCCACACCACCAGCCAAATCTACCGCACCCACAACCACCGCGTCTACTTCCCCCGTAGCGAGTAGCATTTGGGCAACTTCCAACGCTTTGAGGGCAGAATTTTCGCCAGCGCTGACGGTGAATGCAGGGCCAGTGAAATTCCATAAAGCAGAAATCCGGCTGGCCATGATGTTGGCGATATGACTGACATATTCACCGATTTCTACTGGTTGGTGAATGCTATCTTTAACAATAGTTTCCAGTTGCGCCAATTGTTCAGCAGGTAAAGAAATTCCTTGGTTGAGTAAGCCGTCCTTAACTTGCCAAGATAGATTCCATCTTTGTTGTAGCTGATGTACTGAAAATTCTGTCTCAGCAGCGACAATCACAGCGACATTGCCGCCCTCTTGTAGTTTCGCATCTTTGAGGGCGCGATCGCTAACCTTCAAAAGCAATAATTGTTGTGGGTTTAATTTATCTATCTCATTCGGTGGGATTTTGCACGCTAAAGTATCGATTTCAAAATCTTTGATATATGCCCCAACTGGCGCTTTACCATCTGCCAAACCGTACTCTTTAAGTAAACTTTCTTGATTTTCTATACCATGCCATCTTTGAGGTGGTAGGGAAGTAAAATGTTGTGTTCCATCATAAATACTGCGTTCAAAAGCATCTAAGCCATTGCAGTTACCAAAAAAGGCATCCATGCCCACAATCGCAATTTTTACAGATGGAACAGGTGGAGTTGATTCAACTGATTCTGTTGTATTTCCTTGTTCTAAAATCAGATGAGAATTAGTACCACCAAAACCAAAAGCGCTAATAGCCGCCCGTTTAATTGGTGCATTATTATTCGGCCATGTCGTAGCTGTTCTAACAATTTTGTCGGCGAAAATTGTACTTTTTTCTGACGTTAAAGGTTCCGAAACATTCATCGTTGCTGGAATTACACCATGCGACATACTCAAAATCACCTTAGTCAAGCCAACCATGCCAGCAGCAGTTAACAAGTGACCAGTATTCGCCTTAGCAGAACCCACCAGAGGCGCAGCTTGATTTTGACCAAAGAATGTTTCTATCGAGTTGAATTCGGTTGTATCTCCTAATAATGTCCCGGTAGCGTGACACTCTAAATAATCGATGGTTTTGGGACTAAAATTTGCCTCATTGTAAGCTCGTTCAAAAGCTAAAATTTGTCCTTTCGGATTTGGGCTGAGTAAATGCTTACCCTTGCCATCATTTGAAAGCCCATTACCGCAAATAGTAGCGAGAATATTATCACCATCTCTAACGGCATCAGAATATCTTTTCAGCATCACCATTCCCACACCATCGGCGGGAATTAACCCTCTAGAGGACTTATCTAAAGGGCGACTGATGCCGTTTTCGGGATATCCTTGAACACCGGAAAATAACATCCGCACGAAAAGGGAATCAGCACAACTGATGGCTCCAGCTAACATCACATCAGCCTTGTGTGACCACAAGTAATGAGATGCTAATTTAATTGCATAGAATGATGACGAACAAGCAGCATCAAGACATAAATTAATCTGTGAGAGTGAAAAAGCTTGAGCAATTATAGATGCTGGTAAACCAGATATCAAAGCATTGTGAAAAGACGCTTTAGTTGCAGTTGGGATAGCAGCTAAATCAAAATTTTCAGCTTGCAAAAGTTCTCTGACAGCAGGGTTAATAGTTTGCTGGTAAATTGGAGAGAATAACTGGTTAGATAATTTGGTTGGGAATGACAAATTACCTAAAATTACGCCACATTTTGAGAGAACAGTTTGATTACCCCAATAACCACTGTGTACAATTGCTTGTTTAGCCGCATACAATGACCATTTGAAGGTATTATCTAAACCAGCAACAAGCTCTGATGGTAAATTGTATTCAGATGGATTGAATTGAAAATTGCGGATGTACCCACCTTTAATAGAATAGGTTTTGTCTAGTGTACCTTTAACTGGATTGTGAAAAATTGTTGGGTCTACTCCGATTTCTTCGGCAGTTGCAGAGGATGTCGAATCTTTTTGATTAACAATATTCTGCCAGTATTCTTCAGGATTTTTAGCATCGGGGAATAGACATGATAATCCGATGATGGCTATTTTTTCCACTGTTGATATGCTCCGAGTTTGGGTATTTAGCAAGAGATAATTACAAGGCAGGATTTACGCCGTTCCCCAAACTTTTAAGTGGCAAGTTATAGCAGTTCTATGTGAGTTGTAAAAATTGTTTTTTTACGAACCGCAGAGGCGCAGAGAGCGCAGAGAGAGGAATTGAGAGAAGTTTTTAGAAATGGTTTAGGATTGCTCTAGGTGTTGAGTTTTAAATTAGCTTCTGAGGAGTTTCATTGACCAAATGATGGCGTGGGCGTTGAGCATTCGGGAGTATATTTTACCTTGGCGATCGTGTATGATGAAATTTGCGATCGCACTACTCGGCGTCTTAGATTTTACTTCACAAGAAACGTAAAAAGTTTCGTTATGTGGTATCATCGCAAACTGTTCAAACTTTTCGACTTTTCCAGGTAAACAACCTTCTTGATGAAAGTGTTGTGTCCAAACCCATAAAGCATGCATACTCAAGTCAGTTGTGTAAGGATTCACCCATTGCACCGGGAATTGTCCTTGTTGCTGTGCAGTGAGTTCTGTCCAGAGACATTCTGTAGTAATTTTTTCAGGACTGATGTTTAAAACTCTTTTGATTTCTTGAAAACCTAGGCCGTGAAATAATGTAGCCTCACCATTTTGGTAAAAGTCTTTGCCAGTAGCGGTAATGATATTATCTTGTTCAAGATTGAGAGATTCATAGATGGGCGGAATAGGGATTTCTCGCTGGAGATTAAGTTGAGCGCTAAAATGAAAATGGGTTTTACCTTCGGGGTTTTTACTAGAAATTTTGGCTTTGAGTTCGATTTTTTCAAGATTAACTTTAGAAATTTCTTCTATTTCTAAAATATGTTCCTTCGCCAAGGTTTCATTAAAAGTAATCCCCTTCAAAACTTTGAAATCTTGGTAATAAAATAATCTATAACCAGGATATAATTGTTCACAGGCGTTGATAATCCAGGTCATTGCACAAGTTGCCGGTAAAACTGGAGAACCAGCAATCGTATGATCGTGTAAAAAAGGGTTGGCTTCCAATGTCATTTGGCGACGAATCCGATAAGTTCGTAATTCTGAATCTAACTCTGTAGCCATTGGAACTAGTGGACTACCAATAACAACTTGTGCGGTTGCATGATTGGCGTTACCCATTTCTTTAACAAGCATTTGCGCCCCAACTGCAATCGGAATTATTTCAATTTTTCGCTCTTGAAAAATCTTCTTTAACTCTGCTGTCACCATCCCACTATCCCAAGCGCCCCAATTGATAGCGACTACATGACATGAAGGATAACTTTGCTTAAATATATGGGCTGATTTGTTGAGAATTTCATTTGCGATCGCATAATCAGATTGTCCAGGATTTCCGTAAAAGCCGGTGACTGAAGAAAACAAAACTAAATGCTGAAGTTGATTAAGGTTGACGCAATTTAGCAGGTTTTCTAAACCTTGAACTTTAGCAGTGTAAACTTTTTCAAAATCTTGTTCTGTTTTCTTTTCAATTAACTTATCAGCTAAGTTACCAGCGCCGTGGATGATTCCGGTAATTGGGCCGAAATGTTGTACAGCATTCGCAAGTTTTTCTTGTAAAGCTTGGGTATCTGTAACATCAACGCTGATATATTCGGCTTTCGCCCCGGTTTTTTCAATTGCTGCTAGAGTCTTTTTAATTTCACGGCTGGAGGTAATTTTGTTATATATTTTTTGGACATTCATGGGTGTGGGCTTCTCCCCTTGAGAAAGAAGATTTTCCATGATGCTTTTTTTCAATGCGGAGTCGTCACAATTTTGAGCATAATCTGGCTCAGTTTCTAATAATTCGGAGCGACCGAGGAGAATGAATTTGCCGGGTTGCTGCTGGGCTAGTTTGATAGTACACTCAGCCGTAATCCCTTTTGCACCGCCGCTCACGACAAAGACTGATGATGGGGCTGTTTGTATCATAAATCCTCTGATTAATTCGTAATTCGTAATTCGTAATTCGTAATTAAGACAAGTTGTTTTTTATCTCTTTCTCTGTGTCCTCTGCGCCTCTGCGGTTTTTTTTTAACGAACCACAGAGACGCAGAGAGCGCGGAGGGAGGAGATTAATCGGCGATGAGGGTGACTCGTCCTTGTGAGCCGTAGCCAACTTCACTTATATAAAGGTTGGGGTCGTGAAGTTCGGCGATGATGTTTTGTACTGATTGTTTAGCGTCAAGTCTGGGGCTTAGGTCGATCGCACGGGTGAAAACTTTTGGCCATTCCCATCTCAGAGTTTTGGTTAGTCCAAATAAACCAGCAGCGATCGCACCGAAGTTGACTTTGTACTCTAAACCGAAGGCTCCATCGAGATGAGCAACTGTGCAAAAACAACTACGTCCATGCTTTGCGGCTTCATTTAGGGAAGGTTTCAGGTGTTTCGCCATCAAAAATACGTGCTTGACGATCGCCTTTTCTGATTCGTTATAAGGGATTGTCCCGGTGTTATTTGCGACAAATATCGGATGGAGATGGATAAAAGCCCCAATCGCTCCGCAGTGAGATGCGATCGCTTCTAGTTGTTGTTGGAGATGTTCTTCACTCAAGTTTGCTAAGGTGACGCGGGTTACTCCTGTGGGTAAGGGCGCTTGTTGGGCGATCAGCGATTGGGGGAAGCTGATAACTACTACTTTCCAGCCTTTTTCGATTAAGGATTCCGTTAATTTATAGGTGGTGAGGGAACCATCATCGGTAATTAAACCGATGTGTCCCTCTGGTAAGGTAAAATCCAAATAATCGGGCTGTGGTAAGCTTCTGAGTTTGACCGGATGACGCTCGATATTATGCTCTAATTCCGGTGGCTGTTGGACAAACTCAGGCTCAGACTTTTTTTTTTCACCTCCAGCCAACTGCTGTAGGTAATCGACTATTTGACCGATGGTGCGGAGTTCTCCGAGTTCTTCGATATTCGGTTTGGGTAAGTTGGGGTACATTTCTTGCATCGCCCCTAAAATTTCTACCCGTTTGATCGAGTCAATTCCTAAGTCAGCTTCCATGTCCATTTCCAGTTCCAGCATCTCCACTGGGTAGCCGGTTTTATCGCTGGTGATGGCTAACAGGGTTTCACCTAAGTTTGCAAATTCATCACTTATAGCGGCTTCTGGTTCTGGTTCTGGGGTAAATGTGACAACTAGGCTTGGTTCAGGTGCAGTTACTACCTCAACTACGGGTACTGTCTCTACTGCAATCTCAGTTGTTTGTTGTACTTCGTGAACTGCAATTTCTACAGTAATACTTTTGGAAGCGTGAGATTGCAGATACTCGACAACTTGGCCGATGGTGCGTTTTTCTGCAAGTTCTTCTAAATTGGGTTTGGGTAAATTGGGGTACATTTCCTGTAACGCTCCCAGAATTTCTACCCGTTTGATCGAGTCAATCCCTAAATCAGCCTCCATATCCATGTCCATTTCCAACATCTCGACTGGGTAGCCCGTCTTATCGCTGGTGATGGCTAACAGGTTTTTATCCAAGTCAACAATATCGATGGTTGCGCCAGATACAGGTGCAGCAGTTGTGGGTGCTGGTTCTGCAACAACTTCGCTGACTGGAGGTGAGCTAATTTTGACTACAACCTCGCTTTGAGGTTCTACAACTGGAACAGGTGGCGCGACTACAGGCTCTATCTCGACAGTGGGGAAGTGGGGAGTGGGAAGGGGGGCGTAGGAAGTAGCAACTACAGGCTCTACAACAGCCGGCAGAGGTGCTTGAGTAACATTTAAGCCATTTTTAGCTACAGGCTCAGTTACAGGCAAAGGTTGGCTTTCTACTATCTTTGTAACAGGCTCAGTTACAGCTAAAGGTTGGCTTTCTACTATCTTTGTAGCGGCGGGTACTGGTGCTTCTGTGGTGAAATGAATCAACTCGCTTAGTTTCTCCGTGAGTTTGGTTGCTCCCTCACCAGAGATGATTTGAGAATATTCTTGCTGGATGAGTTGGAAAAAGTTTTTGGTATATTCCAACTGTTCTTGGAGATATTGTTCATGGATGCGTAAAGTTTCACCTTGTTGGGAATGAAACTGCATCATGCTCCGCTCTAAGCTTTCCATCACAACTAGCTTCATTTTGGCAGTTTCGGCTGTTGATTTACTTTCACTCAACAAAGAATTCTGCTGTTGCATTAGTTGGAAAAATGCTTTGGCGTATTCCATTTGATGATTGAGATAAGTACCGTGAACTTGTAAATTCTCGGCTTGATTTTCCTGGAACTGTGTCAGGAGATATTCTAAACTTTCTAAAAGTTGTTGATAATTTGTCAGTTTTTCTGGCGTTGGTTGCATCTTAGATTCCTGGGCTGGTTGTGAAAGGGTCACAGGATTCATTTGTTGCTCTGGTTGGGCGATGATTTTAGTAGCGATCGCATCTGTTTTTTTATGTCCGTTAGTCTCGATCGCAGCCAGAGTTGGAGTCACACCCGGACTGCTAAACAAAGGAGCCGCATCAGCATATTCGGGGGTGGGTAATGTGACTTTATGCCCATCCTGCAAAGCTAGAGCGAAGGCATTTTTTGTTTTTTCGGATCTGTAGTTTATCCCGTTTAAACGGACATTTAATGTCTTCTTCGTCTCAATTGGCGGTATAGTTTGGGGAAGTTGGTAAGGATCGAGGTTATTCAAAGCCAAACCAATTACTCGCAACTGCACAACCGCTTCTCGCAAAGAGCGATCGCTATTCTTTTGAGTGCTGGGGTTCAGAGATACAGTAATATGGGGGCGATCGCCAAGAATATCTTTTACCAAGTTGGTCAAAATTCTCCTCGGCCCAAATTCCACGAAGCAAGTACCACCCGCCGCATAGATATTTTCAATTTCCTGTTTAAATAGCACTGAATTAGAAAGGTGCGTTTCCAGGATTTTTTGAATATTTTGCGCTTCCTTGGGATACTGCTTACTGGTAACATTGCTGTAAACAGGGATTTTCGGACTTTGGAACTTGACAGACTTGGTAGCGATCGCAAAGGATTTCTGAGCAAAGGCGATTAACGGTGTATGGAACGCTGCTGATACAGGTAACAATACAGCTGTATATCCTTTCTCGTGTAAAGCCTCTCTAACTCTGGCTATTTCTGCGGTAGGGCCAGCCAAGACAAATTGAGTCGGAGAATTTTGATTAGCGATCGCAACCTGCGGAAAATGTCTCAGCACTGCTTCCACTTTGCTGATATCTTCTTTAACAGCCAGCATACTACCCGCATCATGATCCGGGTCTTCGGGAGCCGCCATTGCTTGACCCCTAGCTTTCACCAAAAACAAATAATCTTCTGTACTCAAAACCCCCGCAGCCCATAGCGCTGTCAGTTCGCCGAAGCTATGTCCCGCCACAAAATCTGACTTAAACCCAGCTTGTTGCAGTATGCTGTACATCCCTGCACTCAACACCCCAATCGCTGGTTGAGCGTATTCTGTGCGTTGTAAGGCAGCAATTTGGACATTTTTTTCTGTCTCTGTAAACACAGGATGAGGGAAAACGATTTCTGACAACGGCTGCAAATTATCCTTAATTAACAGGCTATCCATATAACCATGCAGACGGCGCATCAAAGGAAAATTCATCACCAGTTCGCGTCCCATCTCCAAGTATTGCGAACCTTGACCAGAAAATAGAGAGACAACTTTTCCGCCCAACTCCATACCAGAAGAACGGTAATAAATCCCTTGGGGATGCTCCCAAGATGCGGCTGTACCTTTGTGTTTCAGCCACTCAATGCTAGTTTGCAGCAACTTGCAAGCTTCTTCGAGATTCTCAGCGACAAACCCAAATCTGGCAGCAGAGAGGGGAATTTGTAGCGATTTGCACTCCTTGACTAATTGCGCGTAGTGTGTTTTACCTTCAGGCGATCCCAACTTAGCTAAAATATCTTCAGATTTGCTCAACAATTGGTCTACTGTCGGAGCAAACAACAGCATTTCAGTAGCATCAGTGTGTAAGCGGTAAGCGGCGTTTTGGTCGGCTTCATATTCTTCTAAAACAACGTGATAATTAGTACCGCCAAAGCCGAAGGAACTGACACCCGCGCGTCTTGGCGTTTCCCCTTCAGCACGAATCCAAGGTCTAGTTTCGGTATTCAAATAAAAGGATGAATTTTTAATGTTGAGTTTGGGATTCGGCTCGGTAATGTTAATTGTCGGCGGTAATACTTTGTGATGTAAAGCCAAAGCAGTTTTAATCAAACTCGCCGCACCCGCAGCCGCTTTTGTGTGTCCGATTTGTGATTTTACACTACCCAAAGCGATGTGCTGCTTTTTGCGATCGTGTACATCAAAGTAGTCTTTTAAAGAACCGAATTCTGTCGGATCTCCAGCCATTGTACCGGTGCCGTGTGCTTCCATCAAACCAACAGTAGCCGGAGAGAAACCGGCATCTTCATAAGCACGTTCTAAAGCTTTAACTTGGCCTTCTTTGCGCGGAGCATAAATGCTCTTGTAACGCCCATCGCTGGAAGTACCAATACCTTTAATTACGGCATATATTTTATCGTTGTCGCGTTCAGCATCTTCTAACCGTTTGAGGACAATCATCCCAATCCCTTCACCCAGCATCATCCCATCAGATTTAGCATCGAAAGGTTTGACATTTTCACTAGGAGTAACCGCCGGTGTTTTGCTGAATGAGATGTAAGCCATGATGGTGTTATCGGTATCAACACCACCAGTCAGCATCATGTCAGAACGATGCTCAACTAGCTCACTAATTGCCATTTTTAAAGCACCAAACGAACTAGCGCAAGCGGCATCAACTACACAATTCATCCCGCCAAAATTTAGGCGATTGGCAATTCTACCCGCGACTACATTAGCTAACATTCCAGGGAAAGCGTTCTCATCCCATTTCACATAAGCACTTTTGATTTTATCAACGATTTTTTGGGTATCTTCGTCAGATAAACCACTGCTTTTAAGAACTTTTTCCCAAATCGGATATTCCAATCTCGCAGAAAGTGGCATTCCTAATTGCTTGGCCATAGCCACGCCTAAGATTACCCCAACCATCTCGCGGTTAAACTCACGTTTTTCGCCATAACCTGCATCTTCCATCGCCTCTTTTGCAACTAGTAAACTTAATAGTTGCGATACATCTGTGACTTCCAAAATGCTAGGTGGTATGCCGAATTCCATCGGGTTAAAATCTACCTCTGGAAGAAACCCGCCTCTTTTACAGTAGGTTTTATCTTCAGTAGTTCTGGGATTTGGATCGTAATAATCTTCAACACTCCAGTGCGTGGAAGGAACATCAGTAATACAGTCAATTTTATTTACAATATTTTGCCAATATTCCCGCAGATTTCGGGCTTGAGGCAATAGAGAAGCCATCCCCACAATCGCTATAGGATTGTGTTGTAATTGTCTGTTAATTCTGTTGATTGACACTGATTTATCTGATTTATCTGACTTCATGTTTTTTTCCTCTATAGACTTCATTACAGCCTTCTCACAATTATTGATAAGGCTTTCTAACTCCGCTAAGGCAGTATCAATTGAATAAGCAGACATAGGGCATAGTTAGTACTGTGGATTGTGTAGATACAGTAATTCTGTTGCCTACTAATTAATGAAAAACTCTGGTTTGGTAAGCAATTAGCTTTTGTTTTATTTGCTAAACGCTTGTCTTGAAATCAACACCACACGATACATAGTGCCGGGGTAAAGCCTTATGTTTCCAGGCGACTTTGGCACACTGCAACGCCGAATAGCCCGTCGTAGACATCGCTAAAAAATCTTATCCAACGCTAGACTTTTGATGTTGTGGCAATAGGTCGATGACGTTGTTAAAACTGGTAAAATAGTCTTGGAGTGTAATACCTGCTTGACCTGTGAATTTAATCCATTTGTAATGGTAAAGATTTTGAGTAATGGTATCCTACTGGAGTGAAGGGAACTGAGGAGTAGCTAAGAGAACAGAAACGTTTTTTCACCCAAAACCGTTTGATTATCTAGGCTAATCACAGCAACATAGCTGTTATTAATGACAACGTTTTCTATCTTGTTCAATGTCATAGCCAGTTTCAGCGTCTGGGATAATATATTTTATGCTATTTTAACCAGGAAAGTTGACAATTTAGTTACACAAAAGACACCACCTCTAATCCGAATTTATGCAACTTGAAAAAGTACTTAAACGATAACCAGGTGAGAAAAAAGCAGTTATCTCTAGTTATTTTTAATTTCAAAATTTAAGTTAAATAACTAGTTTCTCTAACCACTTTAAAGCATAGAATTAATAAAAACACTAGCATACTTTACAGAAACTAAATCATTCCTTTAAACTTATTTTATAAATAAACTTCCACTATTGCCGATCTAAATCCTTACTAAAATTCAGCAATAAAGTATAATTTATAACTAAATAATTGTGTAAGATGTTTTGTTATCTACGGGTTAGCCAAAAATTTCTGCTGGATTAAGTTAACAATACAAATCTGTTGTCTAGTAAATAACAATCCCATGAATACATAGATAAATTGAATAACCATAAGTATGTTTTCAAGAGAGAAACATCATAATTGAATCAAAGTTTTGGGTTATTTTTCAATATAAGTCAACTTAAGACGCAAAGCGGTTATTTATAAAGCAAATGTTAATTTTTAGTATGTTGCTTGATAAACATAATTATGATTACACCCTTTTAGAACTTACGCATTACATACAAAATGTAGGGGCAATTTATGAATTGCCCCTACCGAAAATCAAGGCTTTGACTACCTTGAAAGCGTAAGTCCTACCTTTAAAAGAGGGGAGCATCCCGTCAGGTGCAAAAACCTTGTGTTTGCCCTCATCCCCTAACCCCTTCTCCCATGTTTGGGAGAAGGGGGACTAGAATTAATTATGTCTCCCCTCTCCCATTTTTGGGAGAGGGGCTGGGGGTGAGGGAAAAGATTTAAGTAAAATTGACCCCTTGTTAAAAGTAAATAAACTTTTCTCACAGTATAGTCGTGTATTTTTAGATATGCGTTGACGTAACGTACCAAAGGTATCACTTCATGCTTTTAATTACTATGAAGAAAGCTGATAATAATGTCTAATAGTACACAACCTTGCTAAGAATAATCTGTTAGTAATATCAAATCTGCTTAAAAACTAACTAAGTAAGTGGGTGAAATTAAATATAAAATCTCACCCTGCCTCCGGCTTCCCCCGACAATATTAAGGAGAGCGATTGAGGGTGAGGTTTATTATATGTTTAATTACGTCTACCTACTTATATTTTGGGATTAAATTACTAGGCAAGGAATTAGTAATGAGTAAATTTATTCAGTTTATAATCTGAGTGTGATGAAATATTTTAGTTAGATAATCAGGACTTATACAAAGTAAGGTACTTGACAAATTAGAATTTTATTGCCATACTAAATGACAAGTTTATCTAATTTTTGAGTTCATTTTTACTGGCGCTTCGTTGTTCTTGAGAGTTAAATTTTCTGGCTACCGCTATTGTATTTTACGCTACGGGATTAGATGTCAAATTAGGATATAACTTAGGAAGCTTTGAAGTAACGCCACCATTAATTTTCACGCCCCAAGAGTGAGTTTGGGCGGCAAAAGCGTACAACAATTGATATAAAACTAATTTAGACCCATCTACTTGATTAAGGTAGAAATCTTAGAGGAAAAGCCCTCTTGGTAATTTGCGGATGAGTCTATATCTAAGCAACTAAATATAACCAGGCTATCCCCTAGAAAACAGAATTGGAATGAAAATATGGCAGTAAATAAAGAAAGCCGATTATTCACAAAACCCGTAGGGCGATCGCAAGTAATTTTAGCAGCTTCTCTCACCTTGGCGGCGGGATTAATAGCTTTTTATAGTTTGATACCGTTTTGGTCTAAACCTAAAGTTGTGACACCGCAAGCGCATTCTCCAAAAGCTGCCACTCCAGTGAAACTTGCTGTGACAGCCTTGGGACGTTTAGAACCAGAAGGCGAAGTTACTTCTTTGACTGCTCCGGCTTCTAATAACGGGGTGCGAGTAGAAAGACTGTTGATAAAAGAAGGCGATACGGTTAAAGCAGGGCAAGTACTGGCATATCTAGAAAATTATGGTCGTTCTAAAACCGCATTGCAACAAGCTTTAGACCAACTGCAAGTTGCCAAAGCTAAACTAGCGCAGGTGAAATCTGGAGGGAAAACCGGAGATGTCAATGCTCAAAAGGCAGCGATCGCCCGTTTAGAGCCACAATATAAAGGAGACGTTGCCACCCAACAGGCGGCAATCGCCCGTATCCAGGCCCAAGTAGACAACGCTCAAGCCGAAAACGATCGCTACCAGCAATTATATAGACAAGGTGCGATCGCGGCTTCAGTAGCAGATACCAAAGCTTTGCAACTCAAGACTACACAACAGCAGCTAACAGAAGCCCAAGCCACCCTCAAGCGGACTCAAGACACCTACCAAGAACAACGCAAGCAAGCACAAGCGCAACTCACCAGTATTAGTGAAGTGCGTAGTGTAGATGTTCAGGTAGCACAAACCGAAGTCAACAGTGCAACAACTTCTGTTCAACAAGCAAAAGCCGACTTGGATTTAAGTTACATCAAATCTCCTATAAATGGCAAAATTTTGAAAATTCACGCCAAAACCGGAGAAGTAATCAGCACCACCAGAGGATTTGCTGAGATAGGTAAGACATCTCAAATGTATGTGATTGCAGAGGTGTATCAAACCGATGTTCAAAAAGTGCGTGTAGGACAAAAAGCGACAATTACCAGCACTGCATTTACTGGAACAATAAAAGGAACTGTAAAAGAGATTGGTTGGCAAGTAGACAAGCAAAACATCTTCAGCCTAAACCCTGGCTCAGATACAGACCGCAGAATAATTGAAGTTAAAATCTCTATCGATAGTCCCGCAGATAGTGAAAAGGTTGCTCGTTTCACGAACTTACAGGTAGATGTAGCCATTCATATTTAGTCATTGGGGATGGAGCATTGGTCATTCACAAATAACAAATGACAAATGACAAATAACAAATAAATCCATGATTTTCAAAATTCCTTTAGGATGGCTACAGCTAGCCCAGCAAAAAGTTCGTTTACTAGTAGCTGTAGCTGGGATTGGTTTTATTGTGCTGCTAATGTTTGTGCAACTTGGTTTTCAAGATGCTCTCTATTCAAGTGCGACCGCAGTACATCAGAATCTCAAAGGAGATTTATTTTTAGTTAGTTCTCAATATAAATCTTTGACCTCAAATCAAAGTTTTTCGCGGACTCGTTTGTACGAATCTCTGGGGTTTGATGGCGTAGAGTCAGTTAACCCCATGTATTTGCAATTTGCCAAACTGAAAAATCCAGCAACTGGTGAGAAATATTCAATATACGTTATTGGTTTCGATCCCGGTAGACCTGTGATAAATCTCCCAGAAGTTGAGAAAAATTTAGATAAACTGAAAATTCCCGATGTCGTGTTTTTTGACCGGAGTTCTCGCCCAGAGTTTGGCCCAATAGCTCAAAAATTTGATGCGGGAGATACTGCACAGACAATTGAAATATTTCCCTTCAATTCATTAATTGGCTATAGAGTTAGAATTGGTGGCTTATTCAGCTTAGGGCCTTCCTTTGGGGTAGACGGTAATTTACTTGTCAGTGACTCAACTTTCTTGAGGATAAATCCCAATAGTCGTCCGGCAGATATGATAGATATCGGTTTGATTTCGCTCAAACCTGGTACTAATCCAGAAACAGTATTAAAAAATTTGCAAGCAACTTTGCCGAATGATGTCCAAATTTTTACACGTCAAGGTTTCATTGATTTTGAGAAAAAATATTGGGCTGTTAGAACACCCATTGGTTTTATCCTTAACTTGATGTTGACAATGGCTGCGGTTGTTGGTGTAGTTATTGTTTATCAAATTCTTTACAGCAATATTGCTACCCAGTTCGTTGCTTACGCCACTTTAAAAGCCATAGGTTATGCCAATAGATATTTGTTGAAAGTCGTATTTCACCAAGCTTTAATTTTGTCAATTTTAGGTTATATCCCCGGATTTATTACTTCTGTTCTGTTATATAGCTTTGCAGCAGAAGCAACTAAATTACCAATATTTATGACCATGAATAATGCACTGATTGTCTTAACTTCAACAATTCTCATGTGTATAACTTCAGGAGCGCTTGCTATCAATAAACTCCGCTCCGCAGATCCGGGAGATATTTTCTAAATAAAACAAGTTGTTCTGAGCAACTTTTTAAAAGTAGGTATTTCGCTACAGTCTACTATCTCTCAAGTCAACAATACTAGGTTTGTAGTCAGCGCTAAAGCGCTCAAATCAAAAACTGAAGTCTTAACTACAAACTTATTCACCCATCAACGTTGGTGTGATGGGCTACTAGGCTTTTGCTTTAATCCAAAATCTCAAATTGGTATAACCCCTAATATATGAACCTCAACAACAAAACTCTCCTAATTACTGCAATTGATCAATTTGTCGGTTTGCGTACAGCCGAGTTAGCAATAGCGCAAGGAATGAAGGTTCGTGGACTACAAAGTTCTCCAGAAAAGAACAAACAATTAGAGCATTTAGGTGTTGAGATAATTATTGGTAATATCAGTGATTCTGCTATTATTCAAAAGGCTTGTCAGGGAGTAGATATAGTTTTACATACAGAGCAAATTGCCGAAGAAGCTGGCTCAATTAGCCATTTTCGTGATATCAATGTTGGCGGTACTGTCAATATGGCTAAAGCCGCTAAACAGGCTGGTGTCAAAATATTTGTGCATCTATCTAGTGTGATGGTTTACGGTTTCAACTATCCTGATGGTGTTACAGAATCGGGACCTCTCTCTGGCGAAAATAATCCCTACTGTCAAACTAAAATAGAAGCTGAAAAAGCAGTTTTAGAACTGAATAATCCCTCAGATTTTGGCATCATCGTGATTAGGGCTGGAGATATTTATGGCCCAGGAAGTATCCCCTGGATAGTCAGACCGATTTTGATGATGCGTCAAAAATTATTTGCCTGTGCCAATGATGCTAAAGGAGTTATTAATCATGTATATATAGATAACCTGATTGATGGCATCTTTCTAGCGATAGAAAAAGAAACCTATGGCGAAATATTCAATATCACCGACGGACAAGAAACTTCCTGGAAAGAATATTTTATGCGTTTAGCAGCAATGGAAGGTTTACAAGCACCCCTTTCATTATCAAAAGATGAAATCAAGTTGTTTCTAAAGCTACGTGTTCAAGGGCAAAAACTTTTTCGGAAAAAAGTTGATATTTTACCAGAGTCTATAGATTTTATGACTCGTCCCTATGCTTGTTCTATTGTCAAAGCCCAAAATCTGTTAAATTATAAACCAACAATTGACCTAGAATCAGGAATGCAGCGAACACACGAATGGCTGCAAAAAACAGATATTCAAAGTTTGATGAAATAGTCTTTTGGGAGTAGGGAGTGGGGAGAATAGAAGAATTAGAATAGTAGGTTGGGTTGAGCGTAAGTCAAACCCAATAAAGCTTTGATAATTAATGTTGGGTTTCGTTCCTCAACCCAAGCTACTAGATTCTGACTTCTGGATTATTACGTTGCATCTGCCTAACAATTATCTGCAATTAAGCAATAATCCACAGATTTTCAGAATACTTGTTTTATATGATGAGTAGCAATCAGCCACGATTGAGCATCGGATTACCTGTATATAATGGTGAAAAATTTCTCAAAGAAGCCATAGATTCACTCTTGGCTCAGACCTTTGAAGATTTTGAACTAATTATTTCAGATAATACCTCTACAGATAAAACTGAAGAAATCTGTAGAGCTTATGCCGAGAAAGACCAACGTATCTCTTACTACCGCAATGACAATAATATCGGTTGCGCCCGTAACTTCAATCAAGTTTTTAAATTGTCTTCGGGTGAGTACTTTAAGTGGGCAGCCTATGATGATCTACATGCTCCAGATTTTATCAAGAAGTGTATTGAGGTGCTTGACCAAGATCCTACTATAATCTTGTGTCACTCCCAGACATATTTCATTGATGAAAAGGGGAGTTTTCTCCAAAACTACGATATCAAACTCAAGGCAGATGCACTAAAACCACACGAACGTTTTCATGAATTGCTGACCAAACATTTATGTTATCAATGTTACGGTGTAATTCGTGCCAGTGCCTTGAGAATGACACCGCCTATGGGTGGTTATGGTAATGCAGATGGAATTTTCTTGTTAAGACTTGGTATTCTCGGTAGGTTTTATGAAATTCCTGAATACCTATTTTTTGCCAGAAGCCACCCACAACAATCGATGAGTATGTATTTTCCTAATTATTTGTTGTTTACTAACAACAGTAAAAAACACTCATTGAGTATGCTGCCTGATTTTTATGCGTATGCAGTGTGGTTTGATTCAGCAAAGAAAGGACAAATTTTATTGCCACATTGGAGAATACTTTGGGAGTATGTACTCTCTATATGGCGGAGTCCCTTGAGTTTGTATGAGCGGCTGTGTTGTCATAGAAGTTTACATCAGCAGTTAAAAGGGACAGAATATCTTCTGCTGAAAGATTTGCTAATGGTGGTGCAAAAACTTTGGAAAGGTTGGCAAGCAGCATCAATTAAAAAACAGCAAGTCAGACTTTGAACGAATAAGGTCATAAAAATAAGCTGGCAAATACAGCTTTTTTTCAACCCACGAATCACCTATTATTCACCACAATAGCTATGTTGAAACTATCTCAAATTTGTCATGTTTTGCTTGCTACTTTGGCGAGCATCAGCTTTGCTAAAACAGTGAATGCAGAGCCAACTGCAACACTTAATGTTGTAGTAAATGGAATACATCACCAAAAAGGTGAGATTTGCTTCAGAGTTTACGCAAGTGAACAAGGATTTCCGATGAGTAATTCTAGTGGATCTCAAAGTGGCTGCGTTAAGATTACTGGCAATTCTGTAAAAAAACAATTTACCGGTTTGAAGCCTGGAACTTATGCTGTCGCTGTAGTTGACGATCAAAATGGCGATCGCAAACTCAATAAAGACTTTTTCGGTATTCCTAAAGAAGGTTTTGGGATTTCCAAAAATCCAACTGTGTCTATACAAACAGGTTCGCCAAAGTTTCGTGATGCCAGTTTTGTTGTAAATAAAAATACAACTATCAACATCATCATGAAATATTCGCTGGATTCGTAAAGGACTGGGGACTGGGGACTGGCTCTCTACAAGAAAGATATTTCTAATTCCCAATCCCTAATCCCTAATCCCCAGTCCCCAATCCCTTATTCTGTCGGAGACTAAAAATTTAATGGAAGATTTGGCGATATTTTTGTCTAAGTCTTTGATGGGTTGGCTGGTTATTCAGGTGTGTTTAACGCTTGTCTTTATATGGTATTTGCGCTCATCTAAAAAAAAATTATTACCAGATGAGCAGTTACCCAAAACAGCAGTGATTCTTTGCTTACGCGGAGCCGATCCGTTTTTGCCTAGATGTTTGCGATCGCTCCTAAATCAAAACTATCCCCAGTATGATTTAAAATTGATCGTTGATAGTCACGAAGACCCCGCTTGGAAAATTGCCAGTGAAACGATCACAGAGCAAGAAGCGACCAACGTTCAAATCAGCCCTTTGAGAATAGTACGCAACAATTGTAGTCTCAAATGCAGTTCTTTAATCCAAGCTGTCGGTGAGTTAGATGATTCTTACAAAGTGGTTGCTTTAGTAGATGCTGATACTATAGTCCATGTAAATTGGTTGCGAGAACTAGTTAGTCCTTTGGGGGATGCGAAAGTAGGAGCAACAACAGGTAATCGTTGGTATGTACCTACAGGTAAATATTGGGGATCTATAGTACGCTACGCCGGTAATGTAGCCACTGTTGTGCAAATGTTTCTCTTCCAAATTCCTTGGGGTGGGACTTTAGCTATAAAAACAGAAGTACTTCGCCAAACAGAACTGCTAGATAAGTGGGGACAAGCTTTAGGCGAAGATTTTATGATGCACGATATCCTCAAAAAACAGGGATTGCAGGTAAAGTTTGTGCCTTCGCTGCTGATTGTAAATCGTGAAGAGACTAATTTATTCAACTTAATAGATGATCTCAAGCGCCTCATGCTTTTTTCTCGACTGTATCACCCACGTTGGTTAGCTTTAGTTAGTGAAGCTGTTTCTAGCATTTTGTTTCCGACTACAGTCATCATTTTAATTCTTGAGTCGTTATTAGAGGCAAAATGGGAACGTGCGGCTCTCTTGTTAGGCTGCTATGGAGTTTATACTGTCGGGTTACTGTTGATAATGCTCGTGTTGGAATTAGAGATACAGCGAGTGGTTCGCTCTAATAACCAGGCGATGCCTATCGGCAAGCCCTTGCACGTCTACGCAAAATTATCAGCTGCTAAAATCATCAAAATGTTGATTGCGATTCCCTTGACACAGTGGGTTTATGGGTTAGCAATGCTATCATCCCTGTGGGTTTCAACAGTTACTTGGCGCGGCGTTTCCTATCGGGTTCAGGGACCGTGGAATGTCCGGCTAGTCGAATATCGCCCTTATCAATGGTTGGATCAGCCTATTGATAGCAAGGTTTCTCTTTGAACTAAATCGTTAAATATGAACTAGGGCATGAAAGTTATTACACTAAACATTCCCTAGTCTTCAAATTATATAATCTTATATTTAGTATAACTATCTTAGTTATAACCTTTGTCAAAATACCCGTTTTGGCTTGTTAATTACCAAAATCTATTTGTATTAATGGCAAGGGTTTAGACAAATATATTAAGGGGAATTTTGGCTTAATATTTTGGAGGTTTTAATGGTTTCTAATCCAGGTTTATAAACATCCTCTTCACAATCTAAAACTTCGGCTAAGTAGGTAGACAAGATAAAACCAAACTATGTAACGAAAAGTAAAATATCTGTATTTGGTTCGTAGTTGCGCTTTAGCGCTAAAACGCAACTACGAACCAGTGATGATTATTTGCACCCGCTTACTTAGTTGAAAATGCGTAAATACTTAGCCTAACTGTATTAGTGAGAATTTGTCAGTTAAACAATCAGGATTTTCATGAAACATTTACTGCGTAAATCCTAAATTCAAAACCAGCATTTTCGTAAAATATTCCTTTTTTTATGACTAAGAAACTACTTCGGATTGCACTGTTTACAGGATTGTACGCTCCTTTCTTAACTGGAGTTTCCGTAGCAGTCCACCAACGGGTTCGTTGGTTGCTAGAGCAGGGACATGAGGTTTTTCTAATCCATCCACAAATCAACGATCGCTACCCCAAAAATGTAGGCGATCGCCCGATGCCAGGTTTAAATGAAATTCAGTCTTTCTCCAATTTCTCTGCTTACGCATTCCCCACACAACCACTACTATTTTACAAGTCTCTGCCTCAACCGTTGAGCTATCGTCATTGGAGCGATACCAAGTTACTGGAGAAATTTCAGCCTGACATTATCATAGTTGAAGAAGCCGCGCAAATGAGAGGTTTATACTCATTTTTCTTGCAAGGTTATGGTCGCCCAATCGGCATTGAATACGCAAAACGAACAAGCACCCCAATAATATCACTCTTCCATACAGATATCGTTGCGTATATCAAATATTACTTTGGGGATAAATTCTTTAATTTGGTTCGTCCCATCATCCCCACTTTAGTTAAGCAATTTAGTGAGTCTTATGACTTCAATTACTTTTCTTCTAAAGAACAACTCACTAAATACGAAGAACTGAAATGCCAACGTGCCGAATATGTCCCTTATCAAGGCATTGATTGCGAAAAATTTCACCCGCGAAACATTTGTTATAACCCAATTCCTAACGACAACCGACCAACTCTCTTATTTGTGGGACGCATCACCCCGGAAAAGAATGTCAACCAACTACTTGATATATTTCCGCTGATCGCTGCCAAAATCCCTGATGTTCATCTAGTGATTGTTGGTAGTGGTCCACTAGATGAGGAAATTCGTCAGCGTGCTAAAAAGTTTGGATCGGGTATTACTGTATGGGGCGAGTCTCACGGTACAGAACTTTTAGGTTGGTTTGCCAGAGCGGATGTCTTTGTCAATCCCTCGATTACGGAAAACTTCTGCACTACAAATAACGAAGCACTAGCGTCTGGAACCCCTCTGGTTGCAGTTATTGCACCCTCAACCTCAGAACAGGTATCTCCTGGTCGTAACGGCTTTCTTGCCCAACCCAACAACCCCACAGACTTCGCCCAAAAGGTGATTGCGATTTTAGAAAATCCCGATTTGAAAGCAGATATGACTCGGAACGCTCGCCCCTCGATACTCGAATTTGATTGGTCGGCATGTATGCAAAAACTTGAAGAGAAACTTTACCAAATCGTTGAACAAGGCCAAAGCAGCAAATCATCCAGTCAGGGAAGGGTTAATCGAACTCACGTTAATTAGCGATCGGTATGCCTCTAATCACTGATTCGCCGGACATTTGTGGAAAACCCATACATGAGTGGTTGTTTGTTAGCGTCAATCACAAAAACAAAATTAGACATTGATTGTCCTCTGATTTCTCAGGTAAGTTTTTCCTCGTCAAAGTTGTTAGGGCTTGTCATGCTCAGTTCACTTCTTTAGCTAAGTACAGATATTTAAAACTGAACGATAGAGCAAAGAACTGGAAAGCATTCTTTGGTATCTTGACCCTTACAACGTAGCCCACTAGGGACTTAGACTGGCTACCTCTACAATGGTTTGCATTAGTTGTCCACTAATGTCCAGTGTTTAGCGGATAGCTTCAGTTTAACAAAGGCTGTTACTTCAAGGGTGCGATCAAAGACCGCGTAATAAGCTAAAAAACAAATAAGCTTGCATAACCCTCCTACCCACCAAAAACTCAAACAAAGCCTGCTTAAGCAGGCTTTGTTTACATAACCCCAGACCAAAACTCTGTGGGCGCTTTTATATTTTTGCAGCAGATTGAATAACTAATTTCAATCAACAGCCTTCTTCACTGCATTACTTGCATCTTCAGCTGTGCGCTTAACATTTTTACCAGCATCTTCAGCCCCACGCTGAACATTCTTTGTCACGCCTTCGGTTGCATTCTGGGTATTTCCCTTGAGATTTTCAATTCCTCGTTGAGTACCCTTAACTACGCCTTCTCCCAATTCATTAGCTGAACTGCCGATATCTTCACCCAAGTTCTTCACTCTTTCACCAAGGGGTGTACCTTGTTTGTAATTTCTACCATATTGTTCTGGGCTGTCAATTCCCTTCTGGTCAATATTTTTTTGAGAATTTTTTGCCAGCGCATCAGACCTGTCGTTAGCTGCCTTTTCATCTAATTTCGCTCTGGGATCTACATCACTAAAGTTATTCATCCCACCTGCCGGAGAGGAGAGAGGATAATCTTTTGTAGAATCGTATCGTTGAGTATAAGGTGACTCAGGCTGTGGTGGTTCTGTTGCTATTCCTGGGCTACTACAAGCTTGGGCCACAAATAAGAATGTTCCTGCCAAAAAAACAGTTAAAACTTTTAAGGGACGAATGCTTTTGAGCCAATTCATTGCTTTTTTCATACTTCTACTCCTTGCATTTTTGTGACTAAGTTAAACTTCAACCAAGATGGCATTTGCAATTAATTTTACATCCAAGGCATTCAGAAAAATAAGAGTTTTATCTGCCTACTGCTGGATTTTTTTGTAATTCCGGTCTAGCAGCAGCTTCATCACCCTTATCTTTCAAAAAGCCCGAAGCTTCTTCAAGATTCTCTTTTACAGTCTCAATCCGATCTTGAATCCGCTCTCCTACCTTTGGTTCATCCTGAATCAAACCACCTGGTTCAGGTTCTTGGAAGTCCTTGTCTGTGATAATTGGTAGTTCTGCTTCTTTCTCGATTCGACCTGCTGGTGTCTCAGCACCAGGATAGAGTATCTTCGATTCTCTATTTGTTGTAGCAATCAACAATTCCGAACTTGGTTGTAAGCTAGCTTGGTCGCGTCCCTGATTGGCTTTTGGATTTGTTATTTTTGGATCGGTAGACAATCTATTGTTGGTATAGTTGTCTCCTCCATTCTTATAAGGATTGTTTGCTCCACCAGCTTGTACAGCAGGATTTTGTGGATTTGCACCTTGAGCATTTGCCCCACTACAAGCAGTGCTAACTATCAACAATAGTCCAGCTAAAAAGATAGTTACTATCTGGCGCAATCTTATTTTTTTCAAGAATAGTCTCACAGCGTTCACGTAGTCCTCCTTACCAAAATATTAATAAGTTAAGAATTTGCTGAATCTTTGGAGTGGTCAGCAATTTGTGCTTGTTTTGGTTCGCTCATTCGATAACCTTTTTAAGGATATGAATAATAAAATCCACTTGACCTCTAGCGCAGGCTACATTTTAATTACTACAAAAATAATATTTTTATCTAACTCTAGAGAGATATAAAATAAGGTAATATAGGTTGCATAAAAAGAACTAAGTAGGTAGGCGTAATTAAACCAATTCGCAATTCGCTTTTTCGCCCATAGAGCCTCCGGCACGCTACGCGGTTTTCATGGCCCTTTGGGCTGTACGCAATTACGTTTTGTGACGGGGATTTAGATTGAGGCATCAAAACGTGCTGCCTGTAGAGACAGGGGACTTAAACCCCCAAAGTTCGTTAAATATAAGATCAAACCTCACCCTCAATCCCTCTCTTTATTATTGTCGGGGGAAGCCTGAGACAGGGTGAGGTTTTATATTTATCAACCTGTTTGATACTTCAAAAGCTTTGAATAAATAACTGATGTACTGTAATAGGTGAGGCATTGGCCCCTGGTTGCCCTAATCGTTAAATTACTAAATTCATGAAGCAATTTTTACGTTGGATAATTCTGGGCGGAACGCTGTTTTTTTTAGCGAAAGCTCTGAAAGATAATTGGATTGGAGTGACTGCTATCCGCATTGATGGGGTAGGATGGGCAATTATGGCGATCGCTACAGGCATCACTTTACTAGCACATACTTGGGCTGGCTGGATCTGGACTTGGATTTTGCAAGAGTTAAATCAACCTGTATCGCCTCCCCAATTGATCCAGGTTTATCTAAAAACGAACATAGCTAAGTATTTACCAGGTAATATCTGGCATTACTACGGGCGAATTGTCGCCGCCAAAAATGCCAATGTTTCTGCTGGTGCAGCCACCTTAAGCGTTTTGCTAGAACCCCTACTCATGCTAACGGCTGCTTTAATTATCATTGTCTTATGCAGTAGCCAATTTGCAGCAACTAATAGTAGTTTTGTTCTACAAATATTCCAATTGCTGAGTTTAGCTGTAGTCCTTTGTGCGATTCATCCTTGGTTTTTAAACCCCGTTATTCGCTTTTTCTACAGATTGAAAGCAAAAAAGTCTGCTGCTACCACTGAGACAACTGTTCCCTTGAGTCTTAAAAGCTATCCCCTACGCCCTTTGTTAGGAGAATTGGGCTTTATGGGACTACGCGCCACTGGGTTTATATTAACTATGTTCGCCTTGGGTTCGTTGAATGTGAATCAAATTCCTTTGTTATTAGGGGCTTTTAGCTGCGCTTGGTTATTGGGGCTTGTGATTCCGGGTGCGCCTGGTGGGTTAGGTGTGTTTGAAGCGACTGCGTATGAACTTTTACGACACCATTTTCCATCTGCTTTAGTATTTGGTGCGATCGCTCTATATCGCCTCATTAGTATTCTAGCTGAAACTGCGGGTGCTGCTTTGGCTTGGTTAGACGAACGCCTTGCTAAATCATGAATCAAACGACACTCATTTTTGTTTATCTACCTTCATCTGTGAAAACACCCGATAAGCATCCAGATTTAAGTACGGATTACTGCTTTGGTCTTTTTCCATCTTAATCAAGTTATATTCTACATTTTCTGTGTAAATTGCAAACGTTATATTAAAAATTTCCATAAAATTGATTACCCACTTACACTCATCTTCAGGAGATTTTTCGTAATAACGAATCAGATGAGCAATTTTAATCTCTAAATGCCTACGAGAATTTCTACAAATTAAAATAGTCTTTAAGAGGATAATAACCAATGTTAAAGAGTGACCTTGGGTAAGTAATAATATAAATAACAACGAAGGTTCTTTGCCGTTTTCTGTTGTCAAACAATCAATCACTCGATTACATGTTCTCAAAAATAATTCTTTAGTGATTACTTCTTGATTATAATCTTTCTTCCATAAAGATAATTTTTCGGCAAACTGCTGCCGCAAAGTCTTAACTAATTCTTGATTATCTACAGAGAAAAATAGATATTTTTCTATACTTTTTTTAAATTCTTCAAGGGTTTGTCCTTGAGTTTGCTTGATAAATATATTGGCAATATTCTCATGGCTAAACACACCTTTTTTTAAAACAATTGCTTTTATTAAATGCAAAACATTATCTCCTAACACACTAGGATTTTTGTAGCGTGTTGTGCTTGATGCGGCAGATTGAGAACGAGCAATATACATCGCCAATTCAAACTTAAATTTTTCTTTTATCTGTCTATAAAGCTTTTTGGCAGCTTCTTGTTGCTCTTTTGGATTATCATCATTAACAGATTGAGCAACTAATAAATAGGAAGTGTAACGATTAGCCCAATGACCTTTAGATAATTCGTCATATTTAGCAGCAAATAGTTTTATTTCTTGATAGTCTTTGCTGTTGATAAAATTATTAAGCCAGGTTTTGCAGATATTTATTGCTGGCAAATAATTTGGTTTTAATTCTAAATCTAGAATAATAAACAAGTTAACTAATTTTTGGATGTATTTTTCTTTTCTATTAGTTTTCCAATTGTTTATTATTATATATATACAGCGCTTAAGTGTATGATGAAAATCATCTTCTTTGTCATCTAAAAAAATCTTGTATATTCCAGGTATAGAATAACAAAATTCTGAATCAAGACCATCTAGAAATAAAGCTTTAAATTCGCGTAAAACTTCATCTGGCGACATTGCATGGACAATTTGTATGAAGAAAGTATAAACCTCTTCTTGTGCAAATTGCACATTTATCTGTCTAAAGGTAGACGTAATATAAAGGGGGTATTCCTGACTAATTGATAAACTATTAGCGGTCATTTCAGTTATCAGGATAAAAAGAAAAGGTTTAATGTTGGTATTATTATCAGCTTAACTTGGGTGAACACTAGCACCAATCTATTCTTGAGATATTCAGTAATCTTTTTACACAAATTTGATAAACTCCGCCTATAAATAAAGGATTAAACATAAATTGTTTAATCCTTTATCAAATCCTTCAGTGGAATTGCTTACTCTTATAAAGATTTTTATTTGCATACGCTACATGGGTAGAGACACGGTATTATCCATACGTGTCAGCTTAAGCTTAACTGTTGGCTTCCTCACCCGCCTGGAACTAAAGTTCTTTGGCTTTTAGCTAAAGTCTAGTTGAGTAGACTAAAGATTCTTAGGTATATACTTAGGAACGTGGATTAAATAAAATGCAAAACTTCATCCTCTATCTAGCTTCCCTCTCCAATATCTAGCTTCCCTCTCGAATATCTAGCTTCCCTCTCCAATATATCGGAGAGGGATTGAGGGTGAGGTAAGCTAAGGACATGAGTTTTAGGTTAAGTTGACACCAATGGGCATTACCGTGTCCCTCAGAAGTGTTCATCTATCATTATGCAAAAATACTCCTATACAAGGTATAAGAGTACTTTCGGTTCTAAAATGGGGGTGGAGGGACTTGAACCCACACGACCTTTTACGGTCAACGGATTTTCATTCTCCCGCAGTTTTCACTACTACCTGATAGTTTTAGCATCAGATTTTAAGAATTGGACTCTCCCTTTACCCTCGGCTTAACGTTAGGGTAGCTCCCGTCGGGTCTCTGCACCTTCCCTCAATTTTGGATTTTAGATTTTGAATTTTGGATTGTATACTAATCGCAAATCTAAAATCGCAAATCTAAAATTTTTGGGCTTGGCTCAGGATTGCCATGTCTGTCACCAGATTTAGGTTTCCCTGAGTTTGAGAGCTTCCACTTGAGGGATTTCTCCTTCAAGGCTCAATTATTTAAGTCCGTAGCGTCTACCATTCCGCCACACCCCCGCAGGTGTTTTGCAACTAGCATAACTAGTTATTTTTTGGAGGCAGCAAATACCTCCTCATCTATTCCACCATCAATTGTGTCTTTTGTCCAACTAGATTAAAAATATTTTTTCCAGATTGAGCGATCGCTTTTTAGAGTTGCAACTTTTCCAAGCTTCCTCGTAATCAATCTGGATGAGTTTTCTATCTTGTTGTGACTATAGCATTTATTTGTCAGCAGATTTTCTATTATAGCATAACACTACCTTTTGTCAATCAATTTGGACATAGAGGAATTTTGGGGTAGTTATATTGAAAGCATCATGACTATAGTTTCCTCAGTTTCGCTCTTCAGCCTATGATGGAAAACAGATGCTTAAGACTTGAAAGTTTATGATTGTCGCCCTGTTGTATCTGACTTTGGCTGGAGCTTACCTTCTGGTAATCCCAATTGCTATTTTGCTGTACCTGAAGCAGCGTTGGTATGTAGCTACCTCCATCGAGCGTACCTTTATGTACTTTTTGGTGTTCTTCTTCTTTCCGGGTTTATTGGTTCTATCGCCGTTTCTAAATTTTCGGCCCCAACGGCGACAAATTGAAGTTTAACTAAATTGGTAGGTCATAACTCTCATGCGACGGATTGACGCTATTGGAATTGGCTTGGGCGTTTTTATTGCTGGCGGCTTGGCTTATGTAGGATTACAGCTAGTCGGTTTGGATAATCAAAAAGCTGGTATATGGAGCCAAGTCTTACTAATCAGTGGGTTAGTTGGCTGGTTAGCCACCTATTTTTTCCGCGCGGTGGGACAAAAAATGACCTACCACCAACAACGGGAACAGTATGAGCAAGACTTTCTGCAAAAGCGGTTAGATGAGCTTAGTCCCGAAGAACTAGCACGAATTCAAGCCGAAATAGAACAAGAAGAACAATCTCAGGTGTAAAGTTATCATTGGTCAGTTGTTATTTGTTCTTTGTTTAGTTACAAATGACCAACGACTAATGACCAATAACCACTGACTAATGACTAATTACTAATGACTGCAATTTCTGATTGCTTTGAAACCCTTAAGCAAAATGGTGAGTGCGCTTTAATTCCGTTTATTACTGCTGGCGATCCAGATTTAGAAACAACAGCAAAAGCGTTGCAGATTCTAGATCGTAGTGGAGCCGACATTATAGAATTGGGTATACCCTATTCCGATCCTCTGGCTGATGGGCCAGTAATTCAAGCTGCTGCTACTCGCGCCTTGCAAAGGGGTACGAAATTAGAGCAGGTTCTAGAAATGTTGCAAGAAATTACTCCCAAATTGCGATCGCCTATTATCCTATTTACCTACTACAACCCAATTCTGCACCGGGGAATTGACAAATTTCTCTCTTTAGTTGCGGCTGCTGGGGTGGGGGGATTGGTAGTACCAGATTTGCCCTTGGAAGAAGCAGCAGGCTTGATCCAATCAGCTAGTGAGATGGGAATTGACGTAATCTTGTTGGTAGCGCCCACCAGTTCTGCCCAACGCATAGAAGCGATCGCTCATTCATCGCTTGGATTTATTTATTTAGTCAGCGTCACCGGAGTTACAGGGGTGCGATCGCAACTAGAAAACCGCGTGTCTGATTTACTCAAACAAATTCGTAGTGTTACTGATAAACCCATCGGTGTAGGCTTTGGTATTTCTGAAGCTGCACAAGCCCGTCAGGTAAAGGAATGGGGCGCGGATGCTGCGATCGTCGGTAGCGCTTTTGTAAAACGGTTAGCAGAAGGTACCCCAGAACAGGGACTTTCGGCGATCGCTCAATTTTGCCAAAGTCTCAAGGCTGCCATCAAGACCAACAGCACCAGTACAAATACTCCTCTTGATTAGACGGGAAAACTAGATTAAAAAAAGTATAACAGTGTAGTTTTTCTATGCTTTTGGTAGACAATTTGACCGTTATGGTTTTGAATATTAACATCAGATATCATGATGTAAAAAAACTAGCTGACCCGGTAGCTTATAGTTTGAGTATTATGTGAAGTCAAGTAGGCATAATTTATGAGTGTGAGAGTGAGTCAGTCACAAATGGTTATAATTAGGTCGCAATTGAGGAGCAAAGGCGATGAGTGAGAGTATGGCGTTTATCGGCGGGGTTGCCGTAGCTGGGCTGGCGGCTCTCGTATTGCTCAAAGGAACAAATACCCCCCTACAGTCTAACTTTGCTGTTGCTCCGCAAATGCCAGGGGCTGTAGTAGCGCCGGGAATACAGCCACAAATGTATCCTTATGGGCCTTATGGGCAACCAATGTATCCCAGTCAGCCATCCACTGGTGCCAATGCTGACCAGCGTGTGGAGATGGAGAAGCTGAACACGCAGATGCAGTTGGAACGTTTAAAAAACGACAATGAACAGCTGAAGGTGCAAAATCAACAACTCCAAGGTCAAGTTCAAAATTTCAATACTCAGCAGCAGTGGCAACAAGCCCAGCAGCAGTATAACCAACAAAAAGTAACAGCACTCCAGCCGCAAAATTCTTGGTGGTCTTCACCCGTGCTTTGGGCTGTAGGAGGCGCAACTCTCACTATTGGTGGTGGTGTTGTCGTTGCTGGCGTATTGGCTTTATTCTCACCTCGGCAGCGTCCAGCCCGTACTGTACAAGTGATTCACCCCTACCAAGGAAATACACCGCCTTTGGTTCCAGTGCGTCGCGCTGAGTTTTTGCCTGCTTCGCGGATGGAAGCAAGACGAGTTGAAGCCCCAGAATACGACGAAATGCACTAGCACCGCAAGCCGGAAGTCACGCATTCACGCAGTCAAAAGTTTTGTATATCAAGGCTTTTGCAAGTTTTAAAATTGTAGCTTGATTTACGCCACCCTCTACTAGTAGGGAAAATCAAACCACAGAGAAACACCGATTTAAAATCTCGTTTCCAGGTTATACCTGGAAATGTTTTTTATTGGGTTATACTCGGTTCGGTTAAACACTTATAGGACTTAAGTAAGTCGGCGCAAATAATCATCACTGGTTTGTAGTTGCGCTTTAGCGCATCTTTATCCGGATGCGCTAAAGCGCAACTACGAGCCAAATACAGAGATTTTACTTTAGTTCAACCCAACCTACATGATAGATTTTATTATAAGTAATTACCCGAACTTGATATTACTGCCGCAAATTCAGGAGGCAAAGTCTAATTTTAGGCATTAGCAGCAAGAGGGCTGGTAATGAGGTAAACAGTCTTTAAAAGCCACTTTCTGGAGTTTCTGTAGCATTAGGACTTTTTGTAGTGGCAGGTTGGTTAGTATTGGGAAGTTTATGTTGAGTAGTCTTTTGATTACCTTGATTTTCTAGTTTAGTTAGTGCCTGTTTTGCCAGATTTTCGGCTGCTTGTTTAAATAATGGTTCTATTCTGTTTCGCCAGTATTTAGTATTAGGCAACTTTTCTGGATGGTTTCTATAATCTAAAACTTTATCCCACTTACCATCATCTATTGCTTTGTTGATTTCATTAGAGAATGCCTCCGCCTTAGTCCAATCTTGCTGCCACTGGGCAATCATTTTGCCGGTTTCTTTGATACCAGAAGCGGCATTTGCTGGAACCGATTTTAAAAGTGCGATCGCTCTAACTATATCTCCTGATTCATACTTCTGTCTTGCTTGTTCTATAATATTGGCACTGTTATCAGTAGGCTGCGATCGCTCTATTTTACCAGCATCGTCAGTTGACCCCTTCGGCTTTTCTGGTAATGCAGTTATTACATCGCTAGATTTTGGTTTTCCCTTGGGAGTCGATCGAGTCGCAACCAAGCTACTATCATCTACAATCTTAGTTGCAATGCCTTTTTCGCGCAGGCAAGAACCCCATTCTTGATTATTGGTTATCACATACGAGCGTACCCAAGCCAAATCACCAGAGTTAAGTTTAAGTTCTATCCAACCTTGTTTTGTGCGTTTGCCAGTCACCTCGAAACTGGTGTTATCATCACCAACTGTTTGCACAATATCAGAATTTATCGAACTAGGTTCAGAACGAATATTAGAATTTCTGACGACAACAGCCGAGCATTTGTTTGCTAAGGCAGTATCCTTACCTGTAAGATTAAAAGCTAAATTTTTCACACTTGGAGATATATTTGCTACCAAAGCAGCCGTACCACCTGCCAATAATATCGCAATTAATATCGGCCATGGGTCGGATTTCTCAGAGTCTTTACGCGCAGGTTTAGCGGGGACAGGATTTGCTGGTGCAACTGCAACAGTTTGCAGTCGAGAAACTTGAGGCTGGGATTTGACAGTTTGGTAACTAGAAGTTTTGGCAGATTCTTGAGGTGGGGAAAGTGCTGGTATAATCGCCTCTTTACATGCTTGCAGCGCTTCCGTGGCGTTTTGGTAGCGGTCTTTAAAGTGATAACTCACCATTTTAGACAATATTGCCGCTAGTCGAGAGTTCACGGTTACAGATTGCTGCCAGATGATTTCGCCCGTATCCGGGTTTTCTTGCAATTCTGTTGCCTGTAATCCTGTTAATGCTTGAATAGCAATGATGCCAAGAGAATAGATATCGCTGTTGGGACGGGGTTTACCTTGCCCTTGTTCTGTGGGCATATAGCCAGGAGTGCCAATAACCACTGTGGCAGAGGGTTGTCCGCCCACTGTTACCAGTTGTGTACGCAGTTGTTTTACTGCGCCAAAGTCTACTAAAACTAACTTATTATCTGAGGCCCGGCGGATGATATTATCTGGTTTGATATCGCGGTGAATCACGCCTTGGCGGTGGACAAATTCGAGAATTTCTAGAACTTCTTGCAATAGTTGAATTACTTGGCTTTCACTCCAGCCCTTACCAGGTATAAGTTCTTCAGCTAGGGTATGTCCTTCAATATATTCTTGTACTAAATAAAATTCTTGGTTTTCGTCAAAGTATGCTAGCAGCCTGGGTATTTGGTCATGATTGCCCAGTTTTTCTAAAGTTTCGGCTTCGCTGTTGAACAGACGTTTAGCAGTATCAAAAACTCTAGGGTCAGTTCCGGGTTTGAGGTGCTTGACAACGCAGAGAGGATTGCCGGGACGCCTAGTATCTTGGGCAATGTAGGTTTGACCAAATCCTCCCATTGCGAGGACTCGAATTACTTGGTAACGATGGTCTAGTAGCTTGCCGATCATATTCCCTCCCCAGAGTTATTACCTAATTTTCCAGCTGGTAATAAATATCTCCAAATTTTCTTCAATGAAATCCGCTATCTTGAGAAAAGATTTAGATTAAAAACGCAGCTTTTTAATAAACACAGACTGTTTATTTTTCTTTTAGTGTCCCTGTTTACTACCAATGCCACCTAAAATAACAAACTCAGTTGCATGGCAGCAAGCTGAAATCCTCATGCAGCCTGCTTTCATCCGCGTTATCGACAATATCCGCAAGCAGCTTGATGAATCTGACTGGACGGGAACTTACCACGATGTCCTGATTTGGCCGCCTAGCACCACTGATGAGATCAAAGCATTGGTGACTGAGTTGTTGCAAGCAATAGAAACTGCAACACCTCAAGAAGCGGATGAAATCAGAGGAACTCTGGCTCGTCTGCCGATGCCCCATCCAGGATATCATCTACGTTTGCAGCGTCAACAGCAAGAAGCAAGTATCGATTTGTGGGAACTGTGTTATCAGGTGTGTTTTGTTGAATACACCTCAGAGAAGGAAGCTGCTGATATTGATAGTAGTTTAATTGATGAACTCGGTGAAGTGGATTGGCTGCGTTTGGATGCTAAGGCAAAGGAGTTAGTTAAGCAGGCGTTTGCTAAATTGCCAGAAAGTTGAAGCCCTGAAAATAAAATACACGAACTAAGCCCACTTGCATGGGCTTATGAGTAAGGCGATGCCTACGGCGGGCTGCGCCTACGCTTTTTCCTCAAGCAGCAAAATCTTCACTCATGCGGCTATAGTCAATTGAGTTGTTAGGTTCTGACTGTGTTTTTAATTTGGCGAGAAATTTTTCCATCCCTAGTATTTCTAATTGATGGAATGTGATTTGATTGTTCTGACTTTTAGCCGAAATATCTGTAATAGTTTGTAGAATCATCTTGCTTGTTTCTGAGACAGTTTTCTTTTGGATAAGAAATTGCTCCATTCCTGGTATTTCTAATTGAACAAATCTAAAATTATTTTCCATTGGTTCACTCAAACGCTTCTGTGTATATCATGCTCATTACGCAGATACGCAAAGCAATGGACACCCATAAAATAAATGTGAATACGCACAATACGCAAAGTACGCAGATTAAAGAAAATGCGGTATTCTGAAAAGTATGAATAGTCGGCAGTTTAATGAAGCTCTGGAAAAGCTAAGGAAAGCACCTCGCAAGGTAGAGGTGTTGAAGTTGTTGCTGACTGGATACACTAATGATGAGATTGCTCAGTCTAGGGGACGTGCAGAAGGAACTGTACGCAAGCAAATCTCAAATATATATAAGGATTTTGGTATTAAAAGCGAATTTCCAGGCGATCGCCCTTTAAGAGACAAGTTAAAGGATCTATTTCTCAAGTATAAACCTGAATGGGTAAGTAATTGCTCTCCTGCTATTACTAATGAAGCTAGCAACCAATCGGAAAGGATAAACTATGACGGCGTGGCTTTTTTAGCTTTGTCAGGTGACGAAATTTTAGAAGAAGTTGGGGAAGAATTAATGTTTTTGGCTACCAATATGCTTCAGCAGATTGGTTTTGAGCAAAAGTTTAAGATGAGCAAGACATCGCAATATGTAGGCTATCAACTTAAAAATCCTGAAAAAGGAAGTAATCCTTATCAACTTATTTTATTAAAACAGAAAGATCGTTTATTTATTTCTATCCCATTAGATATTTTAGAACCACATTTACTCAACCTGAAGTATTGGGAATATAGTAATGCTGTAGAAGAGATATGCCTTTGTACAAAGGGAAGGTTTTGGGTATTACCTAATAAGAAAGATATTTTTTTAGAATCACTCCATCTTAATTATTGGCACATCTTGCAAGCTGAAGGTAAAACAGTGGGCGATTGTTGCATAAATACATGTTATAAGAAAGATCCTCCACTTGAAATAATGTGGGCTGCTATGAATGGTTACGAAGACTACGAACGCAGATACATTGCTTTCTCCAATACCACCTTAGAGGAATTTAACCCGGAAACTTTAAGTGATGGTAGCGCTTACTTAATAGTCAATTACGACGAGCGTTTTAATGATAAGTGGAATATGTGGAAGGTATCCATTAATTTAAAGGAAATCCTGCAAGACTTTCTTAGTTATTTTGGGCAAATTTTAATGGATAAGCATTAAAATTTTGAGCGTATCTTACATACAACATATTAGGTAAATATTCTTTATTCTGCCCGTCCAGCTACTAACACAGAAAGAAAGTTATATGAACAAGCATGATGAAGAACTCGAACTATACTTAAAACCCCGTACTACAGAAACAGTACCAATAAAAATACCAACAGATGCATTAGAATCGCTCAAAAAAATTGCAGCTAATCGAGATATGACGCTTGAAGCATTAATCAAGTTTTACATTGGGCAGAGTTTGCGGCAAGATTTAGCTAAATTATTTTCTGAACGGGTACTTGAATCAACTGCTGAAGTTCTAGCAAAGCACATCGAATCGAAAGAAGAAATTTTAACTATAATTCAAGAAATTCAAGCGAAAGCAACTCTTTAGTTATCTACCAGCAAAGAGTAACAGATAAATTAAGGAACAAAAAATGTCTCACCAAACAAACTACACTGAAGCTTGCAATAATTTTGATAAAATTTACGAAGAGGTAATTAACAGTCGTGAACCTGTAGTTGTGAATCGTGAAGGTGCGGAAAGCGTGTCTATAATTCCTACTGCGGAACTTAATAGCATCATAGAGACAGCATATTTGTTTCAGTCAGCTGAGAATGCAGCACGTCTTTTAGATGCTTTACAACGTGTTAAGGCTAAAACTAATAAAGAACTGTTGAAAACAGCAATTGCTGAGGTACTTCAAGAGCAGAAAGAAGTACTTTATGATTTATTGACAGAAATTATAGAAGATATAGCTTTAGAAAGAGCTATTAAAGAAGGTGAAAATAGTGAAACTGTCAGCCGCGAAGCTATTTTCCAAATTTTGGAAACTAAAGGATGAATATAGACTTCAGAAAAAGCTTTGAGAAAGATTTAAATAATATTCGGGACGAAGCCTTACTTAAAAAGATTAAAGCGGTAATTGAAGAAGTACAAAACACCGAAAATCTAGCGGATATAAGTAATATAAAAAAAGTCCAAGCTGATGGCAACTATTATCACGTCAGAATTGGAGACTACAGAGTTGGAATTGCAGTATCAGAGAGTATAGTAATTTTTGTGAGAGTATTGTATAGGAAAGATGTTTACAGATACTTTCCGTAAAGCGATCGCTTTAAGCATAACCCCTTTCACGCCTAAGCGCCCTTACAAAACCTCAAACTCTTCTACACTTATCCCCGCTTGTCGTATAATACTGCCCAGCGTACCAATAGTAATTTCTCGATGACGAGGCGCGATCGCAGTACGGGTTCCTTCTTCGGTAAATTTGACAAACTTTACGTGACTTCCTTTTTGGCTAACTTCCTCAAAGCCTGCTGCCTCTAATCTACGCTTAACCTCACGATAAGATAATGGTTTAAGCGGCTATTTCTACCTGAAGTGTCTTAATCTGAGGAAGAACAGTAGCTACTGGTGGTTCAAAATGTAGTGACAAAGCTTCCTCAAGATTAGCCAATGCCTCAGTTTCAGCCTCACCTTGGCTAGCAATATCAATCTCCAAGCACTGTGCCACAAACCAGTTACCTTCCTGCCATACACTTGCAGTAAAAGTTCGTTTCATAAGTTTTTATTGTTCGGCACTTTCTTTTGATTTAATTATAGGCTAGAAGAAAATCGGAGATGCATTGAAGCCGCAAACGCTTATTTGCTAAGATTTTCAGTGCGACAATATTCAAACAGGGCAACTTCTCATCACCATGCCAACATCTACAATTGACGATAAAGACGCAGCAGCTATCGAAGCCGCCAAAGTTGGGGTTGCGATATGCGATCGCACCGCCTGGGGACGGATCAAAGTAGCTGGCGACGATCGCCTCAATTTCTTACACAACCAAAGTACTAACAATTTCCAAATACTCAAGCCTGGACAAGGTTGTGATACGGTTTTTGTCACTTCCACAGCCAGAACAATTGATTTAGCAACCGCCTACGTTAGAGAAGATGCAGTAATCTTGCTAGTTTCACCCAACCGCCGCCAATATCTGATGGAATGGCTGGATAAATATATTTTCTATGCCGATAAGGTGGAATTATCTGATATTACACAATACACCAATACCTTCAGCCTGATTGGCCCAGGAAGTGACGCTGTTTTAGAAAAGTTGGGTATTGGCGAACTGATTGGGCAACCTTACGGTAGTCACAAAGTATACACCATTGCTGCGGCTGAAGGAGTGCGGATTGCTGTAGGTAGTGGGTTAGCGGCTCCCGGATACACTTTTACTTTCCCCTATACTGACAAATCTTCGGTGTGGAACAAATTGTTAGAAGCTGGGGCGGTAGAGATGAGCGATCGCGCCTGGGATGCTTTGCGAATTTTACAAGGCCGCCCCGCCCCAGATGCGGAGCTCACAGATGATTACAATCCTCTGGAAGTTGGTTTGTGGCAAACAATTTCTTTTACTAAAGGTTGCTATATTGGGCAAGAAACTATTGCTCGATTAAATACATATAAAGGTGTAAAACAACACCTTTTAGGTATAAGGCTCAATGCTCCTGCTGAAGTTGGAAGTGCGATCGCAGTTGGAGATGAAAAAGTCGGTAAACTTACCAGTTACACAGAAACCACTGATGGTTACTTTGGACTAGGTTACATTCGCACTAAAGCTGGTGGCGTAGGGTTAAAAGTCAAAGTGGGAGAAACTGAAGGTGAAGTCATAGAAATCCCGTTTGTTTCTCACGATTACCCATAACTAATTCAAGTCAAAACATCTTCTTTATTGCTAGCGCCGTAACAAAATTCATCTACCCAAGAAGCTATACTACGGGCATTAGTGGTTGCTAGATTCGCTTTCCTATTAACATCTTCTGATTGAATATTCGGATGCTTGCCGTTGCTTTTAACTTCTTCTGGTTGAATATTCGGATGCTTGCCGTTGCTTTTAACTTCTTCTGGTTGAATATTCGGATGCTTGCCGTTGCTTTTAACCTCAGTAGTAATTGCTAGCGATGCTTTTGAAGGGAGCCGCCCAAGGGGCGATCGCATTGGTTTACGATTACTAGAAATCTCAGTGGTAATTGCCAATGATGCGCCCACAGGGATTCTGACAGATGGGGCGTTACTTTTAACCTCAGTAGCTAATGCCACAGATGGCATAGTTTTAGCTTTGCTGTTAACCTCAGCAGTCATTGTCGCCGATGCTCTTGAAGGTAACTGACCAGAGTGCCAGCGTACTGCTTGAGATTCCCTTAGCAAACCGGAGGATGGCGTTTTTACCGGAGTATCTGGAGCAATTTTAGTTGCAGCAACTACCAACTCCGGTTTGCGTTTAAGAATTACTTCAGTTGTAGCTGTAATTGATGGCACAAGTTCATCGGCGCGTGAAAAGTTAGAATCTAGAGTCTTGGCAAGAGAATGAGGCGCAATGTTGCTGGTAGTTACAGCCGATGACAGATATTCATCCTCAGAATGATTCTCATCTGGCGGTTCGCTTTCAACTTGGCTTATAGCCATAGAATCGTCTGATTTTATTAAACGTAACTCTTGATCGGGATTGAAGTTAAGACCTAAAGCAGCGACTATTTTATCTGGATCGTTATTCAACTCCACCATAAAAGCAAGTATTTCATCAAACTGGGGTTCTAAAACAGAGAGTGTTGCCAAAATAAAACCGGACAAAGGACGGCGCAGACCATTGTAAGTACCCCAAATTCGCATTTTGACCAGCCAGGAAATATTTTGCTCGTAGTAACTTAGCCAGTTTTGTTTTAAGGATTGACGCAGCTGTTGGATATTCATTGGATGCCTCACTTCACTCAACAAGATTGCAGACATTAATATTGAAAATTTAGTTTGATTTCTGGGGATGAAACCGATAATAGAGCATCTGTTGGACTGTTTGACCACCTAGCAAATGATTTTCTATCAGTAGAGATACTTCATCGGGTTGAACCCCGCTATACCAAACCATATCGGGTAATACCAGCACCATCGGCCCATTGCCGCATTGTCCCAAACAGCTGCTAGCCGTTATCGTTACACCAGGGATTGGCAAAGCTGCAAATGCTGCTAAAACCTTAACTGCACCTTGCTTTTTGCAAGTGCGATTTTGACAAACCCGCACGCATTTAGGAGAAGAGGGTTGGTCTATTCTGGGGAAGTTTGATGGTTGAGTTATGTTTGACATTTGTCCATTGTTCTTTATTCTTTGTCATTTGTCCTTTGTCAAAAGTCGGAAGCTAATGACCAATGACTAATGACAAATGACTAATCTATTGAAAGTCCTTTTGAGGCTAGCCATTCAGGGTTGAATATCCGCGACTGATAGCGGGAACCACTATCACATAAGATGGTGACAATGGTATGTCCTGGCCCCAACTGTTTCGCTAGGGCGACAGCTGCGCCAACATTAATACCTGTTGAACCGCCCATTAACAACCCATCTTTCCTTAGCAGTTGGTAAACTACCCGTAAAGCTTCTTTGTCATCGATTTGGATGGCATCATCAGCAGGTGCGCCTTCCATATTGGCTGTGACACGACCGTTACCGATGCCTTCGGTGATGGAATTTCCTTCCATTTTGATTTCGCCGGTTTTGACATAGCTATAAAGTGTACTACCTAGCGGATCAGCAACAACGCATTTAATCGCCGGATTTTGTTCTTTTAAGTACAACGCTACACCAGCATAAGTACCACCAGTACCAGTTGCAACTGTCCATGCATCTATTTTACCATCTGTCTGTTTCCAAATTTCTGGCCCTGTGGTTTCGTAGTGGGCGCGGCGGTTGGCTAAGTTATCAAACTGATTCGCCCAAATAGCGTTTTCCAACTCAGCAGCGACTCTGCCAGATAGCTTGACGTAGTTGTTTGGGTTTTTGTAGGGTACAGCAGGGATGGGACGAACTTCTGCGCCTAATGCTGTTAGTGCGTCTATTTTTTCTTGTGACTGAGTATCGGGTATAATAATTAGGCATTTGTAGCCTTTGGCGTTGCAAATATGCGCCAGCCCAATGCCAGTATTACCAGCAGTTCCTTCTACTACTGTGCCACCGGGTTTGAGTAAACCTTTCTCTTCTGCGTCTTGGATGATATAAAGTGCAGCGCGGTCTTTGACGGAACCGCCAGGATTGAGAAATTCAGCTTTAGCGAGGATTTCACATCCTGTTTGTTCACTAAAACTGTTTAAGCGAATCAGAGGGGTGTTACCAACAGCACCGAGGAAGCCATTCTTAATATCCATTTTGAGTATACCTGTGTGAGTATCTATAAAAATTTTGGCTGATATAGGACTTACGTATCAAGTACCAAATGTAGGGGCAATTCATGAATTGCCCCGTAAGGATTCAGGGGTTTCACTGCCTTGAAAGCGTAAGTCCTATGATAGCGATCGCATGATTTACAACTGATTTGTCTAAAATCCTATATTTTACGCTTTCCATTCAAACTCTGGGATATCTGCTCCCATCATGATGTTGCGTAGCGTTCCTATGGGTAAATCACGACTTTTGTGATATGGCACAATTACCTGAAGTTGTCGCTCAATATTTCGCCATTTGCGATGACTACCTTTTTGAGAAACTAGCTCAAACCCGTAACGTTGTAAAATACTCTCAACATCATCAGCATTCATCCGTCGGGTACGGCTCATCCGACAGTGACCTCGCGCGTCAGCGCACCTGGTGCTAGGTCGATAGTGTCAGGCTCAAGATAAAGTGCGATCGCCTCACAAATATTTTCTAAGGCTTCTTGCTCTGTTTCTCCTGCTGAGACACAACCTGGTAACTCTGGGCACCAAACAGCCCAGTCACTTGTTTCTGGATCTGGTTCAAGAATTACACGCCACTTCATTTAATATCTCCTTGGTTTAAAACAAAGCGAGGGATTGGTTGATCACGCTTGTGTGTGTCATAGCTTACCTGTCCGTTGAATTCAGCAAGCATTAAAATAATTCGTAATTCGTAATTCGTAATTCATAAATTTTGTTTTGTAATGGGGATTCTACTAATGATTTAAGACTTAGGTATTCATTTGCTCCTACCACAGTTTATTCAAATTCAGCACAAACCCAGGTAATACCGATTCACCGCTAACAGTCGCGGGATTTTCCAGACATTCCTCTGGTACACCAGGACGATAAATATAGACTCGGCGATGCTTGCGGTCAATTAACAAGCCTAGCTGTATTCCTGGCTCCTTCATATATTCCTCCATTTTTTCCTTTAACGGTTTGAGGTTATCAGAAGGCGATCGCAGTTCAACTATAAAATCTGGACAGATGGGGGCAAATTTTTGCTGTTGTTCTGGCGAGAGAGCATTCCACCGTTCCAATTTAATCCAACAAGCGTCAGGCGATCGCTCTGCACCCGTTGATAGCTTAAATCCTGTGCTGGAGTCAAAACAAATACCTGTACCATCTTTTTCTGCCCAAACTCCTAGCTGTAAGGCGAAGTTGAAGTTACGATTACCTGTCTCTGAACCAGTGGGCGGCATAATTGATATTTCTCCAAATTGATTCCGTTCAATGCGTAAGTCACGATTCACCTGACAGAAGTCAAAAAACTGCTCGTCTGTCATTTGCATTGAGGAAGGAATTTGCACAACTAAAGGGGATGAAAGCATGATGATTTCCTCTAGGTTTTGCTGTCTACCTGACTGGCTTGTATTTCTTATTCTCACGCAAATCATTGTTGCTGTTGAATTCAGCAAGCATTAAATGGGGATTCTACTAATGATTTAAGACTTAGGTATTCATTTGCTCCTACCACACTTTACTCATATTCAGAACAAACCCAGTTAATACCGATTCACCGCTAATAGTCGCGGGATTTTCCAGACATTCCTCTGGTACACCAGGACGATAAATATAGACTCGGCGATGCTTGCGGTCAATTAACAAGCCTAGCTGTATTCCTGGCTCCTTCATATATTCCTCCATTTTTTCCTTTAACGGTTTGAGGTTATCAGAAGGCGATCGCAGTTCAACTATAAAATCTGGACAGATGGGGGCAAATTTTTGCTGTTGTTCTGGCGAGAGAGCATTCCACCGTTCCAATTTAATCCAACAAGCGTCAGGCGATCGCTCTGCACCCGTTGATAGCTTAAATCCTGTGCTGGAGTCAAAACAAATACCTGTACCATCTTTTTCTGCCCAAATATACAATTGACCGGCTAAGTTAAAATTACGATTACCTGTCTCTGAACCAGTGGGCGGCATAATTGATATTTCTCCAAATTGATTCCGTTCAATGCGTAAGTCGCGATTCACCTGACAGAAGTCAAAAAACTGATCGTCTGTCATTTGCATTGAGGGAGGAATTTGCACAACTAAAGGGGATGAAAGCATGATGATTTCCTCTAGGTTTTGCTGTCTATCCGATTGGCTTGTATTTCTTATTCTCACGCAAGTTATTAACCTTGAGGGCTGCTGGGATTGAAAGATAATAGCGGGAATAGTCGTTTTGGCTAAAAATTTACCGAAAGCGATCGCATTTTATCGTATCTAACTTCCAGCTTCAGTTTCACAAGCGATCAAGATTAAAATAGTAATTTTACTGGGGTTAGTCAATATTGGGGTAAGTTAGTATACTGCATGATTAGCAAGTGAATGCTGATATCATTTCATTGTCTTAGATGGGGTGAACACCGATGACATCTGAAAGAGATAGGGAAAAAGAACTTGAACACCGGGAACGTTTACTCCGAGAACGAGAAATTGAATTACGACTCCGGGAAATGGAAAGTAATATCCATGCTACCGATGCGGCTTTTCATCAAACTGTGAAGCATCAGCCGGAAAATTCCCAGAAGCCTTGGATGAAAAAAGTGATTTTGGGCGGGAAGCTGTTTGTTCTTGGTGTGGTAGCGCTGGTTGCAGTGAAAATAGCCTCAGTGTTGGCTGGGTTTATTATTGTTACAATCCTGGTGTGGATGTGTTATAAATTATTTTTTGATTCAAAGAAAACCAATCTTTAATAAAGGTGTAACTATGATGACTGATCAAGTAGCAAGTGACAGATTTATCCAAGATTTAGAGCGTGTTGGTCAAGTGCGATCGCAGATGTCTATATGTTTGAATAAGCTGGCACAAACAATTAATCAAGCTGAATTGGCTGGAGATTATTCATCAGGAAAACTCAGTTTAGAACGAGATATCGAAGATATTACGATAGCTAGTAAAAACCTCAGCCAAGGTGTATTTCGCCTTTTGGTATTGGGAGATATGAAACGGGGAAAAAGTACCTTTCTCAACGCCTTAATTGGGGAAAACTTATTACCCAGCGATGTTAACCCTTGTACCGCAGTGTTAACAGTTTTACGCTATGGCGCAGAAAAGAAAGTTACGATTCATTTTAATGATGGGAAAAGTCCCCAACAGCTAGATTTTCAGAATTTTAAATATAAATATACCATTGATCCATCGGAAGCTAAAAAATTAGAGCAGGAGAAAAAACAAGCCTTTCCCGATGTTGATTATGCAGTAGTTGAGTATCCTTTAACCTTACTAGAAAAGGGAATTGAAATTGTCGATAGTCCAGGATTGAATGATACAGAAGCGCGAAACGAATTATCTTTGGGTTATGTAAATAATTGTCATGCGATTTTGTTTGTGATGAGAGCTTCTCAACCTTGTACCTTGGGTGAGCGTCGCTACCTAGAAAATTATATCAAAGGTCGAGGGTTGACGGTTTTCTTTTTAGTTAATGCTTGGGATCAAGTGCGGGAATCATTGATTGATCCTGATGATGTGGAAGAATTCAAAGCATCTGAGGATAGATTACGACAAGTATTTCAGGCGAATTTAACAGAATATTGTACTGTAGAAGGTCAGAATATTTATGACGAACGGGTGTTTGAGCTTTCGTCAATTCAAGCACTTAGACGACGGTTAAAAAATCCCCAAGCTGATTTAGAGGGGACTGGGTTTCCCAAGTTTATGGATTCGCTTAATACTTTTCTTACCAGAGAACGGGCGATCGCAGAACTCCGTCAAGTCAGAACTTTAGCAAGACAAGTTTGCAATCATACCCGCGAAGCAGTGGCTAGACGCATACCATTACTTGATCAAGATGTAAATGAATTGAAAAAACGGATTGATTCAGTGGAACCAGAGTTTAACAAACTCACAGGTATTCGGAATGAATTCCAAAAAGAAATTATCAATACCAGAGACACTCAAGCAAGAATGATTTCTGAATCTTTTCGCAGCTACGTTTTAAATTTAGGTAATACCTTTGAAAACGATTTCTTACGCTATCAGCCGGAATTAAATCTGTTTGATTTTCTCAGTAGCGGTAAACGAGAAGCATTTAACATCGCCCTACAAAAAGCCTTTGAGCAATATATCACTGACAAATCTGCGGCTTGGACATTAACAGCTGAAAAAGATATCAATGCAGCTTTTAGAGAACTTTCTCGCAGTGCTGCACAATATGGCGCGTCTTACAGTCAAATCACAGATCAAATCACCGAAAAGCTCACCGGACAAGACGTAAAGGTAAATACCACTACAACTGCTGAAGAAGACAATTCTCCCGGCTGGGCAAAATGGGCAATGGGATTGTTATCGCTGTCTAACGGAAATCTTGCTGGTTTCGCACTAGCCGGAGCCGGATTTGATTGGAAAAATATCTTGCTAAACTACTTTACTGTAATTGGCATTGGTGGTATAATTACGGCATTTACAGGTATTTTACTTGGGCCAATTGGGTTTGCGCTGCTAGGTTTAGGAGTAGGATTTTTGCAAGCAGACCAAGCACGTAAAGAGTTAGTTAAAACTGCTAAAAAAGAGTTAGTTAAACATCTACCCCAAGTAGCATCCGAGCAATCTCAAGTTGTATACAATGCTGTAAAAGAGTGTTTTGACTCTTACGAAAAAGAAGTGACTAAGCGGATTAACGATGATATTGGATCTCGTAAATCTGAATTAGATAATCTAGTCAAACAAAAAGAAACCCGCGAAATAAATCGTGAGAGTGAGTTCAAACGGTTAAAAAATTTACAGGAAGATGTAATAGCTCAGTTGCAAAAAATTGAGGCGGCATACAGCAATCTATTAGCTTATTATAGCTAATATATCTGATTACTCTCGTCACTCTCGTTCCCAGCTAAGAAGCTGGGAATGCAATTCATTGAGGCTCCGCCTCACATTCTTATGATTATCGGAGGCGGAAGCCCTCCCAGTAGGCATTCCCAGCCTGAACACTGGGAACGAGGAAGATAGGGGAATTATGCAACAACAGTATGAAGGTTATAAGGATTTAGTAGATTCTCTGAAATTTGCATCTGCATTACTAAATTTAGAGCGCAAATCGCAACTACATCAAGATATAATTACCATTTGCAATCATCTAGTTAATCCTAGCTTTCGGATTGCGGTATTTGGCCCATTTAATCATGGCAAATCTACCTTGCTGAATGCCATGTTGGGGAATCGCACCTTACCAATTGATTTAATTCCCACCACAGGCGCGGCAATTACTGTTAAATATGGCTCTGATGTGCGGACTCGGATCATGTTGCTAGATGGTACAGAAATCTACCGCAGTGGCACAGAAGTTTTACAGCAATTTGCAATTCTTGATGGAAATAGGCAGATGCGAAAAGATGTAGCATCTGTAGAAGTTTTTTGCCCGCATCCATTTTTGGAAACAGGTGTAGAATTTCTCGATTTACCGGGAACTAATGATCGAGATGAACAAGATAATTTAGTTCGAGAACAACTTTTAAGTGTAGATTTAGTTATTCAATTATTAGATGCACGGAAATTAATGACTTTGGGTGAACGGGAAAATTTACGAGATTGGCTATTAGATCGCGGTATTAAAACAGTTATATTTGTTGCCAATTTTCTTAACTTACTCGAACCCGACGAGCAAAAACAAGTCCAAAATCGTCTGCTGTTTGTTGCGGAAAGCTTTCGATCCGAATTACCTCCAGGTTTTAGTAATTTATATCGCGTTGATGCTTTACCTGCTTTAAGAGCCAGATTAAAAGGCGATGTAGCGGCTGCTAATAGTAGCGGGTTAGCGGCTTTTGAAACAGCTTTGCAAAATATTGTGGGGATTTTGCAACCAAATCGTGGTAGTGTGCGGTTGCCAAGATTGCAAGCGATCGCTTCTCAAATCCAATTCTCATTAAAAGCTAAAATTGACGCGATCGCTATTGAAATAAAATCCTTTGATGATAAAGAAAATACTAAAATTGAAATTAAACAAAAAGCAGCCAATTTAATTTATAAAGGGTTTTTTACTAGCATCCAAGAGTTACACGATTGGTTAACACTGCCCAAATTACTCACAAAATATCAAGCTGATGCAGCAGTTGCATTGGCAGAAAATAACTTTAAAAATTGGCAAATAAATACTCTTAAAAAAGACCTGACTCAGTTGCAATTTGCTGTGGTCAAATGGCTTTATCAAGCTTACGAATTTTTCCAACAAGAACGACCACAAGATTTATTAATTCCCTTTCCTAGCGAACCACAAGTAACACTACCCTCAAAACCAAGCAATACTGATAATTTAAGTGAACCAGGTTCTATCGCTGTTGGTGGTGGTATTGGTTGGTTGTTAGGTGGCCCGGTAGGCGCTGCTGTCGTCGGGAGTATTTCTTATTTGTTAAACAAGAACATCGAAAAAGAAGACGAACAATTAGCACAAGAATCTTATCATCAGGAAGTTGCTAAACTTTGCATAACTGCAATTGAAGATTATTTCTCTCACTTCAGTAATCAAAGCTTATCAATTTTGACTGAATATGAACAGCAAGCCAAAAAAGTAATTTGTTTTGAATTTAGTCAAGAACCGAGAGAAATTACTCAAAAACGGGAAAATTTGCAGCAGTTACAAAAGGGTTTTAATCAGTTGCTACGAGAGTTAGAAAAAGCTAAAATTCTCTCAAATCATCAACCTTATAAAGAAATACCTAAATACACGAATACTAATAGAAAATATTCGCCACAGCCGGAAAGAGTTCAAACTTATACTAAAAAAGATCCTGGTGTTAAGCAACAACAGGAAAATAGTGTTAAAAATACTGGGACAAGGGTAAAATCTGTTTCTCCACCACCACCGCCAAAAGCTTCTCCCTCTCCACGTCCTGAAGAGTTAGAGGCTAAATTTCGTGATTGGGAACTCAATGAAGAAATAGCGCGAATGAAAGCAGAGATGCAAATGCCTGGTTATCAAACTAGCAAACAGGAAAATACAACTCAAAGCAATAAAGCACCCAATCAACCAAAAACCCAAGCCCAAAAAGATAAGACTACTCGCGCTTACAACATTTTAGGATTACAAACAAATGCTTCTTTGGCTGAGGTAAAACAGGCTTATCGAACTTTAGTAAAAAAATGGCATCCAGATTTGTTTGTGAATCAGCCGCAACTACAAAAACAAGCTCAAGAGAAAATGCATTTAGTTAATGAAGCTTACACAATTTTGAGTGACCAATAAATAATTCGTAATTCATAATTCGTAATTCGTAATACCTCAACTTCGCTCGGCCCAAGTTTGTTGCCCTATAGCGATATTATAGTTTCAGCAGATTGGCCCGACGCATGACGAGGGCGAAGATGTAAGGTGATTTCCGTATCGAGTCGCTTGAGGAAAATGAGGAGTTTACCCTCGCCAAAGCGTTGAAACTCTCCTTTCATTAAATGAGATACTTCTGGCTGGGAAATGCCAAGAAGTTCGCTGATTTCGCGCTGTTTCAGGTTGCGTTGTTTCAGAAGGCGCAGTACCTGAACCCCTATCTTGCCCCGCGTAAAAAGTTCATCCGCATCCTCTAAACCAAGATCAGCGAATACGTTGCCACTGCTTTCTTGAAAAACGGGTTCCTGTGTCATTGTTGTTTCTCCCTGGCTACCGCGTCCTTATAGCGTTGTTTAATCAGATCAACATCAGCCTGTGGAGTTTTAATCCCCTGCTTTGATTTCTTTTGAAAAGCGTGCAGGACATAAATTTTCTCTCCAATCTTTACCGCATAGACTGCCCTGTAAGTATCGGTATCGTAGCGTTTGACGATTTCATACACGCCGCTTCCAACCCCTTTAAAAGGCTTGGCATCCATTGGTGTTTCCCCTGCTTGCACCAATTGCAGTGCATAGCCTACTGATGCACGCACCTCTTCAGGGAATGAACGGATATTTTTGAGAGAGTCTCCCATCCAAACCAGAGGTCGTAAAGGAATTTCTATAATACTCTCGTCATTGTCCATTTTATATGAAATTTACTATAAAATAAGTCAGAAAATAGCATGAAATGTCCACAATTTCTTCGTAAACACCAGGATTTTCAGATCCGGGAGTGGCGATTCATCCTAATTTCATCTCTGGCTGCAAAAATAAGGAGTAAATATAGAATTAAGAAACTGTTAGGTGAGACTTATGCAACTGCTATCTTTGAGGAATGGCTTTTTGGTGTTAACCTTTAGTGCGATCGCCTCAGCAGGTGGATTAATCACAGGCTGTACTAGTACTGATTCCCAGATCCAAAGCCAAGCGCCAGAAGCAACCACCACCAATGCTAACGACAAGCAGATGATGAACCACGGCGGTAGCATGATGAACCACAGCATGGGAATGGATTTAGGCCCAGCCGATGCTAATTTTGATTTACGATTTATCGATGCTATGATCCCGCACCATCAAGGGGCTGTGGAAATGGCTAAAGAAGCACAGCAGAAATCAAAACATCCTGAAATCAAAAAGCTAGCAGACAATATCATCAAATCGCAAAACCAAGAAATCACCCAGATGAAGCAGTGGCGACAAGCTTGGTATCCCAAGGCGGGAAATAAACCAATGGCTTATGACAGTCAAATGGGCCACATGATGGAAATGTCATCTGATCAGATGCAAGCTATGATGATGAGTCAGGATTTAGGTGCATCTGATGCTAAATTTGATCTGCGCTTTATTAATGCGATGATTCCTCACCACGAAGGGGCTGTAACAATGGCAAAAGATGTTTTGAGTAAGTCTAAGCGCCCTGAAATCAAGCAATTAGCCCAAGAAATTATCAAAGCACAAAATACAGAGATTAAACAAATGCAGCAGTGGCGAAAAAGCTGGTACAACCAGTAAGAATTTATTTCGCTCAATGCGTAAATTACGATTAATTTGACAGAACTCAAAAAATTGTTCGTCTGTCATTTGCATTGATGACGGAATTTGCAAAACCAAAGGAGATGAAAACATAGGTATTTCCTTCAGCTTTAGATGCCTAGCCTAATTATTATAGGACTTACGCATCAAGTACCAAATGTAGGGGCAATTCATGAATTTCCCCGTAAGGATTCAGGGCTTTCGCTGCTTTGAAAGCCTAAGTCCTATTATTATATTCTCACGCAAAAACCAAAGACGCCAAGATATAACTTTGCGTCTTTGCTTTTTTATCCGAAATCATTTTCAGATTTACATTTACTTGTTAGGCTGAGGAGTTAGGCGCAGATAGGGTTTGACTTCCTGGTAGCCTTTGGGGAATTTCTCTTTAAGTACTTCTGGATCTTTGAGTGAGGGGACAATTACACAATCGTCTCCATCTTTCCAGTCAGCTGGTGTCGCCACGCTGTAATTATCAGTCAATTGCAGAGAATCAATTACCCGCAAAATTTCATCAAAATTCCGTCCGGTACTGGGAGGATAGGTGAAAGAGAGACGGAGTTTCTTGTTGGGGTCAATCACGAAAACCGATCGCACTGTCACCGCCGCGTTAGCATTGGGGTGGATCATGTCGTAAAGCTCAGAAACCTTGCGATCGCCATCTGCCAAAATTGGGTAATTAAGGGTGGTATTTTGCGTTTCTTCAATGTCTCCCACCCAGCCTTTGTGAGATTCTACATCATCAACGCTCAGAGCGATCGCTTTGACATTGCGCTTGTCAAATTCTGGTTTTAGCTTGGCAACTGTGCCGAGTTCTGTTGTGCAAACAGGTGTAAAATCAGCAGGGTGAGAGAACAGCACAATCCAGCTGTCACCTGCCCATTGGTAAAAATCGATGTCGCCGTGTGTTGAGGCTTGCGTAAAGTTGGGTACTGTGTCACCTAGACGGAGAGTCATGTAAGATTCCCTGTAGTTTAGAAGATTATTATATATGTTCTACTTTGCCATTTTGGCTAATTTGTCCGTGAGAATTTCCTGGTAGGCTTGAATTGTAGCAACAGCGATCGCATCCCAGCTAAAATTTTCCAATGCATATTTTTGGGCGTTTAATCCCCGCCGTTGGCGTTCTTGGGGATTTTCCAAAGCTTCTTGCAATAATTCTACCAGTACTTGCACATCTGTTGCACCTACCCAACCCGACTCACTATCACGTATCTGTTGACAAATATGCACTTGGTCAGAAATGACTACGGGTACGCCTGCTACCATTGCTTCAGCTACAGCAATCCCAAAATTTTCGTAATAGGAAGGCAAGACAAATAAATCAGCAGCTTGTAGTAAACTAACTTTTAATTCACCAGTCACAAAGCCAGTAATTGTAGTGTGCGATCGCAGTGGTGAATTTTGAATTTCGGATATTATCTTTTGTTCGTAATTTGGATCTTGGGGATTTGTCCCAGCTAAGACAAAATGAAACTTATAACCAACCGCTAACAGCTTCTCTAGCGCCGGAATCAACAAATTTAACCCCTTTTTCGGGTCAATTCGTGACATAAACAATACTAAAGGTACATCCTCTGGTATTCCTAACTGACTACATACATTTTTAACGGACGATTGAGGGGGAGTCACACCCAAGGGAATCACCAAATCTGGCGTAGAAACTCCAAATCTTTCTGATATTTTAGCTTCTTGCTCGCTGGTAAAATGAATTGCTGCTGCACCAGCTAAATTTTGACGTTCTATAATTGCGACATAAAGCTGTTTTAATTGTTTTTTCTTTTGTAAATCAGCCGGATCGAGAGTACCTAAAGAACGGAAAATATAAGGTAGCTTTTGTTGACGACAGACAATAGCAGCAGCACTACTTATAGGAGAGAATAGAGCATGAATATGTGCTATATCAAACTCGTGAGCATGACCTTTTAGCCAATTTAATAAATCTAAAGAAAATTTGTAGCGACGAAATGGGGCGCAACGAAAGTAAATTATTTCATAGCCATCTTGTTTAATTGGGCGATTTAAAGCAACATCCAGAGGTGTTTGACCATTATCACCATTACTATCGGTTGTGAGAATTGTAACTTCCACTCCCTCTTTTACCAAAGCTGGAGCTAATCCTAATACCATTTGACTAGGGCCGCCGTAAATCAAAGAAATTGAGGGAACAATTTGTAATATTTTCATTTGTTTATAATTTTTCAAGGCTTTTTAACCCACGGAGGTGGGTTTTGTCTGTATAGCCGCGACTTCTAGTCGCCTTTTCAAACATCGTGTTAATCACTATTAACCAATTCTTGATAAAACTCTAATTGCTGTTTAGCCAAAGCTTTATTTGTATATTTAATCATTGCTTTTTGATAGCCCATTTCACCCAGAGTGTGAGCAAAATCTGGTTTATCTATTAATTGAACTAAGCAATTAGCAAGGGCTTGAGCATCACCTTCAGGAAATACTAAACCAGCATCGCCAATTACATAGGGAATTTCACCAGAATCAGAACCAATCACAGGTACTTGGCAAGCCATCGCCTCAATTAGCACATGACCAAATTGTTCTTTCCAGCCAACAGAAGTTAAGGTTTTAAAATTGTGAGTAGTTTCAGAAGGTAGTACTAAAGTACTCATTAAATTGATATAGTTTGCAACTTCGTTATGGGGAACACTTTCTACCAAAATTAATCGTTCTTCAATATTGTTTTCTGTCGCAATTTTGATTAATTGACTTTGCAACTCTCCTCGTCCCAGTAAAAGTAATTTCCAAGGTTTATTTTTCAAAGTGATTAAGGCTTGCAAAAGCGTTAACAAACCTTTTTCCGGCACAAATCGCCCCACAAAACCTACAATAAAATCTTCTTTTTTAATATCCAACTTAGCTGCTAATTCTGGTTGAGCTTTGGGAGTAAATAGAGTTTCATCTACACCCAATTGCGGCATAACTTTAATTGCTCCTTTATATCCCCGTTGGCGCAAAACTTCTGCTCCATCTTGATTGCCAGAAATAATGCCGTGGCTGTGATTGAGGTTATATGTTTCTAATAAAGCAACTGGTAATTTCAGATGATATGGTAAATTCCACCAGGTAAAAAATACATTTTTTGCCTTGAGTCCTAATAGCTGATTTAAGGCAATCATCTGAGTATAAGCTAGCCCCCTAGACCCTTGTTCCACTTGGATGATTTGGGGACGGAATTCTTTTAACAAAGATATCAAATCAGCACCAAAGGTAAGCAGTCCCTGATGATTTTGACTGAAATTAGAAACAGGAACTATTCTAAATGTGCCTTCATCGCGGTATTCAGTTTCAATAATTCTATTTTGTACGCCACCTGGTTTCCAACGCTTTGGGACTACAACTGTCACTTCAATGTCCGGTTCTAGTTGAGATAAAGCGCGTAGTTTTTCACAGTTGAGGTCTACGATATAAGTGTGACTAGCAACTAAAATTTTCATTGATATTTATTAATTGATATTTATTCTTTGTCAGCTATTCTTTATTCTTCACTAACTCCTAACTCCTAACTCCTAACTCCTAACTCCTAACTCCTAACTCCTAACTCCTAACTCCTAACTCCTAACTCCTAACTCCTAACTCCTAACTCCTAACTCCTAACTCC
>NZ_JBALFF010000060.1:0-29098 GCF_036916975.1 Nostoc sp.
CTTCTAACTCCTCACTTCTAACTCCTCACTTCTAACTCCTCACTTCTAACTCCTCACTTCTAACTCCTCACTTCTAACTCCTCACTTCTAACTCCCGTATTACCTTGTCTCAGATAGATATTCCTAGCCAATTTGATGTCTTAGTAGTCGGCGCTGGTGCTGCTGGACTATACACAGCGCTGTGTCTACCAGATTCCTTGCGAGTCGGCTTGATTACCAAAGAAACTGTTGCTTTATCCGCCAGTGATTGGGCGCAAGGCGGTATTGCCGCAGCAGTTGCCCCGGAAGATTCTCCTACGCTACACATTGAAGATACGATCCGGGCAGGTGCAGGTTTGTGCGATCGCACTGCTGTAGAATTTCTCGCCCAACTTGCCCCTAACTGCATTCAATCTCTAGTTAACTTGGGAGTTGCTTTTGACCGTCATGGTCAAGCCTTGGCCTTAACTTTAGAAGCAGCCCATTCTCGCAACCGCGTTCTCCACGCCGCAGATACCACAGGGAGGGAAGTTACCACCACCCTCGCGGCGCAAGTATTACGTCGCCAGAATATTCAAGTCATTCAGCAAGCTTTGGCTTTGAGTTTGTGGATTGAACCCGAAACTGGTCGCTGTCAGGGAATCAGCCTGTTTTATCAAGGTGAAATCAGATGGGTAAAGGCTGGTGCTGTGGTATTAGCAACTGGTGGTGGCGGTCAGGTATTTGCCCAAACTACTAACCCGGCGGTGAGTACGGGTGATGGAGTAGCGATCGCATATCGGGCTGGGGCTATCCTGTGCGATTTGGAATTTGTGCAATTTCACCCCACAGCCCTAACTAAACCTGGGGCGGATCGCTTTCTCATTAGCGAAGCTGTCCGCGGCGAAGGCGCACACCTTGTCGATAACGAAGGGCGGCGTTTTGCCTTTGACTACCACCCTGCTGGTGAACTCGCACCCAGAGATGTAGTCAGTAGAGCAATTTTCAGCCATTTACAACGTACCGCCGTCGATTTAGCAACTGCCCATGTGTGGTTGGATATGCGCCCCATACCTGCCGACAAGATTCGTCACCGCTTTCCCAACATCATCAAAGTTTGTCAGCATTGGGGCATTGATGTCTTCCATGAACCAATTCCAGTCGCCCCTGCTGCCCACTACTGGATGGGTGGGATTGTCGCGGATCTAATGAATCGCACGAATATTCCTGGTTTGTACGCTGTGGGTGAAACCGCTAGTACTGGTGTGCATGGGGCAAATCGCCTTGCCAGTAATTCCCTGCTGGAATGTATTGTCTTTGGGGCCCAGATGGGCCAAATTGAGTTAGAAAATATTGGGCTGCCGTCAGAAACACCAGTACTACCATTACAGAAATTTAGTGCTGATGCTAGTGAGTGGCATATCCAGCAAGCACAGCTAGAAGCACTCAGGGAGAAGTTACCGCGTCTAGTGTGGGAAAGTGCTGGTATTTGTCGAGAGCAATCAAAGTTAGAAAGTGCGATCGCTACTATTGAATCTTGGCAACAAGATTTTGCTATCCTGCCTTTAAGTCAATTCTTGCTTGCTTTACGTCCCGCAGAACCAGCTAGTTTTGACATCCCAGATGTTGAACGGCAATTGAGACTTTGGGCAGAAACCCGCAATTTATTAGATGTCGCTGATTTAATTCTCAAAAGTGCTGCTTTTAGAACCGAAAGCCGAGGTGGACACTACCGCTTAGATTATCCTCAGCCAGACCCGAACTGGCAAGTTCACGCACTTGTACAAACAGATCATTGGTGGAAATCTCCACTATTATCTTGATTAAAGTTTCCCGAACAAGCTTTTAGTAAAAGCTTTTAATCCCTTCTCCTCTAACCGCAACGCTTGGACGGGTGATGCTCTTAGATCGTTATCACTAGTTGGTGAAAGACGAAATTTCAGTCCATTTGAGTCAACAGTAACTTTTAGTCTATAACTTAATCACAATGCCTTTAGGCATGGGGTCAATCTAAAATCCAAAATTGCTATTAGCGGGTGCCGCTACCTTGCTGACTGTCGGGTCCACCATAATTTGGTGGGATATACGTGTCTTTTAATTTTTCAGAATTGAGTTTGGGGGCCATTAAGGCGTTACTGCTAGTCGCCCCAGAAGCATTAGCGCTTGCAGTACTAAACATACCTGTAGAGCCTGCAATTTTTGGTATTAAAATGTAAGCACTTATACAGAATATTATAACTTGTTTGATTCGGAAGTTAGTCTTCATGTCTTTCAGTAAATTTACAATTTTTTCATTTAAAAAAGGTTTTTATTGATTACCGTATATTTACTAGCTTTTGTGAAAAAATAACTTACTTTATTAAATTAATTCAATATTGTTGCTGATGTACAAGTAATTATGATAAACCTTTATAAACTAAGCTTTATCTGCTGTTATAGAATAGTTCATCTACTTACAGTGATATTTTTAATCTGTTATTTTTACATCAGTCCAAAGTTATATCTGTTGATTAATTACTATAAGCGTTTTGTCTACAACCAGTATATATTAATAACATCTTACTATCGCTAAGTATAAACACTATATTGATTGGCGAATATTTGATAAAAACCTTAAGTAATACTTAAGTAAGTGTATATTTAAAATTTAATTTTAGCTAAAACAAAAAGAAGCCTCGATGACTAATACCTTTCTCATGTATAGGAAAATACGGTTCAGATCAGCTTTTTCTCTCTCCTGCAACGCCAGCGTCCCCTGCTCAAGAACAGCCTGCCTCAACGGATAATATTTCTTAACTGAACAGCTTATTGATCTATAGCACTATGATTTGATTTGGTGAAAAAACTCGTCCTCAACTCGAAAAGCGTGATTCCCTACTCCCTACTCCCCACTTCCCACCTACATAGATAATTTCAAAAATCAAATATGATTCCTATATGTTCTTAGGTTTAGTCTTCAGGTAAAAAAGCTAGTACAGCGTGGCGGAAGTTAAGATGGCATTCTCAATCGTTTAAAGCCCTAAAGGACTTTTGACTAATTAAGCAAATTCGTAGCGATTTTTACCCAGGTGCTTCGCACGATACATTGCTGCATCTGCTTGTTTCATTAAAGTTTCACTGTCTTGACTATTGTATGGGTAGACACTAATGCCAATACTGGCAGAGACTCGGATTGCATAGCCGTCCAAGACAACTGGCTTGCTAATACTGGTTAAAATGTTTGCGGCGATTTTAGCAGCTATTTCAACATTAGGAATTGCCCGTAAAATCACAGTAAATTCATCCCCACCCAAACGACAAACTGTATCACTAGTGCGTAAAGATTTGCTAAGTCGTCGCGCGATAGTTATTAGGAAGTGATCGCCCGCCTCGTGTCCCAGAGTATCATTGATTTGCTTAAAGCCATCTAAATCAATAAACAGCAGCCCCAGCAGCAAGTTGTTATGTTGCGCCCAATGTAATGATTCGCAAAGTTGTTCAGCAAAAAATTTGCGATTGGATAGACCTGTGAGCGGGTCGTGATACGCTAAGTGACGCAAGTGGTCTTCTTTGAGTTTTAGTTCCTTGTTAGAGGACAATAGTTCAGCAGCAGTACGCTTTAGCTGTTCTTCCATGAGCTTGCGCTGAGTAATATCTCGGATGACTCCAACTAAAAATAAATTGCCAGCAGAGTCTTTATGGAGCGATCGCTTAGTGGCAATTTGATGAGTCTGACCATCTGCATTGGTAAATTCTTCTTCATGTTCCTGGCATTTTTGAGTCCTGAACACAAGATCATCCTGTTGTCGAAACACATCGGCTTCATGTTTAGGGAAAAAGTCATAGTCTGACTTTCCGATTAACAACTTATTCGGATAACCGATAAATCGACAATACGCCTCATTTAAAACAATCCACTGGTGTTGTTCATTTTTCACAAAAATTGGATCGGGAATCGTGTTGATTACGTGATGCAAAAATTCTTTAGAACGTTTCCACTCTTCCTGGATATGGGCAATATAAGTGGTAATCCAAATAGCTGAACTGCCAAAGCTAAACAATGAGGGAATTAGCGGTATCCACCAACCACTATATAAGAAAGCAAGGTACGTACTCAGAGTCAATACCAAGCAAGAAACTAGGATGCTAAAAAGGCTCTTAGTTGCGTCTTGTATCCGCCATGTCGTCACAGTTCCCAGATAAGACCAGATAAAAATCCACAAGTTTTCCCATAAGTCAGGCCAGACCTTGATTAAGGGTCGTCCTTGCAGTGCAGCTGAGATTAACTCACTAATAAAATAAGCTTGGAGTTGAATACCAGGTACAGGCTTTGCTGTACCCATTAGACTGCTGGAGTAGGGAATGAATACAAAATCCCGGAGGCTGGGTGCAGTGGAGCCAATAAGTATAATCCGATCTTTGATGAACTCTTCTTCGACATTATCTGTCAGTACATCTTTTATCGATACCTGGCGAAAATTACAAAATTCTCCAGATGAGCTTTGACATGTGGGTTTGGGAAAATTAGTTAAAAGTTGGTAGCCTCCAGCATCAGCTCCCACATAAGCACCATCATTAGTCTGAAAACGAGTAAATACTGCCTTACCCAATTGCAAATAGTCAGGGTTATTTTTTGCTTTGGTGGGAGTAATATTTTCTGACTTTAAATACAATAAAGCCAACTTCAGAGCAAAACTTTCGTGTACCTGATTCTTAACGTGCCAATACAACAAACTGCGACGTACTTTCCCATCCAGATCATAGACCACATTGTTAAAGCCCACTTGATCCTGATTTAGCCCTAAGGGAGGTGAAACATTAACGTTTTTGTCATTTGCCAGTAGCTCAATACCAATCAAGTTGGGTATTAACTTATAAGTACTACGAAGTTCTTGATTACCAGGCTCTACTGGGAAATTTCGGTAGATATCTAAACCAATAGCACGGGGTTTGTGGGCGTTCAATTTTTGTAACAACTCGGCAATCTTCGTATCTGGAATCGGCCACAAACGTACTTCCTTTAAATAGGCTTCGTCAATCACTACGATGGTAATCCGCTGTTCTGGCGGTTCATTTGGACGTAAGCGAAAAAATTGATCCAAAGCTGCCAACTCCAAAGATTGTAGTAATCCGATGGAGTGCAAAAGCAGGATGCAGGCTGCAACGCTGGCGGCAGTAATCAATTCTCTGTGTCCTCGACCAAGCGATTGTTTCAGTTTAAAGATTAACTTCACAAAATGCTTGCCTAGCTGCTGATTCATTCCCATTACATTAGAGGGGAGAAATATTCTCTATTCCTATAGCTATTAACTATTGGATTAACATAGCTCAAAGAGTAAGGAGCTAAGTAGAGTTTCTAAGAGTTTTTCAATTCAGTAAGGTTTTTCAAGATATCATGGTAGTTGTGATGTACTATCATATATTTATTGAGGCGAATTATTTGACCAAACAGCAACTGTGACTTTTGTAGCTATCAGCACAAATTAAGTATAAATATTTTTGAAAGCGAGTTCAGCAGATTTTACTCAAAGCTTTGTCTAGTAAAGTTTTGCCCAGAGAACCCTCATATTTTAGAGCAACTAGATATTTTACTGAGAATTGTGATAAGTTCCAACACACACACTTTCCGGTTCGGCATTGAGATGATTACATCTCAAAGTGACACCTAAGTGCTATATAAATAAATTAAATTACACATTATACACCAGCAAATATATTTAGTTTATTTTCTTAAGCTTAAGTTGCTTGCGGATAAAAGCGCAGGAAAATCAGTAATTGGATACTTGATAACACCCAATATTACCAAAAACAAAAAAGCCAACTGGAAACAGACTTTGCTGTATTTATCCAGTTGACTGAGACTTTACCACTATGTCGATTACTGGAAATACTTGAATTTACTAGGTCCCGTGTAACCAGAAACTTTCGCTAGTTTCTCTAAGTTTTGGACTCCGCTATAGCTTTTACCATTGACAATCCAAGTGGGGAAGCCTTCAATTTTTGCGGCTTTACACAGTTCTGTTTGAGCTTTAAGTCCATCGGGAGCGCATTCTACCTTAACATCCTTGTTGATTACTTCCTGGGCTTGTTTACCAAAAAGCAGCTTTTGTTCATGGCAGTGAGGACACCAGTAAGCACTGTATTCCTTCGCGCCTACCTTCGCCAGATGCCGTGCTAAGGCTATTTCTGCCTCACCAGAAGTGGTGGTAACTTCCCAACCAAAGGCGGGGTTAGGGTCTCCTTTGGAATTAAAGATAATTTTTGTGGGTTGTCCTGGAGTTTCAGATATAACATCTGATTTATTCACGCCAGCGTAAACGCCTAAAGTGCCAATCAGCGTCACCATCCCGACAATAATGGCTGTAAAGAAAATTTGTCCTATATCCTCCCAAGTGCGACCGATAATTGTTAGTACCAAAAGACTCACAGAGAACAAAGCTGAACCGATACAGTAAGGACAAATAGCTTTGATTTGAGATGCTAGCACGTACATTAAGTAGCCACTAAAGACAGACATGGCGATCGCACCCGCTAGCAGCAGTAACCACGTCCAATTTTCCAATTGTTTGCGGCTATTTTTTTCCCCTGAGTTGAACGCCAAGGGAGCCAAAGCAAATATCACCATACTGATGTATGCCAAAAAGCCAAACAAAGCTAATGGCTGACCAAAAACTGTAGCCCAAGGGCTAGAAAGTACATCATTACAGCCCTTGACACCAGCCTGTGCTACACAAGCTGCACTGCCTCCTGTTAACTTTTCTATGGCGAGATAACCTGTTATTAAAGCACCACATCCAGCGATCGCGGCAATCAATGGACGTGACCATTTATGAATCCAAGGAGTAGAACGACGGCGAATCATAAATATTAGGGGATGGGGAGTGGTAAAAGCTAGGAGTTAAGAGTGAGGAGTGAGGAGTTAAGAATGAGGAGTTAGGAACAATTAATTTAAAACTCATAACTCATAACTCTTAACTCCTAACTCTCTTTCCCCACTCCCTACTTTCTAAGAATGTAACTTTACTTGTTCTGCGGGCTTGCTTTCACTTTTGGAGTTCCAATTGCGACGCGCGGCTTCAACAAATTGGCTGACGCGAATTGGGTCAATTGGTTGCTCTATCCGTCCGTGGCGTTTTAGGGAACTGGAAACTATCACACCATCTGCTGCTTGCATCAATGTATCAATATTTTCCCAATTCGCCCCACTACCGATGAACACTGGCGTACCAGCTGCTGCACCACAAGCTAGTTCCAAATCTTCTAAGTTAGGTGGACTACCTGTAGCCCAACCAGACAAAATCACTCCGTCTGCTAAACCCCTTTCAATGGTGTCTTTCACGGCGACTGTGAGATTTGGAGAACTCAAAGGACGGGCGTGTTTCACCAACACATCGGCCAGGATTTTAACATCACAGCCTAACTCCCGTCGATAGCGGAGTAATTGATGGGCTTCTCCCTCAATTAATCCCTGATCGGTTGCCATCACTCCTGTAAGAACGTTGACGCGGATGAATTGTGCCTGTACACAGCTAGCGATCGCCATTGCACTTTTAGCGTCGTTTCGCAAAACATTTAAGCCTATAGGCAAAGTTACCAAATTTTGTATCCGTTGCACCACAATGGTCATGGCACTCACAACCACCGGATCAACTTGGTTTTTGGTAAACGGCGCGTCAAAAAAATTCTCCACAATCAGCCCGTTAACCCCTCCACTTGCCAGGGCAGCAGCTTCTTGTTCGGCACGGTCAATTACCGCTTTTAGGCTACCTCCCCAACGAGGTGAGGTCGGCAGTGGTAGCAGGTGAACCACGCCAATAATCGGTGAGCGAGTTTTAAATAATTGATATAAGTCCACGTCTTTAAATCCGCCTCGCGGAGTCCAGAGTCCAGAATTTTTTGACTATCGACTATATGACCCTTGACTCTTGACTTTTCATTAACTAGTCAAATGTGTTTTATGATAGTCGGTTTATCGCCTCCTTCCTCAGATGGAAATTGGCCTCCAACCTCCCATAAGATATGTTAAGATAAAACTTGGCTACAAGAGGAGTTTGCCACTCACTAGACGCAAGGCAGCTTTCCGTGGTTTAGGCGTCTTGTCCGCGCTTAGTCGTAGGACTTGCCAATCGCCAGGGTAGCATTACTGCTTTATTAAGCGTAGTCGCTTTCGTCGATTTCCCGGAGGGTAGCGACTTCTCAGAACAAGCCCCTTGGGCGGCTTCCCGATGGGTAGATTAACAACGCACACGCTGTGGTAATGTAAAATACCAATAGGCGAATTGTTAAAAAAGATTACAAGTGTCAAATGTACCCAAAGACACTTCAATTTACCCTGGGGAACAGATTGATAGGAATATCATAACATGACCTCTATTTTTATTTATTGATAGGGTTATGACACAAACAGTTATTAACAGTGGAGATTTGCCACTGGGCTGTTTTCATGAGGATGCTGATAGCAAAAAAGCTTAATTTTGCGCCAGAATGTTTGATTACAAGAAGAAAAAAAAATGAAGATTTTTTCAAAATATGGGTGACAAGCCAACAATTGCTATTTCTCACCTGGGCTGCGAGAAAAACCGAATTGATACAGAACACATGCTGGGAATGCTCGTAGAAGCAGGCTACGGTGTAGATACAAATGAAGAGTTAGCAGATTACGTTATTGTTAATACTTGTAGTTTTATTGAAGCAGCCCGGCAAGAATCTGTCAGAACTTTAGTAGAACTGGCAGAGGCAAACAAAAAAATCGTAATCACTGGCTGTATGGCGCAACATTTCCAAGAACAACTTTTGGAAGAGTTGCCAGAAGCAGTAGCGGTGGTTGGTACAGGTGATTATCACAAAATTGTAAATGTAATTGAGCGTGTTGAACTTGGCGAACGGGTTAAACAGGTTAGTATCGAACCAACCTACATCGCCGATGAAACTACACCGCGCTATCGGACTACAACCGAGGGCGTAGCTTACCTGCGGGTTGCAGAAGGATGTGATTATCGTTGTGCATTTTGTATCATTCCTCATCTTCGAGGGAACCAGCGATCGCGTACTATTGAATCTATAGTCGCCGAAGCCGAGCAGTTAGTTAGTCAAGGGGTAAAGGAAATTATTCTAATTTCCCAAATCACCACTAATTACGGTTTAGATATTTACGGTAAGCCAAAATTAGCCGAATTGCTTCGCGCTTTGGGGAAAGTAGATATACCGTGGATTAGAATGCACTACGCTTATCCCACGGGACTAACCCCAGATGTGATAGCGGCGATCCAAGAAACACCAAACGTCTTGCCTTATCTGGATTTGCCCTTGCAACATTCTCATCCAGATATTCTCCGCGCCATGAACCGTCCTTGGCAAGGGCGGGTAAATGATGGGATTATAGATCGCATCAAAACGGCGCTACCAACAGCCGTACTGCGGACAACATTTATTGTTGGTTTCCCAGGAGAAACAAGCGAACATTTTGAGCATCTACTAGAGTTCGTTCAGCGACATGAATTCGATCATGTTGGCGTCTTCACCTTTTCCTCTGAGGAAGGAACCCCAGCTTATAAGCTACCAAATCAGTTGCCCCAAGAGGTAATGGACGATCGCCGATACCAACTGATGGAACTCCAGCAACCGATTTCTCAAAAGAAAAATCAACAGGAAGTAGGCAAAATTGTCGATGTCCTGATTGAGCAAGAAAATCCTGAAAGTGGTGAATTAATCGGTCGTTCAGGTAGATTTTCCCCAGAGGTTGATGGTCTAGTGTATGTCAAAGGCCAGGCAAAGTTAGGAACCATCGTGCCAATAGCGATTCACCACGCTGATACATACGACCTCTATGGTCAAGTAGTCAATAACTAAATTGTCATTTGTCCTTTGTCCAAAGTCCATTTGTTAAATGACCCTTACAGATTCATCCTTAAACTAAGGTCAGTGCTGCATTAATAGCAGTTTTCATGAGGGTTTACCTGAAACGCTGGCGGACTTGTTGGCATAGCCTCTCCAAAAATTGAGGCTTCGCTACCGCCCTTAGCTCACTAATGACTAATGACTAATGACTAATGACTAATAACTAATGACTAATGACTAATCCAAAATCCTTAGATAAAATTTAGGACGAATTAATGACTCTTTCATTTCAAGAATTAGGCATTTCTCAAGAACGTGTCGAACAACTAGAAAAAATCGGTTTTACCGAACCAACTAACATTCAAATTCAAGCAATTCCCCAATTGCTAGACGGTCGTGATGTAGTAGGTCAATCTCAAACTGGAACAGGCAAAACGGCAGCATTTTCACTGCCCATTTTAGAGCGGCTGGATGTTAATCAAAGAGCCGTGCAAGCGATAGTTTTAACCCCAACTCGTGAATTAGCAATGCAAGTTCACGATGCGATCGCCCAATTCATCGGTAATGAAGGATTGCGGGTGTTAGCAATCTACGGTGGTCAATCAATTGACCGCCAAATGTTACAACTAAAACGTGGCGTTCACATGGTTGTCGGCACTCCAGGACGGGTAATCGATTTGCTCGATCGCGGCTGTTTGAAGCTGGATCAAGTGAAGTGGTTTGTGTTGGATGAAGCTGATGAAATGTTGAGCATGGGCTTTATTGATGATGTGGTGAAAATCCTCTCTCAAGCACCCGTAGATCGTCAAACAGCTTTATTCTCGGCAACAATGCCACCATCAATTAGGATGTTGGTGAACAAGTTCTTGCGATCGCCTGCAACTGTCACCGTTGAACAGCCAAAAGCTGCTCCCAACAAAATCAATCAAGTAGCTTACTTGATCCCCCGCCACTGGACAAAAGCCAAAGCTTTACAGCCGATTCTGGAAATGGAAGATCCAGAAACAGCTTTAATCTTTGTCCGCACCAGACGCACAGCCGCAGAACTCACCAGTCAGTTACAAGGGGCTGGTCATAGTGTAGATGAATACCACGGCGACTTATCGCAACAAGCGCGGGAACGGTTATTAGTCAGATTCCGTAACCGTCAAGTGCGTTGGGTAGTAGCAACTGATATTGCAGCACGAGGCTTAGATGTCGATCAACTTTCCCATGTGATCAACTACGACTTACCCGATAGCGTAGAAACCTACGTCCATCGCATTGGCCGTACTGGTCGTGCTGGTAAAGAAGGAACAGCAATTTCTTTAGTACAGCCATTTGAGCGCCGCAAGCAGCAAACATTTGAACGTCATAATCGCCAAAATTGGCAATTGCTGACGATTCCCACACGCGCCCAGATTGAAGCACGACACATTTTGAAATTGCAAGAACAAGTGCGAGAAGCTTTGACAGGTGAGCGTTTGGCTTCATTCTTGCCAATTGTCAGCGAACTGATTGCAGAATACGATGCTCAAGCGATCGCCGCAGCTGCTTTGCAAATCGCTTACGATCAAACTCGTCCCGCTTGGTTGAGTTCAGACGTGGAAATTCCCCAAGAAGAATCCTCCGCTCCCAAGCCCAGACTTGGTAAGCGTCGTGAATCTTCATCTTCGAGCGATCGCCCCCGTTCGGCGTGGAAATCAGATAGCAGTAATGGAGAAGAAAGACATTCTTCTCCCAAGCCAAAACTGCGGACAAGTGGCCAGGAGTCTTCTCCATCCCCTAGTAAAAAGATAGGTTCACCTACAGCTAGAGAATCAGCTTCTTAGTCAACAGTTAGAAGTTAATCAATTTTGGATTTTAGATTTTAGATTTTAGATTTTTTCTTCAATCCAAAATCCAAATCTCAAATTGGCAGAGTTAAGAGTTGAGAGTTAAGAGCGGAGCCGGAGACGCTCCGCCTCCGGTCAAAATTTTGACTTTGGCTCTTGACTTTTTGGGTTTTTGGGTAACTTTTTCTACCAGTTTGTAGGAAAATAAATAAAAGATGCATTCTTCGTGGTCTTATGTTCACTATTCCAGACTTAGAGCAACTACAAGCAAAGCATCCAGAATGGCAGATGGAGCTAGTAGACGGAAATATAGTTGTGATGGGGCCATCAGATTATGAGTCAGAGGAAATAGGTGCTGAGTTCGCGCGGCAGATGGGTAATTGGGTACGCCCACAAAGGCTAGGGCGAGTAACTGGTTCTAGCGCTGGCTTTATTTTGCCTACATTAGACACTGAAAACGGCAAAGAAGCTGATCACGAAAAACGAAATCTCCGCGCTCCCAATGTATCTTTTGTTCGTGCTGATCGACTTAAAATAAGCAAGCGCGACTTTGTGGAACTGGTGCCTGACTTGATGGTAGAGATAAAATCTAAGTCAGACCGGATCAAACCACTCGTAGAAAAGATTCAGCTATTTTTACAACTCGGATCTACCGTTGGTATCTTGATTGATCCTGATAAATTGACGCTCACAGTTTATCGACTCAACCAAGAACCAATAGTTTTGCAGGATAATAACAAACTGACACTACCAGACTTATTACCAGGTTGGGAGCTAGTAGTGTCAGAAATTTGGCCTCCTGTATTTGAGTAGTTCAAAACTACTACAGCCAAGGACGACTAACTAGTTCTAACTCTCCAATTTCATCGTCGCTCAATCTCCAACCCAAAGCACCAGCATTTTGCCGCACCTGTTCGGCTGTCTTCACCCCAGCAATGGGAATAACGTTCCCTTGAGCAATTAACCAGTTAAGAGCAACTTGAGCAGGGGTGCGATCGTATTTTTCCCCGAAGTTGCGTAGCAAAGATATAACTGGGGCAATTTTTTGCAGACCTTCTTTGTTAAATCGCGGGTCTATTTTCCTCGCACCAGTGGGGGTTTCAGTACTATCAATACTGTACTTACCTGTAAGTAATCCCTGCGCTAAAGGACTATAAGCCAAAATAGTCACACCCAACTCACGGGCAGTTGCTATAATACCTTTGCTTTCAACTTGACGGGTGAGTAAAGAATAGCGTACTTGGTTCACAGCCAAAGGCACTCCCCGGTTTGCCAATATTTGATGCGCGTCTCGCATTTGCTCTGCTGAGTAATTACTCACACCCACTGTAGCAATTCTGCCCCGTTTCACTTCATCTGCTAGGGCATTCATCAGAGTTTCTTGGCTTAAAAAGAAAGCAAAAGGCCAATGCACTTGGTACAGGGCGATTCGCTCAAGTTGTAGGCGTTTGAGGCTTTCTGTTAAAGCATCAGAGACAGATTGGGCTGTAAATCGCCACGGTACAGGGCCAAATTTTGTAGCGATTTGCACTGGTTGTTGTGTCTGTTGCAGAAATTGTCCCAAAAATTTCTCGCTCTTTCCCATTCCGTAGATTTCGGCAGTATCAAAGAAGGTAATACCAGCTTCTAAGGCTGCTGTAAAGGCTTCTTGTAACTGTTCTGGACCGTAGGCACTGCCATAATTCCAAAATAGTTTATCACCCCAAGCCCAAGTGCCTATGCACAAAGGTGTAACGAGTGGGCCATTTTGCCCCAATGTGATGTTTTCCACGGTTGCAAAATTTAATTTATTTACATTTCTTTACTTTTATAGTGTATCGTTACATAGCGATCGCCACCATTTGGCCCCAACTCTTATTGTGCGACGCCGAATAGCCCATCGTAGACATCGCGGTTTGTATAAAGATTTACAAATTACACCTGAGAATAGATAGATTCTCAGAATTAAGGGAGGTTATTAGCCTCCCTTTTATAGTAGTTGAGTCTATTTAGTAGGTAGGCAAGATAAAACCAAACTATGTAACGAAAAGTAAAATCTTTGTATTTGGCTCGTAGTTGCGCTTTAGCGCTAAAGCGCAACTACGAGCGAGTAATGATTATTTGCGCCCACTTACTTACTTGTATTTAACGAATTAGATGATTTATCTTGCTTGACTTTTTTGATTAATTCCATGTAGATATTAATCTCACTAATTTCTACATCATGCTCAACTCTGGTTACTTTCCATTTCTCCTTTTTTAGGTAAACTTCCTCTCCTACTCTGGGAGTAAATTGGAGATCATAGAACTTTTTTAGAAAATCTTTTTGGTTTTCTTCCCATAATATTACTTTGGCTACTTCTTGGTTCATTGCTTATGCCTTTTTGGTTACTAGATGAAGGTAAGTAGTTTGATGACATACATACGGCAAGTTTATCTTACTAAATTAAGGGAATAGCGTAGTTAAAACCACATTTTCACATTGATATTTTTATCTGGCTTGATTGCGTCATATAAAGTTACACTGCAATACCATAACTTTAGTAAATATTACTATTAGGTTTACTTGAAAATCTTTTTTACTGATATTTTTACTTGGATCAGACGTGTATCAAATAATCTTCATTAACTAAAGCGTCTGTAAAAGGATTTTTTACGATTCCTGCCAACGATAGTAGCCTTGAACCATTTTTAGGACGCAACTTTTCCGCCAGTGCTTCCTGTACAACACTTGATTGGTTTTGCTCTGGGTGATCTTTTAAGTATTGGTCAAGTTGTGGACACAACTTATCAGGAATATATAGTGTGCGTTTCATTTTATCAGCCTTTGGAGGTACAACACTAGTTGTAACTTAATTGTACTTGCTGAAGTGCGATCGCCTCCGGCGGGGCGTAGCCCATCGCTATTTTTTAACTAGTTCCTGCTCAATCTAATATTATTACTTTCTTTGTCAAGTCATAATAACCTGTCTGCTTGGGAACAATAAAAATGATACCTTTGATGCTTTTGCACCAAAAGGCATTTTATCGAGGAAGGCAGGAGTGAAAACTGCCCGACACTTGCGGACTCGCTCTTGGTGGCGCTATCTGTCTCACGCTGTGATAAGACCCCCATTGAACTCTCGTTCAGGGCTGCTAAATCAGTAGGTCTTGCAGCATAGCTAGCTCCGTCAATTTTTGGATCTCCTCTATCTCGCATTACAGCTGCGATCGGGCAACAGAGTTAAAAACATTTTTTTTAACTCAGCAAAAAACAATCACTTTACCCTTTGTTCTTATATGCTGGTCAATTCTTTAAGTAACTTAATTAAAAATTTAAATTTTTGGCTTCTCATTGTAGCGGCATTGATGGTTTTTACAGATAAGACAGTGTTACTGTTTCATTTTGTTTTTGTCTTGCTGTCCATCGGTGCATTTTATTGGAAATTTCGGGCATTTATTCTACATACAGTTTTTTGGGTTTTGCTCGATACTGCTTATGTATTATCGGCTGTCTACTCAGGCAAGACTCAAGCAGATGAGTTAATTGAGATTCCCCTTTTAACGACGATTTTAGTCCTAATTTTTCTAATTGCTCGACAAAAATCAAAAGCGGAAAACAAAGCGATATTGCTAAAATTAGAGCTAGATAAAAAACTCAATGAACTGACCAATGCTAATAAAACATTATCAGAATATAACCAATACATTCAGCAGACTCAGACACAAATTATTCAAGCAGAAAAGATGTCTGGTCTAGGTTTGATGGTGGCTGGCATTGCCCATGAAATTAACAATCCAGTTAGTTTTATTTATGGCAATATCAAATATGCCAAAGACCATATTTCTAATCTCCTGACGCTTTTGCAGTTGTACGAAGAAGAATATCAAACGCCCAGTTACCGCATTCAAGACTATATTGAAGAAATTGACCTCAGTTATACGACTGAAGATTTATCAAAAATTCTAGTCTCGATGAATACTGGAGCCGAACGTATTCATCAAATTGTGTTATCTTTGCGGATTTTTTCTCGGCTAGATGAATCTCAAGTTAAAGTGGTTAATCTTGATGAGGGTTTGGATAGTAGTTTAGTTATTTTAGGGCATCGAATCAAACAGGACATCATGATTACAAAGCAATATGCAAATTTACCTTTAATTGAATGCTATCCAGCTCAGTTGAACCAGGTATTTATGAATATTCTCTGTAATGCCTTTGATGTTCTGGAAACTAACCAAAACCAACAGAATAAGTGCATTGGCATCGAGACAGAACTTGTAGATGTCGATCGGATTCAAATCAAAATTTGGGATAACGGTTCTGGGATTCCTTTAGAAATTCAGAAAAAGGTATTCGATCCGTTCTTTACGACGAAGCCCATTGGGAAAGGCACCGGGTTGGGACTCGCCATCAGTTACCAGATTATTGAAAAACATAGAGGTACTATTAGGGTTTCTTCAGTACCCCATCAAAGAACCGAGTTTGTCATCACCCTGCCAGTTCATTTGAGAAATGGGCGTTACTGAATTCAGGGATGAATATATTAGACATTTGGTAGAAATTAAATATGCGTTATCTAGAATCCTTGTAGATAGGTAGGACTGCTACGTATCTACATTCATTTTCACTTACTATGTCTATTTATGTGCTTGACTGTGCGGCGATCTGGACAGCTTCTATATGAACATTGAGATGTTGAGCAATCTGCTCTACACTCATCCCTGTTTTTAGTAACAGAGGTACAGTAAGTTTCAACATTTCAGCTTCCCGTTCTTCTCGTCCTTCTTCTCGGCCTTCTTCTCGACCTTCGGCTTTCGCTTCCTGATAAACCCTTGTTTGCTCTAAAGTCAGTCCTAGCATAGCTTCAACTTCCTCATTCTATCTGCTTGACTGTACTGCAATCTGGACAGCTTCTATATCAACATTGAGGTGTTGAGCAATCTGCTCTACACTCATCCCTGTTTTTAGTAACAGAGGCACGGTAAGTTTCAACATTTCAGCTTCCCGTTCTTCTCGACCCTCGGCTTTCGCTTCCTGATAAACCCTTGTTTGCTCTAAAGTCAGTCCTAGCATAGCTTCAACTTCCTCTCTACTTAACGAAGAAAACTTATAAACGGCAATTGTGGTGATGATGTCTAGTATTTCGTTTTTCGGCAGTGTGTCTGTTGACTCTAATTTTACTCGCTCAATCAATTGCTTTGCTTGCTGTGCCATCACTTCATCCGATGCTAGAGTCAACTGCATCAAGTTGATGCCTATTGGCTGCTGATTAGTCGCGCCTAACTCATCTAAATAGATTCGCTGCACTTGGTCGCTGTTGAGAAATATTTGATGAGTTTTTTTTTTGATCGCTTGGTTCCAAAGAGCGTGATGAAAAAATTACCACACAGAACCAGTCATCGTACTGAGAACGATTTCTGTTCAGGTACATCAGCGACTCGGTAAAGAACCGATGGTAAAGACCTTCATCTCTTTGGAATTGAACTTCAGCAAAAAAGATCGCTCTCGATGTTGCATCCTCTGGAGGTAAAAACACACCATCGATGCGAAAAGCGGTTTCTTTAACTTCAACTGATTCAAATCGATAGTTTTGCCCTTGCAGAGGAGGATTATCAACTAGTTCAAAGAGTAACCCAGGAAAGCGCTTAAAAATTTGATAGTAAATGGAGTCTCGTTTCACTACTTCATCCTAAAATTCTCTCGTTATCCGTAGGCGTAACCCGTCGTAGACATCGCGGATTACGACCAAGCCATAAAAATTAATCCTAACTCGGCGCAAGCTTATGCTATTCGAGGATTAGAACTGCTTGCTAAATAACTGCGATACCTTCTCTACGAGACGCTACGCGAACGGAACTTCTACTTTTCGTTCGCTGATTTTGAGCGGGTAGGGTTTATCTTTATTTAAATAAGAGAGAAATTAAATTCTATAAACCATACGAAAAAGTATTTATGTCAAGCGGTGAAGTATTTGATACCAAAACAAAATCCCTATCTGTGCCAAGGGTAAACCTGCTGACCATGTTCCGCCTGGGTTTATTTCAGATGGGATTGAGTATGATGTCCATTTTGACTCTGGGGGTACTCAACAGAGTCATGATTCAAGAAATAGCAATACCGGCGACACTGGTTTCAGTAGTTCTAGCACTGCCTTTATTTGTTGCTCCTTCCCGTGTCTGGTTCGGCCAGATTTCCGATGCCAAGCCGTTATGGGGATACCACCGTACAGCTTATGTTTGGGTGGGAGCGGCAATATTTGCGATCGCAGCCTTTTTAGCTATACAAGTGATATGGCAGCTTAATATTGCTGCAAATAGTACAGGTGGTTGGGCATGGACAAGCCAAACAATCGGCTGGATAGCGCTTTTGTCACTAATCTTCGCTATCTACGGTCTAGGAATTTCTCTTAGCGGTACTGCTTTTGCTGCTTTGTTAGTGGATATATCTGAAGAAGATAACCGTTCTAAAGTCGTCGGTGTGGTTTGGTCAATGCTAATGGTGGGAATTATTATTGGGGCAATTATTAGTTCCAAGTTACTAGAGCCATTAACACTAGGGGTTTCTATAGCAACCTTGCAGGCGGCGGTAAATAGGCTGTTTCTCGTCGTTCCCATAATTGTATTTGGGCTGGCGATCGCAGCCACATTCGGCGTAGAAAAAAAATACTCCCAATACTTAACTCGTTCCACATTACTAAACCGAGAAGACAGTATAACTCTGGGCAAGGCTTGGGAAATCTTGACAGTTAGCCCACAAACAGGTATATTTTTTACCTTTTTACTGGTGATGACTCTCTGCTTGTTTATGCAAGACCCAATTTTAGAACCTTATGCAGGTCAGGTATTTAAAATGCCTTTGGCTGAAAGTACCAAACTGAATGTTTTTTATGGAACAGGTGTACTGATTGCCTACGGTGTGAGTGGTTTTTTGATTGTGCCACGTTTAGGTAAGCAAAGAACTGCCAAACTAGGCTGTATATTAGTGGCATTTTGTACAGCATTACTTGGGATATCAGGCTTTACAGCTAATCCAGCTTTCCTGAAGCTAAGTTTAATTTTGTTCGGTTTAGCCACTGGTGTCTTAACTACAGCAGCAGTGAGCTTAATGTTGGATCTCACAGCAGCAGAAGCCGCAGGTACATTTATTGGAGCCTGGGGGTTAGCGCAGTCTATCTCTAGAGGTATGGCAGTGGTTTTAGGTGGTACTTTATTGGATATCGGTCGCAAGCTATTACCCAATCTAGTTTTAGCTTATGGACTGGTGTTTGCCCTAGAAGCAGTGGGAATGTTGGTATCGATTTGGTTTCTGAATCGGGTGAACATCAGAGAATTTCAAACAAGTACAAAGCAAGCGATCGCTTCGGTTTTAGAAAGCGATTTAGATTAAACTGTATAGGGCATGGGACAAATGACAAATGACAAATGACAAATGACAAATGAATGATTTTTGGACAACAATTTTAGATTTTGCCCAAACTACTACTACCAGAGTGGGCAAGCAGCTAATGCAAGATTTTGGGAAAGTACAAGCTGACCAAAAAGCTGATGGTAGTTTGGTAACGCAAGCAGATAAATGGGCAGATCAGCAAATTCGGGATGCTATCGCTTCTAATTTCTCTGGTTACGGCATTTTGACCGAAGAGAGCGATCGGTCATTTCCCGGTACGGAGTGGTGCTGGGTAATTGACCCTCTAGACGGCACAACCAACTTTACACGCGGTATTCCTCTCTGGACAATATCTCTGGGTTTACTGTATCGAGGTACACCAATTTTTGGTTATATTTACGCTCCAACCTTGAATCAAGCTTTTCATGGTTTCTGGGCAGGTTCATCTGGTTTAGCAACACCAACAGGGGCATTTCTCAACAACCACCCCATCCACATTAGTATAGATAGTCCCAGCAACAATCACTTTTTTAACCTTTGTTCCCGTAGCACCGCAGTTATCCAGAACGGCTTTCCCTGCAAAATTCGCATGTTGGGTGTGGCTAGCTATAACTTTTTGACAGTTGCGACTGGGGCTACTCTCGGTGGTATTGAGGCGACACCAAAAGTTTGGGACTTAGCGGGGGCTTGGGTAATTGTTCAGGCTGCTGGCGGGGTCTGGTTATCGCTTAAATCAGAACCGTTTCCCTTGTCACCAGGAGAAGATTATAGCGATCGCTCTTTTCCCACCCTTGTAGTTAGTCGCCCCGAATTAATTCCAGTATTTCAACCTTTTCTCGAAAGCGTAAAAATTTAATATAATAATTTATTGTGTATCTGAAAACACTAATTTTGTTAAGCAGCCAAGTGAGCGGCGACATAGCTAAAATTAAAACAATTCGCACTCTTGCCGCAGGCACACTTTGTGCGTTCGCAATTACGTTTTGTGACAGGGATTTAGCTTAGGCATTCAATTCACCCTCCTTGATAGAAGCAGGGGACTCAAACCCCCAAACTTTGTTAAAGTTAACAAAGTCCTAGTCAGACAGAGAAATAAAGCTGGTAATAATCCTAAATTTAGTGCAATAACAGTGTAGCAACTAATTTAAGTACAGTTATGGCTTCCATCACACTACTTAATTTAGTATAAATAATTTTATGTTGTCTAATCTAGATTTAATTCGAGAGTTTGTGCAAAACTCTATTCAGAAAAAAGAAGTTTTGTTGTCAAATCCTGCTTTGACAGCCCAAACAGTCTATAAAACTAACCAACTGATAGCAAAAGCCGAAGGTGTGATTGCCACCGTCCAACTATCTAACACACTATCTGAATTCTGGATTTCTCCAAAATCATCCCAGTGGGAATTGATCAATCAGGCATTAGCAGAATATAGTTATCTTCTCAAAGGAGAAGTAGATAGTCGTGGTTTCTATCAGTATCAATACTGCGAAATTCCCAAAGGCTATGAGATGCACTGTACTAAATGTGTACTTCTATGGCGAGCTTGGTGGAAATATCGCAAGTATGCTTCAAGACCAGGGATTCCGTTGGAACTTTTAATTAGAAAACGAGATTCATGGTATCCAATTAGAGATTTAATTATTAGCGACGGACTTCTTTATATCAAAACTTTAGGAAATGAGATAGCACTTGACTCAAATGATCTGGTTACTTGGTTAAGCAAAATAGATGTCAAAAAGAAAGAAATACCTACTACAGAAACATAGGCGTGGGTAGAGGCATATATTTGTAGGCTTATACAACCGATTGATTATTTTATAAAGATTTTTGAAAATGAAATGACAACATAAATTATTAGGCAAAGGACGTGAAGAGGAATGAAAGGACTTTGGCTCGAAAACAACCAGTTGCAACTACGCACAGATATTGCCATTCCTGAACCACCACAGGGAGAAGCCTTAGTGCGCGTCTTGCGTGCGGGTATCTGTAACACTGACTTGGAACTGCTTAGAGGCTACTATCCCTACACTGGTATTTTAGGGCATGAATTTGTTGGTGTCGTTGAAGAAGGGCCAGAACACCTAATTAAACAACGCGTAGTTGGAGAAATCAACGCTGTGTGTGGGCATTGTCGGTTTTGTCGCAGAGGACAACCAACTCACTGTCAAAATCGCACAGTTTTAGGTATTGTCAACCGGAATGGAGCCTTTGGTGAATATCTCTGTTTGCCGATGGAGAACTTACATTTAGTACCTGATAATGTGCCAACCGAAGTAGCAACATTTACCGAACCTATAGCAGCAGCTTTGGAAATTCAGCAGCAAGTGGCATTGCATCCAGATGATCGGGTACTAGTGGTTGGAGATGGCAAACTAGGGCAGTTAGTAGCCCAGACACTTGCCCTAACTGGCTGTGAACTCTTAGCCGTGGGGCGTCATCGGGAGAAACTGGCTAATTTAGAAGCCCGCGGCATCAAAACGAGTTTAACCGACAGTGTTACAGATGGATATTTCGATATCTCAGTAGAGTGTACTGGCAACCCAGAAGGATTTGCGATCGCCCGTCGCGCCTTACGTCCTCGTGGTACATTAGTGCTTAAAAGTACTTATGCTGGCAACCTCAGCCTAGATGCTTCTTCGTTAGTAGTAGATGAAATTACCCTCATCGGCTCTCGTTGTGGCCCCTTCGCCCCAGCCCTCCAGCTACTAGCTACAGGACAAGTTGACGTGAAACCTCTGATTCATGCCAGTTACCCCCTCATTGAAGGGCTTGCGGCTTTTGAACACGCTCAAAGTCGCGGTGTTTTAAAGATATTGTTAGAAATTGGTCAATAGTGATTGGGGATTGGGCAATTCAATTTTAGATTGAAATTTAATCCAAAATCGTTCGACTGAGCGTAGTCGAAGTCCAAAATCTAAAATCTAAAATTATTACTCCCCAACTAATACAGATACGGATTCGTCTTCGGTTGATAGTCCAAACAATGGATTGCTTCTTCTGTATTGGCAATAGATGGGCGTACAGTACATTTAAGACGGTAATTGTCGGTAAAAAATTGGCAACCACTACAGGGTATTTGATGCATTTGCTTGGCTGTAGTCACACTATCTCGCGCCGCCGTCCAGAGACTCAAAACAACGAGAATAGTTACAGTCCAAGCAACGACAAAGCAAATCGGGACTAAAAAAGGTTGAATCCCATGAATGAGGAAAGATAGCAGTTGAAACACGATATGTGCTGATACAAATTAGGAGCTAAAAGTATATTAACTCCTAACTCCTACTTCTTAACTTCTGACTATAGAAGTATAAATTAAACGCCAGCATGACCCAGCGCTAAACCAGTGACGAGCATTCCTAGAACAAGGAAGGGTTGGGCGCTGGCTTGGTACTTAACATCATTCTTCACGGGGTCGCGCAGGAAATACATATCCTGCAAGGTGATTTGGGGAATGATTAACAGTATTAGTATTGTTGCATACAAATTTTCATGGATGCTGACGAGATAAGCTGCGATCAATCCTTGAAAGACATCAATTGTTACTACACAAATCCATGCCGCAGTGGTGATGCCAAACATTACGGGTAGTGAATTTAATCCTAACTGGCGATCGCCTTCTACACTCTTAAAATCATTAACAATGGCAATACCCAATCCAGCCAGGCTGTAGAACATTGTCAAAATCACGATTGTGGAATTGAGATCGCCAAACAAAGCGTGTCCTGTAGACCAAGGTAGGGTAATATAACTTGCACCCAAGGCGTAGCTACCTAGCCAACCGTTTTGCTTGAGTTTCAGGGGAGGTGCAGAATAAATGTAGGCGATCAAAGAACCGATAAGCGCGATCGCTGTAATTGTCGGGAATTCATGACCAGACCACACATCCAGCCCAAATGCCAAAGCAATACCAGCAATCAGTAATACCCAAATCTGAATAATTACCTGGGGTAGAGGAATTGCGCCAGAGGGAATCGGGCGATAGGGTTCATTAATGGCATCGATTTCGCGATCGTAGTAATCATTAAGGATTTGAGTGTAACCTGTCATCAATGGCCCAGCCAGTAGCATACAGGTTGCTACCTTCAACACATTTTCCAGTGTCCAAGTGTAGTTACCAGAAGAAGCCGCACCACAGACTACGCCCCAAATTAGGGGAATCCAGGTAATCGGCTTCATTAGCTGCAAACGAATTTTCCAAATTGAAGTTTCTCCAGACGCTGCACCTTTCATCCCCAGCAGTTGCCTAGTTTTCGCATTGCGATCGGCAGATGCGATCGCTTTTTCGCTGGAATTATTTACCACTGAGTCTAATGCCTCAGATGGCTTGGGGTCTGGGGTAATGGGAGTTGATTCTGACATAAGGTTTATTAATGAGTTAGAAGTTAGAAGTTAGAAGTTAGGAATTATTAGTTAGGAGTTAGAAGCTATTACTTATTTATTTTTATTTCTAACTCCTCACTCTTAACTCCTAACTTTGTTCCTAACTAACTTAAAACGAAATTATCAAATAATTATTTTGAAACTTTGCTCCAGCAACAGGTCTGCCACTCAGAGCCGGGGGTAAAGGAATATTGCGTCGCTGATCTCCTGCTTCTACCGTGACTTCTGGGCCATATTGGGTGAGCTTAACTTGCTTTTTATCAAAACTTGGCAAGAATAGGCGTACTTGACGATTCTGGATGTCTATTTCAATTGGTTTGGGAGCTTGTAGAGCTTGTGCTTCAAAGTTGGGTAAAGCGTCTATCAGTGGTTGCCACTCACCTGTAGGCGAGTCGGGAACAACGCTCACAGGTAAAGGTATAAATTCCTCCGATAGGTTGACATTGCTCTCATTAGATACAAAAAGAACACCACCAACAGTTAAACCAATTTGTTGAGCGCTACCCCACAAATAACGAGTATTTGCTACCTCAATGGGATCTTTTGTGGTAACTAAAAAAGCAGCAAGACGCTTGGGATCAGCAAGAGCGGCTCTCCCCTTTTCTAAGAAATTATTGACTTGGTTAGTGGGGACTGCAAAGTTATCTGCTGTCCAGTTGACATTGAAAAAGCTGCTAATGAGCGGCTGAATCAAGGGTGATTCAGTAATCGTTTTCCCCAAATCGGAGTTGACAAACAATTGCCGAAATCGCCGGATATACCAACTGATAGATTCTGGCAAACCCAACATCCGCAACGTTAAAGAGTCACCTGTGCCATCGTAGACGATCGCATCATATTTACCACTGCCATCATATTCGCGGATAGCATTTAAGGCTAGGGCGTTGTCCATCCCCGGCAATACTACCAGTTCTTGACCAAAAACGTCTTTGAATATGGGTGTGCGGAGATATTGCGCCTCAAGTTTCTTCACTTCGTCCCAGTTGCGTTCTAGTAGTACAGATGCTTGAAGCTGGACTACTTGCAAATTGGGAGCGATTTCCTGGGGATCGGCTGCAATGGGAGTACCGAGCAGAATTGACAATGTTGGTTCTGCTTGTCCTGCTAGGAGTACGCGCTTGCCTTGACTTGCCAATAATTTGGCGGCGGCGATCGCAATTTTGGTACGAGCGGTGCCGCCTTTGCCCAAAAATGTCAATATTAGAGCCATTATTTGATTCCTATTTTCACCGCCGGTCTTTTCAACTCCAACTTAGCACTCAACAAAGAATTTCAGCGTGTGCAATAAATTTCAGATACCAAGAAAAACCCGGTTCTGAGTTTACAACTACACAGGTTTGATTTCATCTTCAAAAAACCAAGTAGAAGTTTTGTCTTCAAACAGCACCACTACACCGATTCCAGCACCATCGGTGACTTTGTAGCCTTGGATGATACCCACTTGTCCGAGTTTTTTTACAACTGGGGCAGAAACGCGATCGCGCAAACGAAACACTTTAACCTTTTGTCCGATTTCCATGCCTGATTACAATTGAGATAAACCAAGTCTAAGTGTAGCGGAATCCGTGACTCTGCTCTCACAAATTCAGAAAGAAGAGGGAGATCAAAGAAGAATAACTCCTGACTTAACAGCTTAAAATTAAATCAACAACCAAACAGGCTATTGCGGCGCAATTGCGGTTGGAACAAGAACAGCTGCTTTGGCAACGGTTGGCGAAACATTTGCGATCGCTAGGAGTTAATCTAGATAGCTTGAGTTAAGCAACAAAGGTAGTAGTCATGTATCAAACAGATCCCCCCCGTCCACCACAAGAAACCATGCCTACGATGTATGATTTACCCAGTGAATTAATTGGGGAATCAGGTTTGCCAGATGAATTTCACTGCATTCAAGCGGATTTGCTCAGTGAGACTTGTCAGCCTCTGACTTATCCATCTGAGGAAATTTTACTTGCTAGTGACTTGAATCTTTACTACGACCCCCGCCATACTCTGTGGTACAAGCGTCCTGATTGGTATATGGTTTTAGGAGTATCTAGTGCTAGCCAACAGCAAGACCTACGCTTAAGTTACGTCATTTGGCAAGAGGGGGTTGATCCATTTTTAGTAGTTGAATTACTTTCACCAGGTACACAACAAGAAGACTTAGGAAAAACACTCCGGGAAGTCAACCGACCCCCAACAAAATGGGAAGTATATGAACGCATTTTGCGGGTTCCCTACTATGTTGTCTACGATCGCTATGAAAATCGTTTGCGTGCCTTTCAACTCATAGGCACTCGCTACGAGGCAATATCTTTACCAGATAACCGCTTATGGTTGGAAGAGTTAGAACTAGGATTGGGACTTTGGCAAGGTTCTTACCAGCAGACAACAGGTTTGTGGTTGCGTTGGTATAATGCAGCAGGTTGGATAGCAACGCGAGGAGAAAAAGCTGAACAAGAACGTCAACGGGCTGAACAAGAACGTCAACGGGCTGAACAAGAATGTCAACGGGCTGAACAAGAATATCAACGGGCTGAACAAGAATATCAACGTGCAGAGCGATTGGCAGAGTATTTGCGATCGCAAGGAATTGATCCAGACAGTTTGAGTTAAGTATATAGAGTCGCTTAAAGATTATCCAATGAGTAGACATCGTGAACAAGATTTTAGTTGACATTTTAAAAATTTTATGATATTAACGAGCTATTTGTGGCAGACAGTTATAGGAACCAATTGATAAATTAATTGGTCTTGCCGGAGTAGCATGTGCTTAAGAGGAGAAAAATGCTAATTAGTTAAGTTGTATATTTAGCGATGCTTTTTAAAATAAAGTCTTTAATGGTAGGCTAATGCGGCAAAGTCCGCTTTAGTAGTATAAAATTCGCAAATAACTTGCCTTGGTGTGTGGTGGTTTTTAAGAATGAGAATTTCGCTTAAAGATAATTCAACTTGGTTGCAAGTGCGGCGCTATTGGGAATTGCTGCACGTTTTGGTAGCGCGGAATCTCAAAGTGCGTTATCGAGGTTCGTTCTTGGGGATTTATTGGTCGCTGTTGAACCCGTTGATTATGACTGGGTTGTACTCTGCAATTTTTGGGACAACTTTTGCATCATATTATAACAACTCAATACTGAACTATGTATTAGCAGCATTTACGGGGCTGGTAGTAATCAACTTTTTCTCAGCTTCTACATCTCAGGCATTGAGCAGTGTAGTCAATAATGGCTCACTTTTAAATAAAATTCATCTCCCAGTCAGCGTTTTCCCTGTATCAATCATTGCCGCGAATGTATTTCAGTTTTCGGTAGGTACATTTCCGTTGTTGGCATTGATGACTTTGATTAATTCTAAAAGTTTAGTGAATGTGTTGGGGCTAATATTTCCATTTATGGCCTTAGTTTTAGTTTCTACAGGAGTTAGTTTTTTAGTAAGTGCTTTGTACGTTTTTTTTAGAGACTTGCCTTACTTTTATGAGTTAGTTGTATTTGTAATTTGGCTGAGTAGTCCTATATTTTATCCAGCAGCTATTGTTCCACCGCAGGTAAAGCAATTTTTAGGTTTAAATCCATTAGCACCAATTATTGAAAGTCTGCGTCAGATTACATTATCAGGTTCTGCACCAGATTTAGGCTTAATTTGGGGCGCTTTGCTGAGTGGGGTAATTATTTTAGTCCTGGGATGGACTTGTTTTCACTTGTGGCGGCATCATTTTATGGATTTGCTGTAAATGGAAGTAATTCGCCTAGACAATGTTTCGCTGTTGCGACGGACACAAGAGGAGTTTTCTTATGACCTTAAGAAAACAATGCTATCTATTTTAGAAGGTAAATATCGCCAGTCAGTGAAAAAGTTAGTACTGGATAAAATTGATTTCGTAGTTGAAAAAGGCGAAAAAATTGGTATTATTGGTGCGAATGGTTCTGGTAAATCCACTCTTCTAAAGGTGATTTCTGGAATTTTGCAACCTACAGGTGGAACAGTACGGGTACGAGGGCAAATTGCTCCTTTGATTGAATTAGGAGCAGGTTTTGACTTGGAAATTTCCGTAATGGATAATATTTTGCTGTATGGTGTACTACTGGGATATTCTAGATCAGAAATGCGTAATAGAGTACCTTCAATTTTAGAGTTTGCAGAATTACAAGATTATCCTTTTGTTCCAGTGAAGGGATTATCTTCGGGTATGGTGGCAAGGCTGGGTTTTTCTATTGCAACAGATGTGCAGCCTGATATTCTAATTCTAGATGAGGTGTTATCTGTAGGGGATGAAAGTTTTAAGAATAAGTGTAAGCGACGGATTGAGAAATTATGGGATGAAAATGTGACTATTTTAGTAGTATCTCATGATTTAAAATTTATCCAAGATTCTTGTCAAAAATGTATATGGTTAGATAGAGGAAAAATTCAATTAACTGGAAATGCAGGCGATGTTGTAAAAAAATACCTAACCTCTGTACTTGAAAAATAAGAATGAATATTCTTTAGAAAAATTATAAAAATGTATATTTGTTTTGAAATGAATGCATCACTATAAGTAAGTTGACTTTATATTCAGAGACGTTAATCTGGTACAATATTACAATTTACAATGATTACTGCATGATATAAAGTCGGTGTATATACTGATATCATAATTAAAAGTTATGAAGAAGATGTAAATCAATCATCGGAGATAATATTTAATATTATTATGCATAATCTGGAACTTATTCATATCAATTAGATTTATTTATTGATAACTAAATAAGGCAAACTAGTGATGAACCAAGATAACAAATCTTCGATTTTCATAATTGCTGGAATGCATCGTTCTGGTACTTCTCTGGCTGCATCGTTGATGGAAAGTGCAGGAGTGAATATAGGTAAGAGATTAATGGGTGCATTTCCTAGTAACCCAAAAGGTCATTTTGAAAACTTAGATTTCGTAGGTTTTCACGAATGTGCTTTACGTTCTCAAGGTATTACTCAGGAAGGATGGACAATACAGAAAGGTATCCAGCTACCACAGCAATTGTTTGATAAGGCAAAACTAATTATCGCTGAAAACTCAACACTAAATTACTGGGGCTGGAAAGATCCACGCACTACTCTTTTCTTAGATTTTTGGAAAAATTTACTACCGCAAGCATATTTTATATTTATATATAGATCGCCTTGGGAAGTTATCGATTCTTTATATCGTCGTGGAGATGAAATATTTTATAGCAATCCTAAATATGCTTTACAAATATGGATGCACTATAACAAAATCATCTTAGATTTCTATCATCAGTTTCCAGATAAATGCATTCTATTAAATACTGATACTCTAATTGCAGACTATACTGTTATCTCAACATTATGTATAAATAAATTTGGTATCCAACTTAATGAGCCTAGTGAAGGAATTGTAGATAAATCATTGATGAGTAATTTAGCATCAAACGCTCACAGACAGATGCTAATTAAAAGCTTTTTTCCAGAAGCAGTAGAATTATATAATAAATTGAATAATCAAGCTGATTTAAAATGCCAGCCAATTCACTTAGACCGATTGGAAGTTGATATTTATTTGAAAGACTGGGTTCTTCAAGATTGGCTTGATGTTTACCAAATTAGGAAAAACTCAAAAATAGAATTAGAGCGATCGCAGTCTAATCTACAACTAACTCAGACAGAATTGGAGCGATCGCAATCTAATCTACAACTAACTCAGACAGAATTAGAGCGATCGCAATCTAATCTACAACTAACTCAGACAGAATTAGAGCGATCGCAATCTAATCTACAACTAACTCAGACAGAATTAGAGCGATCGCA
>NZ_JBALFF010000061.1:0-76589 GCF_036916975.1 Nostoc sp.
AACTATCTTTTCTCGAAGCTCGACAGAGTATGACTTCATTTAAAGGTATTTATATTTTAATTTAGTGTACCTCATAACAGACGCAAGTGCTGTAAATCCCCCGAAGCAATGCGAGTCAGAAACCGTCCCCACAAAAGCACTCTTCATTACAAAACAAAATTTACGAATTACGAATTACGAATTAAGAATTACGAATTACGAATTACGTCTACCTACTTCTTATAGGCAGTAAGTGTACTAAATATAATCTGGATATTAGTTAAAAAATAAATTCTAGAAACAGTCAAAAATAGCCAAAAAGTAGTTATTTTTAGAAAATTTTTATAAGTTTTCATAAAATCATCCTTAAGATAGAAGCGCTAGTTAGAGAATTATTTCTCTAGAGTGATTTGTAAATTTAATTGAGTATCCGAAAATACTTATATCAACCCTTGGTATTACAAACAGTTCTATGGCAAAGCCGATTGAATTTAATTTATTTGCACCTTACAACAAAGGAGCCGCATTAATTGGTTCTTTTTCTGATTGGCAAGAAATTCCAATGGAGAAAGGTGATGATGGTTATTTTCGTACAAGTGTTGAACTAGAAGACGGCGCTTATAATTATAAATTTCGCATCCAGTCAAATTCATGGTTTTTTGAACCAGAACAATGGGTTGATGTTACAGACCCTTATGTAACTGATATAGATGAACAGAGTGGAAAAGATGATGGTGTTATCCGGGTAAAAAATGGTGAAAGGATTACCGATACTTATGTTTGGCGACATGATGATAAACCTTTACCTGCTGACCATGAATTAGTAATTTATGAATTGCATGTGGGTGATTTTTCTGGTGGAGAGGATGACCCTTATGCACGAGGCAAATATAAACACGTCATTGAAAAGTTAGATTATCTATGCGAACTAGGAATCAACGCCATTGAGTTGATGCCACTTAAAGAATATCCTGGTGATTATAGTTGGGGTTATAACCCTCGGCACTTCTTTGCAACAGAATCTAGTTATGGTTCTACTGCTGAGTTAAAAAAATTGATTGATGAGTGTCATGGTAAAGGTATTCGTGTAATTCTGGACGGTATTTATAACCACTCAGAAGCATCTGCTCCTTTAACACAAATTGACCACGATTATTGGTATCATCACGAACCTCGTGACCCTGATAATAACTGGGGACCTGAGTTTAATTATGAACATTATGACGAAAAATTAGATATTCATCCAGCGTGGAAATTTATTGGTGAAACAATCCGTTTTTGGATATCAGAATATCATCTTGATGGTATTCGCTATGATGCGGCGCGGCAAATTGCTAACTACGACTTCATGCACTGGATTGTTCAGGAAGCCAAAAAAACTGCTAGCATGAAGCCTTTTTACAACGTTGCCGAACACATTCCTGAAACTACCAGCATTACCAATGTAGACGGGCCAATGGATGGTTGCTGGCATGATAGTTTCTATCATTGCATTCTAGAACATATCTGCGGTGATATATTTGATTTAGAGCGTCTCAAAGATGTCATTGACTGCAAGCGCCAAGGCTTCTTGGGTGCCACCAATGTAGTAAATTACCTCACCAACCACGACCATAACCATGTCATGGTAGAACTAGGAAACCGTGAGATTTTTAACGAAGAAGCCTTTAGGCGGGCTAAATTAGGAGTAGCTATCCTAATGACTGCTGTTGGCGTACCTTTGATTTGGATGGGAGAGGAATTTGGTGAGTACAAACCTAAACAACCTGAATCATCCAAAATCGATTGGACGCTGTTAGGTAATGATTTAAATCGTAGTTTATTTGATTCATACAAAGGCTTAACCAACCTGCGTAAAAGCAATCATGCCCTTTACACAGAAAATATTGATTTTATCCACGAAAATCCAGAGGCAAAAGTATTAGCTTATACTCGTTGGAATGATGAAGGTTCTCGTGTAGTTGTAATTGCAAATTTCTCAGAAAACTTCCTAGCTGACTATCATGTTCCTAACTTTCCTAGCTCTGGTACATGGCACGAGTGGACAGGCAATTATGATGTCGAAGCTGGTGACGATGGCATCATAACTGACTTAGGACCCTACGAAGCCAAAGTGTTTGTATGGCAGTAATTATATACACTACTACTGAGGCGGTAGCCCAATAGTAAATCAAAAAGGGGAAAATATTTCCCCTTTTTCAGTTATTACCTTATTCATATACAATTGAGTGAGAAATTTGTCAAGCAAAAAATATAGCTATTTTAAATTTTCATCGGTTTGTGCTACACTTTTGATTTGAAGTGCGTAGTAAAATTGCTAGAGTATATCCATGCACAACAAATTATTTAATAGTAATATCGACAACGCTAAGATTGATATCGACAACGTTAACATTGAGAACGATCGCATCTTATTAACTCCTAATGAAGTTAAATCAAAATTACCTTTAACACAATTAGCCGAGCAAAGAGTTTTAGCATATAGGCAGGAAATAGAACAGATCCTAGATTTTCCGGATCGCCGAAAATTTATAGTAGTTGGGCCATGCTCAATCCACGACCCAAAAGCAGCGCTCGAATATTCCCAAAGGTTGAAAAAATTGGCCGAGCAAGTCCAGGATAAGCTGCTACTAATTATGCGAGTGTATTTTGAAAAACCAAGAACAACCGTAGGCTGGAAAGGATTAATTAACGATCCAGATATGGATGATTCTTTTAATGTAGAGAATGGTTTATTAATTGCACGGGATCTATTATTAAAAATTACAGAATTGGGATTACCTGCTGGTACAGAAGCACTAGATCCAATTATACCTCAGTATATAAGTGAACTAATTTCATGGTCTGCCATTGGCGCACGTACCACCGAATCACAAACTCACCGCGAAATGGCAAGTGGACTTTCCATGCCTGTGGGTTTTAAAAATGGTACTGACGGCAATATTCAAGTAGCTTTGAATGCCCTACAATCAGCTAGAAACCCGCATAATTTTATCGGAATTAATCAAAACGGACAGGTCAGCGTCTTTCAAACTAAAGGTAATGGCTACGGTCACGTAATTTTAAGGGGTGGTAGTCAGCCTAACTTTGATCCGGCAAATGTCAAACTGGTAGAACATAAATTAAAACAGGCAGATTTACCACCCAGAATTGTTATTGACTGTAGCCACGGCAATACCAATAAAGATTACAAATTACAAGGTGCTGTCTTAGAAAATATTATTCAGCAAATAGTAGATGGTAATACATCAATAGTTGGCATGATGCTGGAATCACATTTGTATGAAGGTAGTCAACCAATTACTGCTAAAGAAGAATTAAAATATGGGATTTCTGTAACTGATAAATGTATTAGCTGGGAAGAAACCGAAAAAATTATTTTGGCTGCTCACGAAAAACTTAAATAAATACCATAGTCTAGGTTTTTAGAGGCTTTGAATCTTACTCCCCAACGCTAGTCGGGCTTTGTCATTACCTATATATGACAATCCCCGCTTCGTTTTTATCCCCCCTCGCAATACAATTCCAAGGCTAATATATAGGCCGATCGCAGATTGGGAAGCTTGGTTATAGAATGAGTTGGGGTGAGCAAGCGATCGCTATTACCTAAAGGAAAGGCGATCGCATGTCAGTTAATTCGCTCTATTTTTGTCGCTTTTCTCGCGCTTATTATCCTGATCTGTTCGCCGCGCATTGTAAAGACAACCACGATCATTGAGCCATTTTCCGCTTCTCCAATTGCCCATTCTCTTTCTTCTTGCTCGGAATGCTTGGAGTCTTCCGTAAACAGGAGATAGGGATCGGCAAAAACTGTTACGGCTTCCTCAAATGTAATACCATGCTTAAGAAAATTAGACTCAGCTTTGTTGCCGTCTCACTCAAAGCGCATTTGATAGTATATACCAAAAATCTGTCCTCCAGTTATTTTATACTGGCTGATTGCCCAACTGAATTCTGACTGCTTCTGGGTGGGGGTAGTCTAAAGCCAAGCAAATCTATTAAGCCTGTAATGCCTTAAACCACTTATTTAAAACTGTGCTGATGGTTTTCTTAATCTGATGATTACGGCTCCACTTTTGGAATGCGATTTCATACTCTTCGCCTTTCATTTGAAAGGTATTCCAGATATCTAGTCCTACAGGCAATCCGCAGAATAGCAAAATGTACACCGACCAAGAAATTCCGCCACCAGTGATTAAATTTAGCAGTATAAAAAAGCCACTAAAAACTGCATAATTTCCTAGACGCTTTTGAAATCTTCTGATGCGGTAAGCGTCAAAAGCCTTTCGTTGTTGAACTTGTCCCTGTTGTACTAGCCAATCGCTTTCTGCTAATTTTAAAGACTCAGGTGAAATTTCTAACTCAGCAGCAATTTCTAATATCTGCTCATAAGAAAATTCTGTATCTTTGTCGTCAGCTTGACGAGCGATCGCTAATTGCAGAATTTGTTGGACATCATCTTGGCTATAAGAGCGAAGGCTCTTGGGTTCAAATGTCGTCATAATTCTTTATCTTATATTACTTTTAATAGAAATTTGCTGCCCGATAGATTTTAAGCACCTACTCCAGTACTATTTCCATTATTCTTAGATTAGCAAATCTATTAGTCATTGGTCATTAGTCATTAGTCATTAGTTATTCTCCCCCTGCTCCCTCATCTCCCCACTCCCCACTCCCCACCAATATAAAGACTCTCCAAACATCCAGATATTATAAAATGCAGCAGAGGATAATAACGAAGTAACAAGCACTAAGAAGGATGTAACTCAATGGTTGACGAAAATGGATCGATTCGTACCCTATCGGTAGATATTGGCGGTAGTGGCGTTAAGGCGATGGTTTTGGATATTACGGGGAATCCTGTAACGGAAAGGGCGCGTTTAGATACACCCCAACCTGCTACACCGGAGGTTGTAATTAATGCAATTGTTGTCTTAGCAGCCGCTCAAGGTGAATTTCATCGCGTTTCGGTAGGTTTTCCCGGTGTGGTGCGATCTGGAGTCACTGAAACTGCGGTAAACTTACATCCAGATTGGATCGGATTTGATTTGGAAACAGCATTATTAAAACATTTAAATAAGCCTGTACGGGTGATTAATGATGCAGACATGCAGGGGTTTGGTGCGATCGCAGGTAAAGGTGTCGAACTGGTGATTACTCTGGGTACAGGGTTTGGTTCAGCTTTATTTGTAGATGGTAAGCTGGTGCCGAATATGGAAATGGGACATCACCCGTTTCGCAAAGGAGAGACTTTTGAGCAGCAGTTGGGGCGTGCAGAGTTAGAAAAAATTGGTGATAAAAGATGGAATAGGCGTTTAGAAAAGGCGATCGCATCCTTGCAACATCTATTCAATTATGATTACCTTTACATTGGTGGCGGTGAAGCCGTGAGAGTGAATTTAGAGCTACCGTTAAATGTAAAACTCATCCCCAATATCGCTGGTTTATTAGGCGGTATTGCTTTGTGGCGAGATGAGAAAAGGTAAAAAATTTTTCAGTATCTACAACTGGGCGTACTAAGCGATGTCTAAGGGCGGCATATTGTCGCACTTTTTATTAAGGTGCTTGTTTCTGAATATTTAAAAATGATATAAAAATTAACACAGCTTAGGTAAAATAATTGCACAGACATTTATGTGTCAGCGCCCTGTGTCATTTTGTCATGCAGTAATCTAAATTATAGTTAAAATTTAAGACTGTGCAATAACGTTGTAGGCTTTTATTTTATTCAGGTTAAATTATGCGTTTTCCAAGAATACGACAAAGAAGTAAAATGAATTAAAATGACTGAAATTGGCCTGATGATGACGGACGTGTTAACAATAAGACAAGCATCTGGAGCCAATTTGCTACAGCAGCAATTAGTTCAGATGGAGAATGACGTAAACCAGTCAAAACAAAGTCAGTTAGAGATAACTGCTCAAGTGACACCACCTGAATTCATGCAGACAGATGGGATTTCTCAAGCTTATCCTTCTGCGATCGCACCAGAAAAAAAACATATACTTAAGAAAATCAGCAAAAAGAATCCAAGACTAGCTTCTTCTAGCTTAGGTGAATCTAATAAGTATTCTCACTCTGGAGGTAAAGTTGGTACAAAGGCTACAGGACAGTTCCAGAAGTTTAGTAGCCAACCTCTACCGACTCTTTATTTCGGTAGTTCTGGTATTGCTGTCAGAGCCTTGCAACAGCTATTAGTGACTAACGGTTATGGCGTTAGAGTGGATGGGATTTATGGCGCACTCACAGAGACAGCCGTTAAAGCCTTTCAAAATCAGCAGAATTTAGCAACCGATGGAGTAGTTGGTCAACAAACCTGGCGGGCGTTGACAATTTAGTTAGGAGTTAGGAGTTAGGAGTTAAGAGTTAGGAGTTAGGAGTTAGGAGTTAGGAGTTAGGAGTTAGGAGTTAGGAGTTAGGAGTTAGGAGTTAGGAGTTAAGAGTTAGGAGTTAGGAGTTAGGAGTTAGGAGTTATGAAACTTCGTATTATAATTCCTGATTCATTTATAAATTCAAATTATAGCGTCACTACATAGATAAAGCTTTTTGTCCAGAGTAAATTAAATATCTTTAGATACGCTTGTGTTAATCCCAAAATACTTTGTAGAGACGTTGCAATGCAACGCCTCTACATATCAAAAATGCTTAATCCAAGCGTATTGAGTTAAATATGGAACAGCTTATCCTTTCTAACTTATTATCGGTACTTGTGCTGCTCTAATAGCTGTTGCGCCCTTGGCTTGTAAATTAAATAGAACAAAGCCTCAAGATAACGTAATAAATCTTCCCTATTCTCCTTCGAGGTAAAGTTCCAGAAGCCATAAATTCGTGCTAATGATAACAGCTTACTAGTGTGAATTTTCCACGTATAGGTGCTGTAAACTCGGTCAATTCCTCGCTGTGAAATTTCATTCCAATAGTTAGGATTTTGTTCGCATTTTGTGATAAACTCCACAACTTTAGCGGCTGTTTCATCTAACTTTGTTGGGTTAATCAAAAAGCCATTAACCTTATCTTGAATAATCTCTAATGGCCCACCAAACTGTGTGGCAAAAGTCGGTAATCCTGAAACCATCGATTCTAAAATTGTCAAACCGAAAGCTTCAAATAAAGCTGGTTGTACAAAAATTCCCTGACGATCGGCAATAACTCGGTAAATTTCACCAGAATCAGTTTTAGTCAGGCGCACACCCAGCCAACGAATCTTTCCGTGGAGATTGTACTGCTCAATTATTTGGTAGAGTTTGATAATTTCGTCGCGTTCTTCGTTGTCGCCTGATTCTTCGACGCGCAATTTACCCGCCACCAAAATTAAATTGCAATGCTCCTGTAATTCTTTACTTTGACCATAACATTCAGCTAAACCTGTGAGGTTTTTGATGTGGTCAAGACGCGCCATTGAGAAGAGAGGACGCTTGTTAGGATCGTCGAGTTTGCCAAAGATTTGCGTGGAATCTTCCAGAATAAAGAGTGTTTCTGCAAGGCGTTGGCGATCGCTCTCTACTCGGTCTTTAGTTCGGGTGTAGGGGAAGTAATTATTTTCGTTTACTCCAGGCGGTACGACATTAAATTTGGGACTAAATAATTCAATGCCATTGGTCACATGATACAACTCCGGCATGGTGAAGCATTTATAAGACTCGTATTGTCCCACACTATCCGGTGTTCCTACAATTTCTTGGTAGGTACTGCTGACAACAAAATTGGCAGCATTCATGGCAATCAAGTCTGCTGTGAATTGCAAAGAAAAATGATATTTATCCTCTAATTCTTGCCAGTAGAGGTTACTGAACAAGTATTTCGATTTTTCCAAAGCATGGGCAACATTGCATTGGGTAACTTTCAGCCGTCGCGCCAGCAAGAATGCTACTAAATTCCCATCAGTATAGTTTCCAACTATTAAGTCAGGTGTGCCGTGGAATTCTGCCCGTAGTTCTCTTTCTGAATCAATGGCGAAAGTTTCTAGATAAGGCCAAAACTCAAACCGGGAAATCCAGTTTTGAGTCATGTTAGGATTAAATTCCCGTAAAGGCACTCGCAAAATCCAGGCATTTTCGGTATCGTGGACTTTTTCTAGCCGTTGATTACAAAGGGTGCCATCACTATTAGGAATCAAGCGGGTGAGAATAATTACCTTTGGCTCGACATTCAATTTCTCTAAACCCGCAAGCAAGACATCTTCTTGTAGCTGCTTCTCTAGGCTCTTTGCCTGGTCTAGGACGTAAACTACCTGACCGCCCGTATCGGGACGCCCCAAAACGCCCTCTTGCCCAAACCAACCGTGAGCTGACACCAAGACGATTTTAAAAATCATCGGGACACGAGAAATGAAGGCTTCTAGGGTCTGGGGATCGGCAGAATCAATCAATTCATCGAGAATATTTAAAGTTTCGCGCACTCGTCCTGCGGTGTTACCCCAACCCGGTTCAAAACCCATTGACTGTAATTGAAAGCGGAATTGTTCGTAAGGTTCATCATCGGGGCGATTATTAACAAAACTGATAGCTTTTTTAACTTGCTCGGAAAGTTGCTGCTGTGATTGAATGCGATCGTTAAGCAGCAGTTGTACACCGTTGTAGTGGTGCAGCCGCAAGAAATTCAATAAGCTGTCCAGCAATTGTTTAGAGTCTTGAAAGATTTGGCTGGATAGATAGCGGTTGAGAAATTGTACTCCCTTACCAATATTTTTGGGGTCGCGGATGACTGGAGTGTAGTCATAGAAAGGGCCGAAGTCCAATTCTAGCAGGTCGCCCTCGTTGGGATGATATTTGTTCACCAAGCGATCGCGCAGATCAAGCAAATCCTGCACCGTCATCGGCTCAATGCTCAAGTCTGATGTCAACCAATAAACTTCTTGGCTGGCAATCTTAGAACGGATGATGAAACAAAAGTTTGAGTCCTCCTGAATAATTTCTTGAGTATAATAAATCAGTTTGCCTAACTCAGAGGTAGTATAAAATTCATCGGGTTTCTGGGATTTTGAGCAATACTCACTATATACATTAAGGATATCGTTCCGCAGCAAGTACTTCTTCTCTTGTTGGCGTAATTCACTAAGAAAGGAACGTAAATCACTTCTTTCTTCACTATCTAAGACTGCTTGAAGCAATTCAGACATGGCAACTCCACTAGATAACGATGTTTGCATTGTTAATTTTCAAGGCGAGACAAATAAGCCTCCACCTTTTGTTAGACCACATATAAACACGAAATAACACAGATAAATTGTATTTATCTGTGTACCTACAAATATCAACTTTTCAGCAGGCACTAAAATCGTGTTCTTCTTTACCTAAAGTATCTATGGCTTAGTATTTTTGGATCTAACTAAAGGAATACAATTTTTATTTCTTTTGATAGAGGTTATGAAATCACTGCATTATTAGATTTAGCGTACAATCAATATGTCACGCCCTCAACTGCTTAATCTAATCCTTACTATATCATTTATTTACCTGTATCTGATTATCTGCATCTCCATAATGTCAAGATTTAGCTTACAAGTTCTGTAACACTTGTAAATCAATACTTTTTTAAATTTTTACAGGGTATTAATATTGATTTTTATAGTAAATATAGATGAGCTATTTTGCGACTTTGATCGTAGCTGAACTTATCGTAATTTGGTTAACAAGTAAGTATATTACTATTATCTATTTTGCCAGATTTGACACAAAAATTAATACTTTATCCTTTGAAAGTTAATACTAACGAGGTCTATTCTCTCGCCCGTGATAGAGGCGTAAAATAACAACTTCATCCTCAAGAATAATGTAGTGAATTATAAAACCGTATTTGCCAAAAGAAACTACAAGTTTTCTCAATCCTGCTATTTCATCTACAATCACGCCTCGACGAGGATTTTGCTGTAGACTCTCGGCTGAGGGACTGACAAATAAAAAAATACCCAAAAAACTGGCGAAAAAACTCTCCTCCTTATTCCTCTGTGTTCTCTGTGCCTCTGTGGTTCGTTTATTTGAGTAATTTATTTCTTGTCAGTCCCTGAAGAGACAATTGCTTGTACTGCGCGTACTGCTGCATCAGCATTAAGTAAGTGGGCGCAAATAATCATCACTGGCTCGTAGTTGCGCTTTAGCGCTAAAGCGCAACTACGAGACAAATACAGAGATTTTACTTTTCGTTACATAGTTTGGTTTTAAGTAGGTAGACGTAATTAAATAGGACTTACGCATCAAGTACGGAATGTAGGGGCAATTCATGAATTCCCCCTACGAGAAATCAAGGCTTTCAGCGCCTTGAAAGCGTAAGTCCTATTAAACATAAGATAAAAACCTGACCCTCAATCCCTCTCCTTACTAAGGAGAGGGAAGCCGGAGGCAGGGTGAGGTTTTGGGCCTTCTTGCTCAGTTCCTAAATTATTCGCCCATTCGGGCACACGGTTGTGCGCTACTCCTGAACCTTTGCATCGATAGGCTTCGAGGGACGTTTTACTGTGCTGAAGCATTTGGGCTTCAGTAAGTACTTTGAAAATTTAATGCTGCGTCTATCTCACCGCTTATATACATCAAGTTAATCTATAAGTAAATCTGATGAATAGTGGGTTTGCGACCTTTCCAAGTCTATGAACTCGTAGATGGCAGATCCTTGCTAAAGTAATGGTTATGAATGTCCACAACCACAACCAATCTTCTATGGGAACTTATGGCTCACTATTAAATTATGTAGGGCGAACGATGGGAATTGAACCCACGAATGGTGGTACCACAAACCACTGCCTTAACCACTTGGCTACGCTCGCCATTCAACAATTTGAATTATAGCAATAATTTGGCAAGCGATCAAGAGTTTTTTTTTAAGGAACGGACTCAGTTGATTTAGAGTCTCTCGAATTTAACAATTATAATGAATTTTACTTGGCAAACATGAAACCCTTAACTATCATTGCATATACTGGAGCAGCAGCAGGACTCGCCGCCTTGGGTGTGGCAATGGCAAAGACTAATCCTAGTCAGGTTGAGTATGAAGAATATGCAGTGCAACGGCTGACACAATACTTAAAAACCGATGTGTGCAAAAAAACTACCAATCTTATAGAAAATTTAATCCATTTTAATTGTGATAAGTTGGTTGACTCGGCTAACCCGCAAATCCAAGAAATTCTTTCCAAGACTACAGAAAGACAAAATTATATTATTTTTAGCATTTACCGTACAGATTTAAAAATAAACTCTTGGATACCTTCTTACAAATTTGAAACTGTGGGAGCTTTTGATCAATTTTATACTTACACTGCGGAAAAGCAATAAGGTAAGAAGATGGGGGAGCAGGAGGTGATAGTCAATTTGATTTTTGGAGGTTCGTATAAAAGTGATTAAGAATACTTCTGTTTAGTAATTGATAATAGTTTCAATAATTACCAGAGTAACTATTACCATCAGGTTAATATTAAGTAAAATATGATAATTAGTCACTGAGAGTTTAAGCTTTGCCGATGTCATCTGCCTATCTGCTAGTATCTCACGGAAGTCGCGATCGCCGCCCAGAAATTGCTATGCAGCAACTAGCAATGCTGGTATATAACAAATTGTCAGAAAACCACAACCCAGTAGATAGCACACATCTGGTTGGTATAGCTGCTTTGGAAATGAATCCTCTGCCTTTACACGAGCAGATTCAAGAATTTGCTAAGAGGGCTTTTTGCGAGGGGAAACTCTCTCAAAACCAGAATCGCCTCAAAATTGTACCGCTATTTCTGCTGCCGGGAGTGCATGTCATGACAGATATTCCCGCCGAAGTAGCACTAGCACAACAGGGTATTGGTCAGGATATTATGATTGAGTTGCAACCATATTTAGGCTCTCACCCCAATTTAGAGAAATTGCTGGCAAAGCAAATAGCTGCTATAAAAACAGAAGCATGGATTCTCTTAGCTCATGGTAGCCGTCGCCCAGGTTCTAAAGAAACGATCAAAGCAATGGCGGGGAATTTGTCAGCTGTGACTGCTTATTGGTCTGTCCCTGGTAGTTTAGAATCACGGGTGAAAGAGTTGGTAGCTGCTGGTTATAAAGAAATTGCAATTCTACCATACTTTTTATTCGCTGGTGGAATAACCGATGCGATCGCAGCCTCAATAGAGGAGCTAAAATTACAATTTTCTGCGGTGAATTTCCAATTGGCAAACCCTCTGGGAGCAAGTGCAGAATTAGCCGAGCTAATTTGGGATTTAACAGATAAATAGATGAACCGCACAGAAAAACAGGAGAATAAGTATTTGGGAAAGGTTTATTTAGTAGGTGCAGGGCCTGGAGATCCAGGACTAATTACCTTGAAGGCAAAAGGTTTATTGGAATGTGCAGATGTCGTTATCTATGATGCCTTAGTGAGTCCGCCAATTCTGGCAATGATTAATCCTCAAGCCGAGCAAATTAACGCTGGTAAGCGCAGGGGAAAACATTCGCTATTTCAAGAAGAAACAACTCAATTGCTGATTGAGAAGGCGCAGGATCATGCAATTGTGGTGCGGTTAAAGGGTGGCGATCCTTTTATTTTTGGTCGCGGTGGCGAAGAGATGGAAGAATTAGTCAACGCGGGAATCTCAACGGAAGTTGTGCCAGGTATTACATCGGGTATTGCAGCCGCAGCATACTCAGGTATTCCATTGACTCATCGGCTGTATAGTTCTTCAGTCATATTTGTTACTGGTCACGAGGCGGCGGGCAAGTATAGACCGCAAGTGAATTGGAATGCGATCGCTCACAGTTCCGAAACCATTGTAATTTATATGGGAATTCACAATCTCCCTTATATTGTCGAACAGTTAAGTGCCGCCGGGTTGAATTTAGAAACGCCTATTGCTTTGGTGCGCTGGGGTACGCGCCCAGAACAAGAAGAATTGATTGGTACTTTAGAGACAATTGTACAGCAGGTAGAGCAAACTGGATTTGGTGCGCCTGCGATCGCAGTCATTGGACAAGTAGTAAATATGCACAGTATTTTGTCTAGTTGTCGGCCAGTTTGATGGTTGGCGCAGATGTAAAATCCACTGTATTTAAGTTTCTCGAATCCAAAATGCCAATCCTCCAGCCCGGCCACGAGCGGCAATAAAATCTTCCGTCACTAAAAAGAAGCCAAAAAAAGGTAGTTTAGCTATGGGCTGGTTGTAAAAATCTTCTATTTTAACCTTACCAGAACGCATTGGTCTGTTATAAACAACACGACCAAACAGACTAATAACCATCTGGTTAAAGTCAAACGCCAATAAATTTTTCTTATTGAAATATTGCACTGGGCCTGTGAGGTTCAACAAAACTGGGCCAAATTCAACCTGATTACTAATTTCGCCCCTGTCTGAATCCTGTTCTAATGTGGCATTAAAGGAAACATGGATTGTTATAAACTTGGGTACATACAAACCCTTGCCTAATACAATTGTCCCGCGCTCTCTGACTTTTTTAGTGCCAGTGGCAAAGCAAAGTTGCCATTTGCCCAGAAGAGACTCAAACGGATAAGTTAACCGTTCCTGCTTGGTAGATTTTTCTGCTTGTAGCAACGCATTTACTAATATTTCAGCACTAGGGGGTGTGCCTGTCTGTCCTCGATAGGCAGTTGCAGCTTGCGATAGTACACTTACAAAGTCAAATGTGGCTTTAGATGTCAAATTAGCTGTCATAATTTAACTATTTATTTGTTTTTCTGATAGATTGTACCGTTATGGGGAGTACGAGTCGAGACTCGGGAAGAAGTATTTTCATGCTTGGGATCAAATTTTTTCGGGATAGAGCCTCTTTTATAAGGTAGATTGATTCTCTTGAGTAGCATGAAGACTGGCTGTGGCAAGGGTTTAAGCCGCCACTCCCTACAATGCCTCCAAAGCTTTGCCTCTTGTTAATGACCAAATTCTGTGACAATGGTTAACAATCTGACAATTTAGGTTATGTGGAAAAATTAACGCCAAACCTAACCCCCTGCCTCTTCGTTCAAAACTTCTCAACAACAAAAGAGAGCAGAAGTAAGGTTTTCTAAATACCGTGAAAAGTCAGGGTTAACAATAAGCCGGATACTGAATCTAAGGTACTCATGAGCCAGAGTTTTCAAAACAGCCCTTTGCCACGCAAACCCGTTCAATCATATTTCCATTGGTTATACGCTTTTTGGAAATTCTCTCGCCCTCACACGATTATTGGTACAAGTCTGAGTGTGTTGGGTTTGTATTTTATTGCCATTGCAATTAATAATCCTACTGATTCCCTATTCCCGTTCGGCTACGCTCACGGTAAGTTTACTCCCTATTCCCTACTCCCTGTCTTAGGTACATGGATTGCTTGTCTGTGTGGCAATGTCTATATTGTGGGGCTGAATCAATTAGAAGATGTTGATATTGACAAGATTAATAAGCCTCATTTACCGTTAGCATCAGGTGAGTTTTCCCAACAGACGGGGCAATTAATTGTCGCTTTGACAGGGATTTTGGCCTTAGTTGTGGCGTGGCTAACGGGGCCATTCTTATTTGGCATGGTAGCAATTAGTTTGTCCATTGGTAGTGCTTATTCATTACCGCCAATTCGCTTGAAACAGTTCCCATTTTGGGCAGCGCTGTGCATTTCTTCGGTGCGCGGCACAATTGTTAATTTAGGATTGTATTTGCATTATAGTTGGGTGCTGAAACAAAGCCAAGTAATTCCGCCTGTGGTGTGGGTGCTGACGTTATTTATCTTGGTGTTTACCTTTGCGATCGCTATATTTAAAGATATACCAGATATGGAAGGCGATCGCCTCTACAATATCTCTACTTTCACTATCAAACTCGGTTCGCAAGCTGTGTTTAATCTAGCTCTTTGGGTAATAACTGCCTGCTATCTGGGAATAATTCTGGTTGGTGTACTACATGTAGCCTCAGTTAACCCCATATTTGTGGTAATTACTCATTTAGCGCTGCTATTTTGGATGTGGTTGCGGAGTTTGGCGGTAGACTTACAAGATAAAAGTGCGATCGCTCAATTCTATCAATTTATCTGGAAACTATTTTTTCTGGAATATCTAATTTTTCCTATCGCCTGCCTTTTGGCTTAGACAATGCTAGAAACCTTTCCTACTAGTTCTATTATTGCTACTGTTGTAGTTGTTCTTAGTCTGTCAATTCTTGGCTATTTCGCTTGGAAAACCTTGATTACCTCAGACTTGTTTCAAAAAGGAATCAATCTTGCTCAAGCAAAAGATTACCAAGGTGCAGAAGCCGCGTTTCGTAAGGTAATTTCCCTCAACTCTACTAATGATGTGGTGCGCTTGTTTTTGGGAGATGTTTTAAACCAGCAAGGCCAAGTAGAGGAAGCAACAGAATTATTCCGGGAAGTGATTCGCCGCAGCCCCAAAAACCCTGATGCTTACTTGCGTCTGGCAAATATTCTCATGCAGCAAGAGCGAGAAGATGAAGCTGAAATTAACCTGCGACAAGCTAAAGATTTATTGCAAAAACAACGCCAACCTGAAAAAGCTAAAAAAATCACTGAACTGTTAGATAAAATGAGTGAGAAGTCCAATAAATCTTAAGTTAAGCTAAAATTACGGGGATTCAATTTCCCTGTTCTGTCTCCTAATTTTATTACCATTTTCCTCATGATGCTGAAAATGGTTTTTGTTTTGGAATTTTCTAGTTTCTGCCGTAATTGTGTCCGCAGGTTTCGCAAGTTTGACCACTGCCTTCGTAGCCCTTAAAATTGCAATTTGATGCGCTATCAGTTCCATAGGCATAATGAATTGATTTAGGGTTTAGAGGATGAAGGAATTTAGTAGATTCTATAGATTCAAAAAAAGAAAGTGTTTATGTCAGACATGATATCAGAATTGTGGACTAATTTTTTTACATCAGGATCATTTATTCCACATGGACACTGCTATCTATGGCAAACGAATTTAGTTTGGTTACACATATTATCTGATGCATTCATAGCACTAGCTTATTACTCGATTCCAGCTACAATCTTCTACTTTGTCCGCAAGCGGCAGGATTTGCCCTTTTATTGGATTTTTCTCCTCTTTAGTGGATTTATCGTAGCTTGCGGCACCACTCATTTAATAGAGATTTGGACGCTTTGGCATCCAACCTATTGGGTGTCGGGGTTTGTCAAAGCAGTAACTGCAACAATATCCGTAATTACAGCAATACAACTTGTACCTCTAGTTCCCCTAGCACTGGCACTTCCTAGCCCAGTTCAATCAGAACAAGCAAATCAAGAACTTCAAACACAAATAGCCGAACGCTTACGGGTAGAGGAGGAACTACGAAAATACCAGAATCACCTTGAAGAAATGGTTGCTGTTCGCACCAATGAAATTACTCAAACCAACGAGCAATTACAACAAGAAATCCTTGAACGCCAACGCATCTTAGAAATTCTTCGACAAAGCGAAGAACGCTACCGTTACTTGGCTGAAGCAATTCCTCAACTTGTATGGACAACTAATGCTAACGGTGAATGTGAGTTTTTTAATCAAAATTGGTGCGAATACACTGGGCTAACATTAGAGCAATCTTTGGGTTCTGGTTGGTTGGCTGCATTGCATCCAGATGATATCCAAAAGGCTGATGAAGTTTGGTCTAATGCTGTAAAAGATAGCACGATATATAACAATGAATATCGCTTTAAACGGGCTTCTGATGGCTCTTATCGTTGGCAGCTAGCACGAGGTTTACCGCTCAAAGATGAGCAAGGTATTGTAGTGAAGTGGTTTGGAACATGTACAGATATCCACGAACAAAAACAAATACTTGAAGAACGGGCGCATCTGCTGGAATTAGAACAAATAGCACGAGCTAAAGCAGAAACAGCCAATCGAATTAAAGATGAATTTCTGGCCGTCCTCTCTCACGAATTACGCACTCCACTAAACGCAATTCTCGGCTGGTCAAAGTTGTTGCAAATCGGCAGGTTAAACCAAGCAAAAACATCTGAAGCACTAGCCACAATCGAGCGGAATGCTACTTTACAGGTTCAACTCATTGAAGACTTGCTAGATATCTCCAGAATTTTACAGGGCAAACTGACACTGGATATTACCAAGATTAATCTAGAGTCTACAATATTATCCGCACTACAGACAATGCGTTTAGCGGCAGAAGCAAAGTTGATTGAGGTAACTACAGTATTTGAACCCCTGATGGGACAAGTTATGGGCGACTCTACTCGTTTGCAGCAAGTCGTTTGGAATCTTCTTTCTAACGCTATCAAATTTACACCCAAGGGAGGAAAGGTAGAAGTACGACTAAAGCAAGCTAATGGCTATGCTCAAATCATAGTTAGCGATACAGGTAAGGGAATTAGCGCTGAGTTTTTGCCATTCGTGTTTGATTACTTCCGCCAAGCAGATAGCACCTCTACGAGAAGTTTTGGTGGATTAGGACTGGGATTAGCAATTGTGCGTAATATCATCGAGATACATGGCGGGATTGTCAGAGCAGATAGCCACGGTGAAGGCAAAGGGGCAACATTTACTGTTAGTTTGCCGCTTCTGCAAGATGAAAGCCCAAACCTGACGGATGAACAAAACTATCCAGTATTATTAACTCCTAAGTCTTTACCTCTCGCTGGCGTTCGGGTTTTAGTTGTCGATGATGATGCTGATTCGCTAGATTTTGCTGCTTTTGTATTAGAGCAAGATGGGGCTTTTGTTATCGCTTTATCTTCTCCTAATGAAGCATTACAAACCTTAGCAGAGGTAAAGCCAGATGTGTTAGTTAGTGATATTAGTATGCCTGATATGGATGGCTATATGTTCATCCGTCAAGTGAGAACTTGGACACCAGAACAAGGTGGACAAATTCCAGCAATCGCCTTGACTGCTTTTGCGAGAAACGATGACGAGCAAGAAGCACTAAAAGCTGGGTTTCAGATGCATTTAGCCAAGCCTTTTAACCCAGAAAAATTAATTGCAGCCATTGCTGAACTTGTTGAAACAAAAATGTCAGCAATTACCTAAAAAAGGATTTTTTACTTTTAATTAAAGCCTCAGCTATTGTGTACAAATGGACAATTATATGAGATTAGACTTGTATCAAGTTAGGTTAATCACTTATAATTCCTGGTAGAACTCCGCCAAAGGTACGCTTTTACTCCCCTCCTGGCAAGCCTACTGTGTATACACAAGTCGAAAAATTCTCTACCCACATTTTTGTCAGAGTGAAACTGTCACACAGACAGGCAATCCCGCCCAGAACTGAAGTTCAGGGCTGATAGCGAAAGTCCACTCAAGTGGACTGAATTGATCGTTTAGCCCACTTGAGTGGACTTCAGCTATGGAACTTGGAATGAATTCCGAGGCGGGATAGAAAAGCAGTGCGAGATTTATTAATAAAGATATGGTTGCAGCAAGACTTGTGTGGTATAGTATAGCACCGCAAACAGGGAGGGTCTAGGGTGTTTTTATGATGGCAATTAGCCGCACTCGATATTATATGTAAACCAAGCAGATAAGGTAATAAAAATGCTGAAAAACAAGAATCTAATGGTAGCAGCTATTATCTGCTTGTGTTTGAGTAATGGGAATACTGCCTTTGGCAAAGATATTGGCGTTGTTTTATCAAAAATTCCCAGTTCAAATCAAGCAGCAGTTGCTAACTTTGAGCAAGGAACCAATCTCTACAAAAAAGGAGATTTCAAAAGAGCAGAGGCGGCTTTTCGGAAAGCAATTGAACTAGAACCGAACTTTGCCGAAGCTTATATTGCTTTGGCAAATACTCTCGACGATCAAGGTAAACCAGAAGAAGCGATCGCACATTACAAAAAAGCGATTAGCCTTGATCCGAAAAACTCTGGAGCATACTTTAATTTGGGTTTGACTTTAGCAAGACTCAATCAGTTAGAAGCGGCGATCGCACAATATAAAAAAGCTCTTAGCCTTGATGCCAACTATGCAGACGCTCATTATAACTTAGGAAATGCTCTCTACGCTCAAGGCAAGCTAACAGAAGCAGCCACCGAATATACAGCAGCTATTCGCCTCAAACCCAATTATGCCCCAACTTACACGCGTCTGGGAAATGCTCTCTACGATCGAGGTGAGCTAGCAGAAGCAGTTACTCAGTACAAAAAATCCATTAGTTTTGATCCCAAATATGCAGAGGCTCACTATTACTTAGGGAACGCCTTGTATGCTATAGGATTGCCAACAGAAGCAATCGCCGAATATACAGCAGCGATTCGCCTCGCTCCAAAAAATCCCGCAGGTTATAATGCCTTAGGAAATATTCTCTACGCTCAAGGCAAACTAGAAGAAGCGATCGCACATTACCAAAAAGCCATCAGCTTCGATCCCAACTATGCAGACGCTCATTATAATTTAGCAAGCGCTTTTTACGCTCAAGGCAAGCTAACAGAAGCAATCGCCGAATATACCGAAGCAATTCGCCTCGATCCCAAACATGCACAAGCTTATACAGGTTTGGGAAATGCGATGGACGATCAAGGTAAACCACAAGAAGCGATCGCACATTACAAAAAAGCCATTAGCCTTGTACCTAATGATGCATTGACTTACTATAATTTGGGGATCGCTTTGGGAAGAGAACAACAGCTAGAAGAAGCGATCATTAATCTCAAAAAAGCCAGAGAGTTATTCCAAGCTGAGGAAAACAAGGAGATGGTTGAGCAAATTGATCAGCTAATCGAAAAAATGAATATCCGAACGAATTGAATAAAGGGGATTGGGGACTAGGAAAGAAGCACAGGAAGAATAACTATTGACAAATGACAAATGACTAAGACTCAAGAAAAGGGTAAAGTTTACCTCGTAGGTGCTGGGCCTGGAGATGTGGCATACCTGACAGTAAAAGCTTACAATCTCTTAGCTAATGCTCAGATTTTAGTTTACGATGCCCTGGTAGATGCTCAATTATTGCAGTGCGTACCGCCTGATTGTTTGAAGTTAGATGTTGGGAAACGCGGTGGTAAACCCAGTACAACCCAAGCTGAGATTAACAAGTTACTGGTAAAGCATTGCCAGCAAGGGAAACAAGTTGTACGGCTAAAATCAGGCGATCCGTTAATTTTTGGGCGTTGTACTTCCGAAATTGAAGCGCTCAAAGCATCTGGTTGTGATTTTGAACTAGTCCCAGGAATTTCCTCAGCCCTTGCAGCACCTTTGTTAGCAGGAATTCCCCTCACAGATCCGGTGTTGAGTCGCACTTTTGCAGTGCTTACTGCTCATGAACCAGAAGTTTTAGACTGGGAGGCACTCTCACGGCTAGAGACACTGGTAATTTTGATGGGAGGGCAACATCTGCCAGAAATTGTACATCAACTGGTGCGACACGGGCGATCGCACTTAACACCCATTGCCATCATCCGTTGGGCAGGAACTCCTCGTCAACAAATTTGGACAGCGCAACTGGACAATATTGTAGAACAAACTACCGAATTATTCCTTTCTCCAGCAGTAATTGTTATTGGCCAAGTTGTTGGGCTACGGAAGTACTTAAAACCTGAGAATATATATCTAGACGAAATTATCACGCGGGAGCCTGAAGAAAGGTATTCCCAGGTTCCGGCTGTGAACGAGAGTATTTTTATACCCCAATCTATGTTAAGTAACTTACCCTCATCTCTGACTCTGCGTGGCAAAACAATCTTAGTAACACGTTCAGTTGGACAATCGAGCCAATTTAGCGATCGCCTGATCGCATTAGGTGCAACAGTCATCGAAATGCCTACCTTAGAAATCGGCCCGCCCTCCAGTTGGGAAGCTTTGGATAATGCGATCGCTCATTTATCTGACTTCGAGTGGTTAATTCTCACTTCTACCAATGCCATAGACTACTTTTTTGAAAGGCTAATCGCCCAAGGTAAAGATAGCCGGGCCTTAGCTGGTGTCAAAATTGCCGTAGTTGGTGAGAAAACAGCCTATTGTCTCAAACAACACTCTCTCCAACCAGATTTTATTCCCCCCAATTTTATTGCCGATTCTTTAGTAGAAAATTTCCCAGAGGATTTGTATGGTAAAAAGGTTTTATTTCCCAGAGTTGAAAGCGGTGGCAGAGAAATTTTGGTTAAGGAATTAACTCTCAAAGGAGCAACGGTGATAGAAGTTGCCGCATATCAATCTTGTTGTCCGACTGGTATTCCACCAGAGGCACAGTTAGCTCTCCAAAACCGCAAGATAGATGTGATTACTTTTGCCAGTTCTAAAACTGTGCAATTTTTCTGTGAACTTACTAACAAGATATTTTCCGACAATGATCCTAGTCAATTATTAGAGGGCGTTTGTATTGCATCTATCGGACCTCAAACTTCCAAAACGTGTCATTTTTTATTCAGGCGTGTGGATGTAGAAGCCCAAGAATATACTTTAGATGGTTTAACCCAAGCATTGATAACATGGGCGACAAATTGTTAGATGAGGGAGATGAGGGAGAATAACTAATAACAAATGACTAATGACTAATGACAAAACGTATAATCGGCTTAACTGGAGGTATTGCTACAGGCAAAACCACTGTCACTAATTATTTGGCTAGCACTTATAAGCTGGCGATTCTGGATGCAGATATTTATGCTAGAGAGGCAGTATCTTTGGGTTCGCCTATTCTTGGTGCGATCGCTCAACGTTACGGCGAACAAATTTTATTGCCAGATAGCAGCCTCAACCGCCAAAAGCTAGGCGAAATTATCTTTAATCGTCAAGATGAACGCAACTGGATAGACAATTTGATTCATCCTGATGTGCGCGATCGTTTTGAGGAAGCGATCGCCCTATCTTCCTCACAAACACTAGTGTTAGTAGTACCTCTATTATTTGAAGCTGGGATGACTGATTTAGTTACAGAAATTTGGGTAGTGCGTTGTTCACAAGAGCAACAGCTACAAAGATTGATACAACGAAATCATTTAAATAGAGAACAGGCACAAGCCAGGATCAACAGCCAATTATCTATCGAAGAAAAAGTGGTTAATGCAGATGTCGTTTTAGATAACTCTTCCACCCTAGAAGTACTACTGAAGCAGGTTGATGTAGCTCTAAAAAGCACAAGTAGAGACTAGATCATATTTATCTTCAAAAATATACATAGACGACATTCTCAAGACATAAAAGTTTTATAAATTTTAAGATTATCTAGTTAAGCAAAAGAATGTCATCTCTGACCTATTCTTGTCCAATAATTCGGTGATTTTACAGTTGAAGCTGCAATTGGTCGTACTGTAAATTTAAATAGTTGTTGGACAAAAGATATCATGGAGTAAATTCAAACATTAATTCAAACATTAATTCAAACATTAATTCAAACATTAATTCAAACATTAATAACTAAAAATTAAGATTTAAGAAAAAATAATTTAAAATTATTTATCTTCTTTTAAAATTATTAAGCACCTTCTCAACGAACTTCTTAATTAGACATGGGATGAGAAATTGCCTTTATTAGCTGTCAATGTGGTTAATTACTAACTAGATTGTCCACCTGTTCAATTCTGGATTGGTGATTGAAAGGAATTGAGATTCAGTTAGAGTCCAGAACTCTTCGTTATAGATTTTTTCTTGGGGAAAACTCACTTATGTCTTTGATCAGGACAAATATGAACTTAAGTTTTAGCTTTTTAAGTAAGTTAGCCCTAGTTAACTTTCCAGCAAAGGAATTAAAAAAGAAGCATAAAATACACGATTATAGCCAACTAGTTTGTGGAAGCGACTACGTATTTGAGCGCCTCAATGAAGGAACGATCGGATATATGACTGGAATCGGGAAAGGCATTAAACCCTGCGATCGCATTATTTTACGAGAAGCTTATGAATCTTATCAATATCAAGTTGAGGAAGTTGATTATTACTCAGATCCGTCCGATATGTGGATAGCTTTACTCAAGCAAGTGGCAATTGACTAAATATTAAAGTCAATATAATTCATAATTCATAATTCATAATTTAAATTTGGTTCAAGGTCAATCGGTTTCACATTCCTTAAAATGAATTAACATAAAAAGTTATACACCCTAGTCCAGAACTTTTACCCAATAAAGTGGGCTGATTCTCTTAATTAGATAAAGTTGAATTAAGCTGTCGAAGAAACTCAATATTCAAATCTAGCTTTTCTCCTAACCATAAAGAATGAACCGCGTGGTCAGCCACAGCATCGCCTGTCTCAGGGTGGACAAGAATATCCAATCCCTCACGATTAAGCATTAACCAGGGAACGACTTTCTCAAATTGATTTGGTAAGAAAGCAACTTGATACATTCCTTTTGGGTGAGGGCCAATGGGCTTGTCAAACCAGCGTCCAAGTTGCACTTCAAACCTAGCGCCCAATCCTTCACGTACACGCGCCGCTACATCCCGACTCGCGCAATCGAAGTAAACATGAGCGTGAAAACCAGCGATATGGATAGTATCTTCTTTCATAAATCCACTTTCGATCTCAACTATAATTTTGGGTAGCGGACTTTTTCTTTCTCACTGAAGCGATGTCTACGGCGGGCTATTCGGTGTCGCTCAATTTTAGTCCACTACAGTGCGGTTAAGGATCGGTTGTGGAAATTGAGAGAAGTAGTTAGCCGAAAATCAACCAAATTCAGAGTTTGGCTTGCTCAGATTTATTCAATGTTAGTAGTTAGTTAACACTTAAAGTGCTTGTAGTTTCTTTGACAACTTCATGTGTTTTAGGAGTAACTGAAAGATGCACAACATGTACCGTACAAGGAGCATGGTGAAGAACATAGTTACTTACACTACCAAGAAATAGTTCCATCAGCCCAGAACGACCCCGACGCCCCATCACAATTAGGTCAGCATCATAACTATGAGCAAAATCACAAATGATGCGACCAGGATTACCAATATTTTGTGTAAATTCCGCAGTTACACCTGCTGCGTTAGCTTGGGCGCAGAAAGATTGCAACATCTGGATTCCTAAATTTTTAAAGGTATCCCACTGCTTTTGGTATAACTCGAAGTTTTGACTGCTCAATCCTGGGTAGTAGTCAAAATTAGACAGTATAGGTACGTAAGGACTACCTTCTTCTTCGGGAGATAGGACATGCACTAGCATTAAGCTAGCTTGTGTTAAATTTGCTAAACCCAACGCTTCTTTAAAAACCTGTTGTCCTACTTCTGAGCGATCTAATGCAACTATAATTTTTTTAAACATCATATAGACCTCCGATTTCATTGGTAAAGGGTCTTTACGGTTTCTGGTTTCCAAATGCTGGATTGTCAAAAATGACTAATCCCTCAACTATGTTTAGCCACTTGTGAATTTTAAATTACTTAAAGGTTTTCGCCCTATGTTTATGTTTATAGCAAAACAATTTGAGGAATTTGTGAAAAAAACATTTATCTTTAATTACGAAGAAGTCTTATGTTTTATAAAATACATTCCTTGCACAGTATTTGGTGTTTTTTCAAAGGCGAGTCTCTTGATATACTAAAAGTATGGTATAATTTTAAGCGCTTTAATATCTTTCACAAAGCTGGGTAGATATTAAGACTATTTCGTTTTGATTTTCCTGATTGAGAATATTAAGCAATGTCTATGATGGCCTATTCGGCGTCGCAGTTTGACATAAACTTTTTTCAGCTTGAAGATTTATCATACTTATTCAGTGTCTTCTACTGCCAAAAACTCATCTAATTCTTCTATAGTGAGTGAAGGATAGTAAATATTAGCTTCGATTTTATAGACTGACAAAAAATAGGCGATCGCTTCATTAAGTTGCTTGATTGCTGCTTCTTGATTTACCCCTTGTCCTACCAGTCCATTTTCTAAGCATAAAGCAACCCAATAACCCGCACTCTTTCGCAAAACTGTTGTGTAGAAGTCCATAAATGTGTATTAGTGAGAGAATAGCTGAAGTAATATTTAATTTTGGCAATTATTCACGATCCAAAACTAGCCACTTCTACAGGACGTTCAACAGCTAATTCTTTACGGTTAGTTTTGATTTGTTCAATTTTGTGAAGGGTTTCAGCAGTTAAATAAGTTTCGCCGCAATCAGCACAGGTTATCACTGGAATATTTTCTATTACTAGCAGGTCTTTACCTTTACCATAGGTTCTAGTAATTTGGCGGATTTTTACACCTTCGCTTCCACAAATATCACACAGCATTTGCCGCTTTCCTGGTATTAGGGTATGTATACAGTAATGATAACAAGTTTTCCAGTTAGACTTAGCTTTGCAATTATTTCGACTTCCCCTGCATCAAGAGTTAAACCTCTGATACGATATTTAGATTCTGCTGTCACTTTATCCTTTTGACGTTCCAGTATTTCGCCTGTAAGGATACCTTGTTCAATGTCATAGATTGTTAGATTATCATCGCTCATTTCTTCTTCAGCATGTAGCGTCATTAGATACTGACGAGAAGAAACTTTATCCCGCATTCGTTGCAAAATCTCATCGAACAAGGTAGTAATCTCAGACGAATTAGACTTTAATAGTTTACAGCGATTGCATCCCTAATTTACTAAGTGCGATCGCATAGATTGACCTCTCCCCCAACCCCTCTTTGAAGCGGAGAGGGGAGCCGGATTTCTCCCCCAACGCTAGCAGGGAAGGGGGTTGGGGGGTTAGGTCTGTGTGCAAAGTGCGAAGGTGCGATCGCATACAATTTCTTTTATCGAGGCCATACTTTAATCGCCATATTAGCTAAATATTCAGCACGCCTTTTGATTTCCTCTTCATTCCAGACATCTACATTTCGGAAATACTGATTTAAAGTTACATTATTAGCCCTTAAAATTTTCAATTTTTCCTCAAAGGGTTTGTTAGACAATTCAGAGTTATATTGTGTTAGGGTGAGATTACCCAAAGTGTGAAGCCATTCCTTATGGTCTTTGTTATAATTTGCGCCTAACATTATAAGAATTCATTCCTTCCTCCAACTTAATAAGTATTCTTTAAGGTTTCTTCTAATGTAAACGGAGATTCTTTCGGAAAGAAATTTAATTTAATCCCTGTTTCATCAGATGCTTTAAGACGAGCTTTTTGATAACAATTTTCAAATACTTCTGCAACTAGAGGTTGCAAACTGGGACTATCTTCTAATAATGTATCAATACAGATACGTTGTTCATAAATGGTACTGCGCCAACTTTCACTACGTTTTTCTGGTTGATATTGCCATTTCAGTAAGTGCATTAATAGGACAATTAATCGATTTTTTAATTCGCGTTTTTCACTTCTCCCCATGCTTTCAATTTCTTCAATTAGATTAGGTATATCTATTTGATTAAAATTATTGTCTTTTAACTGCTGGGCAATTGTTTGTGTCCACAAGTAAAAGTCTTGTTCATAAAGGTTTTTTTCATTTATAAAAGATGGACTTGTCATGATAAAAACTCAAGTTAAATGACTGATACAAATTTTTAGGAAAGTTAACGTTAGTTGATTTTATGATGAATGTAATCAACAGCAACTTTAACTGTAGCAAACTCTAAAAAAATATCATCAGGAAAGTCAATATCTTCAAAGTTTACAATTAATTCACCACATATTACATCAGCATTTAATCCACCTGTTTCTCCTACCATTACTGGTTTGTAAAAATAATATTGACTATCCTCCGCCTTAAAATGAAGAACATGGCTAACATAATTATTACTAGACCAATACAGTCGCTCATCATAAATTTCTGACTGAAACAAGGGAAAATCGAAGGTAATTTCTTGTTGCTCAATTTTTATAACTTCAGCAACAATATCTCTAACTTTCTCAAAAATTTCTTGATATTCCATAATTAATGATTACTCATAAGGATTTTTATTTTTTCAATTTTTTATATTTAAAGTTAAGGTGAGCTAAAAAAGCCCACCCTAATCTAAATTAGACCAATAAAGCCTGCTCCTCTTTAGAAATCACGCGCCCTTCATCCTCAAAACCGACGATTTGATCAAAGTTTAAATACCGATACAAATCATCGGCAAAAGGATGAATTCGACTGGCCACAATATCCAAATATTCCTGCACTGTGGGGAGGCGTCCCAGCAGCGCACAAACTGCGGCTAATTCTGCTGAACCAAGATACACTCGCGCATCTTTACCCATGCGATTATTGAAGTTGCGGGTAGAGGTAGAAAACACTGTTGTCCCATCAGCAACTCGCGCCTGATTACCCATACACAAGCTACATCCGGGCATTTCTGTCCGCGCACCCGCAGCCCCAAAAACGCTATATACACCTTCTTCTTTAAGTTGGTATTCATCCATGCGGGTTGGTGGTGCTATCCAAAGGCGAGTTTTTACTTCACCCGCGCCTTCCAAAACTTTCGCTGTTGCCCGATAATGACCGATATTTGTCATACAAGAACCGACGAATACTTCTTGTACTGGATCATTAGCAACTTCCGATAATAATTTAACATTATCTGGGTCATTAGGAGCCGCAACAATTGGCTCTTTGATTTCGTTCAAATCAATTTCAATTATTTCGGCATACTCAGCATCGGCATCGCCTTCTAATAACACCGGATTTGCTAACCATTCTTCCATTTTCGCCACACGGCGCAACATGGTACGCGGATCATGATAGCCCCGTGCGATCATATTTTTTAGTAGCGCTATATTAGAACGCAGATATTCAGAAATTGTCTCTACACTCAGCTTAATTGTACATCCGGCACAAGAACGCTCGGCACTCGCATCGGTGAGTTCAAAGGCTTGTTCAACTTTTAAATCTGGCAAACCTTCGATTTCCAAAATTCGCCCAGAGAAGACGTTTTTCTTGTTCTGCTTGTCTGCTGTCAGCAAACCTTTTTGAATTGCTACGTAAGGTATGGCATTCACCACATCCCGCAGGGTGACACCTGGTTGCAATTCACCTTTAAATCTTACCAATACTGACTCTGGCATATCTAAAGGCATGACACCCAAGGCGGCTGCAAAGGCCACTAACCCAGAACCGCCGGGGAAGGAAATACCCAAGGGGAAGCGGGTGTGAGAGTCGCCGCCAGTTCCCACGGTGTCGGGTAACAGCATCCGATTTAACCAAGAATGGATGATACCATCACCGGGACGGAGGGCGACACCGCCACGGGAGGCGAAAAAGTCGGGGAGTTCGTGATGAGTCTGGATATCTACTGGTTTGGGATAAGCAGCAGTGTGGCAGAAACTTTGAACCACTAAGTCTGCACTGAAACCAAGACAGGCGAGTTCTTTCAATTCGTCACGGGTCATCGGGCCTGTGGTATCCTGGGAACCAACGGTTGTGATGATGGGTTCGCAGGATGTGCCGGGACGCACACCAGGTAATCCGCAAGCTTTACCTACCATTTTCTGGGCTAGGGTGTAGCCTTTGCCTGTATCAAAGCCTTGCTGAGGACGGGTAAAGACTGTACTGGGTTCTAAACCAAGTGCAAGACGAGTTTTGTCGGTGAGGGTACGGCCGATAAGTAGGGGGATGCGTCCACCTGCGCGGACTTCATCGAGGATGGTATCAGGTTTGAGGGCAAAGGTGGAAATGACTTCGCCTGTTTCGTTTGTGATTTCGCCTTTGTAGGGATGGATGGTAATTACCATGCCGGTTTCAAGTTTGGTGACATCGCACTGAATAGGCAAAGCACCGGCATCTTCTGCTGTGTTAAAGAAGATTGGCGCGATCGCACCACCTAAAACATAACCCCCAGCGCGTTTGTTTGGCACAAAAGGTATATTATTTCCTGTATGCCACAATACTGAGTTGATCGCAGATTTACGCGAGGAACCTGTACCAACTACATCTCCCACATAAGCTACAGGATGCCCTTTCTTTTTCAACTCGGCTATGGTTTGCAAACTTCCCGGTTGCCGTGACTCTAACATCACTAAGGCGTGTAAGGGAATATCTGGGCGAGTTGTGGCGCTTTGGGCGGGGGATAAGTCGTCGGTATTGGTTTCGCCAGGAACTTTAAAAACGGTGACAGTAATCGCTTGTGGTACTGTGGGACGAAGGGTAAACCATTCCGCTTCCGCCCAAGAGTCTATCACCCGCTTGGCGAAAGGATTGGTTTTTGATAATTCTAAAACATCGTGGAAGGCATCATATACCAAGAGGATTTTGCTTAAGGCGTTGGCGGCGTAGGCGGCGATGGGTTCTTTTCCTTGTCCACCCATTACCAGAGGTGTTTCGGATGAGTCTGAGACGGATACGGTAGGCCATTGCAGCAAATCGATTAAAGATTGCACATTATAACCACCTACCATTGTCCCTAACAATTGTACCGCTTCTATGCGCGAAACTAAGGGACTGGTGATTTCTTTTTTGGCGATCGCGGTGAGAAATCCAGCTTTGACATAAGCTGCGGGATCTACACCAGGAGAAACGCGATCGCTCAATAAATGCAATAATATATCCTCTTGACCCTTTGGCGGATTTTTCAGTAATTCACATAATTCTGAGGTTTGCTTCGCATCCAATGGTAAAGGGGGAATACCGAGTGCTGCTCTTTCGGCAACGTGTTTACGATATTGTTCTAGCATTTTTATCTTCTCCATTGGGATGTTCTCCCTTCAATTATGAAATATTTTTAGGCAATACTCGGCTATAAAAGTTTAGCTTACTTTTATGATGAAAGCCTTACTGGTAATCGGTTATTAGCAATGTTTTTTATACTGAAGGTTTAAAAAGTATGAGGCGAATAGAATTCGCTACTAGACAAACTCTCGTCCACCTCCGTGGACTAAGAGGAAATCAAGGATTTTTAACTCAGGTTGGTGGGTTTTGTATTTCGACTCCGCTCAACACAAGTCTGTATAGCCGCGACTTTTAGTCGCCAGGTGTAGTAATAATGAATTAGATTGATTATTGGTTTAACCAAGTTTCTAAATCAGCAACACTAGACAAATCTAGCAATGCCTGTCCTAAATTATCTAATTGTTCAATGGATAAACCGGGAATTCGCTCAATTAATGATGCATCAATTTCACCAATACGGCGATTTAGTAGACGCAGTATTAAGTCTTGTTTTCCTTCTTCCCTACCCTCTTCTTTGGCTTGTTCTCTGTCTCTTTGATAAAGTGGTTCTAGTCGCATAATTAACTCCCTATCATCTGCTTCTAATTCTTGATTTACTCTCAAGTTTTCGCGCGAGTTGTAAACTAATTCGAGAGTTTGTTTCTGGTATGGATAATCTAATGGTAACGCTTGCAACTCGATAATTGCTTGTGACTGCACATTCCCTCTTCCTAAAAGCCTCAACCATAATATCTCTGCTGTTTGGGGTAGTTGGTGTATCGCTACAATTGTTGTCCGCAACGCATCTGGTAGAAAATACACTCCCGATAACCAATTCGTAATGAAATAGATCCCCCACTTGTCAAAGAAGTCGGGGATCTGCTGGACACTTTGAATTTTCACAGATACAGACGCGATTAATCACGTCTCTACTAGGCGGTTATTGCATTTTCATCTGATGTTTTATCTGTGTTAGACTTTAAGCGTGTCAATCTGCTTTTACGAATACGATCGCTGTCTCGAACGCCACCTGCAAGTTCATATTCATTGCTGTTTTTGCCGTACTTGAAACCAACCCCCATCAGCATTTTGTCTGAAACCTGATTTAAGGTTTTTTCCATCTCATCCAACTTTGTTTTAGAAGAGTCAATCATAGCTATAGCAGCGTTATAATCATCAAGCATATTGTGAAAATTGTCTATTAATTGAGTCAGGTTTTGCAAGTTGTAAGTATCATCAAACTTGATATTTTGATCGATAGCTTTCAGTCCGGCAACTCTAAATTCAGCTTTTTCTAGAATCCGGGAACTACGTTTTTTGCGAGACATAAATTTATACAGATATTAAAGCTTTACAGAACTATTTTGTCTCAATTAATCTGTATTCTGGATCAGCAAAAAGCGCAGTCTTTTAGTAAAAGTTTTTATTTATGCCCGTATTTTCTCGGATTTTAATTATTAAAGGTTAATTTTCACCAAAATAACTAACATTATGTTTAAGCAATAGACAATAGCCCACAGCATTGCTCATTAGTCAACTTAAGCCTGGGCGAATGGAATTCGCGGCTACACAGGCAAAGTCCGCCTGCGCGGACTAAAGTCAAATTAAGGGTTAGAAACCCACGGAGGTGGGTTTTGTTTGTATAGACGCGGTTTATAACCGCCCGTTTCCCGTTAAGTTGACACTTATGAGCATTGCTGTGCCTCTACAAATGGTCTGTATTCTATATCAACAGCGATCGCTTTAACTTTAAGCCTTAATATTGTAACCTTAAGCCTTTATGTTCTAGCTTATCGGCTTAATGTTGTAACCTTAAGGCTTTATGTTATAACCTTAAGCCTTAATATTGTAACCTTAAGCCTTTATGTTCTAGCTTATCGGCTTAATGCTGTAACCTTAAGAGTCAATATTGTAACATTGATGACTAAAGTTTGTTGGTGAGTGCAATCATCGCTACATAGTGTATATTGTTAATTTACAGCGATCGCAGAGCTTAAAAAGATTCCAATATGGAAGCTTCACCAAAGGAGATCAGGAATTATTTAAGGATTGATGGTATAAATCCTTTCTCTGAGTGGTTTGACTCTTTGCGCGATATTAGAGCTAGGCTTGACCGAGTAGAAGCAGGTAATTTAGGTGATTGTAAATCAGTTGGTGATGGAGTTTTTGAACTGAGAATAGACTACGGTTCTGGCTACCGCATATACTTTGGACAGCAAGACTCAACAGTTGTTATTCTTTTGTGTGGTGGTGATAAAAGCACTCAAGATAAAGATATTGCTAAAGCCAAGGAATATTGGGAAGACTACAGGAGTAGAGATGATGCCTAAAAGTACAAGCTATCATGAAAAACTGATTCAAGACTTAAAAAATCCACTAGAAGCCGCAGCTTATATCGAAGTTGTTTTAGAAGAAGGCGACCCAAAAATGTTGAGTAAGGCGCTGAAAAATGTCATAGAAGCGCATGGTGGAATTGATCGGCTTTCTGCACAAGTCAAGGAAATCTATAATAAACTTGATCAGATGCTATCAGATAAAGGCGAAATTGAGTTTTACAGTCTAAATTCTTTGTTGGATACTTTAGGGTTACATTTGGCAGTGACAGTAAAGCCATAATTCCAGTTTTTTATTATTGAATAATGGCGATCGCTCTTGAGTGTTTACAATTAAAATGCGTAGGTGTAACTCAACCTAAGCATCGCATTCAATCCAGTCTGTGATACATTAACAGACATACTGCCAAAAATCTCAATAGTATGACAACTACTACAAACTCTCGCTATGTTATCCGACAGCCTGATGTTTTATCAGGTGAACCGATTATTAAGGGAAGTAGAACCCCTGTGAGAGCAATTGTTGAAAATTGGCGTTTAGGTATTAGACCAGAAGAAATTCCGCTACACTTACCTCATTTAACCTTAGCGCAAGTCTTTGATGCTTTGAGTTTTTACTTAGATAATCAAGCAGAAATTAAAGCAATTCGCAATTCGCAATTCGCAATTCGCAATTAACTAGATAGGTTGCCGTTAATTTTATCTTTGATTTTTCGGGTAGAAGCAACTAGAATTTTACCAATTTCTTTAGTTTCTTGGAGAAGAGACTCAAATTTATTTTTTTCAACTAATTCCGACTCGATTAATATTTCTAGCCAATATTCAGTTTCTCTTTCTTCCTTAAGTGCAATTTCCAATTTGTGAAGGAAATCTTTATTGGATTGAGCAGATTGAGCTTCTCTGACATTTGCACCAATGGAAGTACCACTACGTAGTAGTTGATTTGATAATGTTCGGCAAACTCCAGGCTTTTCATCTAAGAAACTACAAGCTTTCACTATCCTGATTGCCAAGGCTTTTGTTCTATCACTAATAGAAATATTTTGATTCATACATTTCAGTCTGAATTAATAATATTTTTCACCAGACTTAAAGCAATTCGCAATTCGCAATTCGCAATTTGTTTAGAGTAAAATAAATAACATTTAATTTAACAAACTTTAGGGATTTAAGTCCCCTGCCTAATAAGGGCAGCGCGTTTTGTGTAGGAGTCTAAATCCCCGTCACAAAACGTAATTGCGTTAGCGTAGCCCATTGCGAATTGCGAATTGCACCGTGCCAGGTATCGGAATTCTGAAATGTTGATTCTACCGTGCATTTGGGGTTGGTAATAAATCTTTATAAATATCGGAAAGCCTTAGATGTTACAGTTTACAAGTCTCGATGCGAGAGAAGAGAACATCCTCAACTTACTCATCCCCCCCCATCCCCCTCTAGGGAGGTGTCCTCTTGGGGAAGAGGTATCAAAAGTAACTTTAGAGTAAGAGATCCAACTTCTTTCCACTCTCCATCCTATGCGATCGCCTAACTTTTCCCAGGCTTCTTCGTAATACTTGCCGTCAACTTTACCGCCAACGCTCAAGTAAATTTCCTTCTGGACGCTGAAGCCAAAGTGTGCATTGCTGTATTTTACCCATAAGCGGTCAATTGTGCGTAAGTCAGTGCAAGGAAAATTTAAGAGTTCGTCTGAGGTGAACCAGTCGCCATCTTTTTTACCTACAGCCTGAATCATCACCCGATAGGTTTCTTGGTCGGCTTCCTTCCAGTTTTGTGCTGCTAGTAGGTCGCGCAGTCTGGTGTAGTTTATGCCTTTTTCTGAGGATAGCTCATCTGTTTTAGGCGCTGTCGGCTGAATTATGGGCGTTGTCCCTGGCTTTTCCCCAGTAATGCCCCACATCAACTGTCCCATCGGTTCAGGATTCTGTAAACGGAAATCCACCCACATTAAACCCTGGAGAAATACAGGTAGTACTGGCTCTTGTGGTGCATCTGCCAAAAGTACGGGAATAACTGGACATTTTCTCTGAACAAATGCTCGTATAAAAGCTTTTATCTCTTGATCTTGCCAAGGGCCAAATCCTGAATTACCTACAAAAACAGCTGCTGCTTGAATCTGGTTTATCTGTTCGTCTAAGGAATCTTGCCAAGAAAAACCAGGACGTAAATGCCAAATATCCAACCAAGGTGAAATTCCGCGTTGCTTTAGTTGTTCTGCAACTTGGATAACCGCAGGTTTATCCTTGCTGTTATGACAAAGAAAAACATCAAATTTTTCCATTAGTTATACCAATTCTCCAAAATGAGGCAACAGATGTAAATCAGGAACCTCTTGCTGTATCTAAATTTCTTAATTGCGAATTGCGAATTGCGAATTGCGAATTGGTATCACTCCTCCACCCCGGCAATTTTTGCTAAAGCCTTAGCGTAATCTTCCAACCCACCGCGCAAAACTTCCAACTCACTTCGCAACTTGGGTTCCTCCGACCAACTCTGCTCGTGTTCCTTGGGACTCACCCCCACAGGTCGTCTAGCTTCCCACGCTTGCAACAACGGATGCCATTTAGCCAAAAACGGCCTTAACCCATTATTCAACACTGCGATGCCTGCGGCGGGCTGCGCCAACGCAATTCCCCCCACAGAATCACGAGAAGCCCCCACATCAGGCCCGGCGGCTTTGAGAACTTCGCGGGTTGTACCAAATAAACTATAAAGAGAGTTCATCGCTTCTCGTACCAAACCCTGGTCAACTTCCAAAGCTTGTACAGCAATGCGTGTAACCAATTCCACATACAGCGACCAAGCCGCCTTCTTTTGTGTGGTGTCAACTTTCCAAGCCATCGAACCAATGCCAAAAGGCAGACTTACAGATACAGTCTCTAAAGAAACGCGATGCCTACGGCGGGCTACGCCTACGCGCATATTTATAGTGAGCAAATTTAACTAATTTATTTGTGTATTATATAGTAAATAATGTTACTAATATACAAAATGCTTAGAATCAGTTGCGATAATTGTTACTCTTTAACCTAAATTTTTATAGTAACATCTGGATATTTTTAACTAATTCAGATACACTCATAAGTTTGTCCGTTGCATCACCTTATTTTGTATATGCCAAAAATTTACACCGTAGAAATTCATCACCAAGGCAAAATTCATACCTTGGAAGTTCCTGAAGATAAAACTATTTTATCAGTTGCCGATGCTGCTGGTTTAGAATTGCCAAGTTCTTGTAATGCAGGTGTTTGCACAACTTGCGCCGGTCAAATAAGCCAGGGAACTGTGGATCAAACTGATGGTATGGGCGTGAGTCCAGATTTGCAAAAGCAAGGTTACGTATTGCTTTGTGTTGCCAAACCCCTTTCTGATTTGAAACTTCAGACAGAAAAGGAAGACATAGTTTATCAGCTACAATTTGGCAAAGGTTAATAATTAGTAAACAGTTATCAGATGATGTTTGTAAAGCCCTGGCGACTAGAAGTCGCGGCTACACAGACAAAACCTGCCTCCGCAGGTTAACAACCCTTAATTTTTTCTTAGTCCACGGAGGTGGACTTTGTTTGTCTAGTAGCGAATTCTATTCGCCCAATACTTTTAAAACATCCTCTCAGTACTTTATAAATAACATAACTATTTCATAGCAACTGATATCAGTTATTCTAGAAAGTACAAATCAACAGGATATACCAAGATGACGACTCATTTTATTACCGCAGAAATTGATTTACAAGAAACTCCCGCAGAATTATTAGAAGTAATTGAAACAGAGTTGAAGAAAGAAGGGGAACCCCTACGTTGGGCAGTTACCTCTGTGGATGTTGAGGAACAAAAAGCTACAGTTGAAGCCGTTGTTACGAGACGCGATTAACCCTTGTCTCTACAATATTTGATGGCTTGTGATTCATCAACTCATAACTCAGCACTCATAACTTAAGATGAATCGTCCATACACCGCTATCTTAATTGTACCAACTGGTGTTGGGGCTGCCATTGGGGGTTATGCAGGAGATGCTTTACCTGTTGCCAAGGTTATAGCACAGGTTTGCGATCGCCTAATTACTCACCCCAATGTCCTTAATGGCGCTTCTTTGTACTGGAACCTTCCAAACACTTATTATGTTGAAGGTTACGGGCTTGACAAATTCGCTTCTGGATGCTGGGGTTTGCGTCCAGTCCGCACTAATAAGGTAGGTTTGCTTTTAGACCAAGCGATTGAGCCAGAGTTGCGGCTACGACATATACAAGCAGCCGATGCAGTTAGAGCAACTCTAGGATTGACCCTAACAGATTATGTAATTACTGATGCCCCATTAGATGTAGAATTACGAACTACAGCATCAGGAGCTAGTTGGGGAACAATTGGTAACCCAGATAGTTTATTACGGGCGGCTGAGATATTAATTAAAAAAGCGGGGGCAGAAGCGATCGCAGTTGTTGCCCGTTTCCCCGATGATATAGACTCAGAAGCAGTAGAGAAATATCGCCACGGTGAAGGTGTTGATCCTTTAGCGGGTGCAGAAGCCGTAATTAGCCATTTGTTAGTACGAACCTTTCAAATTCCTTGCGCCCATTCTCCCGCCCTTTTGAGTGAATCTCCCCAACCAGATTTATCACCCCGTTCCGCCGCCGAAGAATTGGGCTATACCTTTTTGCCGTGCGTCCTTGTCGGATTAAGTCGTGCGCCCCAATTTATAATAGACAAAAGACAGATTGCATCACAGCAAGAAGATATTTGGGTAGATGAAGTAGATGCTGCGATCGCACCTGCAACTGCTTGTGGTAGCAGTGCCTTACTGAGTTTAAGCCAAAAACGATGCGAAATAATTACAGTAGAAGAAAATAAAACTCTAATAAAAGTTCCTCCCCAACCGTTGGGGATCAAATCTATACAGGTAAACTCATATTTAGAAGCAGTGGGTGTATTAGCAGCACACAAAGCAGGTATTAATCCCTCCGCTCTCCGTCCCAAATTATTACCTTTGCAGCCACTAATTAAAAGTTAGGAGTTAGGAGTTAGGAGTTAGGAGTTAGGAGTTAGGAGTTAGGAGTTTGGAGTTAGGAGTTTGGAGTTAGGAGTTTGGAGTTTGGAGTTAGGAGTTTGGAGTTTGGAGTTTGGAGTTAGGAGTTAGGAGTTAGGAGTTTGGAGTTAGGAGTTATCAAATGCTTCCCTTACTTCCCCTGCTCCCCCTGCTTCCCTTACTTCCCCTGCTCCCCCTGCTTCCCTTACTTCCCCTGCTTCCCCTGCTTCCCCTGCTTCCCCTGCTTCCCCTGCTTCCCCTGCTCCCCCTGCTCCCCTGCTCCCTCATCTCCCTCATCTCCCTCATCTTCCCCTAAAAACCCGTGATTGAACAACAAAAGAAAGAGCCAGAAATTCCATACCTGACGCGCATCCAAGTACTTGGGGCGATGGGAGCGACTGCAATCATTTTGTTAATAGTCGCCAAACTTTCGTTATACCTTGGCAACTTTTCCCTATTTTCTTGGGACTTGAACCAAAGAGAGTTGCTCTTAGGTGTAGGGTTAGGATTCGCCATCACCGCGTTAAGTGGCGTAGCTTATCGCGTTTGGACTGCTTATCGTAAAAGTGCAGATTATTATCTAGAAGTGGTACTGAAGCCCTTAGCCTTACCGGACTTAATTTGGCTGGGGTTACTACCAGGGTTGAGTGAAGAATTATTATTTAGAGGTGTAATGCTGCCAGCTTTAGGCTTAGATCATGTGGCTGTTATTATATCCAGTCTTTGCTTTGGCATCTTGCATTTTAGCGGTTCTCAACAATGGCCTTATGTGATTTGGGCAACAATTGTCGGGATGATATTCGCATATAGTGCTCTGCTCACGGGCAACTTATTAGTGCCGATTGTCGCTCACATTATTACCAATTGGATTTCTAGCTATTTCTGGAAAATGTCGCAATTACGGCAATTAAAAAATAAATTTTGAGCTTCTAGGAATAGTGCTTAGGCGTAGCCCAACCCAGGCATCGCACACTGAGCTAATAGTCCCTAAAGGACTCAATAAATCTACTGCTGCGCTTTCTGTTGGGCAGGAAGCCTACACTACACTCAAAGACTCAGTGTAGGGAGTTCACTCAATTAGACTATAATACATACATTTAATATCAATTCACGAAAACTCTGATACGTCATATAGATAGATTTTCGTAGGGTCATGGCATTAGCCATGCTCTGGCCAATGTATTTATATCATTATTAAACAATGGTGTAAATCTTAACTCTTTCCCGCACTTCGTGCCGCTACGCAAAACTAAAAAAAGCCAGTAGTAAGCTTCTCTTTTGTTAAGAGCCTTAAAAAGTAACGAAAGCGTTATGAGCCATGACAAAGGTTAGTCGCTTAAAATACCCCTGAAAGCCAGTCCTTGTTTAAAAAGTTTTGTGTAGAATTTGGTGGAGAGGTTATTTACTTGATTCTCAATTGCAGCAAACCAGGTTTGATTTATGAATCAGTCTTTTTCTCAAAACCAAGCAAGACGAAATCGTGAACCAAGGCTGACGGGGGGCCAAAAATGGAGTTTAAAAACTAAAGCAATTGTTTGGGCAATAAGCATTAGTATTCTTCCTGTGGTTGCAATTGGAACAGCTACTTACTACTACGGCATTAATTTAATTACCAAACAAATACCGCAAATAAGACTTGAGAGTGCAACAAGTTCAACAGAAACTGAACTTGCTCTACAGAGACAATTGTTACTCTTGTTAACTGGTATGGGAGTAACAGCAATTTTAACAGGTGCGATCGCTGTTTTTGTGACTAATCGAGCTATTAGTCGAGTCAGCAAAGCTGCTGCCATTTCTAATAGTATCAAAAATAAGCTACGTCCAGACAGTGAATATACTCAATATTTCATCGCTAGCGAAGATGAATTAGTAATGTTAGAGAGAAATATAAACTTATTCACAGAACTGCTTTCAGTTTTGATAAAGGAGAAAGAAGCCGAAGCTGATTATTCCCAATTATTAATTAAAATTACGCGATGGGTTCGAGAATCATTCAATGAAGAAGATGTTCTCAAAACTACCTCAGAAGAAATTCGTAAAGCTTTAAGCATTGACCGCGTAACAATTTTTTGCTTCAACTCTAACTATAACAATGGAACCTTTATTGCAGAATCAGTTGCACCTGGTTTACCGAAAATTTTAGGGGTTACAGTCTCTGAACCTGGGTTTGAAGCAGGGTATATAGACAAATATCAGAATGGTTCCATCCATGCTATTGATAATATTTATCAAGCCGATCTCAGCGCTCATGATATTGAGTTGCTAGAGCAATTTGCTGTCAAATCTAATTTAGTAGCACCTATTCTCAAAGGCAAACAGCTATTCGGTTTATTGATTGCACATCAGTGTTCTAGAATTCGCTTTTGGCAGCAGTCTGAGATTGATTTGTTCGTTCAGATAGCTATACAAGTAGGATTCGCCCTTGACTACACTAAACTTCTAGAACAGGTTGATACAAAGGCAGATAAAGCTCAGGTATTTATCGAAATTACCCGCAGCATTCGGCAATCGCTCAACGAAGAAGATGTCATTAAAACCACCGTGGAAGAGGTTCGTAAAGCATTAAGTACTGACCGAGTGCTAGTTTATAGCTTTAGCGCTAATTGGTCTGGAACTGTGATTGCAGAAGCAGTGGTTCCAGGTTATCCCAAAGTTTTGCGGTCTGAAATTCAAGACCCATGTTTCGCTCAGGATTATGTAGAAAAGTATCAGTCTGGTCGCGTTCAAGCCATAAATAACATTTATGAAGCAGGTTTGCGTGATTGTCATATTAACCTGCTGGAATCCTTTGCTGTGAAAGCAAATTTGGTCGCACCCATTCTCAAAGATCAACAGCTATTTGGCTTATTAATTGCACATCAATGCTCCAGACCCCGTGATTGGCAACAGTCTGAGATTGATTTATGTGCTCAAATAGCGATGGAAGTGGGATTTGCTCTCGACAATGCAAGACTCGTGCAACGAATCGAGGCTGAGAATGTGCAAAGTCAATTGCTGGCGGATACTATCGGTAGCATTCGCCAATCGCTCAACGAAGAGGATGTCCTCAAAACCACTGTAGAAGAAGTTCGTAAAGTACTGGCTACTGACCGAGTGATGGTTTATAGCTTAAATGGTGATTGGTCTGGAACTGTGATTGCCGAATCAGTTGTTCTCACCTACCCAAAAGTTTTACGATCTGAAATCGAAGACCTCTATTTTGGTCAAGGCTATGTAGATGATTATCAGTCTGGTCGCGTTTTAGCAGTAAATAATATTTATGAAGCCGGTTTGGCTGATTATCACATTAGCCTGCTCGAATCTTTTGCTGTCAAAGCAAATTTAGTTGCTCCCATTCTTAAGGATGAACAGCTATTTGGTTTATTAATTGCACATCAGTGTTCCAAACCTCGTGATTGGCAACAATCTGAGATTGATTTATTTGGCCAAATAGCGATGCAAGTAGGATTTGCTCTCGACCATGCAAGACTCCTGCAACGAATCGAAGCTGAAAGTAAGCGAAGTCAGTTACTGGTGGATATTACCCGCAGTATTCGCCAATCGCTTAAGGAAGAGGATGTCATCAAAACGACTGTAGAAGAGGTTCGTAAAGGGCTGAGTGTTGACCGAGTATTGGTTTATAGCTTTTACGCTAATTGGTTTGGAATTATAATTGCTGAATCAGTAGTTCCAGGTTATCCCAAAGTTTTGCGGTCTAAGATATACGATCCATGTTTTACTGAAAATTATATAGAAAAGTACAAGTCTGGTCGTGTTGTCGCAATAAACAACATTTATCAGGCCGGTTTGGCTGATTGTCACATTAAACTGCTCGAATCGTTTGCTGTGAAAGCAAATTTAATAGCACCCATTATCAAAGATGAGCAGCTATTTGGCTTGTTAGTTGCACATCAGTGTTCTAGCCCCCGTGATTGGCAACAGCCTGAGATTGATTTATTTGCCCAGATAGCTATGCAAGTAGGATTTACTCTCGATCATGCTAGGCTTTTACAAGCGTATCAAGCTACTGAAGCGAATGGTGAATAGCTTTGTAAAAGAGGCAAGGGGGCAGGGAGAAAGTCAAAAGCGCAGGTTCTTTTTCCCCTTTTATCCCTGCCACCTGTCCTTTGTCGTCTTTCCCCCTGCCTCGATATAATTTCCTTAACCCAAGTGTATTGGGCTTAGGAATCAGAATTAAATAAGATCAAATTTATGTCCGACAGCTTACCTCACCCTCAATCCCTCTCCGATATATTGGAGAGGGAAGCTAGATAATTGATGAAGTTTTGCATTTGTATTTAATCCACGTTCCTTAGTGTAGTTTTTGACGAAGAAGCTGCTAGAGCGATCGCTAATGGTAAAATCTGATGTTCCTGAATTTGAATCCTGGCGTGGAGTGTTTCTGCTGTATCATCCGGCAATACTGGTACTGCGGCTTGCATTAATATTGGGCCACTGTCCATTTCTAAACAAGCTATATGCACTGTACAACCAGTAATTTTTACCCCAGATGCCAAGGCTTGCTCTACAGCATGGATTCCCTTGAAACTAGGTAACAAACTAGGATGGATATTAATAATTTTATCAGGAAAGGCATCGATAAAAACTGATGTTAATAATCGCATCCAACCTGCCAAAATCACCCATTCCACATTGTAGTGCTGCAATGTCTGCACAATTTTCTGATCAAACTCTTCTCGGCTTTGATAGTTGCGATGATTTAATAAAACAGCTTCTACACCTCTTTTGGTTGCTTTTACGGCTGCTTTCGCTGAAGGGTTATTGTAAATTAAAACTTGAATTTGAGCATTTAGCTGCCCATCTTGGATAGCTTGGGCAACTACATCAAAATTGCTGCCGTTCCCAGAAGCCATAATTCCCAGTTTTAAAGGGGCGACTTGTTGGCAAATATCGCTAGTGCTGGGAGAAACCAAGCTAAGGGTAGAATCAGGGCGGAGGGTCATAACAGCTAAGAGGGTTAATAATAGATGCAAAAAAAATATACTAAGTCGTGGTTGGATAATGATACAGTAGCCGCCTGGATTTTTCTCACACCAGCACTAATTTTACTAGGCATTTTTATTATTTGGCCGATCGCCTATTTGTTCTACCTCAGTTTCACTGCTGGTAGTTTCACTCTAAAAGGTATTTATTGGATAGGCTTAAAAAACTATTGGCGCTTGCTACTTAACCCCGACTTCTGGCAAGTTGTGGGTAACACCTTTTATTTTACTGTTGCCACGATCATTCCCAGTTTAGTTATCTCTTTAGGATTAGCAGTTTTATTAAACCGCTCCATTCCTTTGCGGGGCATTTTGCGAAGTGCCTATTTTCTGCCTTCAATTATCTCACTTGTGGCAGCCGGTTTAGGATTTCGCTGGCTGTTTCAAACATCAGGGCCAGTTAACGGACTTTTAGATTTTTTCGGCATTCAAAATATACCTTGGCTAGGAGACACATTTTGGGCAATGCCGGTAATTATTTTAATGAGTATTTGGAAAGAACTCGGTTTCAATATGGTAGTTTTTTTAGCAGGGTTGCAAGCAATTCCTCCCAGTCGTTATGAAGCAGCAGATTTAGATGGAGCAAATGCTTGGCAACAATTTTGGTATATTACTCTGCCGGGATTGCGCCCTACTGTGATATTTGCAATCATCACTACCGCGATTTTTACATTGCGGAGTTTTGAGCAAGTTTTTGTGATGACTGGCGGTGGCCCACTGAATTCGACTAATTTGCTGGTTTACTACATTTATCAAGAGGCTTTTGGCCAATTTGATTTTGGTTATGCAGCAGCCGCCGCAACGGTGTTACTAGGAGTTACACTGGTACTCGTTTATTTGCAACTGCAAACTTGGGGAGAGGAGTAGGGGAGGCAGGGGGGCAGGGGGCTGTGAGGCTGCGCTAAAGCTTTTTAACTTCTTTCTTTCTTTCTTTCTTTCTTTCTTTCTTCGTGTCCTTTGCGTGCTTTGCGGTTCGTTTTTCTTATACTAAAAATATGTAGCGCATCTTCATACAGAATTGGTATAAATCATTCCGCAAATATGCTATGCCAAAAAATGTACTGCATTCAATTAAAAACAGCTAGAGTTTTTACTTTTTCTTATATAGACTGCGATATTCCCAAGGATTCACAAATTTAGTATCGCTCCAAACACCAAGCCGTTGCTCTTTGGCTTCAGCTTCAGCTTGTTGAACTAAGTCTTTGCTAGGACACTTATTTAAATAGGGACGATACACTTTTGCTAAACCTTCTCGCAACAATACTTGTTGTACAAAAGTGCCATTTTTTAAACGAACTTCAGCAATTTTACGCCCATAGCGATCGCTATCGGTGATATTCAAAGTGACGCGATCGCCTCCTTGTTGTACCAGTTCTTGTACCCGTTCTTGGGCTTTTACACCCCAAGTAAATTGATTGCGATCGCTATTGCGTTTACTCTGCTTTTCTTTGTTAGTATGAGCTATTTCTGGCGCATCTACACAAGCAAAACGCACGGTAATATTTTTGCCATCGGTATCTTTCACTACTATAGTATCGCCATCACTCACTCGCTCAACAGGTTCTCCAGAAGTACCGATAAAACGATTGCAGCCTATCAAACCCAAAATTATGATAGTTGCACAAAACCAAAATCGCATCGGCTTAGTTAATTTCTCCATCCAAACTTACCTGCATTACCTCTGTGGGATGATAGTAGCAAAATGAAAAGATATATTTGTTAACCGTTGACATAATAAGAATTGTAACCTTCCAATTGTCTGCGGGAATTTCTGATGAACTTCTTGACTCACGTTCTGCATCTAGCTGGTTCAGGTGCCTTTGCCTATTACTCTGCTGCTCAAATTCGTGATTCTAAAACCCGCCCCAACATCCTTGCGGGGTTTCAGTTGGCCGAATCTGGCTCAGTGCCATTTTTATCTGCACTTAGCGATCGCGCATCTGCCGAAGGCGATACATGGCTAGCCGAAAAACTAGTAAAACATGCATCAGATGAAACTAGGCATGGTCAAATTTTTGCCCACGCCTTACAACAGATGAATAAACAAGTTATAGATTTCAAGCGTCAACCCCAAATCACATCCACAAAAAAATCACAACAGCGTAGTCCCTTTTTCGCGGCATTCTTTGAAGGCTACACCCAAGAACAGCTAAAACCGGCTGTGATTGATTGGGATGTGTTTATGGCTAGCACATACATTCTAGAGTTAGATGCTAGTAAAGACTTTGCCAGAATGGCGAAAGTATTACCTGATAACGAATCAACCGCTCGTAACTTGAAGTTAGGAATGCTTTCTATTGCCCAAGATGAAACAGGACATGCTGCTTATCTCTATGAAGCGATGATGCGACGAATGTCTGCTAGTAAAGTGCAAAAACTTGTAGATATGTGGCGAACCCGCAAGGTAAACGCCTTGTTGGCAATGGTTGGCGGTATTCTCCAGCCTAGCGGTGAAACGCGATCGCTAGTCCAGGATAGTGCGCCGTCGGAAATCGATTCTGAGTTGGTAGCTACGTAATTGATAGATATTTTTGAGTATCTAATCTTCAAAAAATTTAGGCAAGATAAAACCAAACTATGTAACGAAAAGTAAAAACTCTGTATTTGGCTCGTAGTTGCGCTTTAGCGCTAAAGTGCAACTACGAGCTAGTAATGATTATTTGCGCCCACTTACTTACTACAAAAAAACTATGAAAGCTGAAGCAGAAAACCAGCGCAGGCTGACTTGTGAGGTAGAAACTACCCTAAAGGTGATTGGCGGACGCTGGAAAGTTTTAATTATTAGAGAATTAATGACTGGCATAAAACGTTTTGGTGAGTTGCAACGGGCTTTACCTGGAGTTACGCAAAAGGTGCTAACCGAGCAACTCAGAGAAATGGAACAAGACGGCATTATTCATAGAGAAGTTTATCCCCAAATTCCACCTAAGGTAGAATATTCTCTAACACTTTTAGGAGAAACTTTGCAACCAATTCTCTATGCTATGCATGAATGGGCTGTTCAACATTTAGCGCAAACAAATCAGCATTAATATTGCTCCTTGTTCATCTTGGGTAACACTTAAGTTCATTACTTTAACAGGGCATCAAAGCATCATATCTCCCTAGCACTGCCATATCTTCTGCATCTAACTCCGCCGGAATCCCACTGCGAATCAATTCCGAAAAGTCTTCATTGGGAACCATAACAGTCAAAGTGTACAAGCGAGTAGAACCAGTATTTTTAATCAAATGAGTCCCAGTGGGAGGCACTAATAAACTATCTCCAGCTTTGATCGTGGCACTCTTGCCGTCACATATAGCGATCGCTTCCCCTTTGAGGACAAAAAACATTTCCACTGCCCACTGATGGCGATTTGGGGGTGTTTGTCCACCAACATCGAAAATTTCTATACAGCAAGTCAAGGAAGTATTAGCATTTGTCGAATCGAAGATAATTGCTAATCGATTCGAGGCATCGGCACTGATGCGATATACTTGGTAATCTTTGCTAGATTTTATAACCGGAATTACACAACGAGTAGCGGACATTTATTTATCCCCTCTAAAATTATCGATGGGTATGAAAATTCTTAAAATCCGAGTCGTGAATCACATAATTTTAGATTTTAAATTTTAGATTTTGGATTGAGCTATTACACCGTTCGCGTAGCGTTCCGCAGGAAAGTCCAAAATTTAAAAAAGTCTGAGAGCAAGCGAATTTAAACGCTAGAACAAATCTAAAATCTAAAATTATTGATCGAATAAAGAGCATTAATGCATGGGATCAATCTAAAATCTAAAATCTTCGACTGAGCGTAGCCGAAGTCCAAAATCTAAAATTGATTCACTCCTCACCATGATGCAGCGCTGTTAAAATCCCTTGGGAGTCAGTGACAAAACCGAAGCATTGTTTGACATTGTACAATGTTGCCAGCCAACAATATTCAGGAGAAGTGGTAGCGGTACAATCTTTAAGTAACACGCAGTCATATCCTAAGAAGCTGGCATCACATAACGTAGTTAGCACACATTGATCCGCATTAACACCAGCAAAAAATAATGTTGTCTTTCCTAGATTCCGCAAGATACTATCTAAGGGGGTATCCCAAAATCCGCTCATGCGGTATTTGTCCACACAAATATCTTCGGGAATTTTTTCTAGTTCGTCTACTACTGCTGCGGCCCAACTACCTGCCATAAGTACTCTAGCACCATTGCTTGGTAGTGGATCGCCCAATCCCACACCCTCCCCTGTGGGATTATAGACGTGGCGCGAACTAGCACTAATATTGAGCAAGTCGGCACGATTTCCCCAATTTATCCAAATTACCGGAACACCAGCTTCACGCAGTTCTGGAAGTAAGTTGTTCAAAGGTTCAATAGGCTGACGCGCTGGAGTTACGTCTACGCCGATATGCGCTAACCAGCCATCAGGGTGACAGAAGTCGTTTTGCATATCAATGACGAGAATAGCAGCTTTTGCCAAGTCTAGGCGCAGGGTTTTAGTTTCTGTTGATAAAATAAAGGGTTGTGGCGCTTTTTGAGGACGAGTGATATCTGCGATCGCATCATTCACTATCCACGCATTTGGTGCAACTCCCAATGTCCGTAATGGTAAATTCATAAGATTACAATACTTGACACCATTTTCTATTTTGTAACTTGAAACTTAGTTTAAAAGACGATTACTTAAATTTTGGTTAAATATGGTAAATTTCACCATCCAGAATGTTTTGATTCCTCTCAGTGATGATTATGCAACGGTAGATGTACAGATTATAGATGGTGCGCTCGCAGCGATGTCTACGACCGGCTCCGCCTACACCCCCAATCTACAAGCAATCGGCACTGTTATAGATGGCAAAAATAAGCTGCTGCTACCTGGCTTTTTCAACGCCCACACCCATTCATCCGAGATGTGGCAGCGAGGAATCATGTCAGTTTTCCCTTTAGAATTATGGTTGGCGGAACTGTATGATTTTACCCCCCTCGATCCCGAACAAGTTTATCTAAGCGCCTTGGGTACTGCGGTGGAAACCCTACTTTCTGGCGGGACGAGTGTAGTAGATCACCTGGTGTTAATTCCCGGACTTGAGTTAGAAACGATCGCCATTGCCACTCGCGCTTACACAGAAGTAGGAATTCGTGCCTTTATCGCCCCCTTAATTCAAGATGAATCCCTCAGCGCAGGTATGCCATCTGGGAAATCAGCCCAAAAGCATGAACCTTATTTTCGCTCAACTGCGGCAACATTGGAAATCATCGAAGAAGCGGTAAGGCAGTTTCATCGCCCGGATCAGGGTATAAATATTTTAGTTGCACCAACAGGGATTCAATTGTGTACTGATGCTTTATTTCAGGGATGTACTGAGTTAAGCGATCGCTATAATCTTTGTCGTCACTCCCATTTACTCGAAACCAGAGCGCAGGAAAAACTCGCCCAATAAAAGTACGGTTGTACTGCTGTGGAACATTTGAAAAGAATCGGATATTTGAGCGATCGCACAACACTTGCTCATTGCGTGTGGTTAAATGATGCTGATATCGCCATCCTTGCCGAAACTCAATCTACAGTTGTTCATAATCCCTTAAGTAATTTGCGTTTAGGCAGTGGCATCGCCCCAATTTTAAAATATCGCCAAGCTGGAGTAAATGTAACTTTTGGTTGTGATGGTGCTTCGAGTAATGACTCTCAAGATTTGCTAGAAGCTATCAAAATGGGTTCTATCTTACATAATATTACAGACTCAGATTATCAACACTGGATTACACCTAGACAAGCTGTAGAAATGGCATCCTTGGGAGGTGCAAAGGGACTGAATATAGCAGACAAACTCGGTTCTCTTACTGTGGGTAAACAAGCCGATTTGGTACTTTATGACCTCACAAATTTATCATTATTACCCCGTACAGATCCGATTGGCTTATTAGTCTTAGGTCGTCCTACCAATGTTGTTGATAGTGTTTGGGTAAATGGCAAGCAAATTGTTGCCGATGGTAAAGTTACCACAATTAACGTTGATGAATTGCGACAAGAATTATTTAATCGCAGTCAATGGCAGACAAAGCGCAAGTCTGAAACCGTCGCCCAAATTGAGGCTCATTATCGCACAGTTATGGGGTTGTGAAAGACAAAGAAATACAGAACTGCGGAAACCTGTAGAAGAATTTCCTGAACCCTTTAAGCGATTAAGTGGAGATCATCGAGAAAATTTACTTTGCATCTACAAAGAAGTGTTAGCTGATTCTTCAGTCGAGTTCCCTAAAGCTTGTATTCGTCCAAAAATAAATTCTTCTCGCATCAACAAAAATTGATGTGTTTGCTAGAATATCGCGCAGACGCTGAATGCCAAAGGAAGTACCTGTATGCCAATTTCATTACCCTTAGCCCAGAATTAGAAGCATTACTACGTGAGTTAGCCACTCGCCAAGGTCAAGATGTTAGTCTTGTAGCGTCTGAGTTGCTTACCAGTGTCCTAGAGTGGGAAGTACAAGAATCAGAGGAAGCTATACAGGGGATTCAACAAGGATTAGATGATTTTGAGGTAGGACGGTTCCGGTCTTTTCATGAGTTTGCCCAAGAACAGCGTCGCAAGTATAATTTGCTTGGTGAAAATCCTGAGGAACCCAACACCACCTAACAAATCACCGCACCCCATCGCCTAGTAATCTCCAATCCAATATTGCGTAGGTTTTGTCTGAAAAATAACTCTAATGTAGGTTGGGTTAAGGAACGAAACCCAACATTTTCAAGACTTTGTTGGGTAAGACTTAAGTTCAACCCAACCTAAAAATTTTCCAAACCTATGCAGTAGCGATCGCCAATCCCCATTTTCAAAACTGAGTTTCAAATTCTTAACCTTCATAAAGTTATAAATAGCATTATTAACTTTTTAATAATACTTGTCTCAGCTTCTACATTCATGTCGTCAAGTGCGATAGTAATTGTGTAATCTAAAGACAGCAAAGCTAATTATTTAATTGAGGTCTGATGACTCCTAAAATCATGCGTCAGCTTTGGTCAGTGGTTGAAACTGCCCAAGCCAAACTCCTCTTACAACTGGATGATGCTAGCTTGGTGCAGTGGTTAATAAAACAAACCGAAACGCAAGTCTTGTTAGATTCTAACGAAACTGATTTTCTGTGCCACTACATTCAATCTCGGCTAGCCCTTATACGTGATATTGCCCATGAACGTCAGTATTCATGATAGCAAAATCACGATGAATTGATTAATAGTCAAGTATTTTTACTATTGACTATTGGCTTTTTGGGGAAAATAACCTTCCACTAAGCAGTCAGAGCCGACTACACGCCAACGAACACGTTCTAAAGACAACGCCTCAGTCATGGTAGTAAAACCTAAATCGCCCACAGGTGTGGGAGCAATGCTACCACCAATGATTTTTGGGGCAATAAATGCTAAAACTTTTTGCACTGCTCCTTGAGCGATCGCACTTGCAGCTAAGGTTCCGCCACATTCCCACAAGACGCTACAAAAACCCCGATCATACAAGTACGCCATTGCCTTATCTGGTGTAAGTGATGTTAATTCCACCACCTCCACCCCCTGCTTGAGCAACAGTTCTTGGAGGTTGGGGTTAGCACCCTTCTCTGTCAATACCAAAGTTGGAGCATCCGCAGTTTGCCACAGATGGGCATTTTCCGGTAAGTTGAGATGGCGACTCATAACCACCCGCAGGGGTTTATGTGCCTCTACCTGACGGGTGGTTAAATAAGGATTATCTTGTCGAACTGTATTACCGCCGACAATTATTGCATCGCAAGCCGCCCGCAACTGATGTACTTCACTGCGGGCTTCTTGGCTTGTTACCCAGGTGCTGTGTCCAGAGGTAGTAGCAATTTTGCCGTCTAAAGTCATGGCATATTTTAAAATTCCTAAAGGTCGTTTGTAGAGAATGCGATGCACAAAAGCTTCATTTAGCTGATGACAAGCTGATTCTTCTACTCCTACCAACACCTCGATCCCCGCCGTACGTAAACGGGCAATACCGCCTCCCGCTACCAGGGGATTGGGATCAACCATACCCACGACTACTTTTGCTACCCCTGCTTCGATCAATCCTTCTGAACAAGGGGGAGTCCGGCCGTAGTGATTGCAAGGTTCTAGTGACACATAGATTGTTGCACCACGAGCGCGATCCCCTGCTGCCCTCAAGGCAAACACTTCTGCATGAGGCTCACCTGCACGAGGATGAAACCCCTCGCCGACAATCTCGCCATCCTTGACAATCACCGCTCCCACTAACGGATTTGGCGAAGTCCGTCCTAAAGCGCGGCGAGCAAGTTCCAAACACCGCAGCATCATGCGAGAGTCAAAGTCACTTCCGATCTTTTCGTTTGGTGGTGAATTCAATCCAACTGCTGACTCCACTAGATGTATATCCTGAGTGTAATTTGCTAAGGAGGCATCTGCTTGAGCGACTACTGGGGAATTATCCATAATTTTAGGCAACACTGTAAATATTCTGCACGCGATCGCACAGCCTTTTCACAGGAGAATCGCGTTTTGCTCAGGGTAATTAAATAGAGTTAAATTCAGGCGTTATTATTTAGCTGTATCAATCTGTAATATTTACAATTCTTCTTACAGCCTTTTTGATCTATTTGAATCACAATCTCCTGTAGGGTAGCACAGCTAGCTGTGCTACCCTAGCATTTATAGCGTCGCTACAAGTTCCTTTAAGCGATCGCGTCCATCGCGGAAGACGGGCCAACCATCCCCCACCAGCACTGCTTCTACGCGACTCAGTTCTGCTAACCTGCGAACAGAAGCAATAGCCTCCTCTCGATTCAGAAGCTTGTCATCTGGCAATATAGTTAAGCTACCTGCTTTCCGCGCCCTGACTAAATCCCCTGTGATCAAAGTCGTCTCTTCCAGTAACAGAGCCAATTCACCAGGAGTTTTCGAGCCTTGGAGTTCAATTACTTTTAACCCAGGTACGAACTCTTCACCATCAGACAGCCAGCGATCGCAAGGTATAGGGAAAGTGTCTTTTTCTGCCACAGGACCAGCTATTTTAGCATAGGTTTGATCGGCAATTTCTTTACTTGCCCTGACATGCTCAGAATTCGTCAGCACAATCCAAACCACACCACCGAGGGATTTGAGATGATTCCAATCATGGTTTGATAGGGCTACTGGGTCAATCAAGATGTTGCCATCTGGCCGAATCCAGGCAATCCCATTGAAATCAATATTTCTTGCCGGATTGAAATTAGACCAGCTATACAGATCGGGACGGTGCAAAGATTTCATGATGATTCTGGATCAGTACTTCAGTAATTGACTATTAATATCAATAATTAAGTATATAGATAATAAGGTTGCATTCCCTCTGAATCTGGAATTTCACTATACTATGTAGTCAATGATGCCATAGCGCAGCAGGTCTAACATCCCGCCATTTTCCAATTCTTGGCACAGTTGGAGGGGAACTAAAAAATTTACTCCCCTCTCCCGGAATCGGGAGAGGGGCTGAGGGCTAATGCAGCCTGAAGAATCAGAGATAAAACTTTTTCTAACTGTTGCATAACCTCTTCATTTTGGAAACGCAAAACTTTATAATCGTAAGTTTCTAAATATTTTGTTCTGTCTGCATCATAGTCTGTCTGATTATCATGAATTGCTCCATCTAACTCAATGACTAGTTTGCAAACTGGACAGTAAAAGTCAAGAATAAAATGTCCAACTGGGTGCTGACGGCGGAACTTGAAGCCACCTAGTTTACCTGCTTTTAAAGCCTGCCATAGTTGCTTTTCAGCTGGCGTGAGTTTTGTCCGTAGTTGTATAGCTGCGGCTTCTATTTCTGGTGTAGTACCTCGAATTCTAGCAGATGATTTGGGCATGAAATTTTGAACCTTGATTTTGGGTGTGTCTAGGTTATTTTGCCCTCGTCTGCTATTTTTTCCCTCACCCCCTGCCCCAATACTGACTGCGGGAGAGGGGATGAGAGAAATCAAAATTTTCTCTTTAATTCAGTTTAAGCAAAGAGTCAGCCCCAACTCTATAAAACCGGCAAGCTTTCTTACTTTTTCCGTTCGAGATATTAAAAACTCCAAGGTAGACTCATCAACTGTAATATATTGGAAGCCAGCTAACTCACATTTTGCAGCAGATAACTGGAAGTTACAGCTACACAGACATATTAGATATCTTGTACCAATGCAAAACTTGCCCTCATCCCCCAACCCCTTCTCCCAAGTTTGGGAGAAGGGGAGCTAATTTCAAAATTCCTTTGCCAAGTTTGGGAGAAGGGGAGCTAATTTTAAAATTCCTTTGCCAAGTTTGGGAGAAGGGGAGCTAATTTTAAAGTTCCTTTCCCAAGTTTGGAACAAGGGGAGCTAATTTTAAAGTCCCTCTCCCAAGTTTGGAACAAGGGGAGCTAATTTTAAAGTCCCTCTCCCAAGTTTGGAACAAGGGGAGCCAATTTCAAAGTCCCTCTCCCAAACTTGGAACAAGTGGAGCTAATTTCAAAGTCCCTCTCCCAAACTTGGAACAAGTGGAGCCAATTTCAAAGTCCCTCTCCCAAACTTGGAACAAGGGGAGCTAATTTCAAAGTCCCTCTCCCAAGTTTGGAACAAGGGGAGCTAATTTCAAAGTCCCTCTCCCAAGTTTGGAACAAGTGGAGCCAATTTCAAAGTCCCTCTCCCAAGTTTGGAACAAGGGGAGCTAATTTCAAAGTCCCTCTCCCAAACTTGGAACAAGTGGAGCCAATTTCAAAGTCCCTCTCCCAAACTTGGGAGAGGGATTTAGGGAGAGGGCAAGGATTCATGTAAGAAGTCTATTGATTGCCATAATCATCTTATCCTCTCTGCACCTCTAAGCTTCTGTGTGGGATAAATCATCCCGCTACCATAGAATACCCAACTATTTATTGTGGAGTGGACATTTTACCCTATAATATTGGAGCAATTTTTGAAACTTCCCTATGTCCCGTATATCTCTGCGTTCATTCCATCAAAATCAACCGCAGAGGATCTAAACGCACATACCAAGGGAAAGGTTGGTCTTTCATAGTCGCCCATTTTTCTTTGAAGACTTCAGCTTGCAGATGATAGTCTTGAGAATTCTTGCCAGCCGAATGTAGTTTGAGAAACAACGTCATCCGGTGAGGCGTTTCACTTGTTCTTACTAGCCAGCAGGGAAAGGTATTTTCCTGTGATGAGTCTTTGGTAAAAATGAACTGATGGGCGCGAATACCGATGTGGGATAATTCACTTTTGACAGGTTCAATTACTTGCAGAGTACAACCCCAATCGATCGCTTCCACCTGTTGTGATGACTGAGCAATAAGGCGGGAGAAGTTTTTGCATCCGGTAAGTTGGGCGACACTCACAGTAGCTGGATGCTGGAAAATATCATGTTTGCTGCCATAATGAACGGCTCTACCATGCTCCAATACCAATAGATTCGGGCAAATCCGATAAGCTTCTTCCATATTATGGGTGACAAATAGAGTCACACCTTGATAGCCAGCAAGAGTTTCTGTCATTTGCTGCTCTAATTGACTACGCAGATGGGTGTCAAGTGCCGAAAACGGTTCATCTAAAAGTAATGCTTCCGGTTGACTTGCTAATGCTCTTGCCAAAGCTACCCGTTGTTGTTGCCCTCCAGAAAGTTGGTGCGGATAGCGATCGCCTAATCCCTGCAACTGCATCGCTATTAGTTGCTCCTCTACTTGCACTCTAATACTCCCAGCAGATAGTTTTTTAGGCAAGCCAAAAGCGATATTTTGCGCCACACTCATGTGTGGAAACAGAGCATAATTCTGCACTAAAAAACCAATGCGGCGATCGCGGCTGGGTAAATTAATTCCTTGTTCTGAGTCAAACAGAACTCTCCCATTTAAAACTATCCGCCCTCTTGTCGGCGTTTCTATCCCCGCAAGGCAGCGCAAAATCATGCTCTTACCTGCACCAGAACCCCCCAATAATCCCAACGGTTGCTCATCAGTAGTAAAAGCAACTTTTAAATCAAAACTAGGAAGTATTTTTTCAATGTTGACAAACAATCCACCAGATTCAAAGCTAGAGTCCAACGGATAAAGATTTTCTCCCCCTGCTTCCTGCTCCCTGCTCCCTACTCCCCCTTTCTTTTCCCTCAATTCTTGCCAGAAGTTGACTGCAATAATTCCAGATAGAGAAATTACCATAATTGCGATCGCCCAGAACCACGCCTCATTCATCGCTCCCCCTTCCACAGCAAAATAAATCGCCATTGGGATTGTCTGCGTTTGTCCTGGAATGTTACCAGCTAACATCAACGTCGCCCCGAATTCTCCCAAAGCACGGGCGAAAGCGAGCATTGTGGCGGCTACAATGCCAGGTAATGCTAGGGGAAAACTGATGCGCCAAAAGATTGTGGCTTCAGTTGCACCAAGGGTTCTGGCTACTCGCAGCAAATTACCATCTATTTGTTCAAAAGCTCCCAATGTAGTTTTATACATTAAAGGGAAAGAAACTACGGTAGCTGCGATCGCAGCACCATACCAAGTAAAGACGATGGTGAAGTCAAAAGTCTCCATGAGTTTCCCTACAGGGCCATTTTTGCCAAAAAATAGCAGCAACAAGAAACCGACAACCGTAGGTGGTAAAATCAGTGGTGCAATAAAGATACTCTCAATCAACGATTTACCTTTGCCACGATATCCCAGCATCCAGTAGGCAGCAGCGATACCCAAAAAAAATGTGATAAATGTAGCAAGTAATGAAGTTTTGAGTGATATCCAAAGAGGCGATAAATCCAATGGCATAGTTGCAAAGCGAAGAATTAGCTCAACTAATCCTTAATTTACCAACTTTAGTTAAAACATGTTGGTAAAAGTTGGTAGATTACATTTATTGCAAAAATAAAAGCACAACCAATATTGTTGTGCTTCCGTAGTTCCTTTGTATTCTAACAATTCAGGCTATGTGGAAAAGCTAACGATTAACCTAACATCCTAATCCTCTTCCCAATGCTCTAAGGGAGAAAATAAAATTCAAAGTCTCTCTCCTTAAAGGATGAGAGAAATAGAAGTGAGGTTTTCCAGTTCGCGTGAAAAGTTAGGTTTGTATTGATTTCATTGTGACAAAAAAATACTTTCTTAATTAGTCCAGTTGAGTGCTATAGGCGCTAAAACCATAAGCCAAAGTTTCTTTTAAAGCATCTGATGGCTTAAGGCTTCTATTGATAGCATTAGCAAACGGCACTGGAATTGCTTTAATTGTTTCCGGCAAAATTGCATATTCTTGCGTTGGTTCGACAGTGTATTGGGGACACTTAGCCTTCATCCCAGCAGTCGCTAACATATCATTTATTTCAGCAGATGTATATTGCTTGAGATAAACTGGATTTCTTACAAATGGATTCAGCCTTCTGATAAAATTATGGATAATATGAGAAGGACAAGACTTGTTGTGAAAGGAATGATTAAAAACGAAAATTCCACCAGGTTTTAGTACGCGAGATATATCAGCCAGCAAATTTCTTAATTGTGCATCTGGGATATGCATAAAAACACAATTAGAAATTACCAAATCTATAGAATTATCTTCTAAAGGCAATATTTCAGCCGAATTGCAAATTAAGTTAAATTCAGCTTCAGGAAAAAAATTGTATTCTTGTTTAACCTTGATTAACCGTCGTAATAAAGGTTCAGAAATATCAATCCCATAATATTTTTCGCATCTCAAATTTTTCGCTTTAGATAGATGTAAAGGTGCGCGACCATAACCACAACCAATCTCTAAAATAGAACCAACAGATTTATTCAATGGAAATTTGTTCCAAGTACCTCCAGGTGTGCCAGTTAACAGAGTGTAATCTTGTTTTATGGGCGATGTATCTGCAAGTTTTTCAACTTTTTGGGAACCATAGTATGTTTTACCAATTGCGTCCCATCTTTTTTTATGTTGAGTATTATTCAATTGTTCATAGTCGGTCGGAAAATAAATTCCATCTCGTAATTCAAAGTCATTCAGACTGAATTTTTCATTTGCTAATTGAGTCATTAGGATTATTCCTCATGAATAGTCAAGTCTGTTTTCTGTTATACTCTTAACTCAGCATTAACCGCAAGCGATTTTTACTGAATTGCTCTACGTTAGCCTTTCTTAAAGTCTATAACTGTTTTTGTTCAATGGAATATGGTTCGTAGGGTAGCACAGCTATGCTACCAAAGCGGCTATTGTATCCATTGCCGCAGGGTACGAAAACCGTTGTAATAGCAACCTGCCGCCCGATCAGAACACAAGTTCGTATACATTAGTTGATATGCAACAATCGGAGGCTGGGATGCAAGAAGGGTCACAACAAAAACGGGTGGTAGTTGTAGGTGCTGGTTGGGCTGGTTTAGGAGCAACCTACCATTTGGCAAAACAAGGCTATGATGTGACGCTTCTAGAAGCAGGCCCCTATCCCGGTGGACTGGTGGCAGGTTGGCAAACAGCCGCCGGGAAATCTGTTGAAGCTGGCATTCATGGCTTTTGGTATCCTTACAAAAATATTTTTTCCCTAATCAATGAATTAGAAATTAATCCTTTTACTACTTGGACTCGTTCTTCGCAATATTCGCCAGCAGGTTTGGAAGTTGAATCACCAATTTTTCAAGACTTACCCCGGCTTCCCTCGCCACTGGGAACTTTTCTCTACACTCAATTTAAGCGGCTGCCACTAATTGACCGTCTCAGCGCCTTACCTTTACTTTATGCTGTTGTTGATTTTGATAATTCTGATGCAGCTTGGCGACGCTATGATTTTGTAACTGCTCGTGAATTGTTCAAAGATTTTAACGTTTCTTTCCGACTTTACCGCGATGCTTTTGAACCAATGTTATTAGTGGGCTTGTTTGCCCCTGGTGAACAATGTTCAGCCGCCGCAACTTTAGGAATGCTTTACTTTTTTATTCTGGCTCATCAAGCAGATTTTGATGTAGTTTGGTGTCGAGGAACTGTTGGAGAAAAAATATTTCGTCCTTGGGTGGAACGTATCGAAAAAGCTGGTGCGCGAGTATTACCCAAACGCCGAGTTACAGACTTAATTGTTGATAGCAATCATCGAGCCAAGGGTGTGGTTTGCGGTGATGAAGTAATTGAAGCAGATGCGGTTATTTTTGCAGTTGGCATTGCGGGGATGAAGAAAATTGTCTCAACTAGCCCTAGTTTACAAAGTCGTGAAGAATTCCGTAATTTGAGCAATTTAGGAGCAATTGATGTTTTAGCAACGCGACTATGGTTTGACCGCAAAATTGATATTCCTCGTCCTTCTAATGCTTGTTTTGGATTTGACCAGAGTACAGGTTGGACGTTTTTTGATTTGAATGCTCTACATGATGAATATCGGGATGAGCCAGGAACAGTAATTGAAGCTGATTTTTATCACGCAAATCAGTTTATGAGTTTGAGCGATGAGGAGATTTTAGCAATAGTTCAGGGTTATTTAGCAACTTGTGTACCGGCGTTTCGGGAGGCAAAGATAATTGATAGTAGTGTAATTAGGCTACCTCAAGCGGTAACTCATTTTGCACCTGGTAGCTATCGTTATATGTTGCCAGCTAAAACAAGTTTTGAAAATGTGTTTATGAGTGGGGATTGGATTGTCAACCGTCATGGTTCCTGGTCACAAGAAAAGGCTTATGTTACTGGTTTGGAGGCGGCGAATTTGGTGGTGTCTTATTTAGGTGAAGGTCAGCCATCTGAGATTTTAGCTGTAGAAGAAGATGAATTGCATATCCAAGTGGCGCGATCGCTCAACCAAACTTTGCGTGACTTGGGCAAATCTATCTTACCTGAATTTTGGTTGCCCTAATTCGTAGGGATGCAAAGAGTTAATCAATAATTCTAATCTAAATTCGGTAAGCTAAAGAAAGCTATTGCGATACCATGCTTATAATGTAAATCAAATCACATAAGCTTATGGAGCCAGACTCTTTACAAACCGAGGTGATTCTGACGCATCCGCGCGAGTCCCTCGGTAAAGTGCAACTTGATTGGACACCCCAACCCGGAAACTATCTCGATTTTGAAGGTAAAACCTACGCGGTTTTAGAACGCCGCCATCGATATCAACTTAAAGGTGGGCGCTACCGCTTGCATAATATTGCCATTTACGTACAGTCTGCTAAACGACCATCTGAGAAAAGTTTGGTAGGGGGACGTTGGGTAGTTGGCGATGCCTCCTGTTCCTACAATGCTCATTCAGAAATCATGCGCTGTGCAGTCAACCCAGATGGCCCTTGCGAATCTTGCCGCTTTTATGAAAAGTTAGAAGTCATTTAATTTTAGATTTTAAATTTTAGATTTTAGATTTTTCCTCTAATCCAAAATCCAAAATCCAAAATCCAAAATTGACAACCCCTCAACTACCCGCACCAAAAACTTCTCCCACTGTTAAGCGGGTACCATTAACAAAATCCCATCCCGACTGGGGACGTTTACCAGCTAACTGAACTTCTCGCAACAGCAACAAACCTTCCCCAGTCTGGACGATCACACCAATTCCTTTGGCAATGCTGACTACAACTCCTGGTGTGTCTGATGTATTTGACAAATCAGGCAATTTATGCATTAAGTCTTGTAATTCTGATGGGAGATCGCGTAGACGCGGAGCGGCTTGTCGCCAGACATCGCCTACAGAAGCAAGGGGAGCAGAAGCGGTGATTTTTAGCAGGTTGTTACGAAAGGTAGCGGTGCAGTTAGGGTAAAAGCCTCTAATTTGATTGTGTAATTGGATCGCGCTTTTTGACCAATCCAAAGCATAATCTTGTTTTTGAATCAGAGGCGCATAAGTAGCTGCTAAATTATCTTGGGGAATTGGTTGAATTTCTTGGCGTGACAACTTTAACAGAGTTTCTACCAACAAATCCCCACCGATCGCAGCTAGTCTGTCGGCTAAATCTTGGGCAGTATCTAGTAATCCAATCGGTGTAGTGGCTATTTGTAGCATTGGGCCGGTATCCATCCCCACATCCATTAACATTGTCGTGATCCCCGTTTCCTTCTCACCGTTGTACAAGCACCACTGAATCGGCGCTGCACCCCGATATTTGGGTAAAATCGAGCCATGCACATTAATGCAGCCCAATTTTGGCATATTTAAGATTTTTGACGATAATATCTGTCCATAAGCAACAACAACAAACACATCTGCATCTAACTGTTTGAGTTGGGTTAGAGTCTCGGTGTCTTTTTTCACCCGTTCGGGTTGCCATACTGGTAAGTTGTGAGCAGTAGCGATCGCTTTTACAGGTGTTGGCGTAAGTTTATTTCCCCGATCCCGGCGTTTATCTGGTTGGGTAACAACTGCCAACACCTCAAATTCTGGATGATTCAATAACTTTTCCAATGTGGGTACAGCAAACTGGGGTGTACCAAAGAATACAATTTTCATTAATAATTAGTTGTTAATCGTTAGTGATTAATTAATGGTAAATAATATCGGCTGTTTGATGGTACAATATTTTCGTATTGGTGAAACAAAAGGCTACTTGATTAACTTAATAGTTAAGTTAAGAAGTGTAACAGGTAATATAAACTGCATCTAGCTTTAGCGAACCTAATTGTTTAGTGGTGTCTCGTCACGAGCCGCTAGAGCATCTACCGAGTCAATTTTGTTGTGTTCCTGATAATTTGCCCCAAATTGCCCTTAAATGCAATTGGGTTCCTAAAAAAGTATTGCGTCTTTTAACTACTTCTGTAGTTGAAATTGCAGTTGATAACTTTGGGTTGCTGACAGCAGTATTTTCTGAGTATGATGTATTGTACGTCTGCTTTACCAGCTTTTCAGATAACGCCTCAAGTTTACCATTATGAGGGTTTGCCCTCTTATATTAGTGTATAACCTGGCTTGTTTGTTGTGTACTAGCGATCGCTAGTACGATCCCCAATCGGCGATTTATCTCACTCGTAGTTGCCAGCATTATTAGAGGCTGAATATCCCTTCACTAATACCTATTTTTGGTGTGGTTAGGTATAGCAACTAGCAAGATTAGATATTGTATAGTAATTACTGACTTGTCAGCATATTTACTATACTCGCATATTTTTGTAAAAAAACATCCAGTACCTAAGTAATAAAAGGTGTAGACAATGATACTTAAATTATTTTTGTAAAACTCTGCTAACTTTGAATTAAAAATCCCGTCAAAGTTTTTAGTTTCTTGTTATACATATAATTACCGCCTGCCCATTGCTGCATAGGTATTGCTTCTCACATAGCAACCGCCCCTCTAGAGAGTCTACAAATGCTTAAACCCCTTTTGCTGTCAGGATGGTTCCGCACGCAACCATTTCTCAATTACGTTGTCGTTGTAATACTGATTGCACCCTTACTAGGGGCATCGGCTCACTCGTTCCCCGTAAAATCCGAAGTAACTAAACTAACTTCGATGACTGGAAATTCTGACTCTGTATCAAAGGAAATAGCTGTAGTTGGGGAACCTGAGATAGCTGAAATATCAAAAACAGAGCAAACCGACTCCTTAATAGAAAAATTTGATGTGCCAACACAAAGTATTGCTGTCCAGGAACCGCAAGTATTACCTGCCGAGAAAATAGAGTCTTTGGCTCAAATCCATAGTTCTGTGTCAAGCAGCGATTTAACTGTTCCTGATTCTTTGGCAGCAGTCGAACTAGCACCACTAACAGATGTTCCTGTTAGTCAGCTTAATTTAATCCAAAAACTCAAAGCTGCTAATATCAAGTCTTTGAAAGAACAAGAAAATTATCTCTCTAGAGAAAAGTCTTTTACTGAATCATTGACAGCAACTCAAGTAGCACCAACTCTTAGAGAATCACAACCAACCACAGCGACGGAAATACCTGTTGTTGAACCACGCGAGGAGTCCCAAGCAGAACAAATAGATCCCATAGGTAGTCCTCATCCTATTCCTTGGAAATGGATTACAGCGACTCAAGAAGCTATTAGTTCTAAGGGTGGTTCGGGAGTGCGTCACTACCGCAGCGTACCCGTGGTTTCTCCAGATGGGAAATATGCTGTTTATAGCCGAGTGCAACTGGAGGTAAAACCTCAAATGTACAATAGCCGTGTTACCAGCGTGCTGTTTGTCCAAGATATGCAAACCAAGAGGTTGTGGGTGATGGCTTCAACTACTCCTGTTAGCGATCCTTTATTAAAGGTAAAGGCTTTAAAGGCGGCGGCGTCAGAGTCAGAAGAAACTGATCTGAGTGGTAAAATTGGGGTATTAGTTCCAGTTAGCTGGTCAGAAAAAGGCGATCGCTTCTTAGCACGTAAGTTTGAAGGTATATTTAATACAGGCGATTCTACAGATAGTGCAGTGATTTGGGATCGGCAAAAAAATCAAGCTAACACAGTTGCTCCTGCTAATCAGCAAGAGCATGAAAAAATTGCAGTATTGTTAGGTTGGAGTAAAAAGCAACCGGATCATGTGTTGTTCCGTGCAGGTGAATTAGGTGAGGAAAACTGGCCATTAATGCAAGTTACTAATGATGGCAAGACTTTACCCACAACAGACGAAGATCAGCCGATTACTTTTGGTAAAAAGGTTACAGAAATTTGGGCAGGCCCACAAGTAGCCTACCGATAATTTATTAAAAATCTTATATCCTCCCGTTGTCGTCATTGCTGATAACGGGAGATTTTTTTTGGCGTTGCTTAAAATAGGGATGATTCTTGTGGGGTGGGCATCCTAACACTAGTGTCAACTTAAGCAAAACCCTTTAAAACTTCGTTCCACTGTTAATATAAAGTTTTATTTAATTTTTTTAAAGTAAAAAAAACACTTCTAATTTAATAAATAAACACTTTTAGCTATCTCATACCTGATATATATGAAATTTCTAGTAGATGAAATCCTGAATCTTCCAGAGATGAAAGTGTTAGATTTTCAAGAAATTGAAGGGCTAGAAATAATGGCTCTGCTGTATCCGCGATGCAATAACTGCTCTTTTAACGTCTCGATCTGACAAATTACCAACACAGAGCAAATGCTGGGGAATTCCTCCCATGCGTTCTAGAATGCTTTGCTCAGATGGCTGGCTTTTCTCACCATCAGATGTGGAATTTTTCTGATCCTGTCTAGCTTTTATGAATAGCAAGAAGTCTAGCACTTCTTCCACTAGAGAATCTGAAACCCGATCAATTTCCTGAATTAGTTGCTCTCTGGCTGTCATAGCTTATTTGCCTCAATACCAACAGTTCATTTATGACGTTAACAGGCTTTGAGGGGCGATCGCATCGTCAGAAGTTCAGGCTAAATCAAAATGCTTAAAATTAAAACTACAGAGGTTTATCACCTCTTTCCCATTCAGGTATGGCTCCTTTAACCCGGCGGATGGGCAAATTAGCAATTAAAGCTGTCGTTCGTTGGTTGCTTTCTAAGGAGAACTCCAAGCCCTCTGTCTCAACTTCGACATAGCGACAGACTACATCTAAGATTTCTTTCCGCATTTTTTCCAACGTTTGAGGGTCTATATCAGCGCGATCGTGAGCAATCACCAATTGCAGGCGACGTTTAACTTGAGTTCGACTGCTATCAGGACCGCGAGAAAAAAGCCGTTCTAGAAGTTCAATCATTACGAATAGGTCTGGCGCGGAGACTGGAAAAGTAAGTTAAACAATCTTTGTCCTGAACAACCTTCGTATCCGGGCAAAGATACTGTCTTGGGACGAGTCGATCTCCATAAATTCGACACTTTCCCCTTCTAATCTACGAGCAATGTTCTCAAAGGCTGTGGCAGCTAAAGAGGGATTTTCCGCTAACACTAAGGGTTCGCCGCGATTGGTAGATACAATAACACGCTCGTCGTCAGGGATTACCCCGATTAGGGGAATGGCGAGAAGTTCCTGAACATCTTGCACTGACATCATATCATTTGCCTGCACCATTGCGGGTCTGATGCGGTTAATTATTAAATGAACACGTTTGATACCTTGTGCTTCTAGTAACCCCACTACCCGGTCAGCGTCACGAACTGAGGAAATTTCTGGTGTACTGATAACTAGTGCTTCTTTTGCCGGGCCGATCGCATTTTTAAATCCATTTTCAATCCCGGCGGGGCTATCGATGATCACGTACTGATATTTTTGCGCCAGTGCATTCACCAATAACTTCATCTGTTCGGGCGTGACTGCATCTTTAGAGCGATTTTGGGCTGCCGGCAAAAGTACGAGATTGGGTTGGCGCTTATCTTTCACCAAGGCTTGTTCTAAGCGGCACTCTCTGGCTAAGACTTCCACCGCAGTATAGACGATGCGGTTTTCTAGCCCTAGCAGCAAATCCAAATTTCTCAGACCAAAATCCGCATCAACCAAGGCAACTTGACGACCCATTTTGGCTAAAGCCATGCCCAGATTTGCTGAAACTGTGGTTTTACCCACTCCTCCTTTGCCGGAGGTTATCACTATAATGCGAGTCATGATAGAAATGCGGTCAATAAGGGTTCAGAAAATATAAAACAGTAAATTGCAGTATAAAGTATGAAGCATCGTATCAAGTATGAAGAAATATCTGTTCTCCCTGATAAGGGCGAGGCATGAATATTTATGTTATTTCATCCTTTATACTTCATTCTTTAAGTAAATATTTATGGCTCTTGATTGCTCTTGGTAAATTGGTTTCTGGAAAAATCAGTAGCCCTAGCGATGCGAATTCCTTGGGGGGTAATATGTGCCACCTCTGGAGAATACTGCATTGGTGGTTTTTCTGGTGCTCTAGCTACACCATCTGCAATCCGTAATTGAGTTGGTTCCATTTGCAATGCCATAATCAGACACTCACGATTGCCTCCAGCACCAGCATGAGCAATTCCCCGGAGGCGACCCCAGATGATAATATCTCCATCTGCAATTACAATACCACCTGGATTTACATCTCCCAAGATAATTACTGTACCAGGATGACGAATTTCTACTCCAGAACGGACTGTCATTTCCAAATAAAGGGCATCTTCTTGGGGTATGGCTGTAGCCGTTGGCTCGGAATTCAAGGAAGTTACGGGCTGTAGTTGTTCTACAGAATACCCAGATGTCACGGCAGCGATCGCAGTTTGCCGCCGACTAGTCGAAACTGAGATTAGCCGCAGTTGCACTTCACTCAAAGCCTCGGCGAGTTCTTGGAGTTGTCTAGCATCTACTAGGCGGTCTTGTGCCATTAGATGCACAGGTGTGTTAGATATCCGAAAGCGATCGCCTGCATTCAAACGCTGTCTTATTTGTTGCCAAATATCAGACCAAGTGAGTTCTGAGGCAGATAGTTGAAATTCCGGGGGCAGAATTAATAACAGCCGTCCCTCCTTACTTTTTAATTGGACTTGACTATTGTCATTTACGCGATGCCCTGATATTGCTGACTCATTGGGATTTAAATCAGTAAGAATAAAATCATCTGATGCTGCATCAGTATTTGACTCTACATCTGGGTTAGCAGGATTTGACTCTACATCCGCAAGGACAGTATTTGATTTTAAATAAAGGAGGACGGATTTTAACTCCGCATCAGGGGGGATAGGATCTGACTCTAGATCAGAAACAGTAAGATTTTCCTCTACCTCCGAAAGAATAGAGTTTGATTCTGCATTAGGAAGTGCAGAATTTGACTTTAGATTGGGAACCGCAGAATCAGAAGTCATGAAGTACTAGCCAAAAGACAAAGAATACACAGATTTTGGATTTTAAATTTGGGATTTTGGATTTGGATTACCTAGAAGGGGTGATGCGTAGTAAGATGTTAGTCTGGGATGAACCAAAAGATTATTTAATGTCAAATCTCTAATCTTAAATTGGCACGGTCAACCTCTGATAAACTGTCCCCAAGGCATCAGCATCGCCAACGTTACCGGGAAACAGCACCACAGGTAAATCAGGAAACTGGGAATGATTGGATGGCGTTAATACCATTGAACAACCAGCTAAAACTTGACCGAGTAAACGGGCTGAAGTTAAAGCTAGTCCAGTACTCAAGACATCATTAGAGGTAATGCCACCCTTGCTGATTAAGAATCCTATATCAGATGGTAAACCGCGGACAATATCCATCAATAAACCTGAAACTTTTTCCCCAAATTCCAATCTTGTCTTGACATCTTTAAAATTCAGTTCCTGACGGCTAGTATAAACCACTGGTGTTTTGCCCGCGTCGTGTGCCGCCCGTGTACTTTCTTGGATTTCAGTTAGCAATGCCGCAGATTGATTTGGATCATCAAGTAATCGCGCTACATTTACTTCAATTCCCACAGTTCCTTCTAGTCGTAATAGTGCCTCTAATTGCTCAGTAGTCTTTTTAACATGGGAACCAACAATTACCGCACCTGGTTTGCCTTCTCGCACGTACTGCGCCATCTTTTCGGCGGCAATGGGTTGGGGTGGTAAAGCAGCTAAAGCCGTTAGAATACTTGCTGCACTGCGAAACAAAAAGCGTTTCCCTTGACTTGCGGCGGCTAATATGTCTACTGCAAAGCGGTTGAGATCATCTTGAGTTTCACCATCGACGACAGCGCACTGATTACCACTCAGTTTTAGTAAGCGTTCTAAACTACCAGCGCGAATATCGTCTAGGAGAAATATTTCCACAACTTCGGCATTAATTCGTCCTTGAGTCTTTTCTTCGACATACTTGGGTAAATAACTGTGATAGTAGCTGAAGACTGAATCACGGGCAAATTCAGTTTCATGCACTGGGGTGGTTACACCGCCGATAATCAAGTAATGCACGCTGTCGCGGGTAATGCGTCCACCTTCAAAAAAAGCTGGTACAAGAAAATGAGCATCAAAAGGGCCGAGTTCTTGGGCGATCGCATCAGTTTCAATGGGATAATGTCCCCGCAAAGTAGAATCAGAACGGCTGACAATCAGAAAATCCTCAATTCCTTCTGCATTCAAAGCGATTTTTAGGTTATGGCAAACTTCTTTAGTGACAGATGCAGCTGACTCTGGCGTTAAGGATCTAGTATTAGTCAGCACAAAGAAAATCGGCGAATCATCCTGCAACCCGATGCGGAGAGTGTCCACATCCCAGTGCATTAGCAGCAAGCAGCTGTGGACTGTTTGAGAACCTGTAGGGTCATCATCCAAGACAATTATTTTTGGTTTGTTGCTCATTTAGGTCAACGGGGCGATTGTTTTCTGGGAAAATATGGGGCGAATAGAATTCGCTACTACACAAGCAAAGTCCACCTCCGTGGACTAATACAAGATTAATGGTTTTCTAACCTGCGGAGGCAGGTTTGGTCTGTGTAGCTGCGACTTCTAGTCGCCCAAGCTTTACAAACATCCACTCAGCCTTTGTGCAATTTTCTGATTTCTGTTTGTACATCGATCGCAATTTGCAATGATTGATTTAGCAGTTGAGCATATTCGCCTGCTTGACTACTAACTTGTAAAGCTTGCAGACTGGCTAAATTATTCACAAATAACTCTTGGTTATTAGCAAGCAATTTTTTATTATCCCGCAAAATTCGTTCCGTTTTCAGAGCGCGGACTAAATCTTCTCTAATTAGTTGCAAGGCGGCGGTTACTTGATCTCGGTCGTGGAAACTGCTTTCTACGTTTCCTGATGCTGCCAATTGGTCATTAATATCTATAGCAGCAACCAGGTCATGATATTTATCAACTTCGTCTAAAAGTATTGTTAGTCCTTCAGGACAGGTCAACTGCCGCCACAGCCATCGCCCCACTAATATCGGCATTGGCACTAAAATCAGTAAAAGAATTCCTAGTCGAATTGAAGAACCAATTGTTGGCAGAATAATAAGCGCGTAAATAAAACCCACAATTATTGGCGTTAGCGCCAGCATCACCAGCAATTCATTGATAAAAAACCCTAATCGCTTCTTGCTATCTCGCAAAACCGAGGGGCGAAAAACGTCTTCTGGGTCAAACCCAGTCAAACGTCTCAGTTCCCCCTTACTAATTTCTAAGCCTATTAAGTCCGGCTGCACGGCTGCATACTCCTATGGAAGCCCAAGTTGCGTATTTATTTTAATCGGGTTTGGTAGAGAAGCAATGGGTGGTTACGTATAGTTATGATAAAAAGCAGACTGTGTAACAGGATTAGATAAAGCTAAAAAGCACTTACACTTATTTTCTGCTCTATTTTGGATACAATCGAGTGCTTATGTAGGCGATCGCGTTTAAGCGGATACCAAGTTGAGTAGCATGACTACAGAACAACGATTAATAACTTTTGATGTGGCAACTGCTGAAAATGCATCCTTGCAGATGGGCGCAAAACTAAATTATCGACCGCAAGCCGCCGATACCAGCATCGATGCCGATATTTATCTGTTTTCCCGGTTGCGAAACCTTTCACTTGAACAACGAATAAAAATGTTCGCGGCTCATGAACGTGGGGTAAAAAAACTTTGCCTTGCAGGAATTAAATCACGACATCGCAGTGCTTCCAACGAGGAAATCCGTTGTATATTTGCGCGTGCTTTGTTGGCAGAAAAATTCTCTCCAAACTTCCAGTTTATTGGTGTTGATGAAAGTATGTGGATTCAAGATTCCATCTCGCTAGCAGGCGAACTCCATCAGCTTTTTGAGTCAATAAATATACCTTATTACGTTAGTGGAGGTGTTGCTAGTTCAATTCACGGGGAACCTCGCTCGACACGGGATTTAGATTTGGTAATTTCAGTTCAACCCGACCAAATCGATTTGTTGGTAACGACACTGGAAATAGCAGGATACTATTGTCCAGCAGGGGCGGTTGAAGATTTGAAGCGAGGATACGAGCGAATGCTCAACATCACACATACTGAAACCATAGCTAACGCCGATCTGTATATTACTGATAGTTCACCATTTGCAGTATCGCAGATGGCACGTCGGATATTGCCTGATTTAGATGGGATACCTCAATTTTGGGTGGCTTCGCCAGAGGATACGATTTTACAGAAGTTGTGGTGGCGGCAAAGTAGTCAATTTGAAAAACAGTGGCGTGATGTATTGGGCATACTCAAGTTGCAAGCACAAAGTTTAGACTACACCTACCTTATAGAGTGGGCGGAAAGTTTAGATTTGGTTGATGCGTTGAGTCGGGCATTGACTGAGGCTGGTATTTGATGATCATATTTGCCAAATTGCACCATTTCTACTCAGGAAACCAGTTTTCATCTAAAATTTGTTCTAAAGAACCTATGGGTATAGAGGGGAATATGTCAATGGGAAGTTGAGAGCGATCGCATTGGCAATAACCTCAACTATTAAGTGATATTTTGTTATTTGTCTGCTTAATAAAAGCAGGTTATGAACCTTCTCCAGCTTCTTTAACTGCGAAATCAATAACTGTTTGACTTAAGCGAATATTGTGATTGAGCATTTTTTGAATAGCTGTTCTAATAGATAGAGGATAACCTTCACGTTTAGCACGTAATAAAATTCCAATTGAACCTGTGACCGAAAGACCACTTAATCTAGCTATTCTTCGCCCAACAGCTTCATCAATACGGGAGCATCCCGTCAGGTGCAAAAACCTTGATAGCCCTCATCCCCTAACCCCTTCTCCCATTTTTGGGAGAAGGGGGACTAGAATTATGTCTCCCCTCTCCCATATTTGGGAGAGGGGCTGGGTGTGAGGGAAAAGATTTAAGCCAAAATTGGGATGCTCCCATCAATACAGACAGTTGAAATATTTTTATTTAGTGCTAATTGAATAACTGATGCTTCTCCCAAATCTAAGGAGTTAAATAGAAAGGGAGAAATATTTAAAGGAGAAGTTTGCTTTTGTAGCGATGATGCAGATTGAAATTCGTTTACAGCCAAGCCTGTAGTGCCACCAATTAGTATTTCTTCATAGACTTAAAAAGGAACAAGAACATCTGTATAAAGAGACTCTAAAATATTTAAATCACCCACAGCAGCGACAAGGGCAATTAAGGGAGAAGTGTTAATAACAATTTGATTGTTACTAGGCATTTTCTAGGTCTGATAATAATTCCTCTTCACTCAGATCAATTAAGGGAACCCCATACTCATTGAGCTTAAGGATAAAGGTGACTCGATCTACTCCCACTAATGCAGCAGCCATACCAGAGGAAAGACGTTTCATTTCATAGAGTTTAACTGCCATTGCCCATTTTGATTCTTGTTCAAATTGTTCTCTGGTTTTGCCAACAGCATCAGGGAAGGTTTCAGGGTAGTTGATTGTCAGATGTAACGACATAGTTGTTGTTTCTCCTATTTAGGACGGCTATATATATTGATTGTAAATCCAGCACTGATGCCTCAGAAACTCGGTTTTGTAATTAGGTGTAAGATGTCATTAAAACATCTTCTTATGAATAGAAAATACACAAGTTCAATTTCAGCCATGCTTACGGAATCATCGTCCAAGATATGCAAGCCAAGCCACTACTGTTTCTCGTTGTAGAAGATCACCTGGAGGTAGCCCATAACTGTGATTTTCTCAGAAAATTCGACCCCTCTGCTGTTTGTGCGATCGCCAACACTCCCCAAGAAGCACTACAACACCGTTTGAATCGTAGGCATAGCCTTGGACTGCTAACGCTATATACTCATACCATTTCTTTGTGAGGCTGCGCCAAACCCTCTTAACTTCTTCTTTCTTTCTTTCTTTCTTTCTTTGTGTTCTTTGCGGACTTTGCGGTTCGTTTTTCTTTCTTGTACTTAAATATGGTTTAGCGCATCTTCATACAGAATTGGTATCAGTATCCATCATGCTGAGGTTATGAATTTTAGTTAAAGTACAATAGCGCAAATATTCCTTAAGTCTAAACTAAAGCTTACTGAAAGAATGAGGTTTTAATTTATCAAGTCATTCAGAATATACGATATCCCATTCATCAACCTCCAAATTATTAGCCCGATAAATTCATTATTACTAAGTAGGTAGACGTAATTAAACATAAGAAAAAATCTCACCCTCAATCCCTCTCCTTACTATCCCTCTCCTTAGTATTGTCGGGGGAAGCCGGAGGCATGGTGAGGTTTTATATTTAATTTGACCCACTTACTTAGACACTTTTTACCAAGTGTTTGTATAAGCATTTAGCTATAATTTGCAGGTAATTAGTGGATGGAAATTACAAAATTGTTCCTTCATCAGGGAGTAGAATCATGACTGCTACAAATGGTCAGGGCAAAATTCGTTACGCCGTTGTTGGTTTAGGTTGGTTTGCCCAAGAAGCTGCTTTACCTTCCTTTACCAACGCCGAAAACTCAGAATTAGTGGCACTAGTTTCAGATGACCCCACTAAAAACGAAGAATTAAGCAAAAAGTATGGTATAGAGCATACTTACTCTTATGAGGAGTATGAGGACTGTTTGGCAAGTGGCGAGATTGATGCAGTTTATATTGCGCTGCCGAATCACTTACATTGCGACTACACTGTGCGGGCTGCTAATCAGGCAATTCATGTATTATGTGAAAAGCCAATGGCAGTAACAGAAGAAGAGTGTGAGGCAATGATTAAAGCTGCCAATGATAATAATGTTAAGCTGATGATTGCCTACCGCTTACATTTAGAAGAAGCCAATTTACAAGCAGTTGAAATTTTGCGTTCAAAGCAAATTGGTGAACCACGAATTTTCAACTCGGTTTTTACTCAGCAAGTAGAAGAAGGTAATATTCGTTTACGAGATGTCACCGGTGGCGGGACGCTCTATGATATTGGCATCTACTGCCTTAATGCTGCACGTTACCTATTTCAAGATGAACCAATTGAAGTATTTGCTGTAGCTGGCAATAACGGAGAACAACGCTTCAGCGAAGTGGAAGAAATGGCAAGTGTTATCTTACGTTTCCCGAATGAGCGATTGGCAACATTTACCTGTAGCTTTGGAGCGGCAAGTGTTTCAACCTATCAGATTGTCGGTACTCAAGGCGATTTACGAGTAAATCCTGCATATCCTTGGCAGGGAGAAATTAAGCATTACCTGACAATTAATGGTGAAACCCAAGAGCGTACCTTTGAGGATCACGATCAACTAGCAGCTGAATTTACTTACTTCTCTGATTGTATTCTCGAAGATAAAGACCCAGAACCATCTGGTACGGAAGGATTGATTGATGTTGCGATCATTCAAGCGCTTTACGAGTCAATTGAGACGGGTAAACCTGTACAGATCCAAACTAGCCATCGCCATCAACGCCCTACATCGGCTCAAACTATTGAGCGTCCTCCTAGTGACGAGAAGCCAGACTTGATTCATGCTGCTGCACCTTCTGGCCAGTCGTAAGGTTGGTTTCAGAATGGGAATGCATTCATGGCTGCTGACTCAATTTATGATTGCAGGCAGCAGCCCCTAATCAAGTAAGCGGATTATTTAGGACTAGCCGTTTCAAGGTGACTGGTAAAATCTCTTTTTTCTCTCTGTGTTCTCTGCGCCTCTGCGGTTGCTATAAATTACTTTTAAACCGCAGAGGCACAGAGTACACAGAGGTAAGAGGTTAAAGAGGAGTTTCTTGTCCACCTTGAAAGGGCTAATTATTTAGGACTTAAGCATTGACAATAAATCCCAAATATGAGTAAGTTAAAAGCGCCTTAACCGAGTAGTATTGCGATCGCAGGATAATTGAGAAAAGCCTGAAAACTTCTTCAAGATGGTTAATTCACAGTACTAGTTATGTTGGAGCGATCGCTTAAGTAAGTCGCTTTTTAAAGTTAAAAACTGCTGTGTATGCCCAAATATTAAGGATAAAGACCTCTATCAGTCAGCGCCTGAGCCACCCTACCTACCCCTAAAGTGTAAGCAGCTAATCGTAGAGGAATTTGCCGTACCTCTGACTGCTGAATCACCCGATGGTAAGCTTGTACCATCAAATGTTCCATTTCGCGGTTGACGCGCTCCTCATCCCAAAATACGTAGGAAAGACCCTGCACCCACTCTAAATAGCTAACTACCACACCGCCAGCATTGGCCAAGATATCCGGTAGCACTGTCACACCCCGCGCCTCTAAGGCCAAGTTAGCCTCAAGAGTAACCGGCCCATTAGCCGCTTCTGCGACAATTTGCGCTTGCACCTGATTCACATTTTCTTCAGTGATTTGATTCTCCAAAGCTGCTGGTATTAAGACATCACAGGGTAAAGTTAATAAATCTGCATTGCTAATTGGTACAGATTGCGGGAAACCGATAATACTCTTGCGATTTTCAGCAGCGTAGATTTTCAACTTGGGAATATCAAGACCAACTTCGGAAAATATTCCCCCAGCACCCGTTGAAACAGCGATAACTTTCGCGCCTGCAAGATGTAATAATTCTGCTGCGGCACTACCAACGTTACCGAAACCCTGAATACCTACTCGCACTCCTACCAAAGATTTACCTTGCTGTGCCAGCGCCTCACGCACAATAATCATCACACCACGTCCGGTTGCCATTTCTCGTCCCAGCGAACCACCAATAGAAAGCGGCTTCCCAGTTACAACCCCTGGGACAGCATGACCAACATTCACAGAGTAAGTGTCCATCATCCAAGCCATCTCACGAGACGAAGTACCCATATCTGGGGCAGGAATATCTACCGCAGGCCCAATATCTTTAATCAACTCGCTGATATAACGGCGGGTGATTCGCTCTAATTCGCCTACACTGTAGCGTTTAGGATCTATAGCAATGCCACCCTTAGCACCACCATAAGGAATACCTAACAAAGCACATTTCCAGGTCATCAGCATTGCTAGAGCAGATACTTCGCGTAGTGTCACAGCCGGATGATAACGAATTCCCCCCTTGTATGGCCCTAAAACATCGGAGTGCTGCACGCGATGTCCAGCGAGAACTTGTATTTCCCCATTATCTAATTTCACGGGAATCGAAACCGTGACAACCTTACGCGGATGGCTGAGAATTTCCAGCAAACCCTGATTTAAATTTAATTCTTTAGCTGCCGCTTCTAAGTAGCTACAGGCTTGGTCAAATGGGCATATATGCGCTGGAGAAGCAGGTTCTGACAGCAACAGCGATTTTGAAATCATAAAATTTTCTCCTAATCACGGTATCTTTACCAACCGGATATCATCTGTATTTAGCTTATCCTTTTTTTTGGATAAATAAAAAATTTGTAGTTTTTGTTACAGTTTTATATCTTATATTCTGATATACAGCAAAAAATGCTTATACTAACCTCACCTCGTATTTGAAGAGAGCAAACACTCCCCTCTCCGATGCTTTGCCCTGGGGTTGGGGGTGAGGTTTAAGCAAACGAGAACCGCTATAGTTAAACTTACAAGTTTCTACTTTGCTAGTGCGATCGCTGCATTCTGTCCACCAAAGCCAAAACTGCAACATAATACCTGCCGAATTTTACTTAAACGTGCAGTTGTAACAATATCTAAATCAAACTCTGACTGCTGCAATCCTACACAAGGTGGTAAAATTTGATGCTTTAATGCCATGAGAGAAAAAGCTACACCTAAAGCTCCAGATGCTCCTAATGTATGACCTGTGCTTCCCTTGGTGGAACTAACTGGTACTCTTTGAGGAAACAAACGCTGGATTACCATACTTTCTATGCGGTCATTTAGCTGGGTAGCTGTGCCATGAGCATGAATATAATCAATATCGACTGGTGAGAGACAACTACGTTCTAGACATTGTTTGATAGCAGCGATCGCACTTTTGCCTTCAGGTTGTGGTGAATTAGCATGATATGCGTCATTAGTTAAGCCAAAACCGAGAATTTCACCATACACTTTTGCTTGACGCTGTTTTGCCAACTCTGCCGATTCCAAGACAAACACAGCTCCGCCTTCACCCAAAACTAAGCCTTCCCGCTGCAAATCAAAGGGATAAGCCCCAGTTTTCGCCAAAGCACCCATCTGCTGAAACCCAGCCAAAGTTAAGGGTGTAATTGGTGCTTCCACTGCGCCAGCGATCGCTTGTTGACATTGCCCAGTTTGTATGAGTAAGGCTGCTTGAGCGATCGCCCAAATTCCAGTAGCACAAGCTGCCATCGGTGCTAAAACTATACCTGATGTACCGATTTGTCTTGCAGCTGCGATCGCATTCATGTGAGGTAATGTATCCAGCCAATTTCCAAAAGAGGACACGGGCAAATTCGCTGCCTCTTCATACATTTGCCGCGCCATCATTTCCCAAGACGCTTGATAAGAGCGACTCGATCCAATGACTACAGCACAATCAGCTGCATGTGAAACTAACCCAGAATCTTGCAAAGCAGAAGCAACAACCATCTGAGTCAACATTCTTAACTCAGATGGTTTTTGACCAATCAAACCTAGAGGAAGTGGTGTAAGTTCTGGAAATGGTTGATGTAATCGAATTCCAGATTTACCTGCAATCAAATTTTGCCAACTATCCTCTAAGCTTCCACCCAAGGCGGAAATTAAACCAATACCAGTGACACAAACCTTAACCAATTTGCAATTTGGGGGGATGAGGGGATGAGGGGGATGAGGAGGATGAGGAAGAATTTACTTCCCTATCTCCCCCTATCCCCTTCCTCCTACTTCCCTGGTATTTTCAGATTTTCAGCACCTTGGGTGACTTTAGCAGAGTCAATGCGATCGCCTTGCTGAATTTTGTTCACGACATCAAAGCCTTGAGTGACATTACCAAAAACGGCGTAGTTACCATCCAAGAAGGCTAGATCCGCTAAAGCAAAGTAAAACTGAGCAGAAGCGGAGTCTGGTGGTTGCGATCGCGCCATCGCTACTGCACCCAGCTTATGCGGCAATACCACAGGTTGAGCAGTAGCATCAAAGGTTTTATTGTAAATTGGAGTATCTGAACCTTTCGGCTTAATTTCTAAAGGTATATAACGAGCATTTCCGGTTTTTGGGTCAATATAACTACCTGTTCCCAGTCTATCTGCTGAAACTTTCGGGTCTTTGCTTTGAGGATCGCCCCCTTGAACTACAAATGGTTGTGGTTCGCGTACAACTCGATGGAAAGATAAACCATCATAGACACCCTTCTGCACTAAATCTACAAAGTTGCCAGCTGTAATCGGGGCATCAGTGCCATCTACTTCGATGGTAATCGGTGAGCCTTTAACCGTCAGTACCACAGTAGCCCGGCCTTCGAGGCGTGGTAAATCTGCCAATCCAGGAATATCACTATTAGTTTGAGATACAGATGTTGCTTCACTAGTTGTCTTGGCGCTTGCCTCGCTTGTGGTCGAGGTAGCTGTCGAGATTGGAGAAGATGTATTAGAAGCGACTTGCTGTGTTGAACATCCTCCCAACATCAAGCCACTGATAATCACAAGAGAAAGGAAAAATTGTGAAATTTTTAACCGCATTGCCTGTTACCGATTTAACCAGAGTATCTTATCGTTTTCAGGGGTATTGGGTATTGGTAATTGGGTATTGGGTATTGGGCATTAATCAATAATTCTTCTTCCCCTGCCTCCCCTACCTCCCCTGCTCCCCCTGCTCCCCCATCCCTACTCCCCACTTCCTTACAGTCCTTCTAATGACACTCCCAAAAAGCGGGCTAATTTTGCGCCTTCTGTTTCCAACTCGGTTAAAGATAACGGTTGTCCAACCCGTGTTAAAGGTATATCTCGCCGGCCTTTAATGCGTAGATAAAGGGCGCGAAGGGGATTAAGACCTTCTTTGACGGTTATTCGCACAGACTGCACATCTTCTATGCGGCCGTCAATTTCAATTCGGCGGTTTTTGCCAGGAAATCCCCAACGGAATATTTTGATTGTGCCAGTTTCCTGATTAAATTCGTTGTAACCGCCTCCCACGTCCCATAAAATTACTAGCCACAAGTATGTGGCTAATAGCAAGCCAGCAGTACCATATAACCCCATCACTAATCCTTGGGGGACAAAGACCAGTTGAGTTGGATCGGAAACTAGGAGTAAATTAACTTTTAAATAACTGGATATCCCAGCCAATAAAAAGCCGCTTGCTCCCAAGGTAACGATAGTTGCCCAGCTGTAATTACTGAACCGACGAGAACCGAGAATATTTTGATGCAGGAGGCGATCGCCTTTGTTAATCGTTGTTGATGCCGTCATTGAACTACCATTGCCCCATGAGATACTCGCTGTCACATACAAAGCACACTAAATGGTCTTGCATAAAGTGTGTACTTCTGTACCAATCCGGCTATTGCTGCTGAGGAGGCACTGAAGCTTTGTTTTAAGTCCACGGTATACTTTACCGCAGACGATGATTTTTTTGCCCTGTACCCTACAAATTTTACTGTCCCGGGTGATGGCTTACTTGCACTATGGGACAAACCACTTAGGCTATTTGTATTAGTTCAAGATGTGCCAACTTCCTTTCCCTGTCCAACGTTTCCCATAGTTTTATCTTGAAGTGTATCAACGACCGTGGCGGCGAAGTGACCATCCACATTTTACCAAACATTGTTGACAAAAACTCAACTGCGCCCTTCTCTGTTCCTGCTACCCATATAATTTATCAGGACACTAAGTCCTAAATTTCTTCACTCAATCGCTGATAAAAATTATTTCTCCCCTGCCCCCAGCAAGAACTGCCCCCGTTCATGTAGACTAAATTTTTTTACATTTCTGAGAAAAGTTGTGTCAAATTGTAAAATTTCTGATATTCATATTATTTATAAGCTTTGTGTTTCATGACTGATTTGCTTGGTCTGTATCAGGCAAAAACCCTGAGTAGTATGATAAGTTAAGAATCATTAAGTTACCCCAAGCTAGATTACTAGCCGATGGTACGTGTAATGGCATAAAGAAAGAGAAATGCTGATTAGTGAAATCAGCCTTTCTCTCAGAATCTCAGTTGCTTTGACGCTGTTGAGATTGTGAAAAAAAACGTTAATTCCTCACGGCAGTCGGTTAGACTGGCTCTCCGCACTGTCTTAGAAACGTTGCAATTTTAGTAAAAAGAGGATTTTAGTCCGATGACCATCGCAGTTGGACGCGCCCCTAGTAGAGGGTGGTTTGACGTTTTAGACGACTGGCTCAAGCGCGATCGCTTCGTATTCGTAGGTTGGTCAGGGATACTATTATTCCCCTGCGCC
>NZ_JBALFF010000062.1:0-68315 GCF_036916975.1 Nostoc sp.
GCCGAACCAACCGATGTAAATCCGGTTGTTGGTGCTGGTGATCCACTCACAGAATCGATCCCATACGTTGGCGCTTGAGCGCTGTTGTAAGGTTGTTGTCATTGTTTTATAAATGCGATTATTTGTGAATAAATTAGGTAGGTTTCACTACCTGTTACATATCTTAAATAGTTTATTGCGTTTTGTAAAGTACTTTCAGAAAAAAATTTTCTCTTGGGATTTACGCACCCAAAGTGGAAAATCCCCAACTCACTGAAAAAAGGGAGGATCTGCGTAATCAACAGTAGCGATGAGAGCGATATCTACGACTACCCACTTTTATCATCTAGGTGCTTTGTTGCGAAAACTCCCATACTTGCTCTAGTAGAACATTTTTCTACTTGCAAACTTTCTTAGGTAAGATACTAGTACACAACTTTTTTATCTACACTGATTGTTTATATAATTTGCTCCAAAAATAATTGCATAGCAATGACTCCAATAACTAAACACCAATCAAGACTCGGAGTTGAAGTCCTACGGGGTTGCAATCTTAGCTACCTCACAGATATAGAGTCGCGTCAATTAAAGGAATCACTTTGGAAACACGGCGTTGTGGTAGTTAGACAGCAACACCTCACTGCAAAGCAGTTGGAAGAATTTTCCAGGAAGACCTTTGGTGATTTCATGTTTGGCTATTCCAAAACCAAAACATTAGATCCCGATATTAGTCCAGACTTGCAAAGCCAAGGTGTGTATGTCTTGGGTAATCCCAAGGGACTGAATCAAACACCAGTAGAGAAGTTTGCTTGGGAATGGCATCATGATAAGGATGGCGTCCCTCGCACAGAGGGACTGGATATGAATGCATTATATGTTGTCATGCTTTATGGTGTGGAAGTGCCTCCCGAAGGTGTAAATGGGCAGCCCCATACTACAGAGTTTCTGGACATGATAGAGGCTTATAATAACCTAGATCATCAACATCAGCAGCAGTTGGAGCAGATGTCGATGTATCACTCACCACCAATGTTTTCTAAGAGTACCGATGATGTACCAAAGAAAGTGCATCCGATTGTGTCTACTCACAAAGTCACTGGTAAAAAGGGATTATATCTAGGTTCGGACACTGCGATCGCAGTTGGTATGGAAGATAGACCAGAGGAAGCAAAACGTTTCTGGCAGGATTTGTTTGCGACTGTTCTAGACTGTACACCAGTCTATTCACATGTTTGGCAGCCAGGAGATATTATTTTTTGGGACAACTCCCAGGTGATGCACAGGGGTACACCCTATGATGCAACGAAATACAAGCGAATTGCGTTGCGTTTAGGGGTCGTGGACAAGGGATAATTTGAGGCAGGGGGAGAATTTTGGAAGTTGCTAAATCATCCTGCAACTATGCAACGCCCTTTACTGAGGTGCTGTCTGTGGCGTTGGTGTCGATGTAGGAGTAGGGGTTTCTGTGGGAGTTGGTGTTGGTGTTGGCGTTGGTGTTGGCGTTGGCGTGGGCGCTGGTGTTTCCGTGGGCGCTAGTTTTACTGTGGGCGTTGGTGTTGGCGATGGGGGAGGGGTGGGATTTTCTGCTGTAATGCTGAGTTGATAATCTACTGGTTTCGATGCTTTGGAAACGACGACAAACTCGTAAAATCCGTTTTCTGGTAATTTAGTTGACAAACTTCGCTCTTTAGAATCTTCTAAAAATTTAATTTTGCCAGAGGGTGAATAGACTGATAACAAAACTTGGGAATTTGCTTGTAGCTTCAATTCCAAAGATTGCTCTTTGGCAAGTCCAGCAATAAATACTTTACCACCACCAGGTTGAAGACTACCGTTGACTGTTTTGCTGATAGCGCCCGGATCAAAAACAAGTTTCTGGAAAGCGCTACCGTCGAGGATAGCACTGAGTCGATCGCTAACAAATCCGTACCAAACTTGTCCAATGGGCTGATCTCGAAAATCTTTACCGCGCTGTTCAGGGAATACACTTAAGAAAGCTGCATCTCCCAAATCATACAAAGAACGACTACCAACGTTTATTTTGTTGACTTCTACTTTCCAACGATCGCGTTCAGCACTTGTATAAGTTCCCAGTTGTTGGCGGGCATTGGAACTCAGTAGCGCTAATTTTTCCAGCAATTCTGAGGCTGTTTTATCCCATTCTGCCCGTAAACTCTCATCTTCTTGTCCATCGCTGAGAGTGCGTCCTCGTAAACTGGGATTTCTGTCCCAAAAAACTTGATTCACTAATTTCACGTAAAAATTAGAGTTAATGCCCAACTGTTGACGGCGATCGCTTAATCTTTCTTTACGTTCCCGTTCGGCTGGTGAATATTGCGCTAAAGGATCGGTTGGGGTCGGGCTGGCTGTAGGATTAGGTTTGTCCCCTATATTGTGGTTGCTATTGAGTCCCCACCAAAGTAATCCAACAGTAGCGGCTACTACCACCGCCACTAGGAAGGTTTTTGTTGGTGTCCACCAGGAGGGAGGAGGCGATGAGGGGAATGAGGGGGATGGGGGAGGGGGGGAGACCGCGACGGTGGCGGCTGTGGGTTGGGGTGGGGTGGGGTATTGAGTTGGGGGATTAGCTCTTGGCGGGTTGAGGGCTTGGAGTACTTGACGGACTGATTGATAGCGATCGCTTGGTCTGGCAGATAACATTTTATCTAATACCTGTGCCAAAGTTTGACTCACGCTTACTTCCCGTCGCCACTCCCAGGTAAGGTTGTAGGTATCAATTAATTCTTGGGGTTGTTTGCCTGTCAGTAAAACCAACATTGTTGCGGCCATTGCATACAAGTCGCTGTGGGGAGATACTAACCCAGTTTGCATTTGTTCTGGGGGCGCAAATCCTATTTTACCTAATAGGGTTGGTGATGGAGAAGATGCAACTACGCCGGGTTGATAATATTGGGAAGCTACAGTTGCTACTACTTGTTTGACACCGCCAAAATCAATTAACATTGGCAGTTTGTCAACAGTCCGAAGCATTAAGTTATCTGGAGATATATCTCGATGAATAACGCCTATGGAGTGGATATATTCCAATACTGGCAAAATTGAAAGCAACAATTGGCGCACTTCTACTTCTGTAAAGCGTAAACCTTGCTGTAGTCGGGTATTTAACAACGAGTTATAAGTTTCCCCTTCCACATAATCTTGCACCAAAAACAAATATTCTTTCCCCCCTAAGTTCATGCGAAGCAGTTCCCGGAAGCGGGGAATTTGGGGATGTTGCAGTTTATAAAGAACACTAGCTTCTCTCTCAAACAGTTCTTCAGCTTTTTGAACTACGTAAGCAGTTTGAACTTGGGGGGAAAATTCTTTTAAGACACAAAGTTCGCGGAAACGGTTGACATCTTCAGCTAAATAAGTCCGTCCAAAGCCACCCTGGCCAATTTGACGCACAATCACATAGCGATCGCCTAAAGTGAGTCCCGGTTGGATACTATAACTTATGGGCGTATCCAACAACTTTTCACCACACTGGAGACAAAAGCGACTACCTGGGGAATTTTCATGTCCTTGAGAACAATATATTTTAGTCATTTGTTATTTGTCATTTGTCATTTGTTATTAGTGACTCTTCCCCAGTCCCCAGTCCCTTTACTTGTCAGATTGTACTTTACTGACTTGATCGGCTGCGATCGCATACCAAATTTGACCGAAAGTCTGTTGATTGAGTTTCCCACGATCCTGATCGGGAAACAACCGATCAAATTTTTCATTTGTGTCTTTGGTCAGTTGATCAATTGTATAGTTCCCAAACTGCCCTGATCGCGCAAGTCGTCTCCATGTTGTATAATCTTTTTGACTATATTTACCCAATTTCCGACGAACTGCTGTACTGAGGTCAGCCTGTTCTATTTTATTCAATAAATCGTCAGCGATACCAGACCATTCATCTCGTAAACCAGCGTCTTCAGATTTAGATGTTAGGCTACGTCCCTTTAATTCTGGTTTTTTTGTATAAAATAAATCATCTACAAAGGGAGTAAAAAATCCTTCAGTAATTTCTAGCTGTTGACGACGATTGATAATTTCCTGAAGATTGCGATTTTTTCCTTTGTCGCTGGCTGGTTTACCGATTGGATTTGGGAATTGTGGAATTTGCGGTAATGAGATTGAGGGAATAGTAATTGAAGATACGCTGCGAATGACTGCATTTCCCACCGCCACAGTTAATCCAACTAAAGCTGTTCCCCCTAAACTCATCACAAAAGGGCGAATCCAAACAGGCCAAGATATCGGTTTCGCTATCGCTTGCGTCTTATTCTGGAATCTACTCACAACAGCAGCAGCGTGTTGTCTTCCCGGAGCAACTACCATCGTCTTAATCTTGGTGGTAATATAATTACCTGTGGATTTAGTCGCAGTTGGTGATGGTAAATCTTTGAGGATTTGCTCGGCTCGTTGATAGCGATCGCTCGGTTTATAAGCCAGCATCTTTTTTAACACCGCTTCTAGTTGCTGACTCACTCTAATTTCCTTTCCCCATGCCCAAATTCCCTGATAGCTATCGTATAATTTCTGCGGCTCTTTCCCGGTGAGCAACACCAGTAATGTCACCGCTAAAGAATATAAATCACTACTAAAAAATGCTTTTCCCTGCCGTAACTGTTCTTCTGGTGCGTAGCCCTTTTTACCCAGCAAAGTGTTATTTCCAACCAACTTAGTCCGCCAAAAACCTTGAGAAGCTGGCAATTGCTTGACACCACCAAAATCAATCAGCACTGGGAGATTATCAGAACGCCGCCAAATTAAATTATCAGGAGAGATATCACGGTGAACTACATCTCGTGAGTGGATGTAGGATAACACGGGTAAAATATGTTGCAGTAAGGTGATTACTTCCTCTTCACTAAAGGTTTTTCCTTGACTCTGGCGCTGTTCTAATAATTGGTAATAATTATCACCATCCACATAATCTTGCACTAGAAAGAAAAAATCTTTAGTGCCTATTTTCACTTGTAGGGAGGCGTGAAAACGCGGTATCTGTGGATGCTGGAGTGTTTTCAGGACATTTGCTTCTCGTTCAAATAACTCTTTAGCTTTTTGTAAATCTTGTTTTTCTTCTACTTGGGGTGCAAATTCCTTCAGCACACAACTTTGATGGGATTTAGTTATATCCTCCGCTAAATAGGTGCGTCCAAAGCCACCCTGTCCTAAATGACGGATAATTTGATAGCGATTATCCACCATCTGTCCCACAGCAAGAGGTAATGGTTCACCACAATGGGTGCAAAAGCGGTTCCCACCATTATTTGTGTGTTGTTTACTGCAATAGAGCTGCATGGTGCCCAAGGATAAATTAAGGTTTTATTGAATGACTACAACGCGCATACCCTCATTTTCGGATATCCTACGAATTACGAATTACGAATTACGAATTACGAATTACGAATTACGAATTACGAATTACGAATTACGAATTACGAATTACGAATTATTTTAACGGTGTTGGTTCTACTTTAGGATAAATAACAAGTGTCATGAACTGCAAATCAAGACAGCAGCAAGTAATTAAAGCATTTGAAGATTTTTTATCTACCCCCCTAGAAACGGTATTGCAACGGCATCTCAACACTCAAACTTCGGCAGCTTTGAGTTTATTTCACGATGTGGCGGCGAATGTACCAGCCTATAAGGCGTTTTTAGCAGAAAGGGAAATTAATCCCGCGACTATTCAAACATTAGAGGAGTTTCAAAAATTACCAGCGATCGCTAAACAAAATTATATACTGCGTTATCCTTTAGCTGACTTGTGCCGCAACGGACAACTCCAAGAGTGTGATATGATAGCTGCTTCTTCGGGTTCCAGTGGGAAACCGACATTTTGGCCTCGTTTTTTCACAGATGAACTCCAAATCGCCACACGTTTTGAACAGATTTTTCACGATAGTTTTTATTCAGATACCAGACGTACCCTAGCAGTGATTTGTTTCACTTTAGGCAGTTGGGTAGGTGGAATATTTACTACTAATTGCTGTCGTTATCTTGCTAGCAAAGGTTATCTCATCACTGTAATTACTCCTGGTAACAACAAAGAAGAAATCTTGCGAGTTGTCCAAGAACTAGGTTCAGCATTTGAACAAGTGGTGTTATTGGGATACCCGCCATTTTTAAAAGATGTGATTGATACTGGTATCGCTCGTGGTGTGGAGTGGCAGCAATATCAGATTAAGTTAGTTATGGCAGGAGAAGTATTTAGTGAAGAATGGCGGAGTTTAGTTGGCGAAAGAGTTGGTTCACAAAATCCTTGCTATGATTTTGCATCACTTTACGGAACTGCGGATGCAGGAGTTTTGGGCAATGAAACACCGCTAAGTATCTGTATTCGCCGTTTTTTGGCAAAAAATCCTGATGCCGCTAGAGCTTTATTTGGGGAATCGCGTTTACCCACATTAGTACAGTATGATCCTTGCAGTCGCTTTTTTGAAGTTCAAGATGGCGGATTGCTGTTTTCTGGAGATAACGGTATTCCCTTATTACGTTATGACATCTTGGATACTGGCGGAATAATTAGTTATGATGCCATGCTGCAATTTTTAGCAAAATGGGGATTTAACCCGCTTGAAAATCTCTGTTCTGAGACTCAACAATCACTTAGAGGTATTCATCAGCTACCTTTCGTTTATGTCTTCGGGCGTTCTAACTTTACAGTTTCTTACTTTGGCGCAAATATCTATCCAGAAAATGTGACGGTGGGATTAGAGCAACCAGTAATTCAAGAATGGGTGACAGGTAAATTCGTGTTGCAGGTGCAGGAAGATGCAGACAAAAACCGATTTTTATCTGTAGTTGTGGAATTAGCACCAGGGGTAGAGGGTAGTGAAGATCAAAGACTTGCGATCGCATCTTCTATTCTTTCACAATTGCTACGCCTCAATAGCGAGTTTTCTAATTATGTTCCCCCAGAATATCAAACATTACAAGTTACATTAGCCCCAATGGGTGATTTTGAATATTTCCCCATTGGGGTGAAACATCGTTATACCCGTCAACATAATTCGTAATTGATAATCACGCTCTCTATGAGACGCTGTACCTAGCTTGCTTCTCCGTAGGAGTATGCAAACTCGCTAACTTAATTCGTAGTTGTAATCAGTGTGGACTTGAAATAAAGAAGCTGATTGTTAACGACTGAATCAAATATCTCACTGGAGGCTTGTACCCATTTAATTACTAATTCGTAACCACGCTCCTGCATCGTTACGAATTAGTAATTATTTGGTTATACCAAGTTTGGCTGATTACTTAGGGACTTCCAAGAAATAAATTATCCAAATAAACGTAGACGCTGCATCGGCCGCACTCTAGCACTCCAGACACAGAGAACACACACACAGGAAAAACACAGAACACACACACAGGAGAAACAGAGAGTTCTTGCGTCAGTTTTGGAACATTTTTTTATTTGGAAGTCCCTTACAGCAGATTTGAAGTTGGGTGTTGTATACAAGCTAAGTCTCAAAGCCAGATATAAAGCCTGTTTTACTTTCCAATTCTGACCAGAGAAGACAGGAAACGTCTCCAGCTTTGTATAATAACTATCAATGTAGGTTGGGTTGAACGGCAGTCAAAGCCAACATGAACAGGGATAAAATGTTGGGTTTCGTTTCTCAAGCCAACCTACAGATGTTATAAGTGTTTAACCAAAGCTGATATTATACCACCAGTGATTTCTTAGAAGCATTGCGCTTTTTCAAAGTAACTAATCCTAGACCAGCTAACACGATTCCGGTAATTGCACTTGGTTCTGGAACAGCTGTTACCAACTTCACATCATCAATATAAGCACCGTAAGTATCTAATGGTCCATTATAGTTAAATTGCACGCGTGATAGTCCACTAGTAGCCTTGAAAGTCTTAGTAAAGATTGACCAAGCAGTATCTGATCCACCAGCACCATCAGAAATAGTCTGCTTGAAGATGTTACCAGGATTGCTGACATCACCAACTAAGATATCAAAAATATTCTGTTCTGCGGCTGTATTTGGACGAGCAGAATAGGCAAAAGATAAAGTATAATTTTGCCCTGCTACAGTTGTAACATCTTGGTAGAAACCCAAGGGGTTTTGTGCAGAAAATTTATTTGGATCGTAATTATGACTATCCAACTCAGCTAGGTTTGAACCAGCATAAGGAGTGCCAGCTATACCATGTTGAACTTCAATTTGACCGTTTGGTGTTGCACTCCAACCGTTGATTTTAGAGTAGGTTTGCCAACCACTAGTCAGTTGAGCTTGAGAAGTACCAGACAAAGTTGTATCTTCAAAACTACCATTAACGAGTAGGTTAACTGGGGAAGCTACTATTGAAGCGGCAGAAGCTGGTGCTTGGCTGATACCTACGCATGAAAAAATAACTAATGCTGCACGAATTGATAAAGATTGGAGAGATAATTTCATAATGAATTGTTAGATGGTTGAAAGATGATGTTAATACTTAGACCAAAAAGATTAAATTAAAAACGCTAGGTTTTTATTTTTTTCTGTCACTTCTAAACTTTAGTTTCTTCCGTATAAACAAGCAAGGATAAACCGAATGTGTTTACCAATTTTTATTGTAAAAACGGGTTTTATTAATTTGTTTATGAACTTCAATGTCAAATCCCAAAGACTCGTATAAATACTGAGGTCGGTAGGCTTACTTAAAGTGTAATTACTCACACGAGAATCAAACGCAAGAAACTTTCAAAGAATCAAGGCAACCATCATACTGAAGCTGAAGAGTTATTTAAAAGGATTTTCAAATTAAAAAACATCTAAAAATCTCATAGAACGGGAGCATCCCGTCAGGTGCAAAAACTTTGTGTTTGCCCTCATCCCCTAACCCCGAATCCCTTCATATGGGATTCGGGGAACTAGAATTATGTCTCCCCTCTGCCAAACATGGGATTCGGGGAACTAGAATTATGTCTCCCCTCTTCCAAACATGGGAGAGGGGCTGGGGGTGAGGGAAAAGATTTAAGCCAAAATTGGGATGCTCCCATAGAACAATCCTGTCTCTTCTTCATCTCTTTGTCTTCTCTGCGTCTGGAGTGGTTTGAATAAAATATTAAAAAGACGGTTGCAGACAATGTAACAATAGCGATCGCAAGCCAATACTTTTAGCCATACCCACCAGTGAACGCCCCTACCAACATCTCTGCACAAACTCAGAATCGCAAAGCCGATCACATTCGGATCTGTTTAGAGGAAGATGTTCAGTCTCATCAAATCACCAATGGACTGGAACGTTATCGCTTCATCCATTCTTGCTTACCCGAACTAAACTACAACGATATTGATATCAGTACAACTTTCCTGGGGAAACCCCTTGGCGCACCCTTGTTAATTTCTTCCATGACTGGCGGAACAGAACAAGCTGCCATCATTAATCAACGTTTAGCCCAAGTCGCGCAACACTACAAAATTGCAATGGGTGTCGGTTCCCAGCGCGTAGCAGTAGAAAAACCTCAAGTAGCTGATACTTTTGCTGTCCGCAAGTATGCGCCCGATGTTCTGCTATTTGCGAACTTGGGCGCTGTGCAACTTAACTATAAGTACGGCTTAGATGAATGTTTGCGGGTAGTTGATATCCTAGAAGCTGATGCCCTGATTTTACATATTAACCCTCTACAAGAGTGCATTCAACCCAAAGGTGATACTAATTTTAGAGGTTTGCTTGACAAAATATCTGATTTATGCAATAAACTGCCAGTACCAGTGATTGCGAAGGAAGTAGGTAACGGCATTTCAGCAGCGATCGCCAACAAACTAATCGCCGCCGGAGTAGCAGCAATTGATGTCGCTGGTGCGGGTGGTACTTCTTGGGCAAAAGTAGAAAGCGAACGGGCAGAAAACCCATTGCAACGTCGCTTAGGGAGGACTTTTGCCGATTGGGGTTTACCGACAGCAGAGTGTATTACAACTATTAGAGCGAACGCTCAAGATGTGCCTTTAATTGCTTCGGGAGGTTTGCGTCATGGATTGGATATTGCAGCTGCGATCGCCTTGGGAGCAGATATAGCTGGTTTAGCAATGCCTTTTTTGCAAGCAGCAGCAACATCAGAGACAGCAGTTGCAGAACTCGCTGAAGTATTAATTGCCGAAATCACCACTGTATTATTCTGCACTGGCAACGCCAACTTGTATCAGTTAAAGCATTCTGATAGTTTACAGCGCATAGAATAAGTAAATAGGTCATTTGTCATTTGTAAATGTCCAATTACCAATTCCCAATTCCCAATAACTAATAACTAATGCGTAATTTTATCAAACAAACTTTTGCTAGTTTAATTGGCACCTTACTAGGACTAATTATTTTCGGTGGTCTAGGAACCACTGGATTGTTCTTGTTGATATTGGCTGCTACCTCCTCTAAAGATATTGGGCCGAATGTGAAAGATAAGTCAATGCTGGTTTTTGACTTGTCAATGAAAATTACTGATAGCGAACCTAGTTCAGACGAACTGTTTCAAAACACAATATCAGGTGTGGATGACGATAGGATGGCACTCCGCAAAGTTGTGGAAACTTTGGAAAAGGCGCGGCGCGATCCGCGAATTGTCGGGATCTATTTAGATGCAACAAGCACAAGCGAAGCTGGTAATGTCGGTTATGCCTCCCTAAAAGAAATTCGGAAAGCGTTGGAGGAGTTTCGCGCTTCTGGGAAAAAGATTGTTGCTTATGGCAGCGATTGGAGTAAAAAAGAATATTACCTTAGTTCAGTGGCAGATTCCATTGTACTTAATCCTTTGGGAATGATGGAAATCAACGGCTTGAGTTCGCAACCGATGTTCTTAGCGGGTGCATTGCAGAAATATGGCATTGGTGTTCAAGTCGTGCGGGTGGGGAAATTTAAGGGGGCTGTAGAACCGTTTATCCTCAAAAAGTTGAGTCCCGAAAACCGCGAACAAACTCAGAAATTGTTGGATGATGTTTGGGGAGAGTGGCGCACTACTGTAGGTGCAAGTCGAAAAATTGAACCTAACCAGTTGCAAGCGATCGCAGATAGTCAGGCGCTACTAGAAGCTACAGAAGCCAAAACTAGCGGTTTAGTCGATCAAATACAATACCCCGATGAAGTGGTAGCTGACTTGAAAAAGTTGACAGATAGCGATAAAAACGACAAAACATTCCGACAAATTAGCCTGAATAGCTATGCAGAAGTTTCTGGCAAATCTTTGGGCGTAGAACGTAGTTCAAAAAATGAAATTGCCGTTGTTTATGCTGAGGGCGAGATTGTCGATGGTAAAGGAGAAGATGGGCAAGTAGGAGGCGATCGCTTTGCCAAAATCTTCAAGAAAATCCGACAAGATAAGGATGTAAAAGCTGTTGTATTACGAATTAATAGTCCTGGTGGTAGCGCTACCGCAGCCGAAGTCATGCAGCGAGAGGTGAAATTAACTCGTGAAGTAAAACCGGTTGTAGTGTCAATGGGTGATGTAGCCGCCTCTGGTGGTTATTGGATTGCTAGCGACTCTAACCGCATTTTTGCCGAACCAAATACTATTACAGGTTCAATAGGTGTATTTGGGCTGCTGTTCAATGGTGCAAAGCTAGCGAGTGATAACGGCATCACCTGGGATTCGGTAAAAACTGCAACTTATGCTGATAGTCAAACAGTTTCGCGTCCGAAATCGCCTCAAGAGTTGGCACTTTATCAACGTAGTGTGAACCGAATTTATGATATGTTTTTGAATAAAGTTTCTCAAGGTCGGAAACTCCCAGAACAAAAAGTTGCAGAAATTGCTCAAGGAAGGGTTTGGTCTGGTGTGGCCGCAAAAGAAATTGGTTTGGTGGATGAAATTGGTGGTTTGAATAGTGCGATCGCATACACTGCCAAACAGGCGAAACTAGGAGAAGACTGGGAAGTGCAAGAATATCCTCGCACTAACAGTTTCGGCGAACGCTTTTTTGGACGTGGAACACAAGAGGTGCGGACTGCTTTAGGAATTGAGGGGGCGCAACTCAAACAATCCAATCCCCTCACCAATGAATTCCAAAAGTTGCAACAGGAAATCGGACTTCTGCAAAAAATGAACGATCCACAGGGGGTTTACGCCCGTTTGCCTTTCAACTTGAAGATTGAGTAAATGCTTTTTTGAGCATCGAATTACCCAAAACAAAAACCTCACCCTGTGCCAATACGGTTCGGTTAAGGTTTAAGCAGTGTTGTATAGAGAGATATGGAGCGTCTCAATTTTTGCTCCAACTTTTTTGTGTATCGGTTTTTTGGAGGGAAATTTAGCTCTAGTTTTTTTAACAACTCGCGGGTTACTTCTTCCTTCGCGTGGTATCTGTTGGTCAATAATTTCTGTCACTAGCCAGGTTAAAAAAAAGGTATTTCTTTTGGCTCAATACGTTGAAACTTCGGGATAGCACGGCGCACCACATTCTTTCTTTCCTAGTAAAAGTTAATCGTAAAGGAGAAATTTGAGCGATGGCTTCGCCAAAGCCAAGGGCGAACGCACAGCCCAATGGCCTAGAAGCCAACGATGACTTATCACTTCAGACCCTATTTTTTGCCGTGCTTCGGTAATTGATGATTTGTATGGTACTGGCCAGTACTGCCCGACTCTCACCCAAACTTCGCTTAACCCATCCACTAGGTTTTTCAGCACGCGGATGAACATAATATCAGTTTTCTCAAAAATTTTCGCCTGCACTGCTATAGTGTGATGGCGTTTTTCTGGAAAATCATCCAGCCACAATTAAAAAATTTGTATGTGCGACGCCGAATAGCCCAACCCAGGCATCGCACCTTTAAAATAACTATATCCAGCTTGAGGCTGGACAATAGCTAGAGATATTTTTGAGATTCAATGTTTACTTGATTTTTAACTTACTAAATCAACCAAGGCATTGCTCTGAAAGCGGACTATAGATGAAACTGAGCAACCGCGATAATTCTCAGAGGTGAATACTGATAGTGTGATATTAGCTTGACCGGGATCTAATATGCGTTTTACCTTGCAGGTTTGCATTTTATTATTGCAGTAAGCAATAATGCGATCGCCAGCCTTTACTTCCAACGCTTGAATTTTCAATTAATACCAACCTTGCCAGGAATTTGCTTCGTTAAAGGAAAAATATATTGCTATATTTCAGTTTCTTCAACAATAGCAATGTTTATTTAAATATAACACAAAAATTAAAGTATTTCATCGTATCAATTTAATCTTGATAATGTCAAGTTTATTTATGCTCAAAACGCTATATAAATGCTGGATTTTCAGAAAATAAGCATAAAATCCCGACCTTCGCGCAGCCTCTAGGCCGGAAGCCTTATTTAAAAAATCCAGATAGTGGGAAACCTCCCATGCAATTTCTCTGGAGCTAAATTTTTTCGAGTCCAGATTTTTTACTTCTATGTTTTTGTTACAATTAATGAAATTTTTACCTAAAAATACCATTATGTCTTTATATGCTGAATTACATAGACATCTGGGCGGCTCGGTCGTACCAAGAGTTCTATGGCGATATTTCGAGCGACATTCTTCGGAGTTGATTTCTGGCTTTGCTGACTATTCACAATTTGAAGATTTTTACACCCGTCCACGCAATACCCTGGATGAGTATCTAGAATTACACACCTTGGTAGAAAGTGTGCAAACTGTTGAAACTTTACCTTACTTTATCTATCGCTTGGTGCGGGGTGCTTACATCTTTGAAAATTTGGCTTATCTGGAACTGCGCTATACTCCCTATTTGCGGACACCTGAGCATCTAAGTCAATCCGAAAGAATTGACAAGATGGCAGAAATTGTCCAAGTAGTAGGGCTTGCTAGCAACCAGCCAGAATATCCGATTGTTACTAGCCAAATTCTCTGTATGCACACGCGCCTACCTTATGAGGTGAACAAGGCGATTGTTGATTTAGCGGCGCAAAATAAGCAGTATGTCTGTGCAGTAGATGTAGCCGGGGGTGATAGCTATTATGCCGATCGCTTAGAAGAATGGATTAGCTTATATGATTATGCGCGATCGCAGGGCGTTAACACCACTGGACATCTATATGAAACCACTGCTGGCTGTTACCCCGAACTGTTACCCTATCTCATGCGAATCGGTCACGGCATCCAAATTCCCCTACTATATCCAGAGTTACTTAATGATGTAGCTAGACGCGGACAGTGTTTAGAAGTTTGCCCCACAACTTACCTGAAAACTGGTACTTTACAGGATATACGTCAACTCAAATTAGTTTTTGACCGTTGTTTTGATGCTGGGGTAGATATCGCTATCTGTACTGATAATGCTGGATTGCACAATGTGCGTCTGCCATTTGAATATGAAAATCTCTTGACTTACGACATTATTAATTTTGCACAATTACAAGCTTGTCAGGATGCAGCTTTCCGTCATGCTTTTGCTTGGCCTTACACTCAACGTCCTGCATCCCTGTTGAATGGGTTACTGAAACCGGAACCACCTAAAATTTTGGCGACAAGGGATAGTAATTAACCACCATCTAGAGGTAAGCAGAAAATCAGATGATTTAATGTTAATTAATGTTGCAATCAGTAAGTTTTTTTGATGCTCTAAAGTTGTACTAAATTGTCAAAATCCTCTAAACTTCACCAAAACAAGTAAGATTTTCTTGTAAAATCTAATTAATGTCGAAAACCAAGGCTTAAATATAAAACCTCACCCTGCCTCCGGCTTCCCTCTGCGAACTCACGGAGAGGGATTGAGTGTGAGGTTTTATCTTGTGTTTAATTACGCCTACTTACTTTATATTTTGTTAATATTGTTTGTAAATGCCATAATTCACCCACTAGCTAAAAGGTAACGTCTACGTAAGATAAAACCAATCCCAATTACACATATACCGAATAGTGTTGCGTTAGTTCTTGGTTCTGGAGTTTTTTGCCGTGTCTGGAAGGAACCACTCAAAAAAGCTTGACCAATCAATGGAGCAGTTGGAGCTTGATCGAGTGGCTCAATTTCACTAAAGTTTAATATGCCTGTAGCACCCGTAAACCTGCCTGCACCACCAGTAATTGTTATAGTACCAGAACCTACTAATTTGCGGTTGATAAAGTCGAATGAAGCAGTAGCGCTACTGCTGCCAAATAGTTTATCATCGCCACTGCCAAAAAACTCATCTCTGCCGATTGGCAAGCCTTGTAAACCAAATTTTGCTGGGTCTTGCAAGAATACCAGATTACCAGTATTGGGATCAGTTCGGCTGTAGTTATTTATGCTTGAAAAGTTACTCAGACCGTAAGGAGCATCAGAATTAAAGCCGGAGACAAATGCTTTTGATACGTCGGTCGATGCGATAGGTGTAAGAGTGACTTCCGTGTTGTATACTACATCAAATGGATAAATAGTCTGGGCGATCGCTTTTGTCGGACTCGCACCCACACTAATTAAAGACAAAACTAGCCCAACAAGACATATACCATACGATCGCAGTGTCATTTCAAGACCTCTACTATAATGACAACGAGCAGAATCTTTGTGCTATGAGCTAGAGAATCAATTTTCTAGCTAATAAGCCTAGAATACCAATTTGTAATTCTTAGTTCGCCATAAATGCTACCACGTCAGCGAGAAAAATTTCTTCTAAATTCGCTTCCTCATCTCGCTCAACTTCCCCACTTACCATGCACCCAGAAGCTATAAACTATAATTTATGGCATCTACTATTCAAGCTCTACCAACAGAAGTCGTATATCTCATTACAGCTGGTGAGGTAATCGACTCTTTAGCTTCTGTGGTGCGGGAATTGGTAGAAAATTCCTTAGACGCAGGTGCGACGCGAATTGTGGTTTCTTTATGGCCGCAACAATGGCGAATTCGTGTTGCAGACAATGGTTGTGGAATGAACCTAGATGATTTGCAACAAGCAGCCACAGCCCACAGCACCAGTAAAATTCGCTCTAGTGCCGATTTATGGAAAATTAACAGTTTGGGGTTTCGTGGTGAGGCGTTACATAGCTTAACGACTTTGGCAGATTTAGAAATTTTGAGTCGTCCTGTGGGTGGAAAATTAGGATGGCGGATTAGCTATGGCGATGGCGGGGAAGTTGGGCAAGTTGAAGTAACTGCGATCGCACCTGGTACAGTAGTGACAGTTTCTCATCTTTTCGGTAATTGCTCATCTCGTCGTCAGGGATTGCCCACAGCAGCACAGCAAATGAAAGCTGTGCAAGCGACAATTCACCAAATCGCCCTGTGTCATCCCCACATCACCTGGAAAGTTTGCCAAAATGACCGTCAATGGTTCACCATATCTCCAGCAGCCACAACTGGGCAACTACTATCGCAGATTTTACCCCAAGTCCGACAAGGTGACTTGCAAGAAATCAAACTCGAAATACCCAACCCTCTAAACTCCTCACCCCTAACTCCTAACTCCGCACTAAATTTAGTGGTAGGATTACCCGATCGCACTCATCGTCATCGTCCAGATTGGGTACGTGTAGCCATTAACGGACGCATGGTTAAAACACTAGAACTAGAGCAAACAATATTATCAGCATTTCACAGAACATTACCACGCGATCGCTATCCAATTTGTTTCTTACATCTTGCCATTTCCCCCGGTCAAATTAACTGGAATCGCAATCCAGCAAAAACAGAAATTTACCTCAACGAAATCATTTATTGGCAAGAGCAAATTACCCAAGCAATTAACCAAGCACTCAGCATTTCTTCTAACAATCTCAAAGAAGCTGTCCACACAACACGAGTGAGTAAATTACTCAAAGCCGCAGAAGCCAAAGGCGGCTACAATTTCAATCCTCAAAATCCTAACAAAAATCTCAAAACTCCTAACTCCTTAAAAGCTGTCGCTCAAGTTAGCAACACCTATATTGTGGCGGAACATCCAAATGGTATGTGGTTAGTCGAACAGCACATTGCCCATGAGCGAGTTTTGTATGAGCAATTGTTTGATAATTGGCAACTTGTCCCCATCGAACCGCCAATCATTCTTTATCAATTGTCGCCAGCGCAAGTATCGCAACTGCAACGCATCAGTTTAGAAATAGAACCCTTTGGCGAACAACTTTGGGCTGTGCGAAACATCCCCGCACCTTTGCAGCAGCGAGACGACTGTGCAGAAGCAATTTTAGAACTTAGTTGGGGAGGCGATTTACAAACAGCCCAAGTCGCTGTCGCCTGTCGCAGTGCCATTCGTAATGGTACACCCATGAATCAACAAGAAATGCAGACACTTTTAGATAATTGGCAACGCACTCGCAACCCTCGCACCTGTCCCCACGGACGCCCAATTTATCTATCTTTAGAAGAATCAGCTTTAGCGCGGTTTTTCCGGCGTAATTGGGTAATTGGTAAAAGTCACGGAATTTGATATTTTTATTTTAACTAGTTCCGTGGGTTTAAGTCCCCCGGTTCTAAAATCGGTAAGTAATGCGATTGGGGTTAAATCCCCATTACAAAACAAAATTGACGTACAGCCCAAAAGCCCATGAAAACCGCGCAGCGTGCCGGAGGCTCTATTACGAATTACGAATTACGAATTACGAATTATTTTAATTATCTTAACTGTTAATAATCTGTTCCACCGCAACAGAAATATCTGGAAATGCTAGCGGTTGAATTGTTCCCGCAGTCAATGTTAGTTTTGTCGCGTACTCTCCGTCTAAGATTTCTCGAAACACCACTAAGTGTAGCTTTTTGAGATTGACAACCCAATACTCTAAAATACCTGCTTCTGCGTAGATTTTGCTTTTTCTCTCTAAATCTTTTTCTAAACTGGAGTTAGCATACTCAATCAACCAGAAAATATTTTCTGGATAGGGATGATGCTCTCGATACTCGCGTCCTAAACGTTGGACAATGGCAATATCTGGTTCTGGTTCCGAGTCGTTGGGTAATGTGATAGGCTTGGCATGACGAATTTTGGCGCGTTCAGCCAATAACTCTGCTAGATACTCACCAGATTCATCACTACAATAAGCGTGGGGTTCCCCTTCCGGCGACATTTCGACAATTTCTCCCTTAAGTAATTCTACTTTGCGATCGCTCAAAATCCCAGCATCAATCATGCGGTGATATTCGTCAATCGTCCACTTTGCAACAATAACAGTCATGACGATTGATTCCTCCCAATGATTATTGATATTTTCTCATCTTAAACGTATTTCAAAAGAAGCCGACACAAAAACTCCACTTTCTCAAAGTAAGTGGAGTAATTAATGTTAGACTATGAGTAGTGAATCATCACTAGTCTAGTATTTCTATTTACACTGCAAAATCTAAATTAATCTAAAGCCTTCTTAAGTTCGTCTTTAATGTTTTCTACAGTGTGAGCAACTTGTGCTTCCGCTTGCTTTGTTTGTCCTTCAGTTTTATCTTGTGGATTCCCGGTTATTTCGCCCACAACCTCTTGAATTTTGCCTTCAATATTTTTTGCAGTAGCTTCTACTCTTTTTTCGACACTCATGGTTTTTATTTCCAGCTTGTAGTTGATTAAGCTATTACAAAAACTAACAGTAGTGTATTATTTTCGACTTCCATCAACAGATACAACAATTTAGTAGATTATGTATCTTAAGATAGATACGGGGTACGACAGAATACCCAACTTAAAAAATATGAAAATATTATAAATTCGCAGTGTCTAGATCCCCGATTTCTTTGAAAAATCGGGGATCTAACTTTTCACGAAGAATTTAAGGCCGCTATATGCAGCTTCATAGAGAATTAGTATAAGTGACAACAAAACGCCAAAAAAATGTATGGATAAGTGAGATTAATCACATCATTCGAGCTACTTGCAAAGGTATATTATCTTGTTTTTGTTAGGACTTACGCAAAATATTTCTCAAACTCTTATTTTTCCGTGTCGCGCCAGTTGCTTCTCCCAAGGGGAGACGCTGCGCGAACAAGTCTCTTAACCCGCAAGGGCGCACTGGCTTCTCTGCGCCTAATAAGGTTCGTTATTCCGTAACTTTTGCGTAAGTCCTATTTGTAATGAATATGGTAAATAGGTAGATGCAGACAGATTAATTTTTTCACACCAGTTAGAAGGAGAAATCAATCCTCCTTCTAACTGGTTTCATAGACAACTATCTCTACTCAGACGTTATGAGCTACACACCTACAGGAGTTTTAGCCCCTTCTGCTGGCTGTCTACCATCTGGGCCTAGTGCTTCGCCTTCAATGAATGAGCGTAGCATCCAAGCCATTTCTTCATGCTGTTCCATCAGCCCAGTCAGAAAGTCAGCAGTTCCCTGATCGTGGAACTGTTCACCAGACTGATCTACATGGTCTCTTAAGTTACGAATAACCTGCTCGTGATCGTTGACTAGATTAGATACCATCCCCGTTGCTGTGGGAACATTACCAGCATGTTCCTTGAGGCTAGCAATCTTGAGAAATCCTTCCATTGTGCCAACAGGATAACCACCCAAAGCACGCGTCCGCTCTGCCAAAGCATCAATATTTAGAGTCAGGGTTTGGTAGTGTTCTTCCCAAAGCTGGTGCAAAGAGCGGAACTGAGGCCCAACGACATCCCAGTGATACTTTTTGGTTTTCACCAACAGTAGATAAGCATCTGCCAAATCTTGGTTTAACAGATTAATTACACCTTGACGCTGTTCTTCAGTCAAACCAATGTTTATCGAACGCATTGTTTTCCATCCCTAAGCAAACTTATTTATTAACTTCTCAAATTTTAGACAGATTCCACATCAACCAAAGGTAACATTTTCGGTTGAAATTAATTACTATATTTATAATTATGCCTATGTCTTAATAGGTAGTAGTAAGCCAAGATTCTAGTAATTAGCGAACTTTATTGATTTTTTCGATTACAACAATAAAATATACTAAATATAATTATTAATTAAGATATCTTTAACCAAAACTATGCAACGCGTATTTTACCATAAATGCTTAGGGTGAACATATTTTTATAATTAAATTCTAGTCCTCTTAAGAGTACTAATTAGTAATGGGTGATTGCGTAAATGCAATCACCCATTACTAACGAAAAATTACCAGAACTATTAATTGAGTTACTTACCTGTAACTTTCTCTAACACCTTCTTTATATTTTCTTCGACAGATGTTGAAGCCTGTGAATTTTCTGGACGCTTCTGCTTGTCAATATCAGCAGCTCCCTGAACCTCATTAAGTCCTTCGTTAGTCTCTTTTTGAGTCTTTTTCAATCCTATTGGTGGCTCTTGACCAGCTTTGTCAGTTTTGGCCTGAATGTCAAGCAGTTGTGTAGTACCTTCAGTTGGTTCACTTTGGTAGCTATCGATCGCAAAAGCAGGAAAAGCACTAGATAACAATAGTAAGGCGCAAGTAAAAGCCACAACTAGGAAGCGTACTGGACTTAAGACAGAAGCAATAAATTTCATTTGAAATCCTCGATAACAGCTTTAACAATGCAGAACTTTGACTGAAATAGCGGCATATCGCACCTTACTTGGTAAAGAGCAATAATAAAAATAGCCAGCTAGGCTTCAATCAGAAAGTCCTTTATAAACGAACCTGACGAAGAAATTGTCAAAGAATTTCTGCATCGAACTAGTTAAGGGATAAAAAGCAAATACCACCTTAATTCTTTAGCAAAATCATTAGGTTTTTTATTGACAATCTTCTGTCAAGGTTCCCTGTTTTTACTTGTACTTTGAAAATACTAACCCCTGCATCAATCTCTAGTATGAAATTTACTATATCTTTAGTTGTAAATAAAATCAGTCTCTAGGTATATCGACTTAATATAGTTTTACCAAGTTAATGGCTCTACTATTATCTTAAGTTAGCTCGACTTTATCCAATCACTAGAAGGGAACATCTCACTATAACTGGAGTTGCCAGCGATGGAGCCTGCCAAATGTGCCATTTCGTAAAAAAGTGCGGTGAGGAAGTTGTACTGACCGTAGGTGTCTGAGTTTGTTGGGTACCGGGAAGCGGTGCTGCTGACGGTTTGGCTGAATTCGGTGGGGTTGATGAACCAAAAAAGAGAAAACCGCAATTTCTTCTAAACTTGATAAGTCTGCCTTATTACTTCTTCTATTGAACTTAGGCGATGGAACATTTCTATTAATTCATGGGTTCTTGTTTTTCGCTTCGCCAGCATTACTTTTAACGGCGTTAAATAATCAACATCTGGGTCATCTCCCAAAGCAACTTCGGCTGCTTGCAAGACTTTTGTCGCATTTCCAAAAATATCCTCGTTGTCAAACCCGGATTTTGCCGAAAGTTGGTGTAATGCTGCATCGGGTACAGTTTCTCTACCCAGCAAGGTTTCATCTAACACCAAACCTTTTAATAATGTCAGTAAAGCTGCATAGATTAAAAAGTTATCACAACTATCACAAGCCTTAAATTCAATGCGTCCCACTTCAGCTGGAATCCGAGCGATTTTTGTTAAGGAAGGTGTGCTATCAATTAGTTGTTCTTGTTTTTGAACAAAAACTAGGGCTGCTGGTCTTTTCCCTGTTCTCACAAATGTCCTTACTGATAGCCCATCCCACAAACCTCCTTTATAAAAAGGAGAACTATAACTAAAAGGGACGATATAAGGGCTATAATAAGTTAATTTTCTGCCAATATCAATCACATCTTCAGTAGACAAATTTGCCACTGAAATATTTAAATCAGGCCCATAAGACACCATGTGAATATTAGCAGTTTGTTCGTCAGGATAAGCCTGTAGCTCTTTAGTTTCGTAATCGTTTAATGGGGGATGAGGTTCAAAAACCGGATTATAGGGATTAAAACTGACTAAAACTGGTGAGAAACCAAAGTTAGCAGCAACCTCACGTAGTAAGTGAAAACTTTCTGATAATTCAGTAATAGCGCCTTGAATATCAGAATGTATAGTCGTTCTAATTTCAATACCTTTAACATGACAGTCTATCACCTTGTCGGAATCTGCAAATCTTTCAAATCCCTCAATGTACCATCTCTTCATCTTAATACCCGCATTCCCTATGCGTAGTTGGGGATAGTCGCTGGGGTATGTAGGTAGCTTTTCAATAATTTGATTTAAATCAGCAAAATGGGTGTGGGAAAAATCAGCAAATTTTCCTTCTTTGTTTAGAAAAGCGACTTCATGCTCAATGCCAAATAAAAACATTATGTATACCTTTATTGTGTAGGTGCGTAACCAGTTGTAGACGATAGTTCCTCATAAACAACAGTCTATCTAAGAAAAATTTGCAGTAATAATTTAATCAAATTGGTAAGCGATGTCTACGGTAGCCTGAAGCGGAAATGCTGTAATAATCTCAAATGATTTCGGGTCTAGTATGAATGATGCCGAGGTGAAATTTGGTTTTATTTATGAATACCTCCACACCACAGATTAAATCTCCCTTTTCAGTTTAAGTATAAAAAATTCTCAAGATTCCTCTCAGAGGGATTTTACCCCAAGACCGACTGTTGCGATTTGAAAATTTTTCTGGTTTATGTTTTGAGGTAGCGAAGCCTACGCGGTTTCTTGATTATTCTCTGCTGTCCCACTATCTTCATAATCACTGGGTAGTATAGCTTAGTAGTGACTCAGGAAAGCTTGAGACGTGATGTTTATGACAAGTACCGTTCAATCCCCCTACAGCAGCGAACAGATTGCCGCTTGGTTGCGTGGACTACTCACCATTGCTTGGGCAGATGGTAATTTTGACGAGCAAGAACAGGAATTAATTGCTACCATCACCAAAGATGAATTAGACCCCAAGATTCAATGCGACTCACTAGAGGTAATTACGCCACAAGAATTAGCCGCAGTTTTGGGTAAAGGTACACCAGCTGCGGAAAATTTTTTAAGGACAGGGATAATGGTAGCGATCGCAGATGGCACTTATTCTCCCAGCGAAGATCAGGTTTTGCATCAGTTCTGCCAAGCCTTAGAACAACCAGAGAATTTACTAGAAGCCCTTCGCCACACCCTAGAACACCCACAGCTTCCCCCCACTATCGCCAGCCCTGAGCTTACAAAGCGTCAAATTGATGCACTACGCCCCCTGCGCGACTGGCTGGATAGGCTAGATATCCAAGACCCAAGAGTAGCCCGTTTTTTGTGTAAAATGATTCCCTCTCAGTGTCCCTTTGAGCGGGATGTTACCCTATTTGGACACAAGATTGTCCACATACCGCCGATGTGTAAAATCAACCCGTTGTATGAGCAACTGGTGAGCTTACGTTTCCGCGCCCTCTGCTATCTGGTAGATAAATGCGGTGAAGATATTTCACCATATATTTAGTTAAAGTGAAGAGTGAGGAGTTATAATTTTTAACTCCTAATTCCTAACTCCTCACTTTTCACTATTATTTAAGTATGCAATTTATCGACCAAGCAAAAATTGAAGTTGAAGCTGGTAAAGGTGGCGATGGTATTGTCGCCTTCCGGCGGGAGAAATATGTGCCGACTGGTGGCCCCTCTGGTGGTAATGGGGGAAGAGGCGGTTCGGTATTTTTCGTTGCCGACGAAAACCTGCAAACCTTGCTGGACTTCAGATATAACCATCGCTTTCAGGCAGAAAAAGGCACTCGTGGTGGGCCAAATAACTGCACTGGAGCAGCAGGAAAGGATTTAATCATCGAAGTTCCCTGTGGTACGATTATTTATGATGCTGAAACTGCCGAATTGTTGGGTGATTTAACTGAGCCTAAGCAGAGTTTGCTGATTGCCCAAGGTGGTAAAGGCGGACTAGGAAATCAGCATTTCTTGAGTAACCGTAACCGCGCCCCAGAATACGCCCTCCCAGGATTACCAGGGGAAATAAAGCAGCTGCGCCTAGAGTTGAAACTTTTGGCAGAAGTAGGGATTATTGGCTTACCAAATGCTGGTAAATCTACTCTAATTTCATCTTTATCAGCAGCACGTCCAAAAATCGCAGACTACCCTTTTACTACCCTCATCCCAAATTTGGGTGTAGTACGGAAACCTACTGGCGATGGTACTGTTTTCGCCGACATTCCCGGATTAATTGAGGGAGCGGCTCACGGTGCAGGGTTGGGACACGATTTTTTACGTCATATCGAGCGCACGCGAGTGCTACTTCACCTAATTGATGCCACTAGCGATGATGTAGTTAGAGATTATAACACAATTAAGGAAGAATTGCAAGCTTATGGACGGGGTTTAGCAGAACGTCCGCAAATTTTGGCGCTGAACAAAATTGATGCAGTTGATCGGGAAACTGTCGATTTGGAGGCGTTAGCTATTCAACTAAATCATCTCTCATACGCGCCGGTTTTTGTGATTTCAGCAGTTACCCGCACCGGGTTAGAGCCGATGTTACAAGAAATTTGGGGAATTCTCGACCAAATGAAGGTTCCTCAAGAAATGGAGGTATTGAGATAATTCGTAATTCGTAATAGAGCCTCCGGCACGCTCCGCGGTTTTCATGCCCAAAGGGCTGTACGTAATTCGTAATTGCTACTTTCAAAAGGGAAGTAACTTTTAGCAGCAGAAATACTTTGTTAGGACTTACGCATTAGGAATGTAGGGGCAATTCATGAATTGCCCCTACGGGAAAGCAGGGCTTTCACTGGCTTGAAAGCGTAAGTCCTGTTTGTTTTGACTCACGGGATGAAAGCTGCCTCCCCTGCTCCCCCTTGCTTGCTGTATCGTCAAATTCCTAGACTAGACTAGAACCACAGGGCAACAATCATAGGAATATTATGATGAGCGATCGCGACTACACATTAATCATTGACAAAAGTGGTAGTATGTCCACACCCGATCAAGTGGGTGGTAGAAGTAGATGGGAGATAGCCCAAGAGTCTACTCTGGCTTTGGCAAGAAAGGCCGAACAGTTTGACCCCGATGGCATTACCGTGTACGTGTTTTCCGGTAGATTTAAACGCTATGATGATGTCACTTCTGCTAAAGTCGCACAAATATTTCTTGAAAATGACCCTTCTGGGACAACAAACTTAGCAGGTGTACTTCAGGATGCACTCAATAACTACTTTCAACGCAAAGCTGGCGGTAAAAGCAAGCCAAACGGAGAGACAATTTTAGTGATCACCGATGGTGAACCAGACGATCGCAAAGCTGTGTTTGAAGTGATAATTCATGCGACTCGCCAGATGGAACGTGATGAAGAATTAGGAATTTCGCTCGTTCAAGTGGGTTCAGATGCCCAAGCAACTAAGTTCCTCAAAGCTTTAGACGATCAGTTGCAAAGTGTCGGTGCTAAATTTGATATTTGTGACACGGTTACTTTAGACGACTTAGAAGAAATGAGCCTTGTAGATGTCTTGACGAACGCAATAACTGACTAATGTGTTGATCGCCCATAGTCCAGTAACCAATTTTAGATTTTAGATTTTAAATTTTGGATTGAAGGATTCAAAATTTAAATTTGGTTTCAGAGCGACTAATCTCAACTATGAAAAAATCTCAAATCGCAAATTTATTTCCCAATAGCCTATTTTTAGATTAAGTAAGTGGGCGCAAATAATCATCACTCGCTCGTAGTTGTGCTTTAGCGCTAAAGCGCAACTACGAGCCAAATATAGAGATTTTACTTTTCGTTACATAGTTTGGTTTTATCTTGCCTAGCTACTTAACGGTTAATCTAAAATCTAAAATCCAAAATTGATTGCCTTTTTATTGGAGAATTGAATAATGTTAGAAAATCGTGATTATACGTTGATTATCGACAAAAGCGGCAGCATGGCGACCAAAGACCAAAAGGGTGGTAGAACTAGATGGGTTGCAGCCCAGGAATCTACTTTAGCTTTAGCTAGTAAGTGTGAGCAATTTGACCCAGATGGCATCACTATTTATGTATTTTCTGGTAAATTTAAACGATACGAAAATGTAACATCTACTAAAGTAGTGCAAATTTTCCAAGAAAATGATCCTTCTGGTACAACTGACTTAGCGGGTGTGTTAAAACATGCAACTGATGATTACCTTCAACGCAAAGCAGCCGGTCAAACCAAGCCGAATGGTGAAACAATTTTAGTGGTGACTGATGGTGAACCGGACGATCGCAAAGCAGTAATGAAGGTAATTATTGAAGCTTCTCGCCGCATCGATCGAGATGAAGAACTAGCTATTTCCTTTATTCAAGTTGGTACAGATCAGCAAGCTACCCGCTTTCTCAAAGTCTTAGACGATGAACTCCAAAGTGCTGGTGCTAAGTTTGATATCTGCGACACCATTACTATGGAAGATATGGAAGATATGAGTCTATCGGAAGTGCTACTTAATGCCATTAATGACTAACTATACTATTTATTAGGAATTGCCAAAATGGATTCCATTGATAAGCTATTAGCTGAACTCCAAACTGAATACAAAGAAGTACAACCTCAACAGCAGTCAAAATCAGCCACAGCTAAATCGTTCATTCCATCATTGCCAAAGTCGTCATCTTTGATAGATAATATTTTGGCAGAAATTAAGGCTGATTTTGCCCAAGAGGATGCTGTTATTGAGTTAAAAAGACAGCAAGAATTAGAACAGGAAAGAATTCGACAAGAACAACTTAAAACCAAACAACTAGAGGCTTTGAAAGTGCAAGCAAAAAAATGGTTAGCCAAAGTAGATCCACTTTCTTCCGAAGGACTTTGGTTTGAAAGGTTTGCAGAAAGTTACCCCTCAAAATTAGAGGCTGCGATTGAATATTTAAGAAGTAATGATTGAAGAAGAATTCAGGATAGCTGAATTCACGAGCAAAGCCAAAGGCGCTCCGCCTCCGGTCAGAATCAATACTTCGGCTACGCTTTGAGGGCAATGTTTAGCAGGAAATTAACACTTTTTACCTGTAGATGGACTCACAAAATCATGTAGATTTTCATCCCAAATGCTAATGTAAATAAAATCACATTCTTGGCGGATAATCTGACCCTTGACGGAGCCATTATCAAAACTAAAATTATCAGATTGACGCTGTTGTACTTGTTTGAGTCCCTGCTGAATTTTTTCAGTGGCTTGCCCATTTAACATTCCATTTAAAGTAGTCTCCATTACCTGCGGGTCTACCGATTGGGCAAAAGATACCTCAGTTTGACGCAAAACTTTAGAATTACGATCAAATAAGTAGCCAAGGTCAATTTTATCTGGCACTAGTTTGTAAACGACAGCACGAGTCTTGCCCCATGAGCCTCTTAAATCTTGATTTGGTTTGCCGAGGGTGGCTTCTACAATGTTTCTTGGTGTACCTGTAGGGAATGCGGGAACGCTTTGGTTGCTGCTAGTGGCAGCTAATTTGCTGCGCGGCTTCTTCTGTGGCGTGGAAGGCATTTCTGGTGTGGGAACTGGGCTGGGATTGACCAAAGTAGGGATCGCCTCATTCTTTGGTTCTGGCTGTGGTGTGGATACTGCTACTGGTGCTGGAGTATCTGAAGTTACAGGCTCTTTTTCTGGCTGTGGTATCGATACAACTGGGGGATTAAAGGTGGGCAAAGGATTGGGAATTACTCGCCGTTTTGGTCGTGTGGTTGGTATAACTGGGACTGGAGAAGTTTGGGAAGAAACAGGCGGTTCGGTAGATGCAGGAGTGGGTAAAGATTCTGGCGATGGGGTGGAACTTGTGGCAATGGTTGTTTCTGGTTGTGGCTGACGAGTGAAGTTAGAAATTGCAACTGCACCAAGCAAGCCGCCTATCAGCAAACTACCAACAATCACAGCAGGTTTTTGCCAGTTTCCACCAGAAGACGGTGCGATTGCAGAATTTTTTGGCGGAGAATATAATGTCTGGGTTTGTCGAGTTAATGTAGTGGGAGGAAAACTAACTGTAGAAGTATTTGCCGCTAACTCAGGAGGTATATTACTAACAGACTGCAAAGCCTGTAGCATTTTACTAGCAGTGGTGTAGCGATCGCTTGTCATAGGTTTAATTGCTTGATTGACTACTGCTGCCAATTGAGAAGAGACATGAGGGGCGCGATCTTGCCAAAGTATTTCCCCAGTTTTAAGATCAGTTGGTAGTTCTTGCGGGTGTTTGCCAGTCAGCAGATAAACCGCCGTTAAGCCTAAACTATAGATATCAGTGGCGTAAACTGGACGGCCAACGGCTTGTTCGCTAGGCATATAACCAGGCGTACCAATGACAAGCGATCGCGTGGGGTATCCTGGAGAATTCACCACAGAACGGATTGTTTCTTTGACTGCACCAAAATCAATTAAAACTGGCTTGCCATCAACAGAACGGAGAATAATATTATCAGGCTTGATATCCCGGTGAATAATGCCTTTGCTGTGGACATAATCTAAAACCCAAAGCAGACTCAAGAGAATTTGCCGAACAGCTGTTTCACTCTCAAATCCTTTGGCTTCGACAATTTTTTTTAGGGTTTGGCCGTGAATCCATTCTTGGACAAGGTAAAATTGCCCGTTCTCAGAAAAGTAGGCGTAGAGTTTCGGAATTTGGTTACTACTTTCACCCAAATACTCTAAGGTTGCTGCTTCCCGTTCAAACCTTTGTTGGATAAGTTGGTAAGCTTGTGGATCATTATTAGTTATCGGCTTTAGTTGCTTGATTACACAGCGACGGCGAGAAGGCATGTGGACATCTTCTGCTAGAAAGGTTTCGCCAAACCCACCAGCGCCGATTACTTGGATAATTTGATAGCGATTGTTTAGCAGGGTTAAAGTCATGAAAAATCACAAGCGTAAACACCGGAGACATTTTGCCTCTGGGCTTGTCGTCAGACATCGCCCTTTCCAAATGTACATCAGATAAGTTCATGACTGAAATTTTGAACGCCATCCGTTCCTAATCGTAATTTAGGAAAATCTTCATTTAGATAGATTTATGTCGGGAACATTGCCCATTAGTGTAAGCTTCAGGCAAAAGTGATGTCTCGTAAGGAACTTCAGTTTTTTAGTAATAGCAAAAGTCTTCTGTTGATGACTAAACCTCATCTAAGTTGAGAACCGTAGTTTTTGCCCTCACCCTAAATCCCTCTCCCATATCTGGGAGAGGGACTTTGAAATTCTGGCTCCCCGAATCCCAATTTTGGGGGATAGGTTGGGGGATGAGGGCAAATCCTTTTCATCACCGAAGAACTACAGGTTTCAGGATAGACGCGGTTTAAATATACCAAAAATCTTTAGGAACGCGGATTTAATAAACTACAAAACCTCACCCCCAACCCCTCTTTGAACTCACAAAGAGGGGAGACTTTGACTTTTGTCAAAGGCGGAGTGAGGCAGGGCTATTTCATTCTCATCTAGCCCGCCTCAGAATAAATTCTGAGTCTAATAGCGAAAGTCGTCTAAAGACGACTGAAAAAAGGTTATAGTCCGTTTTAACGGACTTTAGCTAAAAGCCAAAGAACTTCAGTTCTGGGCGGTTTATATCTAGAATGAAATAGCCCTGGGGGTGAGGTTAAACATCATATTTGGATGTTATTTAATTCACATTACTTAATCTACTGAAGTAGACTTGAGCCAACATTTTCTAACCCTTTATGCGCTAACTAAACTCTATAGTCTCAACAAACTCTAAAATACTCTCCTTGATATCTTCAGCTTCTTCTTCAAGAGAATCGGGAATTTCGCCGTTAATAAAGCTGTGCTGACTACTAACTATATACAAAAATTCACCCTTGATAAAGGTAAGCAGCCCCCGGTAAGCGTCTAATCTGATCGCAGTTCCATTATTTTCTTGCTTAGAAATCGTCGAACCTTTGGGCATATCGATTAATACATAGTAAGCGCCTCGCAAAGTGTCTGCCAGATATTCGGTATACTCCACAGAAGCATCTGGTACATTGACAAAAATCGCTTGGGGTACATACTTATCTACTAAAATTGTCTGCAAATATTCTTCTTGTCCAACAGACTCCAGTTCCTCTAACTGTTCCAGGGGGAAAGGATAATAATCGATTCTCAGCAGAGTACCCATGTCATCGGAAAAGCCAACGACTCCTTCTTGACTTTGAATTCTACCGCCCTGCTGGGGATCAACCGGAATCGGCACAGAAAAATTACTTAAAGGAGATTGATATGTCTGTTCACTAAAATCTTCGATGACTACTGTCTCATCTTCATCTTCATCTTCATCGTCTGTATATTCTTCTTCTGCTTCTTTAAAGGCTGCAATTACCTCCTTGATGATTTCCTCTGCTTCTTCATCCTCAAGTTCTAAGGCTGCTTGTAGCTTTTTGAGGTAGGGTTGTTTCGATTTTGGGATGGCGAGTTCATCGTCTAAAAGCACTATCACCCCAGCAGCAAAACCATCCAGCACTAATTCATCTGAGAGAGATACCTTGGCGACATTAAACAAAGGCCCAATTCCCTCTTCTTCTGCAATCGAGATCAGCCTATCAACAATTTCTGTGATTTCATCTTCCGAATATTCCTCGAAAACCTCGAATTCCCAGAGGATACCCGCTAAACTTTCTGCATCGACATCTTCAATCAATGAATCAGCGATCGCAGTCACAGTTGCGATCGCCGCCACCGCTTCCTCTGGACTTAGCGATTCCTCTGATGTCTTTGGTGAGTTAAAAACCTTGTCATATTTGGTCATAAATGCTACCTAAATTAATTCTTTGATAGTAATAACAGATTGAAAGTGACAATGGTCAGTTTACCAATAGAGCGAATTTTCTAGAGAAAAAGTTGGCTAATAGGTGGTTTACTCAGTATCGATAAGGTGTAAAAAAATATTGTTGGCAGCTAATCTCCAAGGAGTTAAGGTTTTCTAAAATCTGTTGTCGAATATACACTTAAATACTATTTAGGCTCAATATTTACCACAACTCAACTTAATTAAATATTGTAAATTTTTGTTATCAGGTAATTACCGTTAATAAGTGCTATAGTTGTTAATTTTTATCCTCTAGCAGATGAATTATATCTATCGATAGAATTATAAACTAGCTAACGATAGATACCTACACCGTGGGCAGGATGTCACAATACAAAAGTTTGTAGCGACAGACAATACTCGAAACGTTGTAGTGTTGGTCTACAAGTATGAATTACATTAAATTTTGAGTTCTTTTATGGTACAAACTCCTCCATCTCAGTTTTCACCAGATCAATATAAGGTTGATTCTGCACAAGAAAAAGTACAAGCTATTATAGAAACACCACCATCAGATACTGAGATTGACTTAGAGTTTCTTTACACCAGAGATATTGAATTTCGTCAGGAAACAATTTACTTTCTTGTGGTCGATCGCTTTTATGATGGCGATCCAGATAACAGCGAAGGTGCAAACTCAGAACTGTACGATCCAAATAGACAAGATTGGGGTAAGTACTGGGGTGGCGACTTGCAAGGTGTCATCGATAAATTAGATTATCTCAAAAACATGGGAGTGACAGCCCTTTGGTTAACTCCACTGTTTGAGCAGGTTGAAGAGTTATTTGTTGGCAATGCAGCCCTACATGGCTATTGGACAAAAGACTTTAAGCGGCTCAATCCTCGCTACATTGCTGATGGAGAAAATCCTTCTTTAAACGCTACCCAAGAAGAAAAAAATACGACCTTTGATCGGTTAGTTACAGAACTGCACAAGCGCAATATGAAGCTGGTGCTAGATATTGTCTGCAACCATAGCAGCCCTGACACTAGCGGTAGTAAAGGTGAATTGTATGACGATGGAGTAAAAATTGCTGACTTCAATGATGATGTCAATAATTGGTATCACCACTACGGCGAAGTGCAAAACTGGGAAGACGATTGGCAAGTACAGAACTGTGAATTATCTGGTCTAGCAACCTTCAATGAAAACAATACCGAATATCGTCAATATATCAAATCAGCCATTAAACAATGGCTAGACCGGGGTGTAGATGCACTGCGGGTGGATACTGTCAAGCACATGCCGATCTGGTTTTGGCAAGAATTCACTGGCGATATGAGCAATCATAAACCAGATGTATTCATATTTGGTGAATGGATTTACAGTAATCCTACTGACGATCGCTCAGTGGAATTTGTTAACCACTCAGGCATGACACTGCTAGACTTTGGGTTGTGCGTGGCAATTCGAGCCGCACTGGGACAAGGTTCAGAAATGGGCTTCCAGACAATTCAATACATTTTTGACCAAGATTATCGCTATAACGGGGCAGCAGAGCTAGTTACCTTCATCGATAATCATGATATGTGCCGCTTTCAATCGCTGAACCCCGATCCAGCTATGTTGAAGGTTGCGATCGCCTTAATTATGACCTGTCGCGGTATTCCCTGCATCTATTACGGCACAGAACAATATCTGCATGACGACACCGATGGCGGTAACGATCCGTATAACCGCCCAATGATGCAAAATTGGGATACTGAGAGTGAGGTTTATCGTTGCGTCAGGCTGCTATCTGGCTTACGGCGACTGAATCCAGCCGTGTCAATGGGTAGCCACTGGCAAAAATACTTAACAGCAGATATATACTGTTATGTACGCCGTTATCGTGACTCTCTGTGTTTTGTAGCTTTAAACCGGGGAGCAGAAGTTACTCTAGCAGAAGTAGAAACAGAATTGCCCGATGGAGAACATACTTGCGTGGTGACTCGCAATAAGTATGAGGTGAAAGACGGCAAGATTTATGATCTGGTACTACAAGAACGGGGAGTCCTGGTTTTTAGCCACGTTGGCGAACGAATAAAAGCACAGACAATTGTCCGCGTGCAACTCAATGGCGTGGATACCCAACCCGGTGAAATCATTGTGGTGACAGGAGATTGCCCAGAGTTGGGTAACTGGGATATCAGCAAAGCCTATCCTTTAGAGTACATCAACTCGAATACTTGGTCTGCTGAGATTCCCTTTGACGAGAGTACTGGTAAGCTAATTGCTTATAAATATGCCATGTGGCGGGAAGGGCGATCGCCTCTGCGCGAAAATCTCGTTAACCGCCGCTGGGTAATTGCCAAAGAAGGCACTGTAAAATGGCGTGATACCTGGGCATCAGGAAGAGAATCGTAGAAAGGATGAAGGATGAAAAGGCAAAATTTTCATCCTTCACTCTTTTTCACTCGGGAAGAGAATCGGAGAAATTTCAGATACTCAGCCGCTACACTTCTATCTATGCAATACTCTGATTTCTATTTCTAAATATTTTAGGACTTACGCAAAAAGCAGTGAAAGCCTTGATTTCCCGTAGGGGCAATTCATGAATTGCCCCTACATTTCGTACTTGATGCGTAATTCCTATACTTCTTCAATATATTTTAGTTTACAGTGATCTGGATCACACCACTTTGTGAGTAAAAATAGCTAATATCAAGCAGATAATCACCCAAAAGCTGTTAAAAACAGGGGTAAAAGGCTCTACCTTTTATAAGATAAAAGAATAGATGATAGCTTTGCGATCGCTAAACTCACAAGTTTTTAATACTTACCAACCAAGTCATCTAAAAAAATGAGAAAAAGGTAAATGGTAATGTTCGACCTATTACTGAAAAATCAATTAAGTGCTCCAAAAAAAAGAAAATTTAAAAAGGAAATTTTGGCACGGGTTCAAGGTCGAAATCCCGAAGCTTTAAATGACGAAATAGAATTTTATAAAACAGAATTGCTTCCCTATTTTATCAAGTTGAGCCAACAAAATCCTGTTTTTAGTGTTACGGAGCAATTACGGCTTTTAGTGGGTGTTTGGACACCAATCTGGTCTACCATCTCGTTTCATGAAAGTTTACCGCAAAGAATACAAGAGCAGTCTTTCCAAATTTTCCAGCATGATGGTTACTGTGCTAGTGTAGCTCGCTATATAATGGGAAAAGAGCCGTCTGGATCACCGGATTTTAAATCAAGATTACCAGCTTATGATTTCATGGTAATCCAAAAATATGGCGTTCAAAATGGTAAATGGTATCTTCACAACATTGATAGATTTCAGGCTTTTACAAATAGAGAAATTCCTCTAACTTTAGAATCAGTCTACAACTGGTTTACTCATGTAGTTAACACTAAAGTTAACCTAAATGGCTCAACAAGGGTTTTACCTAAAGCTCTCAATTTAGAAAATATACAGATAAATCATGCTAATGGATTTCAAAAAACATCCTTAGCAACTTCTCAAGTGTTTGAGCATTTATATATAGATAATGACTGGCGACTTGTGAAAACTCAAACAGATGCCTCACATCTACCTAGTTACACAATTGCTTTGAGGAGGCAATAAGGTTTAACCTCGTTGATTGCTTGCTCTTGCCAATAAAACACCGATTTGGATACCAATCATTCCGGCGATCGCACTGCCAACAAAATAAATTAACAGCATTATAATATCGCCCTTATCTAAGAAATTTTTTGATTCCAAGCAATAAGTTGAAAAAGTAGTGTATGCACCGCAAAAACCTGTTGTCGTCATCAAGCGAAGTTCAGGCGAAATGATGCGAATATTCTCGGTTACTAGAGTCAAAATATAAGCAATCACTAAACAGCCAGTCACGTTAATAAAGAATGTGCCATAAAAGCCAAAATCTTTTCCAAAAATAGCTTTTGCAAATTCGGTTAGATAAAAACGACTCAACGCTCCAAAAATTGCCCCGATCGCAATAGCTAGGGGATAACGTCCTCTCAAAAGATTCATTGTTGTTTACCTAATAAATGTGTATGATTTTTCCCTCTGCGTCTGGAGCGGTTTTTTAATCATTCAAATGCTACCGGATTTGATATTACTTCACAAAAAGCTTGGCGATCGCTACTCCTAAAATCACCGCTCCCAAACCGAGAATTGCACTCCCTCCCCAATAAAAGACTGTCGCAGTCTTTTGTTTGCTACGCCATAGGGTTAGAGTATCAAAGCCATAGGTTGAAAATGTGGTGTAAGAACCTAAAAATCCCGTTCTAATCAGTAAATCCAATTCCTTGGGATAGCCTGTAATTCCTTTAGAAATTGTGAAAAAGAAACCCATCGCTAAACATCCAGTCAAATTAATCATAAATGTTCCATAGGGAAATTTTGTCCCTAATTTAGCTTTTGTCCATTCTGTGATGTAAAACCGAGATAACGCTCCAGGAACTGCACCTATCGCAATTGAGAGAATATTAGTTAAGTCTGCCACAAGTTTTAAACCTTATCTAAGTTGAGAACCGTAGTTTTTGCCCTCACCCTAAATCCCTCTCCCACATCTTTGAGAGGGACTTTGAAAACGTCACATTTTAGAATGAAATAGCCCTGCCTAAATCCCTCTCCCAAATCTGGGAGAGGGACTTTGAAATTCTGGCTCTCTGCGATCGCTTTTGGAATTGTCTTGCATATAATTTTTGGAAAGTCTCAGTTAAAAAATGTTGGAGTAGATTATACAACACAAGATATGAATTTGGCAATAAATATATGTAACAATTGCCAGTCAAACCAATACATAAAACCCAAAAATTTAGGAGGTTAGCGTAAATATTTGTGTTGGGATAAAGCAGGAGGCAGAAAGCACAATGGAAGAGAGTTTTAGCCTAGTGCATCAATATTTTACCTAGTTTAGTTTCATTGTGCCGACTTATTTAGAAGCGATCGCTATTTCGGTTTGGCAATACGCGCTTCAATATCTTCCAATGTTTGTAACAATAGACGACTTGCCTGCAATTGCCAACCCCATTTCTGAATTCTAAAAGCTGATACAGTTCCTACTATAGCTGCTAACAAACATACAGGTTGATTTAAAGAAATTCCGAATAACAAACCTAATCCAGCAATTCCCCAAAATGGTAAGGCTGCTGCTTGTCTTTGTTCTTCCACAATTTGAGTAATCATATTAGAAGATTGCTTAGTAGCGAGTAATGCCTCTTTGACTTGTCGCTGTTCGGGTGCGGATACTGACAAACCTATTTTGCGCCGTAGTTTTTCAATTTTGCGGGCATCAGTGCTGTACTCAGTTAGCTCATCTTCAGCCATTTTTAACAGTCGTTCTAGTTGCGCCATTGTGCATTGCATCCAATATTACAATACAGCCATTATCTCGAATAATTGTTATTTATAGACTATATGGTATTTAATTGCACAATCCCAAATCAAGCCAGTGCAAAATATAAAATTGAATATAGGAAAAATATACTAGCGGTTACGCACTAACAAACTGAGTATAAACTTAAAAGGTAATTATGGTTACAGTATCTAAAAGCACATTATCTCAATCTTCCCAAGAGCGATCGCTCATTTTGTGGTTTGATGAAGTTGGTATTGCTGATATCCCGGTAGTTGGTGGTAAAAATGCCTCACTGGGGGAAATGATTCAACAGCTAACGCCCAAAGGTATTAACGTTCCCACAGGATTCGCCACTACAGCTTACGCTTATCGTTATTTTATTGAATCAGCCGATTTAGAAGCAAAGCTACGCAAACTCTTTGCTGACTTGGATGTTGAAGATGTGAAAAATTTACGAGAACGGGGAAAAAAAGCGCGATCGCTATTAATCCACACCCCATTTCCTGTAGAATTGCGAGAGGCGATCGCTATAGCATACCAGAATCTTTGTGAACAATACAACGCAGAGACAGATGTTGCAGTCCGTTCTAGCGCCACCGCCGAAGACCTTCCAGATGCTAGTTTTGCTGGACAACAGGAAACTTACCTCAACGTTGTCGGCGTTGAAGGAGTTTTAGCAGCTTGTCATAAATGCTTTGCTTCCATATTTACCGATCGCGCTATTTCTTATCGCCACACCAAGGGATTTGATCACTTTAGCATTGCTCTGGCTGTGGGTGTACAAAAAATGGTGCGCTCTGACTTAGCAACCTCTGGGGTGATGTTCTCGATTGATACAGAAACCGGATTTAAGGATGCTGCACTGATTACAGCCGCCTACGGTTTAGGTGAAAATGTTGTTCAAGGGTCTGTAAATCCTGATGAATATTATGTTTTTAAACCAACTTTAAAAGCTGGTTTCCGCCCAATTATTGATAAAAAATTGGGCAGTAAAGAACTGAAAATGATTTATGATGACGGCTCCAAATTTACGAAAAATGTATCTGTTTCGCCCAGCGAAAGAGGTAAATTTGCCCTGAGCGATCAAGAGATTTTACAACTAGCAACTTGGGCGTGTTTAATTGAAGACCATTATTCCCAAATCCACGGTAGTTTTACTCCAATGGATATCGAGTGGGCAAAAGATGGAATTACAAATCAACTTTTTATTGTGCAAGCGCGTCCTGAAACTGTGCAGTCGCAGAAGACGGGAAATGTGTTACGGAGTTATCGGTTGGTATTGGGGAATAGGGAATGGGGAATAGGGAATGGGGAAAATTCCCAATCTTCACTCCCTTCAGCGCAATCTCCAATTCCTCTTGTTACGGGAAGTGCGATTGGAGAAGCTATTAGTCAAGGGAAAGCACGCCTAATTTTAGATGTTCAGAAACTCGAACAGTTTCAAGTTGGGGAAGTTTTGGTGACAGAGAGAACTGACCCCGATTGGGAACCAATTATGAAACGCGCCAGTGCAATTGTCACCAATTCTGGGGGTAGGACATGTCATGCAGCAATTATTGCGCGAGAATTAGGTGTACCTGCGATCGTCGGATGCGGCAATGCTACAAAAATTTTAAAGCCTGGTCAAGAGGTAACAATTTCTTGTGCTGAAGGGGAAGAGGGAAAAGTTTATCCAGGCTTATTACCTTTTGAAGTCGAAGAAGTTCCTTTAGAGAATTTACCCCAGACCCGGACTCAAATTTTAATGAATGTGGGTAATCCCCAAGAGGCATTGAGTTTATCAGCAATTCCCAACGATGGAGTCGGTTTAGCACGAACAGAATTTATTATTGCTAACAAAATTCAAATTCATCCAATGGCATTGATTCACTATGAATTGTTAAAAGATGAATTTGTCAAAGCTAAAATTGCTGAAATTACTGCATTTTACGCCGATAAAACCCAGTATTTTGTAGATAAATTAGCCCAAGGCATAGGTAGAATTGCGGCGGCATTTTATCCCAAACCAGTGATTGTGCGAATGTCAGATTTCAAAAGTAATGAATATGCCAATTTGTTAGGTGGGCGACAGTTTGAACCCCATGAAGAAAACCCCATGCTGGGTTGGCGGGGGGCGGCACGTTATTATGATGAAGGCTACAGAGAAGCTTTTGCCCTAGAATGTCATGCCATCAGGCGGGTACGAGAAGAAATGGGTTTGACAAATGTGATTCCGATGATTCCCTTTTGTCGTACTCCCGATGAAGGGCGATTGGTTTTAGCAGAGATGGCAAAAAATGGTTTAAAGCAGGGTGTTAACGACTTGCAGGTTTATGTAATGTGCGAGTTACCCAGTAATGTTATTCTGGCTGAGGAATTTGCTGAGGTATTTGATGGCTTCTCGATTGGTTCTAATGATTTAACTCAGCTGACATTGGGGATAGATAGGGATTCAGCGTTAGTAGCGAGGTTGTTTGATGAACGCAGTCCAGCTGTAAAACGAATGGTAAAAATGGCCATAGAAGCGGCGAAAAAATGCGATCGCAAAATCGGCATTTGTGGTCAAGCACCCAGTGACTATCCAGAATTTGCTCAGTTTTTAGTTGAACAAGGAATTGACTCAATTAGTCTCAATCCAGATTCGGTTTTAAAGACAATGCTGGAAGTAGCAAAAGTCGAGAGTGCTAATTCGTAATTCGTAATACTCGCCTCTCAGGGCTATTTCATTCTATTTTTACGGCAGTTTTTACGAATCTTTTTCAGAAAAATAAGAGGATATAAGTTGAGAACCGTAGTTTTTGCCCTCACCCTAAATCCCTCTCCCATATATGGGAGAGGGACTTTGAAATTCTCGATAGGAGTGTGGTAACACGAAAAAGCAGGAGAGGAAAAAGAGTTATTGAGCAATAATTCTCTCCCCCCCTGCTGAATAACCTAAAAAACATCTAATTTGCATAACCCTTATTAAACAGAACTCTTGTGGCGTGGGCCAAAAAGCCCGCCCAGCTTATGCAATTTAAATGTGGAACAGCTTATCTGTTCACCTCAACTGTTAACTTTCTTATACCAATTCTGTATGAAGATGCGCTAAACCATATTTAAGTACAAGAAAGAAAAACGAACCGCAAAGTCCGCAAAGAACACAAAGAAAGAAAGAAGAAGTTAAGAGGGTTTGGCGCAGCCTCACAAATAAATGGTATTAACTAAACCATATTGGAACTGGTAGGAGAAAAATTTTTTGACCTGTGAGTTGGGTGTCTCTAGATTTATAGCAAAAGCCTTGGTGATTAGGACATCAACAGATGATAAAACTTAGACACAAAAAGACTTTTCACCCAGTAAAGAGTCCCTTGCTATACATCGGTTTTAATGAGCGGTAAAAACCCACTTGCTCAGTTCCCGACGGTTAGTCCTGCGAACCTGAGAAGGTTAGCGAAGATGACTTCTCCATTACCTCCTAGTATCGGTTCCCAGTATTCAGGGGCTGCATTGAAGTAAGACTCCCTATCCGAATCCAATAGACCATAAAACACCTCGGCTACAATCCGACCGCCCACCCAGCCTAGCTGAGTTTTCGCTCCATCTTCTTTGAGTAGTTGTTCGTCACTAAACGTCCCATCTGGATCTAATTTGATTGCATCCAGAATCGAGGCTTGGGCTTCGGCCAAGATATAAAACCACAGAGGAGTATCTTTTTGAAGACTTGAATCAATTGGGTTAAATTTGAAAACTCCATCCTTAAGTTTACCATCCTTATCCTTAACCCCTTGTCTCGTAGAAAGGTACTTTGGTTCGAGTATTTCAACGGGTAAATCATTTCTTTGAAGTGCATGTGCGATCGCTTGTCCACCTTGCACTTTATATGTGTTACCACGAAGTAAGTTGAGCAGGGCTAACGAGGGGCGCGGGGGATGAGCCACTTTGTCTGGTAAGGTATCAGGGCGTATTGTGTCCTCAACTTCCTTAACCAGTCCGCCAACTGTCGCGCTAGTCGGTAGCACATTGGCCGGTAAAACACCAAGTGGATCTACCAACGTAGTATCAATTTTGTAAGCGAATTGTAGCCGAACTTCAGTGTGTACTGTTCCATCTGCGGCTTTGTCCCGATTTTCGCTGGGGAAAACTCCAGGTTGGGTATTTGGAAAAAAACGACCCCAGTCATCAATCACATGGGCTTTTGGGAGCGGGTCAAACCCCAGTAAACTGTCGTCATCTGGTTTTGAATCTTTTGGATTGGTGTCGCTGGCTGGGAAAATAGTCAAGCTAGTCTCTTTGTTGAGCCGATAACCTGTCCTCACTCCTGAGTGTCCAAAGCGGTAAGCCGCAACCACAAACTCGCGGGGTAAATTTTTACGTTTATGATGAGTATAAAGGGCGTAGAGGTTTTCCCGTTCTTCAGGTGTTGTGGCTTCCTGAAGGTCAGCAAGCACTTCAGCTTTGACAATGCGCGGTAAAAAGTCTTCAATCACCAGCTTTTGATAAGTCCAGCAGACTCGTAAATGCTTGTTCTCGTGTGCCGACCGAACCGTGACCAAATCCACTCATATAATGCTCCTTAATGAAGATTGAGTAAGAGTAAAGATAATTGTAACGGTTCGCCGGAGGTCAAAAAAATGTCCGATATAAAATTATACATAATCAGTAGGAAATCAATTTAGATTTGATTTTTTCTGATTAATTTTGACTAGTGGGGTGAAATGAGTAATAAATCCGAAAAGTATCTTATTATTTTGTAAAATGGCGATTTAGTTTAACCAAAAGTAAAATGACAAATCTTTTGGAAACCGAACGTTTGATCATTCGCACTTGGATACCTGAACGCGATGCCGAGCAAGCGTTTGTAATTTACAGTGACCCCGAAGTTACCCACTTTCTTGGTAAAGCTTCTCTGGTCACAAGTGTTGAGTCACAGCGTCAGCGTTTGATTGGCAACATCGAGCGATCGCACCAACGCAACAATCGTACTGAATTTTGGGCAATTGTCGAAAAGGAAACTACAACAGGGGAGTGGGGAGTACGGGGAGATGGGGGAGATGAGGGAGCAGGGGGAGCAGGGGAAGAATAACTATTTATTGACAAATGACAAATGACTAATGAATAAAAAGTGGTTCCGAATTGGGATGGTGAGTGTATTTCTTTTCTCAGTTGCCTTGAGGTTTTGGGGGCTGGAGCGATTTAACACTCTGGTATTTGATGAAGTTTACTTTGCAAAATTTGGTAATAATTATCTCACGCATACGCCATTTTTTAATGCTCATCCGCCGCTAAGTCAATATATGATCGGCATCGGGATTTGGATTGGCAGTCACATTCCTTTTTGGCACGATACTGTGAATGGGCTGACAGGTTCATTGCGATCGCCTTGGACTTATCGGTGGTTAAATGCCCTCACTGGCTCATTTATCCCTTTAGTTGTAGGTGCGATCGCTTATCAATTGAGTTATCGTCGTAGCTTTGCTCTGCTTGCAGGTTTGTTCACAGCTTGTGATGGCATCTTTCTAGTTGAGTCTCGCTATGCTTTAAGTAATATTTATATCGTCATCTTTGGTTTGTTAGCACATTGGTTTTTATTATTAGCATTAGATAACCAAAATCGGCGACGTTCTTTTTGGTTAGTTTTTGCTGGTATTGCTTTTGGTGCTTCAGTCGGTACTAAGTGGAACGGTTTATGGTTCCTCTCAGGTGCCTATCTCATTTGGATAGCAGCTTGGATAATCCATTTAATACATTATTTTCCTAACCCCAAACTCTTTTTTACATCCTTCTCATTGAAGCATCCACAAAGTATAAGTCAGGACTTAGAAGCTAGTACTTATTCCCCTTCATCCCCTTCATCCCCCTCATCCCTCTCATCTCAAACACCACTACAAAACCTAACTCAGCTAAATATTTTCCACATGCTGTTTTATCTAGGAATTATCCCAGCTTTGATTTACAGCATTATCTGGATTCCTCACCTTCAACTAGATAAAACTTATGGATTTATTGCAGTACATCAGCAAATTTTAAAGTTTCATTTACATTTAGGTGGCAATAGTCCTAACGTGCATCCTTATTGCGCTGCCTGGTACAAATGGCCGTTGATGACTCGACCAATGGCATATTATTATGAAACGGCTAAAAGTATCACCGAACCCTTACCAGTGATGGGTCCGCCTTTACCTGCCGGTGCTGGACAAGTTATTTATGATGTCCATGCAATGGGCAATCCCTTTTTGTGGTGGTTTGGTCTTGCTGCCATGTTATTTTTAGTAGGGATGCTGGTGTCACAACCCGTAATTCTTTGGGTAAAAGAAAGCCGTTTTTCTGTACCTAAAACTCTTAGTGTTGATACTTGGATTGCCTTGTATTTAGTTATAAATTATGCTGCTAACTTATTACCTTGGGTGGAAGTGACAAGGTGCGTTTTTATCTACCACTATATGTGTGCAGTGGTGTTTGTATTTTTAGCGATCGCTTGGTTTGTCGATCAGTGTCTTCGCAGTTATTATCAACAACTCCGGGCGCTAGGTGTCACCATTACTTTTATCATTCTGGCTGCTTTTATTTTCTGGATGCCCATTTATTTGGGTTTACCCCTCTCACCCCACGATTATAAGCTGCGAATGTGGTTCAACTCTTGGATTTGATTTCTACAAGCCCCACACTCTCAGAGAATAATACGTCCAAGTTTTCAGCAGCCCTAAATTTATGTATGGGGTTCTCTCCCCAGCAAGAACTGCCCCCTGCCCCTTTTCCTCTTCTTTTTTCTCTGCTCACCAGAAATTTATCTTTACAAAAACGTTACTAAAATTTAGCAACTATTTTCGGAATTTATAAATTGGATTTGTAGCCTAATCTATATCTACAAAAGCAATATTCAAAAAAAATTGTCAGAAATATCGCTTAAGTAAATTATTTTTTGCATAAAACTAAAACTAAATGGTGATAAGTCTTACAGTTGCAAGAAAAATTATTTTTTGCAATATTTCTACTTAACCTTAGAGATAATTGCCAAATTATGAATCGTTCATAAGATATTCGTGTGTCCACAAACCAAGTTAATAATATGTATATGTCCGACTGCAATGCAAAAATTGAAACAAGATATATAAAAGTAACTAACGGTAAGTACTTAACACCATTTCAGCGTAAATTACTACTAATAAGTTTAGAAAGAAGTTTACCTGAATCGTACCGACAACGGATTGAAATCATGTTGTTGGCAGATGAGGGAAAAACCCAAAGGTCAATTTGTCAAATTTTGGGGTGTTGTCCAGCAACAGCAAGGCATTGGATGCACATAGCCCGGACAGGGATGGCGCACCAATGGCAAGATTGCCCCATTGGTCGCCCGAAAGCAGTAAATGAGGAGTATTTAGAACGTTTAAAAGAACTGATTAAAGGTAGTCCCCGCGATTATGGCTATGCTTTTCGGCGGTGGACAACAAACTGGCTAGGGAAACATCTAGCGAAAGAGTTTGGGATTGAGGTGAGCGATCGCCATATCAAGCGACTGCTCAAACAGATGGGATTATCCACACTACCAAAACCCAGCAATTCTGAAGCAAACAACAATGAGCAGGCTAAGAGTTCCAAAATCTTCATTAGTGACCTGAAATCGGCAGCTATTCCAGATGATTCCGAATTTATGTCTCTGAACTTCGCAACATTAGGAAAGGATTCAGACATTTATGGCGCAAGATATATCTGCTCAGTTGGTTTCTCTGGAACAGTTCAACAATACTCTGGGTTATTCTCTTTCGACAGAGGAATTTCAACATTGTCTTCAACAAGTTAAATTTATCAACCCGAAAGTCGGCAAATTCTGGCAAGGAACTGATGCTCAACCAGGAATTTATATTGCGATCGCTGGTAAGGTCAGGTTGCTAGATAACGCCGATGAGTTAATCGCCACTTTAGAGCGCGGTGACTCATTTGGAGAATTTACTTTGTTGAAGGAGGTTGACTTTAGACCTTACGCTGCAAGGGCTTCAGTCAACTTACAATTATGCTTTATTCCGGGTGAAGTGTTATGGCCATTGATGGCTAAATATCCCCAAATTCGGGAGCATTTGTGGGCTAAGGCGCGATCGCGTAATCGCCAAGAGGTGGACTTGGATAACACTCCAGTAATGCCATCTGACTCAAAACTGCTGCATGAAACGAAGATTTTGTCAACGCCAGCAGTCAAGCCACGCGAGCCAAAAATAAGCAAAGCCTATTTTCCCAACTCCACGCAGCGAGTAGGGCATTTATTACAGCGTGTGATTCGGCGCTATCCGTTTTTTGCCCAACAGAGTGGATCAGATTGCGGTGCAGCTTGTTTAGTGATGGTGTCTCGCTATTGGGGGAAAAACTTTAGTGTAAATCGCCTGCGGGATATCGCCAATGTTGACCGCAATGGCTCATCACTGCGGGGGTTATCGGCGGCGGCGGAAAGTATTGGGTTTTCCACGCGACCTGTGAAAGCGAGTCTTGACCAATTAGCGAAGCAAAAATTACCTGCGATCGCTCACTGGGAGGGCAAGCATTACATCGTTGTCTACGAAATTACGCCCAAACACGTCATTGTCGCCGACCCCGCCATTGGTCAATGCAGCCTCAGCCACGCCCAATTTAAAGCCAACTGGACTGGGTATACACTACTGCTACAACCCACAGCCTGGTTGAAGGATACCAAAGAGACTACAACTCCTTTTTGGCAATTCTTTGAGTTAATAAAGCCTCACTCTTTGGTAATGCTAGAAGTGTTTGTTGCTTCCTTATTTATCCAGATTTTTGGACTCGTTACTCCCTTATTTACCCAGTTAATTTTAGACCGCGTAGTAGTGCAACGTTCTGAACTAACCTTAACCGCGGTGGGGTTAGGGTTACTAATTTTTAGTTTATTCCGTGTGGCGATGACAGGGTTGCGGCAATATCTGTTAGACCACACAGCGAATAAGCTTGATTTAGCACTAATTGTAGGATTTATTCGCCATACCCTGCGGCTACCTTTGAGTTACTTTGAGTCGCGTTATGTGGGGGATATTATCTCTCGTGTCCAGGAAAACCGGAAAATTCAACGCTTCCTCTCCGGTGAAGCGTTGTCCATCGTGCTAGATTTAGTCACTGTCTTTATCTATTTAGGATTGATGTTTTGGTACAGTTGGAAAATGGCGTTGCTAGTATTGGTGATTGTACCGCCTTTTTTCCTGCTGGCATTGATTGCTACACCTTTTTTACAAAAGATTTCTAGAGAAATATTTAATGCTGTTACTAATGAAAGCAGCTATCTGATTGAAGCCCTTTCTGGTGTAAGAACAGTTAAATCTACAGCAGTAGAACAGACAGTGCGTTGGCATTGGGAAGAGTTATTAAGTAAAGAAGTAAAAACTACCTTTTCTGGGCAAGTTATCAGCAATCGCCTGCAAATATTCAGCAACACAATTGAAGCAGTGGTAACTACTATGTTACTGTGGTTTGGGGCGTACCAGGTTATTCACAACGAGTTAACAATTGGGCAATTAGTGGCATTTAATATGTTGCTGGGAAATATTATTAGACCCTTCCAACGATTAACAGTTTTGTGGAATCAATTGCAAGAAGTGGTGATTGCGGTGGAACGAATTAATGATGTGTTGGATGCGGAACCAGAAGAGGATTTGCAGCACCAGGCGCGGCAATCTTTACCACCGATTCAAGGTAACATTCGCTTTGACAACGTGACATTTCGCTATCACCCTGAAGGCGATATCAATATTTTAGAAAATCTCAGTTTTGAAATACATAGTGGGCAAATGGTTGCCCTGGTGGGACGGAGTGGTTCGGGTAAAACCACAATTTCTAAGTTGGTTTTGGGGTTATATCCCCCCACAGATGGCAAAGTGTTGATTGATGACCACGATATTACCAGTCTTTCCTTGCGTTCTCTACGTGAGCAAGTTGGGGTAGTTGACCAAGATACCTTTTTGTTTGGCGGAACGATTCGGGAAAATATTAGCTTGGCACATCCTGGGGCAACTTTGGCAGAGATTATTGAGGCGGCGCGATTGGCGGGTGCTGATGAGTTTATTAAAAAGTTACCTATGGGTTATGAAACCCAGATTGGTGAAGGAGGGGGGATGTTGTCTGGAGGACAGCGACAAAGAATTGCGATCGCTAAGGCGTTGTTAGGTAATCCCAAGCTGTTGGTTTTGGATGAGGCGACTTCCCATCTGGATGCAGAGTCAGAAAGGATTATTCAGACGAATTTAAACACAATTCTCAAAGGCAGAACCACCTTAATAATTGCCCATCGCCTTTCAACTGTGCGGAATGCAGATTTGATTTTGGTACTAGATCGCGGCGTGTTGATTGAGAGTGGAACTCACAAAGAGTTGATGGACAAGCGGGGACATTATTTTTATCTCAATCATCAGCAGTTGGACGTTGCGGGGTGAAACAATAGGACAAGGAGCAAGCTTTTCTTGTCTCCCCACTCCCAACACGGTTTGGATAAGACTTGATCCCCCCGCCTGCGGCGACCCCCGATAAATTGGGGGTAATAAGAATAAAAAGCCCCCCAATTTATCGGGGGGTTGGGGGGATCTCCGAGAGCCAAACATATTAACCGAACCGTATTGTCCCCACTCTCAAAATCCAAATTTGATATCAGAAAAATCATGCCAAACACATTAAATGGAAAGGTTCAAACCCAAATCTATGAGGTAGAACAGCACGAGGAAATTTTCAGGGAGCAAACACCAGCTAGATCAACTGATGATTGGGCTTACGCAACCAAGGATTTACTTGATAGCTTGCCCCAGGTTTGGACAAGGGGATTGCTGTATTTTTTGGTGGTGTTTGTGTCGATTATTTTACCTTGGGCAATGCTATCTAAGGTGGATGAAACGGGTACAGCAACAGGGCGACTTGAGCCAAAGGGAAAGACGGTTAGGCTGGATGCTGCTGTGGCGGGTACTGTTGCCGAAATTCGGGTAAAGGAAGGTGATTCGGTTAAAGTTGGGCAGACTTTATTGGTGTTGGAATCGGAGTTAGTTAAGGCGGAATTGCGGCAAGCAGAGGAGAAATTGGAGGGACAATTAAATCGACTTTCTCAGTTAAATTCATCTAAGAGTCAGTTAGTTGTATCTTTGACAACACAACAGCAACAAAATCAATCTCAACAGTTAGAAAAGCAGGCTCAAATTGATCAAGTGCGACAGAATATAAATGCTCTAAAGAATTCTTATGACTTACAAAAAGACGAAAAATTAGCTCAAGTCAATCAGGCGCGGCAAACTCTTGAGCATAGTCAAACTGCTAATAAGTTAGTAAACAGTAGTTTGGCAAGTACCGAGCGGGAAGTTCAACGCTATAGCAGTCTTTGGCAGTCAGGAGTTGTTCCAGAAATCAATGTTGTAGAGAAGCAAGATATAGCTAAAGATAAGCAACAGTTATACGAACAAAATCAGTCAGATATTCAGCAGGCTAAACTACATTTGATAGAACAACAGAGTAGTTATGAGCGGACTATTCGGCAAGCAAATGCAGATATTGAGCAGGCACTATTGCGATTGAAAGAACAGGAAAGGAGTTATCAGACTTTAACTCGTTCAAACAAACTTGCTTTGCTAAAAATCGACGAACAACAGAAGGATTTGGAGACAGAAATTACTACGCTTCAGGCAGAAATTGCTCAAAGCAAGAGCCAGATTGTCTCGTTAAAATTTCAGTTAGGACAACGAGAGTTAAAAGCCACTGTAAATGGTAGAGTGTTTCAGTTACCAATACAACAGGCTGGATCTGTAGTGCAGCCTGGAACAATGATTGCGGAGATTGCACCGCAAGGTTCGCCTTTAATAATTCGGGCGCAAATGGCGACAACTGAGAGTGGTTCTTTGCGAAGAGGATTGCCAGTAAAGCTAAAGTTTGATGCTTATCCGTTTCAAGATTATGGCGTGCTGGAAGGAGAATTGTTAGAGATTTCTCCTACTACTATAGAGGTGGATACACCTAATGGAAAAGTGGCAGCTTATGACTTGAAAATTGCCCTAAAACAAAATTGTATTCCCTCAGCTAATAAATGTATTGCCTTGCATCCTGGGGATACGGCCACAGCTGAGGTAATTGTGCGTCAGCGTCGGATTATTGATTTTCTGCTTGATCCATTTAAGAAGTTGCAGCAGGGTGGAGTGAAATTATAGAAAACCTAACCTCTTCCCTGTGCGTTCGCAAAGCGTGTCTGAATGACACGGGAATCGGCAATGTAGAGACGTTATATATAACGTCTCTATATCCAGGGAATAAGTCATTATCTCATTTTTAATTGTGTTAACCAAATTTAGGGGAAATATAATGTTACAAGCTATCACTATTACCAACGAAGATATTCTTCAACAAGTCAAACTATCCTGCAAAATGCCTGAGATAGTTGAGCAGATTGTTAGCCGCAAAGTGATTACATCTACTGCTGAAGAAACTGGTATAAAAGTAGAGACAGAAGAATTACAAAAAGCAGCAGACTTATTCCGCTTAATGAATAAACTAACTAATGCTGAAGAGACATGGACTTGGCTGGAAAAATATAGTTTGTCTTTAGATGATTTTGAAGAAATTATTTACAGTGGTGTTATTTTTGGAAAGTTAAGCCAGCATCTGTTCACGGATAAAATCGAACCATACTTCTTTGAAAATCAATTAGACTACGCTGGTGTGGTTATGTATGAGGTTGTTTTAGATGATGAAGACTTAGCGCTGGAACTTTTCTATTCTATTCAAGAAGGTGAAATGAGTTTTTATGATGTAGCTCACAAATATATACAGGATACTGAGTTACGTAGAAAAGGGGGATATTTGGGGATAGTGCGTCGCCAAGATTTAAAGCCGGAGATTTCTGCTGCTGTGTTTGCTGCTACACCGCCTCAAATCCTCAAACCAATAGTGACCTCTAAGGGATTACATCTAATTTTTGTGGAAGAAATTATCCAATCGGAATTGGATAACAAACTGCGTAATCAAATTATCACTGATTTGTTTTATGAGTGGATTAAACAACAAATTGAGCCAGTTAAATTAGAGAACTTGCTTTAAAAGCATAAATACATAATTTTTTTGACTTTACCTAAAAATCCCTCAAGTTAGTTGAGGGATTTACTATTATTTAAGCTCTATTTCTCAGGTAGAAGTAAAGCCTTTTGTTTTCGTTACTCCATTGCTCTTACATGAACAATAATTATTACGACACATGTTCCTCCTTTTATGCTGAGAGCATCATTTTCTGACAATTCTGTTAACTGATCCAAATAGCTTTCGGAATCAGAAAAAAATTGGCTTCCAGTCACGGACAGATTATCAATTTTGATTGTAGCCATTGCTGCGTCTCCTTTGGAGTTTTTTATGAGCTTTAAGCAAGGATTAATTGATGTATTTATTAATCCTTACAATTACATTGTCTTATTGAAAAACTATTATGAAAAGTAGTTATAAGGAATTTTTAAGGACTTAAATATTTCATTATTTACATATTAAAATATATCAAAAATGTCTCATAATAGTTGAGAGTTTTGTTGTAGCAGTGAGCTTAAGTTAGATGTGGGTTTTTTAAGGACATAATTGTTTTAATATTGGACTAATAAAATTGATATATAAAATGTTGCTAAAAAAATAAAAAATCTGGCATTTCCTCCAGATTTACGAAATTCGTTTATGTCAAAAGATATTCTAACAATCACTCGATATAGTTTTTGATAGGACTACTTATTTTTTGTTTGCGTGACAATCGCATAACCATAATGAAAATACCAAAAGCTAACATACTTGCTGTGTAACTAGGTTCAGGAACGGCAATACGAACAACCTCACCTTGTCCTGAAAGATAACCTTGGTTTGAAACATAGATGTCACCGTCAGAGCCAAGCGCTAAAGCAGTAGGCAACAATAACCCATCACTGGCGATCGTTTTGCGAGTACCATCAGGAGCTACATAGATTAAAGCACCAGAAGGAATAGCATCTGGAGAGTTTAATGAAGTAGAGGCAAAGTGTTTGCTGCTACACCGCCTCAAATCCTCAAACCAATAGTGACCTCTGAGGGATTAAATCTAATTTTTGTGGAAGAAATTATCCAATCGCAATTGGATAACAAACTGCGTAATCAAATTATCACTAATTTGTTTTATGAGTGGATTAAACAACAAATTGAACCAGTTAAATTGATGAAAAATTTTAATTTAGTTACTTAGAAAACTTGCTTTAAAAGCATAAATACATAATTTTTTTGAGCTTATCTAAAAACCCCTCAATTAACTTGAGGGGTTTACTATTATTTAAGCTCTATTTCTAAGGTAGAAGTAAAGCCTTTTGTCTTAGTTAGATTGCATAAACAACGGACGGGTGCGGTGTTGGCTTAGGATGAACAATAATTATTACGACATTTGTTCCTCCTTTGATGCTGAGAGCATCATTTTCTGACAATTCTGTTAACTGATCCAAATAGCTTTCGGAATCAGAAAAAAATTGGCTTCCAGTCACGGACAGATTATCAATTTTGATTGTAGCCATTGCTGCGTCTCCTTTGGAGTTTTTTATGAGCTTTAAGCAAGGATTAATTGATGTATTTATTAATCCTTACAATTACATTGTCTTATTGAAAAACTATTATGAAAAGTAGTTATAAGGAATTTTTAAGGACTTAAATATTTCATTATTTACATATTAAAATATATCAAAAATGTCTCATAATAGTTGAGAGTTTTGTTGTAGCAGTGAGCTTAAGTTAGATGTGGGTTTTTTAAGGACATAATTGTTTTAATATTGGACTAATAAAATTGATATATAAAATGTTGCTAAAAAAATAAAAAATCTGGCATTTCCTCCAGATTTACGAAATTCGTTTATGTCAAAAGATATTCTAACAATCACTCGATATAGTTTTTGATAGGACTACTTATTTTTTGTTTGCGTGACAATCGCATAACCATAATGAAAATACCAAAAGCTAACATACTTGCTGTGTAACTAGGTTCAGGAACGGCAATACGAACAACCTCACCTTGTCCTGAAAGATAACCTTGGTTTGAAACATAGATGTCACCGTCAGAGCCAAGCGCTAAAGCAGTAGGGAACAATAACCCATCACTGGCGATCGTTTTGCGAGTACCATCAGGAGCTACATAGATTAAAGCACCAGAAGGAATCGTGTTTCCAGAATTTAATGGACTAGAGGCAAATTCTAAAACATATAGTCCACCTTGTTTATCAAAAGCAAGATCAACTATTTGTGTAAAACCATCAGCGTAAACCACAGGCTTATTATTGGGGCCAATTTTAAAGATCCGCGCTGCGTTATCTGGATTAGGATAGCCCGTGTATTCTCCTACATATAAAGCATCATCAGGGCCAGCTGCGATCGCAGTGGGAACTGATTGCATTCCAATAGTTTTACCTGTAGCTGGGTCGGTCACAGCCCGCTCAGGAAATATAGACACAGCCGCCAAATCACTCCCATCAGTTTTGACTTTGAAAAGGTCGTTTGCAGCTGCATCAACTATATAAGCAGTGTCTCCCTGAATTAAAAAAGAATAGGGGTTGCTATCAATGCTATTCTGATAGGGATTATATAAATTTGAACCTGTATTATCAGGATTATATAAGCCCTCATAAGCTGCTAAATCAGCCAACTTTGTCCACGAAGACCCTCCGTTGAGCTGATCAATTTTAATGAGTTGTCCAAAGTCAGGAATTTTCAGTACATTATCGCGTTCTTCTGGAGTTGAACCCAAACCAACAACTACATAAGCCTTGCCAGCTGAATCAAACTGTATATCATGAGGGCCAGTGGCATCAAAACTAACAGGTAATTGTGGAACGGATATTGCTAAGGATGGCAGACCTGTAACCACACGCTCTTGTGTGCCATCCTGAATCCGTGTCACAGCACCTGTTGCGCCATAACACATTGTTAGTCCACTGCCTCCTGGTGCTGGAATGCAAGCTCCTGTACCTCCTGTACCCGCTTCCGTAACATAGAGAGATCCGTCAGGAGCAAAGGTCAGCCCCCGTGGCCCATCAAGACCACTGGCAATGACACTTAAGCTGGCTGCGTATGAAGCTTCTCCAACTCCAAGAGTAATCAATACTGCTCCTGTAGCAGCTATTAACAACTTTTTCAACATTTTTTTTAGTCTCCTTTGGAATGAAAATTTTATAGTTCTAAAAGTGTATAAATATCTTCTGAATTCGCATTAAGATATGAACGATGTAATTCGATTCCCAAAGAAGAAAATTGTTTACAGATAGCCTGCATTCGCCCTTCAGTTGAGTTGTCTTCTTGATACCAAGCTGTTAACAATCCATTTGCTACAATCTGACAGCGATTCATGCCAAAACTTTCTTGAACAGCAAATTTTTGGTCTGGTTCTTCTGCCAACCCCAACCCTAGTGCTAGTTGTTTGGTAAATAAAGGAATTTTTGACTTAAAATGCAATTGGTGTTCTTGAGAAATAGTTTTTAAGACTTGTTTAACAACTTCATAGTCTCTCTTGTCAAAGTAAAGCACCCCTGAATCGTAGCGTTGGTATTCCTTAGGATTATACAAAACTTTAAAGCTGAAGGAAATTGCTAACTCATTCAGTTTTTGTGTCAAACTCCCCATCACGGCAACAGCACCTTCAGGAGTTACATTGATATAAATTCGTACAGTTACAGGCTGAATTTTCATATCTTCAATACGACTGAAGCCTGCATTGCTAACTGCCATGTAAAAGCCATTTTGTACTCGATTCTTAGGCATCCGAATAGCCACATAATCACCTACCACAGCTGCCACTTCAGTAGATTGAAGATGCTTATTCCGTTCAATATGCAGCCTCAAACCGCCTTTAGTCACGGCTAAACTACCATCAGTTTCTTCTCTCAAAACAGACCAACCATCGTCAAAATAGCCCTTTCCAAAATTACTTTCATGCACTCGCTTATAAAACCCCATATCTACCCCTAAAACAGTATTATTCTCCAAATCTAGGGGCAAACCATTTTCCTCCCCATCTAGTGCCAACGTACTTTGCATAGAACCGTTGTAATAGATACCGTAAAGAAAACTCCGCAATTGCAGACTCAGATATTTCTGTTGCATCTGGGTTGGCATTTTTTGAAAACGTTCAACTGCCTCAGATGGTAATTCCAAAGCTTTGTAATCTGGATGGTGGATGGAGAAATCAGATTTTATCTCAATTTTCTCAACAATATCTTGCAGAACATCTAGTAATTGTCCAGTTAAAGCAGTCTCTAGCTGAGTTTGAGGAGAATTTAATAATTGCATAACTACTTTAGTAATAACAAAATGATTTAAACAGCAGAACTACTCAGGTGAGTTAATTCAACAGCCGCAGCACCAAAAATTGTTGGCATCGATTGTACCGGACGGCTTAATAACGTCTTAGCAACCTGAAGCATAGCAATCCCCATATTCCCAAAAGATTTTTGATATTGAATCATCGCTTGAATCTGTTGAATCAAAGCAAAACCAGTAAATTGCACCACCCTCTGCAAGAAATCAGGGCGGTGTTCTAGAATTTCTGGAAAAGTGTTTAAATAAGCTTGGGTTAATCTACCAATTGAAGGCTGAAGTAGTTCTAAAGGTGTTATTGCCAAACGTAAAGACTCTTCAATACTTAATGAATTACTGATAACCAAGCTACCTAGCCAGATTTGTACATAGCTACCAATAAGTGTTCCCAAATCAAAAGCTGGATCTCCCCAAGCAGAGCGTTCCCAATCAATTAGCCGTATAATATTATTAGTTGAATTCTGCCAATCCTTTTGTAAAAGAATATTATTTAGCTTGAGGTCATTGTGGGTGAGACAACAGGGAATTACAGCATTACCTAATTGGGCGATCGCCTGCCCCAAGCTATCATAACGTTGATATAAAGCAAAAAACTTTAACCCATCCCCAGGAACTAGACCAAAAATTTCTGGTTCAACCCGTTCTAATCTCCGAACTAAATGTGATACTTGATCAGCCATTAAATTCTCGGCATTTTTAGAAAAGAATTCCTGATATTCTTGGCGGTTGAAAGTATCACGATGGATACTCCCTAAAATATTACCAATTGTCGTAGCTATTTCTGTAGGAAAGCTATTTTCTTTGGTGTAGAAATCCATCAAATCCCGATAATCATCCAGATATCTAAAGACAATAATGGAATTCTCCGCATCAAAATGCAGCACCTCTGGTAAAAATGAGCGGTAGTTATCAAGGTTTGGAAATCGTTGTAAAAACTCTTGAATTCGCCACTCACTTAAAAATTCACCAGCCGCTTTCCCTTCCTGATTGTGTCGTTCTTGTTTAACTAGAAGCTGGCGATCGCCTGACCAACTCAGTAATAAATTAAAGTTTTTGGCTGCAAGTGGTTCTACTTTACTGGGAGGTTGTTCAGACTGATTACACAGCCCTTGCTCAATTAAATAATCGAAAACATTATGAGAATTTAATAAAAATGTCATAAGCTGTGAATGGATGAACTATCTATTATTTGTCAGATAATTTAGGTCATGTGGAAAAGCTAACGATTGACCTAACCCCCTAACCCCCTTCCCGACACGGGAAGGGGGAAAATTCAAAGTCTCTTTCCTTAAAGGAAGAAAGAAATAGAAGTGAGGTTTTCTAGATGACCTGAATTCTCAGATAATCTAACTAGTTTTCAATTCTCAAAATTCCTGCTTCTTTCTCAATTCGGTCTAAAGCTTTCTTCGCCCGAAAAAGCACTCTTAAATAAGCTATTTTACTATTCCAAGGTGAACGAGGTAATAAGGTTGATTCAGAGTCATCAACAGTCGTATTTTCTGAAGGGATATCAGTAGAGATATTATTCATAATTAATGGTATTTTGCAGTTTTTAATTACTAGAATTAACTAAAGATGATGCTAGATTAGGTTCTTGTTCCCAACCTTCTGGCCATTGAATGCGATCGCTAGTAAAATGAAGCGGATCGTTTTCAGGCCAAGGGGCATTAATCGGTTCTTCAATTAGCCCAAACTCCCCATTGTCAAAGGGGTTTCCGTCCGCCCGACGCTGAAGAAAAACTCGCTCTCGAATACCGCCTTTTTCCTGAGTCAGGGCGCGATGATGACAATAAGGATTATTGCCTCTCTTATCAAAGAAAACGTGAGCAGTCCAACTGCAACCACCTCGACAGAGTTCAGCAAATTCACAAGTTTTGCAAAAACCCCATAAATGTGATGTTCCTTTAGGAGTATCCGCTCCGAGATTAAACCGTAATTCTTCGGTTTCTTCAATAATTGTCTGTAGTGAATAATCGCGGATGTTACCGCCAGTGTATGCTGTGGTAGGTAGTGAGGGACAACCTTTGATAGCACCATCGGCTTCGATGCCTATAGCAGACAGTCCAGCACTACATCCTTGCCAAAAAGACCAAGCATCTCCTCCTCGCAATAATCGCTCATAAGGCCCGTAATAGCCAATATTATTTCCTGGCTGTACTTGCACTCCTTCTGGCTTTGCGCGTTCGGCAACACGAGCAATCATCGGATATACATCTAGTAGTTCATAAGGTTGCAGCAGAATTTCGTTATTATCTGCGGCATTCCCCATCGGTACAGTCAATTGAATTTGCCAAGCGGAGATGCCGACGTCGCGCAGATGCTCGTAAATACGAGGAAATTCTGGTGCAGATAGACGATTGATTTGAGTGTTGCAACCGAAGCGAATACCTGCTTCTTTGAGATTGCTCATAGTCTTAAACGCCCATTGCCAAGAGCCTTGTTTACCACGGAGGCGATCGTGAGTTGCTTCTAAGCCATCAACTGAGACAGATACCACTCTAATACCAGCTTCTTTCATCCGGTGTGCTGTGTCGAGAGTGATACCATAACCTCCAGTGGTCATACCGCAAAGCATCCCAGAAGAAGTAATTGCTTGGGCAATCTCCAGCCAATCAGGACGCAGAAATGCTTCACCACCTATTATGGTTACTTCAGTGATTCCGACTTTTGCCATTTGCTTGACTAAATCAAGAGCTTCTGCTGTAGAAAGTTCATTCGCTCTTGTATGACCTGCGCGAGAACCGCAGTGCTGACAAGCTAGATTACACTTTAATGTAATTTCCCAAACTGCATAACTAATTCGGCGATAAGTCATTAGAATAGCCTCAATTAATTTCTTGAGAAAAGGACGAATATATCTCTATCCGTCCCCATAAACCTAACTAGAGCGGCGTGAATAATTCAAGGTTTGTAATCAGGACTAAAGTCCTATCTTCTCTTCGAGAGGCTACGCCAACGAGACGCGATCGCGTTTACTACGAACTACTCTCAAAAATTTTTACATTACTTAATCTAGTTTTATTTTTTCTCGCCGACTTACTTAAACTGTTATCTAAGCAATATTATCTAACCGAATAACTCCATAAGCAAGCTGATGACCAGGTGGCTTATGCGGACAATCAATAGGTTCCGAAATAACGCCATATAGCGGCCGTATAATAGGCTTGTTAGTCATTGATGAAACCCCACCAAAAACAGCTTCTAGTTCTTGTTCATTTAAATCCTTGAGTTCATCATCACCAGCAGTTGACTCCAACAATTGAGCCGTATATTCTTCAAACTCATCTTGGGTGAAATCGTAGCCAGCGGCTTTGACTCTTTGGCTACATTCTTCCTTACTTTTAACGCCTTGAATTTGAGCGCGAAAAGCTTCATCATTTGCTAGCTTTGCATAAAAGGCTTGAACATTTTCTATGGACATGATTTCCTCCTAAAATTATTTAACTACAGACTAAAATCGGTGTTGCCACTTCAACTGCTAGTTCAGAGCGATTGTAATTATCTGTAATAACTTGCGGGCAACGTATACAAGCTGCCTTGCTTTCTTGCTGCCTCTACCGACAATCTAGACGTATGGAACAATTATGTAATTTCCCAAACGGTATAATTAATTCGGCGATAAGTCATTAGAATACCCTCAATTAATTTCTTCAGAAAAGGACAAATATATCCCTATCCGTCCCCATAAAGCTAAACTGTTATCTAAATATTTGACTGAATAACTCCATACAGAGGCTGCACAACAGGTGACTTATGCGGACAATCATCAATAGGTAGCGAAATAACTCCATATAGTGGTCGTGCTACTATAGTATGCTTCGCAGCAATTGATGAAGCCCCACCAAAAACGGCTTCTAGTTCTTGTTCATTTAAATCTTTGAGTTCATCGTCGCCAGCAGTTGACTCCAACAATTGAGCCGTATATTCTTCAAACTCATCTTGGGTGAAATCGTAGCCAGCGGCTTTGACTCTTTGGCTACATTCTTCCTTACTTTTCACTCCTTGAATTTGAGTGCGAAAAGCTTCATCATTTGCTAGCTTTGCATAAAAGGCTTGAACATTTTCTATGGACATTATTTTCTCCTTAGGAAGATTTTTATTACAATAAGTTTGTTGAAAAAGATTGATGTTTGATTTGTTCTAATCAGATATTGGTTTCGCCACACTAACTGCTAGCTTAGATGCGTTGTAATTATCTGTAATAACTTGCGGACAACGCATACAAGCTGCCTTGCCTTCTTGCTGCCACCACCGACAATCTCGGCGTATGGAACAAGGGGGTAATTCTTCTGCTACTGGCGGGAACTTTTCTACAATTCGCATTGCTAGACGGCAATCTTGTCCATCAAAATGCTGACAACCTTTAGTAGCACAAGCTGCCGCCGTCCGAAAAATTTCAGCAGGTGTTATTGGACTAGCTTTTGCTATCAGTTCATCAGTGATAGGTAAGGGCTGTTTAAGATAAGTTACACGGGGTTCTGCAACTGTTCCACTGATGATTCCGAAAACCACACTATCCTCAGATTCTGGTCTAGCACTGGGGCAAAGTGTAGTTTTATCCACAGCAATATCTTTCATCAATTGAGCCTCCAGTGGAGAGAATCTTTATCAAGATAAAATCTCAGTAGGATTAGGCTCTGCTATGATTCCTATAGTAATAATAGGAAACTTACCAAGTATTACCAATTTTGATGCTCCACCTGCAACGCTTTTTGCTTCTTCGTCAGACATAGCTAATAAAGCTTCTTCTGAATCCAAAACTTCGTTCCGACGTGTCAGAGCATTTTTCACAGCATCATCAATCAAATCGTTAATTTCAATTTGATTGTTATACTTTCTTTCTTTCGCTTCCATGTTGATTTTCCTCTTAATTATTGATGATTGGCTATCTTTTAGGCAATTAGACTAATCAGTGTAATTCCCTAATATTTCCTCATTTTAGGAAAAAAGAACCTACTCACTCTATATTTTAATAACTTTAAATTAGACATAAATAAAACTTTTATGTCACTAAAAAAGGATAATTTTTGAGTAATCCCTATTTTTCTATAGGGGTATATATCAGTTACTCAAGCTGTAAACTCTTGCATACCAATTCAAATTTGATATCTTAGGCAATTTCAACCATTAACTAAAACATTTATGTCCCGAAAATATTGCCATCTGATATAAAATGTCTAATGTCCAGTCGCTTTACATCAACTTAAAAAAACATAGAAGTTATAAAATGTCAAGATAACAAACCATCTTTGCCATACCGCTACACGATCGCACTATCACTATAACTACTCCTCATTCACTTCTCGCCTGACAAATAAAGCCCGATAAACAGGTTCACCCTTTTTTTGCGTACCTATTTCCCGTTCTGTGGCTACTGGTAAAGGGTTTTCTGCTAACCATTCTTCTGTACCCACTTTCTGATAAGCTGGGTGAGCGGCAAAGCGATCGCGCATTTCCACCGCCACAAATTCCATATCTGATTGCAGAAATACAACTCCCCCAACCGCAAGATAATTAGCTAACTCTGCTACTAGTTCTGGTTGCACTACACGGCGTTTAGCATGGCGGGTTTTAAACCAAGGATCGGGGAATTGAATTGTAACGCGTTGTAAACTTCCTGGAGGGAGGGAAGATAACAGCGATCGCAATGAGTTATTAACATTGCAAAATAAGTAGTGCAGGTTTGTCAAACCTAATTCAGAACGTAACTTATTCGCCTCCACCACCAGAGGTTCCCGAATTTCTAAGCCGAGAAAATTCCAGTTAGGTTCTATTTTGGCTATATTTACCAAAAACAGTCCTTTAGCGCAGCCAATATCTAAATGTAGCGGTTGATTTGGCTTTGCATAAATTTTTTCCCAGTCTAGGGGACTTGCTGGTGTTTGATACTTTTTACCAAGTGGATTAACATGCTGGCGGACTCGGACTGCTGCCAAAATTTGCTCTCCTTTATATAAAAATGCCCTGTTTATTCTGATACAAATTTTTGCGAATGTTCGTTTAATTACATATTGGAAGGCTTTATCCAGTTCTGTTGTTTGTCTAAGTACAAATTATCAACTATAGTTTAATTTTTCAGACCTTATTTAGTGACAAATCTAATAAATAACGGTTATAAAAGTAAGAGCTATAAAGCCAATTTATATTGTTGCCTTATAATTTACCCTGTTATCTTTCAATTTAAGTATTTTTGCACTAAGGGACTTCCAAATAAAAAAATACCCAAAAAACTCTCTCTTCCTCATTCCTCTGTGTTCTCTGTGTCTCTGTGGTTCGTTTCATTTGAGTAATTTATTTGTTGGAAGTCCCTAAGCAACCTTTTAGTTCACTGCTCTTGTTAATTAGGTAGAGCTTATAAAGTGTAAATTATTATACTATTTTTTTACTAGATATTTAGGTTAGCTTTCAAGGCAAAGAATAGGCAATATATGCTAGAATTGTATCAAATTATGGCAATTATTCAAGAGTAATTTAGAATAATTTTGCGCTTTGTTGAGTAAACAAGCTAAAATCTACGATTTTTGGAGATTTTTAGGTTATGACAACCTCACAGGAGAGGATTATCCCGATAGACTTGCGAACCGAAATGTCGCAGTCTTATCTGGAATACGCCATGAGCGTGATAGTGGGTCGGGCGTTGCCAGATGCCAGGGATGGTCTAAAACCTGTGCATCGTCGCATTCTCTACGCAATGCACGAGCTAGGTCTGCTCCACGATCGCCCCTTTAAGAAATGCGCCCGTGTGGTGGGGGAAGTGTTGGGTAAATATCACCCCCACGGCGACACGGCAGTATATGATGCCTTGGTGCGGATGGCGCAGGATTTTTCCATGCGATCGCCCCTAGTTAACGGACATGGTAACTTTGGTTCGGTAGACAACGATCCGCCAGCCGCCATGCGGTACACAGAATGCCGCTTACAAGCTTTAACTAGCGCTGGTCTACTCCACGACATCGAGTATGAAACCGTAGATTTCGCCGATAACTTTGACGGTTCCCAGCAAGAACCGACAGTGCTACCGGCGCGGATTCCGCAGTTATTACTCAACGGTTCCTCTGGGATTGCCGTGGGTATGGCAACCAACATTCCGCCGCACAATTTGGGCGAATTGATTGATGCTTTAGTGGCTGTAATCCACAATCCAGAAATCACCGATCTCGAATTAATGCAGTATGTCCACGGCCCAGACTTTCCGACTGGGGCGCAAATTTTAGGGACATCTGCCATTCGAGAAGCTTACACCACCGGGCGTGGTTCCATCACCATGCGTGGTGTCGCTAACATTGAAACCGTTGAACAACGGGGACGACCAGATAGAGAAGCAATTATCATCACCGAATTGCCCTATCAAACCAATAAAGCGGCGCTGATTGAAAAAATCGCCGAAATGGTGAACGAGAAGCGGCTAGAGGGCATCGCAGATATCCGGGATGAAAGCGATCGCGACGGGATGCGAGTTGTGATCGAACTCAAGCGTGATGCTTATCCCCGCGTCGTGCTGAACAACCTCTACAAGCAAACACCACTACAAGCAAACTTCGGCGCAAACATGCTGGCGTTGGTGAATAGCGAACCCCAAGTACTCACCCTCAAGCAGTTCTTAAGCGTCTTCTTGGATTTCCGCATCGAATCCATTGCCAGACGCACCCGTTACGAACTGCGGAAAGCCGAGGAACGCGACCATCTTCTGCAAGGATTATTAATTGCCCTATCCCAGTTAGATCCAATTATTGTCTTAATTCGCCATGCTCCCGATGCACCCACAGCTAAAGGCGAATTAATCACAACTTACGGACTCTCAGAAGTGCAAGCAGATGCGATTTTGCAAATGCAATTGCGGCGGTTGACTGCCTTAGAAGCAGACAAAATTCGTCTGGAACACGAGGAATTGCAAGCGAAAATTACCGACTTGCAAGATATTTTAGCACACCGGGAGAGAGTGCTAGAAATAATTGAAACCGAAGTCGCGCAACTAAAAACTAGCTTTGCCACACCCCGCCGCACGGTGATTTTACCAGGGGAAGGGGAACTAGATGACCGTGACCTAATTGCCAATGAAAAAGCAATAATTCTGGTTACAGAGCAAGGCTACATCAAACGGATGCCAGTTAACACCTTTGAAGCGCAAAGCCGTGCTACCAGAGGCAAAGCCGCAGCCAAGGTGAAAGATGATGATACCATTGAGCATTTCTTAACTTGCTGCGATCACGACAGTATTTTATTCTTTAGTGAGCGTGGTGTCGTTTATTGCCTGAGAGCTTATCAAATTCCAGCGAGTTCGCGTACCAGTCGCGGGACACCAATTGTCCAGATGCTACCAATTCCCAAAGAGGAAAAAATCACCTCGATTGTACCTGTTGATGAGTTTAGCAGTGAAGAATATCTGGTCATGCTCACCAAGGGCGGCAATATCAAAAAAACCGAATTGGCAGCGTTTAGTCACATTCGCGCCAATGGTTTGATTGCCATTTCCTTAGAAGAAGGCGACCAACTACGCTGGGTGCGACGCGCTAAAGTAGAGGACAGTGTAATCATTGGTTCTCGTAACGGGATGGCGATTAACTTCCGGTGCAACCACGAACAACTGCGTCCTTTAAGTAGGGCGACTCGTGGGGTGAAAGCGATGAAACTCAAAAATAAAGATGAACTGGTGGGTATGGATATCCTCCCCGCAGCAATTCTTGAAACTTTGGATATAGTTACAGAAGCCGAAATTGAAGATATCGAAACGATCGAAACGATCGAAACAATCGAAACAATCGAAACAGAAGATATCGAAATTAGTGAAACTAATGAAGAGTCCGCAGAAGTGCCTAGCAGTGGCATTGTTGGCCCTTGGGTGTTGGTAATTACAATGGGAGGATATGGTAAGCGCGTACCCGTTGCCCAATTCCGCCTGCAAAATCGTGCCGGTCAGGGTTTAATGGCAACCAAGTTCAAAAACCGCAAAACTAAAGACAAGTTGGCAACCCTACGCATTGTCAACAATGATGATGATGAAATCATGATGGTGACAAATCGTGGTATTATCATCCGTCAAGCGGTAAATGCGATTTCTATCCAATCGCGATCGGCAACTGGAGTCAGAGTGCAGCGTTTAGACGAAGATGACGCTATTACCGGAGTGGCAATAGTTCCACCTGATGCAGAAGAAGCAGAAGAAGCAGAGTAAAAAGCAGGGGGAGAGTATCTCTTTACTTCCTTCCTTAATTGCCTTAGCTAGCGGCATTTTAATGGGGCTAACCGTCGCCCCTGTAGGTGCATGGTTCTTGGCTTGGATTGCCCTAGTCCCCTTATGGGTAATAATTCTCACCTCAGCCAAACGCAAAAACCAATCCCCCCCTGCTTTCCTTTGGGGTATAGGTTATCACGGTGTCGCCCTATCTTGGATTACCGGAATTCATCCGATGACATGGTTGGGCGTTCCTTGGTTGCCAAGTTTGGCAATCACTCTTTTTTGTTGGGGATTTATCAGTGTGTTGGGAGGGGTATTCGTTAGTATTTGGGCGGCTGTGATGGTTCGCCTAAACGGACAAAAACCCTGGCTACGTATACTGATTGGTACAGCCGTCTGGTGCGGCTTAGAGAGTCTGTGGAGTGCGGGACCTTTGTGGTGGAGTTCTCTTGCTTACACCCAAAGTCCGCACAATCTCGTAATTGTACATTTGGGGCAACTCTCTGGCCCTAATACTGTAACAGCTGCGATCGTTGCTGTTAATGGCTTGATTGCGGAAGGATGGACGAACCACAGAGACGCAGAGGGCGCTGAGAGAACCTCTGTGTCCTTTGCGCCTCTGCGGTTCGTTAGTAAATACTGGGTTATTGCCACAGGATTATTAATTACTTTACACCTGATCGGTTTTTTCTTATACAGTCGTCCGATCGCCGAGTTACCAGAAGCAGCTTTGAAAGTGGGAATTGTTCAGGGTAATATCCCAAACCGACTTTTACGAAGTTCTGAAGGATTTCGTCGCGCCCAAGAAAATTACACCAGTGGGTATATAACTTTAGCAAATCAAGGTGTAGATGCAGTCCTCACCCCAGAGGGAGCCTTACCTATTTTCCAGCGTAACTTGATGGAAACTGCTTTAGTCGCAGCCGTGAAGGAGAAAGGTGTAGTTGCTTGGATTGGCGCTTTTGGCGAACGGGGAGACAGTTATACAATTAGCTTGTTTACTTTCAACAGTAAGGGTGAAATTGTCAGCCGCTACGATAAGTCCAAACTAGTACCTTTGGGAGAATATATTCCCTTTGAAGGAATTTTAGGCGGGATAGTTCAACGCTTGTCGCCTTTGGAGGCACACCAAGTTCCGGGTTCGGCAAATCAAATATTTGATACTCCTTTTGGTCGTGCGATCGCTAGTATATGTTATGAATCTGCTTTTCCTGAGCAATTTCGCCGTCAAGCTGCTGTGGGTGGGCAATTTATTGTCAGTTCTTCTAACGATGCCCATTACACTGCATCGATGCCATTCCAGCACCATGCACAGGATATCATGCGGGCAATTGAAACTGATAGATGGTCAGCACGGGCAACTAATACAGGATATTCAGGCTTTATAGATCCTCACGGCAGAACCTTGTGGATATCTGGATATAATACTTACGAAACTCATGCCGAAACAATTTACCGACGACAAACGCAGACTTTATATGTGCGTTGGGGTGATTGGTTGACACCGTTGTTATTCATATCCTCTGGAGGAGCTTGGCTGCTAATTCAACTTGGGCATACAAAGAAAATAAGTGATTAATAATTAATAAGAAGTAATCAAGCGGACATACAGTATATTTAATGAATGCCTGCCTTTAGAGCAAAATCATTAATTTCAGATGCAAGCGATCGCTACTGATAAATCCAAGAGATATAATTTTATTTTTAAACTCTTACCAATAATGGTAAGAGTTATTTTATAACAGTAACCCGCCGCAATGCTTATCTAAACCACAATTAAGCAAGTTTCTCTAAAAGACTAATTGTTGGTTGTAATGATTGAGCTTGAAAAAATAGCATACTTTGCTCAGGGAAGGCAGTCCAATTTTGGTTAGATAAACGCTCAGAGGCAACAATAACTTGGTCTGGGTGCTTGAGTGCATCACAAGACCAATAAAGAGTAGGTGCTTGTGTGCGGTAAGCGTAGCGAATTGCTGCAATTGCTTGACCATCGGTGACAATTATATTGGCACTAAAGCTGGTGTCGTATTTTGATGCCAACTCAGTCAATTTTTGAACTGTGGCATCTAAAGCTGAGAACAAAGTGCTGTCTGGAGATGACTGCCACATTTCCACTAGCAAAGCGAAGATGTGTTCAGAGTCAGTCATGCCTTTAATTAGGCGGTATGTGGAATCAGAGAGGCTGTCACGGATTGGTCTATAGAGAGTCTGTTGAAAGTTTGAGATTTCGCCATTATGTACAAACAACAGTTTCCCACTGCGAAATGGCTGACAGTTGCTAATGTCGAGCGATTCACCTATCCCAGCTAATCGCGCATAGCCGACAGTACAAGTAGATTGTACATAGTTGCTCAACTCTTCCAGATTCGGATCGTTCCACATCGGCATCGTATTTCGGTAAATAAACGGTTTACCCGCTTCGTCATACCAGCCTACACCCACTCCGTCTGCACAAACTACTCCTGATTTTAATTCCAAAGGACTGTAACTTTGTTTGTAAAGCGAATGCTCCTGTTTATACAGCAATTCATCTAATAGGATAGGATTACCAAGGTAGCCAATTAATCTACACATAAAAAAAACGACGTTGCTGAAAGAGTAACGAACGAAATTCAGCCACAAGACCCGATATAAATCGAACCCTTTAACTGTGCAATTACTGCGAATCTTTACTAAATTTAACAATTATTTTTTATCTTGTGTACGCTTTAACTATGACTAAAGTCATGGTTTTGTTTGCGAATTTTAGAAAAAATTTTGATAAAAAATAGATTAAATAAATTTAGATATAACTAAAGGTAGTAAAAAATATTGCTATTTTATGGCTATTATTTATAAGAGGATAATTTATTGATCCCCCATTAACTCAACGTGAGTTAGATGAACCTCTCTCTGTGTTCTCTGCGTCTGGAGTGGTTCGTTTATTTGGATAATTCTTGGAAATCCCTTACCATCAAAGTCCGATTGCTTACCCCCATATCGGGAGCGATCGCTGGCGATGCCCTCATCTAGTTTACCTACCACTTTGTCAACATTTTAGATGCGTTTGCCTTGGGTGTCGAACTCACGTTAACTCAGACTCAAGAACGGGATTAAATTCTGACTTTTATCGTTAAGTCTCTCAAGATCCCTGTCAACTCTGACTCTTGTCATCCAATTTTAATCAGCGCAGCAAAAAGTCACGCTACAGCCCCAAACTCAGGGACGAATCGAATCGATTCTCGTGTCGAGCGGTCAGCAAGTGCAGCAGGGTACGCCGATCGCATCGTTGAGTTTAGATCAGACTCAGGCTAATGTCGCCAGTTCGATCGCAGCTGCAAGTTCTGCCCAAGCAGCATTAGCAACTGCCCAAGCCGAAGCCCAACAAGCCGAAGCCCAACGCGCCAAAGCAGCCGAAAAACAAGTCGCAGCATCGGGGGCAGGCGTCCGGCAAGCACAGGCAAAATTTATCAATCACCTGGTAGTAACGCCCTGGATGTCTCGAAAAACGTTCAGGCTCAGATGAATGAGTTGATGAAAGACTTTCCACCGGGATTAAAAGCCCAGATTGTCTACGATACCGTTGGATTTGTGCAAGCGTCACTTGAAGAAGTGCTAAAAACACTAGTTGAAGCGATCGCTCTTGTCGTATTGGTGATTTTTCTGTTTCTGCAAAACTGGCGAGCCACAATTATTCCTCTTGTTGCCATTCCCGTTTCACTGATTGGGGCGTTAGCATTCGCTTACGTGTTTAAATTTTCGTTGAATAATTTAACGTTATTTGGCTTAATTTTGGCAACAGGATTAGTTGTAGATGATGCCATTATCGTTGTTGAAGCGATCGCCCGCAAAGTTGAACAGGGAATGCGACCACTTCAAGCATCAGTCGAGGCAATGGATGAACTTACCGGAGCGGTAGTTTCAACGTCGCTGGTATTGATGGCAGTTTTTATCCCGGTGGCATTTTTCCCAGGTTCGACAGGAAAAATGTATCAACAGTTCGCGTTGATCATTGCTTTTTCAATCGCCATCTCAACGTTTAATACCCTTTCCTTTAGTCCGAGTATATCTGCAATTTTGCTCCGTCCGCCTCGCCCTGCACGCAGCCCCCTTGGTTGGTTTTTTAGTCGTTTCAATCAAATTTTACAATGGATCATTGACAAGTATTTAGCGATCGTGAATTTTCTGATTCGCATTCGTTATGCGGTAATCGGATTATTTGTGGTTGGTTTAGCTGCAACTTATTTTATGTTTACCCATGTTCCCACCGGATTTGTCCCAAGTGAAGACCAGGGAATTGTCTTAGGTATTATTCAATGGCCAGATGGAGTTGCCCTCAACTATACCGATCAAGTAATTACAAAACTCGAACAAATTCTCGAAAAAGAACCAGAGGTGAGTAACATTTTCGCCACTTCGGGATTTGGCTTTGCAGGTAGTGGCTCAAATCGCGGCGTATTCTTTGCAAAACTCAAGCCGTGGGAGGAGCGCACTCAACCCGATCAAACTGCCTCTGCAATCTTAACCCGAATAAATAGAGAATTTGCAACGATTCCAGAAGCTATTATCACCGCAGTCAGTCCCCCACCGATTCAAGGCTTTAGTACCTTAGGGGGATTTGAGTTACAGCTAGAAGACCGTACCAATGGAAGGTTGACAATAGATGATTTTTATGCAAATGCCCAAGCGGTGATCGCGCAAGCAAATCAAAAACCGGCGCTTAAAGGCGGCGTTTTTACCCAGTTTACTGCTAGTACACCACAGTTTCAAATTGACTTCGATCGCACTCGTTTAGAAGCACTTAACATCGATTTTCAAGAAGCTGTTAAGCTGTTCCACATTTAACTTGCATATATCGGGCGCTCGTGTCGCCCACCCCACAAGAAATGTACAATTTCAAATTATGCAAAATAGATGTGGTTTAGCTTACCACACTCGGTGCTGCAATTGGCTCCCAGTATGTTAACGATTTTACCTTGGGACAGCGTAGCTACCGCGTATATGTTCAGGCAGATGCTAACTATCGGCGATCGCCAGATGATATTCGACGGCTTTATGTGCGATCGGCAAATAACCAAATGGTTCCATTGAGTGAGGTTGCAAAAATCACACCTACTACAGGACCATCAGTGATCTCCCATTACAACGGCTTCCGAGCGATCGATTTACAAGGTAGAGAAGCATCGGGTTACAGTAGTGGACAGGCGATTCAGGCAATGCAGCAAGCGGTGAGTGAAGCAGCAACACCGGGGGTTGGCAGTGATTGGATTGGAACAGCCTTATTTGGTGGGCTACTGGTAGCAACGATTTTGAGTTTGCTGATTGTTCCAGTTTTGTATGTAATCATCAAAACTTTGGAAGACCGCTTCTTGAAGAAAAAATCTGCTAATCGTTCCCAACCGCCATCGCCAGATGGAAACCAAGATGGACAATCAAGACCGATGCCAACTCCAGTCGGAGACGCTCCCCAAACGACGAACGCTCATCAACATTCATCTGTAATTGTCAGCCACAATGCTGATGATAACAGACGTAATGATTCGAGTAATTGAAAAAGTCGATAGGGAGTTGGAAGTTATTATCTTCATCTCCCTCATCCTCCCACTCCCCACTCTGCCTTATATAGCTTTTCAGTAACATCAGAGCAAGCTCTCGAAGAGCGGGGAGGGGGTTGGGGGTGGGGTTGTTCTACCTCACTCAACCCCTTACCCGCTATATTACAAGAGGTAAAGATTAAGTTGCAACTTTAGGAGACGCTGAGACAATGTAGAGTATCTTCTGATAATTTAGCAAATTTATAAGCAAACTATATTAGGCGGATCTTGAAAGGTTTCTGTTGAATGCGATATTTATAATAGACCTCTTGCAAAAAAGTTTTGTGGTATATTAGAGGGTTAAACAAATTGTCAGAAAGTTAACAAGCATTTTGAATATTATAGTTATAAACGCCAGCAATTAAGTGACAACGCAATGCAAAACGTTTTGTGCGATTGCGGTATCGCTGGCTGAAAATCCGAAAAATTTTTAATCTACGGTTGACGTCTTCCACGAACCTATCCCACTAATAAAATTCTTTGAATCCAAATATGAATAGTAGCAAGATCAAGAAATGCATCAAAATATACTTTTCGACGTTCCCAGCGA
>NZ_JBALFF010000063.1:0-21768 GCF_036916975.1 Nostoc sp.
CGTCCGGCTGTTCCTATGTTTATCGCGTAGTTGTTTAGGCGCACGGCGCGGTGTAACCGCGCCATTGCTTGTGACAGTTGCGTAAGTCCTGTACTAGTTATCTACAATAGTGTAATTACTGAGGATAGTCATATTTTATTACACGTAATATATAATTAAATCGCAGGCTGATCAAATAAAATTACCTCTTAAGTCTTTAAAGGTAAGTCATTTAGCACAAAGACTATAAGCGTATTTATGTAAAGTTATATGCAATATTTTTGACTACTTATTTTTAAAGTAATCCAAATTACCCATGACTACTGAGGTTAAGATTTGCTAACGTAGTCTTAACATATTGAAAAATTTGCTGAGAAAGCTGAGAAAGTAGCAGCCAACACTAATTATTTAGTGCTGAGTCTTTCTCATCTCTAGATGTACCGTTTTAGTGTGTTAAAAAGATATATTTTTGTTCAGAGGGGGTTATGGTTGTAAATTCGGCCCGAACTACTGCTTCCACAGAACTTTTGAAGCAAGTATTCCAAAATATTGATGCACAAAGTTGTCCAAGGTTATTCAACTTTCACATGCACACTGTCTACTCGGATGGTAAGTTGCAGCCGAGTGTATTGATGGAGCAGGCGATCGCTATTGGATTAAAAGGGTTAGCGATCACCGATCATCATGGTATTGTGGGCTATCAAGCATCAGTTGCTTGGTTAGAAGATTGGAAGTGGAATAATCCTGGTGCAAGGACTCCTTACCTGTGGAGTGGTGTAGAAATTAATGCCAATCTTTTGGATATAGAAGTTCACATTTTGGCTTACGCTTTTACACCAGAACACCCTAGTATGAAGCCTTATCTCCAAAGAAGGCCGACTACAGGGCAAGAATATCAAGCAAGTAACGTGATTGCTGCTATTCATGAAGCTGGGGGCTTGGCAGTTCTGGCACATCCGGCTCGTTACAAGCGATCGCATTTTGACTTAATTCCGGCTGCGTCCGAAAAGGGCATTGATGGCGTGGAAACTTTCTACGCCTACAATAACCCTAACCCGTGGAAACCTAGCGTCTTGGAATCAGAACAAGTACAAAAGTTGGCTGATGAATATTTTCTTTTCAATACCTGTGGTACTGATACCCACGGTTTAAGCCTGCTACAACGCTTGTAAAGATGAATCAATTTTTTTGAAATCTCCTGGTTCAATCTGCCAGGAGGTTATTCTATTTGTCTTGCGCTAAAGCGCAACTACAAACCAGTGATGATTATTTGCGCCGACTTACTTGTATTAGAATTAAGTTCAAGAGCTTGAGATATCATGATTGTCTCTTTAGTAGCTTTTTCTTTACGTTCACTGTAGCGGTCTGTGAGATAATCAAGTTTGTCACGCAATAGCAAGGTAAATTTGTAAAGTTCTTCCATGACATCGACAATGCGATCGCGGTAGGGCGAATCTTTCATAGTGCCGTCTTCGTTAAACTCCTCGTATGCTTTAGCCACTGAAGATTGATTCGGGATAGTGAACATCCGCATCCATGTCGTCATGGTAATTGCTTAGGGATTTTTAAGAAATAAAGTATCTAATAAAATGAACCACAGAGGCGCAGAGGACACGGAGAGATGAATAGACATCTCCAGAAATTAAATATGCGTTACCCAGAATCCTTGTAGAGACGTAGCACTGCTACGTCACAACAATTGTTTTTCACTCCTATGTCTTTTGATTTAACGTTGCAATCTTTATCGAACAGGTGTAAATTCTTTATTCACAGACTCAATTAATTGAGTCACCCGTTGTTTAATCTCATCGCGGACTCTAGGAAAAATTTCCGGTTGTTCTGCTGGATCATCTAATTGCCAGTCTTCAAATACTTCTCGCACAACCCACTCTGGCGGCAAGTTCACGCCACAGCCACACAGAGAAATTACTACATCAAAATCTTCGGCTTTGAAGTCACTCAGGGGTTTGGAGTGTTGATCGGTAATATCGATACCAATTTCTTTCATGGTTGCGATCGCTTCTGGTCTGACAAGACTTGCTTCTAAGCCTGAGCTAATCACTTCAATTTTTCCCTTACCAAGGGTTTTAGCAAAGCCTTCTGCCATTTGAGAACGGGCAGAATTCTTTTTGCAGACAAACATCACACGTTTCATAGTTCAACTCCTCCAAATAATTTGACTAAATTTAAAATGTTCTCGATTCAGATGGCGAAAAGTAACGTTTTTCAAACCAGAAAGCAACATTAACCAGACCAATCAATACAGGCACTTCTACCAGAGGCCCGACGACGGCAGCAAAAGCAACACCCGAATTAATGCCAAATACTGCGATCGCAAGTTCAAAATTATTTCCGGCGGCTGTAAAGGCTACACTTGCGGCTCTAGAATAGTCTGTCTTAATCCGCCAAGCCATGTAAAAGCTAACCAAAAACATGATGACGAAGTAGACGATCATCGGAATTGCAATCTTTACCACATCTAAGGGTATCTGAACGATCAAATTCCCTTTTAAGCTGAACATAACCACGATTGTAAATAACAGAGCAATCAGTGTAATCGGGCTGATTTTAGGCACAAATTCTTCGTGATACCACTGCTTACTTTTCACTTTTACTAAGAAGAAACGAGTGAAAAATCCAGCTAAAAAGGGAATACCGAGATAGATAAACACACTTTTGGCAATCTCGGCAATGCTGACATTAACAATACTGCCTTGTAACCCAAACAGTGGCGGCAGTACAGTAATAAAGAACCATGCATAAGGACTATAAAAGATAACTTGAAAGATACTATTGAAGGCAACTAATCCAGCCGTGTATTCTGTATTTCCTCGTGCTAAGTCACTCCACACAACTACCATTGCAATACAACGGGCTAATCCAATCAGAATCAATCCCGTCATGTATTCTGGATAATCATGTAAGAAGACAGTCGCCAGTGCAAACATCAAAATTGGCCCAATAATCCAATTTTGAAGTAGTGACACACCAAGAATTTTTCCGTTGCGAAATACATCCCCTAATTCTTCATACCGCACCTTGGCTAAGGGCGGGTACATCATCAGAATTAACCCAATGGCGATCGGTATATTCGTTGTTCCTATTTGGAACTGGTTGATAAAGGCTTCTACTCCCGGAAAGAAATAGCCTAGACCTACACCAATCGCCATTGCTAAAAAAATCCACAAGGTGAGGAAGTGGTCAATAAAGGAGAGGCGTTTTAAAGTCTTTTTGTTCATTACAATTAACCCCATACATGAATGCAGGGTCTTCGAGCAGGAATTTCAGATTATTCAATCCAACATCCAAAATTGAAAATCTAAAATTCGGTGAGTTCTATAAAGAGTATATCTCCATCATTTCAAAAAAAATTGATTTGTCAATCCGTAGATAACTAGAAGTAAACAAAACATTACAAAAAAAGTTGGTGAATTTTTAAGTCTCGCAGGGGGGACGAATAGGCAATATTGGGCTAAAGCGGCGGAATTCTGCTAGATACTGTTCTAGGGCAACAAATTGCGGCAGATTGAGGCTGTAGTAAATCCAGCGCCCTTCTTGACGAGCGCGAACTAAACCAGCTTCTTTAAGGGTTTTGAGGTGAAAAGACAGTTTAGACTGAGTGGTTCCCAGATGGTCGCACAGGTCACACACGCATAGTTCTTGAGAACGCAGAAGTTCTAATACTTTAATCCGTAGGGGGTCAGACAGGGCATGAAAGCCAGCAGCGATCGGATCAGGAGTGAAGGTGCTATTAGAAGCCATCAACTTTTTTTGAAGTATTCCTTTATGGTAAAGTCTAAATTATGGGTTAACAATACCTCTGCCAATTTACGAGGCATGGTTTGAGTTGTCGTTGTGAGAGAGAATAACTCTACTACAGAGGGACCTATCTCTTCATCATCTTCTTTTGGCTAACGTATTGTTGAGGAAATCATATTGAACTAGCAGTCTCCCTAGCAGCTTCTCGCAGCCGCTCCACATCGCGCATTGGTGGGGCACCAAAGAGCCGCTTATACTCTCGGTTGAAGTGCGACGCATCCTCGTACCCCACTCGATAGGCAGCACTGGTAGCATCAAGGTTTTCGCCCAGCATCACACGGCGAGCCTCCTGGAGCCGCAGTTGCTTCTGGAACTGCAAGGGACTCATTGCAGTTCCAGACTTGAAGTGATGGTGAAAGCCCGAAACACTCATTCCCATCTATCGGGCGATGTTTTCAATCTTGATCGGCTCTTTAAAGTCTTTACGAAGTCGCTCGACGGCTCTGGCGATGTGGTAGGTATAGCCACCCAGAACTGCAATATGACGGAGGCGATTACCTTGCTCTCCCCTCAAAAGTCGGTAAATGATTTCCCGCTTAATCAGCGGTGCGAGAACATGAGCTTCAGCAGGGGAATCTAAAAGCCTGACGAGCCGCACCACAGCGTCCAACAGATTTGCATCCAACGGACTTACGTCAATCGCTTTCACATTAGCACGGCTGCGCGATGAGGGATACCCTGCCTCGACCATGACTGAGCCAACGAGGGTGGGGTCGAGATCGAGGCGAAGGCTAAGGTAAGGTTGCTCCTTAGACGCTTCCAGAATTTGGCTGACAATCGGCAGTTCAACCGTAGCAAGCAGATAATGCATCGGGTCGTACTGATAGCGATCGCTACCCAGAAAAACTTCTTTGCTGCCCTGAGCGATCGCACAAAAGGCAGGGATAGAGACACTATGAAGGCATTCCGAAGGCGAGGAGGAGCGGTTGAAGTGCAATCCTTTGTGTGGCTCAATCGTCCCATCATGATGAATAGCCTGTGTAATCCGCTCTTTGAGTTCGTCTCTGTTGGCTTGCGCTCTGTCTGCCTCGCGCTTTGGCTGTGGGTCGTTCATTAAATCCATATCGGACTTTTCACTCGTTTTGGCAGCGTTAATTTCTAAGTTTGCAGGATTGTACAACAATCTTAGACGATCGTTTTATTGCTTATCCTCGAAAATGCCTAAGATGAAGCTAAAGCAAGGAAAAATGATTTCGGCTTCTTATAAACATTCTGGATTTTTATTTAAGATAAAACTCAGTTTTGATTGGGCAAGAGACTTACCTGCTAGCCTTGCGAACGGCATCAAGTGAAGGAATTAAGCAAATGGACATCAAAAGAAGTGGCTCACAGCCTTCCGCCAAAGGACTGGCTGAGTATTTTACCGGCACTGTCCGCATTGACCCCCTGTTCGAGGCGCACGAGCCAGCACGCACGTCTGGCGCTAGTGTCACGTTTGAACCGGGCGCTCGGACAGCATGGCATACCCACCCGTTAGGACAGACCCTAATCGTGACGGCTGGCTGTGGTTTTGTACAACGCTGGGGCGGCGCGATCGAGCAAATTCGACCGGGGGATGTGGTCTGGATCTCGCCGGGTGAGAAGCATTGGCACGGTGCTACAGCAACTACGTCCATGACGCACATCGCAATTCAGGAATGGCTCGACGGCAAGCCCGTGGACTGGATGGAGCATGTCAGCGACGAACAATACCAGACCTGATCGTAGAGCAAGACAGTTCGACCTTTAATTCAAAAACAGGAGTTCAAAAAATGCAAAAGCGCAAACTTGGAAACAGTAACTTAGAAGTCTCGGCGATCGGGCTGGGCTGCATGGGAATGAGCTTTTCCTATGGCCCCCCCAAAGACACGCAAGAAATGATCGCTCTTCTGGGGGCTGCGGTCGATCGCGGCATTACATTCTTTGACACTGCCGAGGTCTATGGCCCGTTCTTGAACGAAGAGCTTGTGGGCGAAGCCCTTGCTCCCTTTCGTGGGCAAGTGGTCATTGCCACCAAATTCGGGTTTGATATTAATCCTAATTCCGATCCGCGTGGGATGAAGGGTTCACCGGGACTAAACAGCCGACCGGAGCATATCAAGCAGGTCGTCGAGGGTTCGCTCAAGCGACTCAAGGTCGAGACAATCGACCTACTTTATCAGCACCGAGTTGACCCGAACGTGCCGATCGAAGATGTGGCAGGAGCAGTGAAGGAACTGATTCAGTCAGGTAAGGTGAAGCACTTTGGACTCTCGGAAGCAGGAGTGCAAACGATTCGTCGCGCGCACGCGGTTGTGCCGGTCACTGCTCTCCAGAGCGAATACTCGCTGTGGACGAGGACTCCTGAAAAGGAAGTGATACCGACTCTTGAGGAACTCGGAATCGGTTTTGTCCCGTACAGCCCTCTGGGTAAGGGCTTTCTCACTGGCAAGATGGACGAAAACGCGACCTTTGATAGCTCCGACTTCCGCAGCACCCTGCCTCGCTTCACACCCCAAGCTCTCAAGGCGAATCAAGCCCTGATTAATCTGCTCAGTAGCATCGCAGAACAGAAGCAGGCGACACCTGCTCAGATTGCGATCGCCTGGCTGCTGGCTCAGAAACCGTGGATTGTTCCGATTCCGGGTACTACGAAGCTGCATCGCTTGGACGAAAACATCGGGGCAGTCTCAGTTGATCTCACGCCCGCCGATCTGCGTGACATCGATGACGCCGCCTCCAAGATCACGGTGCAAGGGGATCGCTATCCCGAAAAGCTAGAGCAAATGACTGGTCGTTGAGCGGCCAAAAAATGTCATTACACTGATTTTGTCACAGGTTTATAGACGATTCTTAGTTGGAATCACAATCATCGAGAAATAGGGTACTTCGGCTGGATCAACTTCATCCAGGGGTATGATGCGTTGCTGTAATGTTGATGCCCGTTCAATATATCTTGCCCGTGATGCTAGCCCTAATTTATGCAGAATATCTCGTACTTTGGTAAAGTGACGACCTAGCTTCATAATTGCGGCTGCATCAGTCATCAGCAGATGTGTAGTCAGTTCTTCTGCTGGCAATGGCGCGGGTAAGACTGTGAGGATATCGGTGTAGTAAGTGAAAGGTACACCTAAGGCTACCGGACAAGCCATCAGCGACGAAACTCCAGGGACAACTTCTGTTTCGTATTGGTCACATAACCGCGTGAACAGGTACATGAATGAACCATAGAAAAATGGATCGCCCTCGCATAAGACTACGACATCTCGACCGGCTGCTAAATGGTCGGCGATTGGTTCAATTTCCTTGTCATAAATAGACTTGGCCTTTTCTGGTTCCAAAGCGCGGGGGAGGTGAAATAACACCTCGATTTGATTGCCAGGTAGATACTGGGCCACGATCGCTCTTGCAATACTTTCTTTATCTGTGGCTGATTGATAGGCTACCACGGGAGCCGCACGCAATAACCGCAGTGCTTTTAAAGTCAATAATTCGGGATCGCCAGGTCCGACACCAATTCCATAAAGACGACCTTTGGTTTTCATATTTATTCTTCCTCCGTTGCCAGGGCGTTAACTGCTGCGGCTGCGATCGCACTTCCACCGCGCCGACCATGTAAGGTCAAAAATGGTACATTTCTGCTATCTGCTGCCAGTGCGGCTTTCGATTCGGCTGCACCGACAAACCCAACTGGAAAGCCTAAGATAATAGCAGGTTTCGGCACTCCTTCATCGAGCAGTTCTAATAGCCTAAATAGTGCTGTGGGCGCATTGCCAATTGCAATCACCGATCCTTCCAGGTGCGATCGCCATAATTCTAAAGCTGCCGCTGACCTTGTAGTATTTAGACGCTGGGCAATTTCTGGCACTTCCGGCTCATTGAGGGTACAGATAACTTGATTATTTGCAGACAACCGCCGCCTGGTAACGCCATCAGCAACCATCCGGCAATCGCACAGAATTGGCGCTCCTGCTGCTAGTGCTGCCCTTGCAGATTGTACTGCTGTTGGTGAATATCCCAAGTCAGTGATAATATCCGTCATTCCACAGGCATGAATGAGACGTACAGCAACTTTTGCTACATCTGGTGGCAGCAAATCTAGGTTCGCTTCTGACCGGATGATTGCAAAAGAATTGCGGTAAATTTCGTTGGCATCTCGGATGTAGTCGGGCATTCGATTTGGGATTTTAGATTTTGGACTTCGGCTTCTCTGAGTCGAACGATTTTAGATTAATTTGTTAATTAACCGCAGAGGCGCAGAGAACACAGAGGAAGAGAAACAGATTTCTAAGTATTTATTAAATTGAGGATTTACGCAAAATACCTCTCAAACTCTTATTTCTCTGTGTTCTCTGTGCCTCAGTGGTTCGTCGATTTTTCCTTACCTGTGTGTATTGCATATCGATTAGCAAATTCCCCAAAGGACTCATTAGAATTTAGCCGTTGAATTTTATATACATATAGCATCCGCTCTATTAATGCAGGTAGTTCGGCAAAAGTTACATTTTGATATAGTTCACATCCGAATTTCTGGTTGCTGTCACCAACATAAACGTGATAGCCTTCCACAGTTCCATTGTCAGCCTCAATGCTGACACCAAGCAGAGTAATATCACTCTTGCTATGCTGGGCGCAAGATTTTTCGCAGCCGGTGAAGTGGATATTAACTGGGCAATCTAGAGTAACGCGAGTTTCAAGATACTCTGCTAATGCCAACGCATGATCTTTTGTATCCGTGGCAGAAGCGGCGCAACCCTTTTTTCCAGAACAGGCAACTAATGCACTCTTGATGTTGGTTGCTGAGGAATCTAATCCTAAGAAAGCAATTTCACTTTGGACATCAGCAACCCATTGCTGAGGAATATCTGTTAATAGCAGATTTTGCCAGGGGGTTAACCGAAGAGTTCCACTGCCGTATTTTGTTGCTAAATCTGCTAAACCCCGCATCTGATTACTCTCCAATCGCCCAAGGGGCAAGACGACTCCAATGTAAAATAAGTCCTGCTGACGTTGGGGATGGATGCCAATATGCTGATACTTAGCATTTGACCTTTTCCCCAACCCCTCTCCTACAAGCAAAGAGGAGAATTTCTCCCCCTTCCCTAATAGGGAAGGGGGTTGGGGGGTTAGGTCACTGTCCAAAAGAGAAAAAGGTAGACGCTGTTCAACTTGTTGGAGATAATTTTCACAACCTAAAGTATTTAATAACTCTAAGAGACGTAGCCGACGCTTACTTGTAGTATTACTATGAGTTAGATAGATATCCGCCAAAGCTGCCAACACCGGCAAACATTTCTCTGGTGATAACAAAATTCCCATATCGCTGGGCGGTTGACCCTTTGCGCCGACACTGAGATGGAGGCGGAAGTAAACATTACCCTCAACTAAGACAGCAGCAAATAGGATATCATTCAAGCGATCGCACACCCGAATTATCCCACCACCATCAAAGCAAACGCTAAATTTTGCCGACAGTCCCGAAAGCGCCGGATGTGCAGCAATATAATCATCCCAACTCTGGACAAAAGGACGGGTATCGATTAATTCTAGCAAGTCGATACCAGCAGTCGGGCTGGTCATAATATTACGGATGTGGTCTACAACAGGATTGCGAGAACCTAGTCTCATATCCTGTAGGTGTTTTAGAACCTCAGCATTTATCCCTGTGCGAATTTCACGGACTTGTATATTAGCTCGATTAGTCACATCTACATAGCCGCCACCGTGCTGGGCTGCTATATCTGCGATCGCACGGCACTGCTGACTACTAATAATTCCACCTGGTATTCTAATTCGAGATAATATACCATCGGCAGCGGACGTAGCATAAAACAAGCCAGGACAAGTGGCAAATCCAGAAAGCAAACTTGTAACTCCTTCCCCGTGCAACGCAGGGAGTAGACGGTAAGTGTGTCTTGAGGACATCTTGAGAGTTGGCATTCTGACTTGGGTCTTCCCATTACAGCTGCGGCACAGTCCCGGAATTTCACCGGAGTTTCCCAACTCCAAGCTTTAGTAATTTAGCACGAGAAGACAGTCAGAAACTTTAATGCTTCATATTTTGAATCAACTTATCCACGCCCAAAGATGTCAGTTCAACAACTCACTCATGTAGTAACCGCCTAATTAGCTTAATAAAAAAACTTCTAATACCATTTATTTGTGAGGCTGCGCCAAACCCTCTTAACTTCTTCTTTCTTTCTTTGTGTTCTTTGCGGACTTTGCGGTTCGTTTTTCTTTCTTGTACTTAAATATGGTTTAGCGCATCTTCATACAGAATTGGTATAAGAAGGTTTTACTATGCAAAACCGTCTCTTTGCGAGTCTGAGAGGGACAGACTTCAACGAAAAACATAATTTTGAGCCACTTTCCAATAGCGGGAGAACCGTTTCAGGTCAATATAGCCATCATACTCAAAAAATGGTTCTACTTCTAACACTTCTACTGCTATAGAACCCTCGATTTGATTGCAGATATCATAAAATCGGGGACTAGGACTGTTAGCTGTGACTATTAAATTTGCATCATGTTCTTGAGCAAAAGCTAAAATTTCTTGTGCCATATCGCCACGACGGATAACAACGGGTAACTCTAGCAAGCATTCGTAAATAAAAGCGATGCGTTTGAGACTCAGTTGCCATTCCTCTATCAAAGCCTCGTCCCAAACCCAGATAGCTGGCGCATCGGGGTATTTTTGTAGTCCGGGGTTGTATGGACTGAGGCAGTCTCCATGTATCCAAACAATTGATTTATTCATCTTTTACCTTTCTTTAAACGTTGCCAACTTTGGCTATTGGCTTGTTTGCTAAATTCCCCTTTAGGAAAAAGTCGCTGTTCTAATTCTTCATAGCTGCCTTCAAAATCACAATGACCGTAAAGCGGACATTTTTGGCAATAAATGCCTTTGGTGTAGCGTTCTAAGTTCTCACGATTGAAAAAATACGGTTTCTGACTAAAGGTGCTGGCAACCCATTGCCATGACATATTATTACTCGCAGGATCTCCATCTAAAAGGTGTTCGAGAAACCATTTGGCTCCTGCTTGCCAACGAATCCGCCGCCAATGGATAATGTAAGCTGCTAGCCACATTCGCGCGTGGTTATGTAGATAGCCAGTTTCTTTCAAGTCACGGCTAAAACTGTCTATGCAAACCCTCCCTGTGGTTCCTTGTCTGATATCTTGCGGCAATTCGGGTAAATATTCATCCACAGTGTAACCAGTTTTGTACTCTTCCTGGTCTTTCCAGATTCCATCTCCTAACTTGACATATAACCGTTGCCAGTAGTCGCGCCAACCTAACTCGTTAATTAATTTCGTAGCATCATTTTCGTGCTGTACCCGTTCCAGGACATAATCTCGAATTTCTCGCAAACTCAAAACGCCATAACGAATATAAGGCGAAAGTCGCGTGACTGCACCTGTGAAAAAATTACGTGTTTGCGCGTAGCTTACTGGGTCAATTATTTCTAGGGCTTTTTGTGCTGCTTTGCGTCCCCCTACGGTTTCGCTGATGTGGCGATCGCGTTCTGCTACACTTGGAAATTGTTCGCGCAGGTAGGCTACCAACTCATCGCGGTTGCTAAATTCGCGTTGCATATCTTTAGGCATTGTAAGCAAATATAAATGGTGGGTAGGCATAGCCCGCCGCAGGCATAGCTCAATATATGTACAATTCTAAAGCGATTTCAATCTCTCACACCCCCATTATGAGCAATATTCCCCAAGTCGGACAACCAGCACCAGATTTTTCTACTCCTGACCAAAATGGTAATTCAGTCACTCTCGACGACCTCAGCAGTCAGTGGATTATCCTCTACTTATACCCCAAAGATGATACACCCGGTTGTACCACCGAAGCAAAAGATTTCACCGAGTTGTATCAAGACTTCAGCGCATTGGGAGCGAAAATCTTAGGTGTGAGTCCAGATTTGGGTAAGTCCCATTGTAAATTTATCAGCAAACATAACTTATCAATCACCCTCTTGAGTGACCCAGAACATATATTGACAGAAGCTTACGGCGCTTGGCGCTTAAAAAAATTTATGGGAAAAGAATATATGGGTGTTGCTCGGTCAACCTTTCTCATTTCACCTGATAAAATTATTGCCTATACTTGGCCGAATGTGAAAAGCAAAGGTCATGCTCAAGCAGTTTTAACTAAGTTACGGGAATTAACAGCCACATAACGCGATTGGATGCAGGTATAGTTACAAGAATCCTATGTCAATCATATAGTAATAAAACAGGATGTGAGCAGCTTATTTGAGCAAGCGATCGCTGATGCACTCAACTCACTCAATCCTCAAAAAGTTCTGGAAGGCAAAGTAGCTAATGCTATCATCCAAGCAGGGTTTGATTTAGTTAGTTTCAATAAAACAGTGGGTCTAAATGGCGAAGTCGGTAAAATCGATGTGGAAACTGCCAGCGCGATGATTTAAGTAAGGAAATAAATTTCTCGCCATTTGAAATAAATATGATTCAAGTCATCCAAGCCCAAAATGTCACTCTTGCCTACTTAAAAGAAAAATTTGCTCTATATAAATCTGAAGATGAGCAATTTTTTACAGAGTGGTTTGACTACATACCTAAAATTTCCGAATTAGAAAAGCAATCCTTAGACAGAGTTAAAAATAACTATCTCAATGTGCTTGAAAATGCTCCTCTTTTAGAAGAAGCAGTAAAATTAGTAGTATTATCTCCGTTGCTAGATTTAGCTGGTTTCTATCGTCATCCTTTTTACATCACTACAGAACAAAGTGTAGAAATTAGCGAAGAAGTTATCATTCATAATGAAGTAAACACAGAAGAGACTAAAGAAATTATCAAAGGCAAGATTGATGTCCTAGTTCTCCAAGATCAGCTATGGTTATTGATAATTGAATCTAAGAGGTCTAGTTTTTCCTTGGCAAAGGCGATTCCTCAAGCGCTGACTTATATGCTGGCAAATCCTCACCCTGAAAATCCTGCATATTCCTTGGTAATGAATGGAGAAGATTTCCAATTTATGAAGTTGAGAAAACAAGATAAACTAATGTATGCTTTATCTGATAAATTCACTTTATATAGACGCGAAAATGAATTATATAAAATTTTGAATATATTAAAAAACATAGGTCAAGTTTTAAATTAATTATCTTTGCTATTCTTATCTAGGTTAATACTGAAACACTGTCATAATAGTTACATTGCATCTTTTAAATGAATTATGGTTCAATTTATCCAAGCACAAAATGTCGGGCTTGCCTATTTGGAAGAAAGATTTAGTTTACAGCTAGCCGAAGATGAGGCATTCTTCACAGAATGGTTTGAAAATTTACCGGAAATTACAGATTTAGAAAAGCAAGAGTTAGACAGAGTAAAACTTCATTTTCTCCGTTTAGTCAAGTATCCTCCTTTGTCAGAAGAAACAGTGAAATTAGTAGTTTTATCTCCTTTACTCAATTTAGCTGGATTTTATGATGAGCCTTTTTATATTAGAGGTGAGCAATCAATAGAAATTTCTGCGGAGGATGAAGAAGAAGTTATTAGAGGTAGAATTGATATTTTAGTTATTCAAGAAAAATTATGGTTGTTAGTAATTGAATCTAAAAGGTCTAGCTTTTCTCTTTTAGAAGCCATACCCCAAGCGCTTGTTTATATGTTAGCTAATCCTAGTCAAGACGAACCTACTTTTGGATTAGTAACAAATGGTAGTGATTTTATTTTCCTGAAACTTACCAAAAACAATCAGCCAAAATATGCTATATCTGACCAATTTACACTTTTGAAAAGAAAAAATGAACTGTATCAAGTTCTAAGTGTATTAAAAAATTTGAGTCAAAGTTTGAGTTAATAATATTATGTCTATTCGTCCTATATACCTTGATTGCCACGCTACTACAGCCGTAGATGAACGGGTATTAGCAGCAATGCTCCCCTACTTTACAGAAAAATTTGGCAACCCATCTAGTATTGGTCATGTTTACGGTTGGGAAGCAGAAGCTGCTGTTAAACAAACACGAGAGATTTTAGCAGCAGCAATTAACGCCACTCCCGAAGAAATTGTTTTTACGAGTGGTGCAACAGAAGCTAATAATTTAGCTATTAAAGGTGTTGCTGAAGCTTATTTTAAAAAAGGTCAGCATATTATTACTGTTGCCACTGAACATAGTGCAGTTATTGACCCTTGTAACTATTTAAAAAGTCTCGGTTTTGAAATTACTATTCTCCCAGTTAAAAAAGATGGATTGATTGATTTAACTGAGTTAAAAAAAGCTTTCCGTCCTGAGACGATTTTGGTGTCGGTAATGGCTGCAAATAATGAAATTGGTGTGTTGCAGCCATTGGTAGAAATTGGGGAAATATGCCATGAAGCCAACATCATTTTTCACACCGATGCAGCCCAAGCTATTGGTAAAATTCCCCTAGATGTGCAAGCGATGAAAATTGGCTTGATGTCGCTAACTGCACACAAAGTATATGGGCCAAAGGGAATTGGGGCGCTGTACGTCCGCAGGCGCGACCCTAGAATGCAACTAGCTTCCCAGCAGCACGGCGGCGGACATGAACGGGGGATGCGGTCTGGGACATTGTATACACCGCAAATAGTCGGCTTTGGGAAAGCTGTAGAAATCGCTTTGAGAGAACAAGCAACAGAAAACCAACGCCTCACTCAGTTAAGGCAAAGCTTGTGGTCACAGCTTTCTGAACTTGAAGGAATTCATCTCAACGGACACCCTGAAGACCGATTAGCGGGAAACTTGAATATCAGCGTTGAGGGGGTGGATGGAGCCGCACTTTTGCTAGGATTGCAGCCAGTAATGGCGATTTCTTCTGGTTCTGCTTGCTCATCGGCAAGTATAGCACCCTCCCATGTTCTGACAGCGCTGGGATACCCACAAGAGCTTGCTTATGCCTCAGTGCGGTTTGGGATTGGCCGGTTTAATAACCAAGAGGAAATTGATATTGTGGCGAAACATGCGATCGCTACCATTGAAAGTTTACGCAAGACCTCCTTTATGGATTCTCGCGCAAGAAAGCGCCAATCTGATCTAGCTCCTGCTGATTGAGGCGAAATTCTCCAGCAGCGATGATTCCTTCCACCTGCTTGGGATTGCGTGCGCCAACGATCGCAGCCGTCACCGCTAGATTCTTTAAAGTCCAAGCGATCGCCACTTCACCGGGGGAGCGATCGTATTGTTTACCAATATGCTCTAACACTTCCACCAACTTCAGGTTACGAGATAAACGTGGCTCCTGAAATTCATCACTATTCCTGCGCCAATCATTATCTGGTAAATTGGCAACCCGCTCAGGTGTCATCTTTCCTGTAAGCAAGCCAGATTGCATAGGTGAATAAACAATCACACCTATATTATTTTCCTGACAAAAAGGCAGAATTTCGTTTTCGACATCGCGCTTAACCAGTGAATAAGGCGGTTGCAACGAGGTAACTGGGGCAATTTCCTGGATACGTTTCAACTGTTCTACATTAAAGTTTGAAACCCCTATATAGCGAACCTTACCCTCATCCTTGAGCTTGGCGAGAGTCGTCCAGCCTTCCTCAATTTCTGACTCTGGGTTAGGCCAGTGGATCTGGTAGAGATCAATGGTTTCAATGTCAAGTCGGCGCAAACTAGCTTCAACTTCCCGCCGCACAGAATCCGCCTTCAGGCTGCGACCAATTTCGCCCTTTTCATCCCAAATCATTGAACATTTAGTGAAAATGTAAGGGCGATTAGATCGACCCTTGAGCGCCTTAGCAACCACTTCTTCCGAATGTCCCAGACCATAGATAGCTGCGGTGTCAATCCAATTAACGCCGAGATCGAGAGCGCGATTGATCGCTTCAATAGATTCTTGGTCATCCTGCGCTCCCCAACCAAAAGCCCAACCACCGCCACCGATCGCCCAGGCTCCAAAGCCGATTGGGGTAATGTGAAGCTCCGAATTACCAAGCTGTTTGGTTTGCATATCTACTTTCTCCAAGAATTTTTGAGTCAATTGCTAGTTTAGATTGCAAATATTTTCTCAACCGCTATCTAAGGTGTGAATGACTACTAATGCAAACACAACAGCCAATCATTACTTATGTAGGATTACGAAATCTTAAAGGTTGTGTTGATACACACTAGTTATAGCGTTTCTCGTTTACAAAAATCTTTAGTCTACTTCAGTAGACTTTAGCTATCAGCCTTGAACTTTAGTTCGAGGCGGGCGAGTCAAGCTAACAGGGCAACATGAGCGCCCTAGTTGTGCAAATTAAATGCGCGACAGCTTACCGCATCTGAATGGAAGCCGAAGTATAGATTAATGTTGATATTAAAACATTCCGACACACTTACAATACAAATTTATTTGGAGTGTTTGCAGTTACAAACGTTGAACCTCAGAAGGTGAACGTTGAACCTCAGAAGGTGAACGTTGAACCTCAGAAGGTGAACGTTGAACCTCAGAAGGTCAACATTGAACCTCAAAAGCTCAACGTTGAACCTCAAAAGGTGAACGTTGAACCTCAGAAGGTCAACATTGAGCCTCAGAAGGTCAACATTGAACCTCAGAAGGTGAACGTCGAGCCTCAGAAGGTGAACGTCGAGCCTCAGAAGGTGAACATCGAGCCTCAGAAGGTCAACATTCAAATTTTAATAGACATCTGGTAAAAAAGAATGTAGAGACGTAGCATTCCTACATCTCTACAAGGGTTCTAGATAACGCATATTTAATTTCTGGAGATGTCTAATAGGGATTTGAATCAATCCGTCCCCTTTTGACACTCCTGAGATAGTACCCAGAGGTTGGTCTGTTTCTCAAATTAAAGGTATCGCCACTGCGAACTTTCCAAATTTTGTAATTGGAAAAAGTCAAAGGCGTTCGGGGTTCGCATACTTCCGGCAGATGATTGCCAAGTACAAAGTACGCATCACCCCTACCCATAACTTTTACCAAACCGTTTTTATCCACAAGAACCGATGTACTTTCACTAACCGCTATGCCTAAAACACTGCTAGCTACACCGTCCTTAATTTGACGGGCAATGAAAGCCATAATTCGACCCATTCTTTGCCGCCTGTCAAAGTGCGTATCTACGATGGTTGCCTTCAAATTACTCCAATTGAAAAAGTTGTAAGTAAAAGTAATGTCCCGGTAGGGATCTTCCAGTGCATCCCTAGTTTCAATGCCTTTTTCAGAAGAAGCGCAAGCATCATACACACAATCACTTTGGATCATCGCACCCGCACTAGTGCCACCAATACCACCTCCCTTCAGGTAAACTGACTTAACGGCAGCTTCAACCTTGGTATCTTTCCAGTTGCGGATGTATTGACATTGGTCGCCGCCAGCAAAGAAAATTACATCAGCATTTTTGATTTTTTCATAGTTATCAACTTTGTTTGCTTCTTCTCTATTGCGAATCAAAAGAGTTTCCACAAAGTTTACGCCCTTCATGGCATAAATTAGCCGATTGTAATCGTGATTACCATTCGTGCGGAGAACTACAACATTAACTTTATTACCGGAATTACTACCTCCCCGAACTTGGTTGATCATCCACTGGATTGCATCATCGACATCGGGGCCACCCCCACCTAAGCTAAGGACTGGGCCTGCTAAGGCGGGACGGACATCGAAGGAGGGAGAGGGGGAGGGGCGGACATCATCAACAGTGTCACCCAAGAAGTAGCGTTTCCAGCTTGCAATAAAACGGGTTATTAGGAAGGTTCCCATCTTTAACAACTTGATTCCTGTACTTTTCAAGCGCCTTGCTATGCTTGGGAATGCCTTTGTCATACTAAGCTTCTGGAGCAAACTGCAATTATATGCTAGGCTGTTACGCACTTTAATTGCTTATTTTTCCGGTAAATTCGCCTTTTGTCATTAGACATTTATCAGTTGCGTTTTGTGAATAACCAATGACAAATGACAGTTTTAACGAAAAAATCTGCAACTTAAACGCGTACTAGCTTAACTCTGGCACTAGATAGGGTAGAATTTCCAGCGTACAGGGTTTGTACTGTTTGTTAACTCAAAATAACGCAAAGTAATCATTTATTCTCTGCCTTACTCTGCGAAAATCTCCATATTGCTTGTGTTCTTTATAGCGCTTCTTTAAAAAATAAAATTTTAGATCCCCCACTTTTTCAAGAAGTCGGGGATCTATGCTTAAGTAGGTAGGCAAGATAAAACCAAACTATGTAACGAAAAGTAAAATCTCTGTATTTGGCTCGTAGTTGCGCTTTAGCGCTAAAGCGCAACTACGAGCGAGTGATGATTATTTGCGCCCACTTACTTACCAGGCAATTTGCGATCGCTCTTGTACAACTCGCTGATATACTTCTTCTGTTTGCTTGGCTAATTTCGGCCAGCTAAAGCGTCGCTTTAAATCCTCATAAGCGTTATCCACCAGCCATTGCCGATATCCTGGATTTTTCAAAACCTCCAAAATTCCCCAAGCTAAAGAATCGGGATTGTTCACCCAAGTTACAATGCCTGTTTTGGTATGTTGCACTACTTCTGGAAAACCACCAGTATCAGAAACTACTACCGGAACACGAGAAGCAAAGCTTTCTAAAGCCACAATCCCAAAAGGTTCGTAAAGACTAGGAAACACTGCACAGTCTGCGACAGTTTGGAATCTATCTAAGTATCTATCAGAGAGAAAACCTGTAAAATAGCAATGATGCCAAATTCCCAAATCCCAGGCTTGGCGCTTGAGATGGTCAGTATTGCCGCCACCAACGATGACAAATTTAACGTTACCTGCCATTTGCGAAAGAATCTTAGGTGCAGCATTGAGCAATACAGGTACACCCTTTTCGTAGGTCATGCGACCAAGGTAGTAAACGATTTTCTCATCGTCTGTGGCAAATTGGCGGCGAAAATTTACAGCATGAAAATCTACGTGATGCTGTTTCTTTTCGGCTCGGATACCGTTATAAATGACATCGATTTTATCCCAAGGACTGTGTAACGCCCGTTCTACTTCTTGGCGCATATAGTCGCTACAAACAATAATCCGCCAAGCATTGTAAGCCAGCAAGGTTTCTTTGCCATTTATATAACCTTGAATATCTGTGCGAATACCGTTGTAACGCCCGTATTCTGTAGCGTGAATTGTAGCAATTAGTGGTATTTTAAAATTATGCTTGAGAGCGATCGCAGCATCTCCGACCAACCAATCATGGGCATGAATTAAATCAAAAGGCCCTTCCTCTAAAATCAACTTACCACCATGATCTCCCATACTTAGGTTGAGATTGACTACCCAGTGGAAAAAGTCGTTACTATGGGCAACTGGCACTCGATGCACCTTTACTCCCTCAACCACCTCATACATCGACGCCTGACCAAACTCTGCTGTAATCAGGTGGATTTCATGCCCTAGCTTTACCAGTTCTGGGTACAACTCCGCTACATGCCGCGCAATTCCCCCAACAATCCTTGGCGGAAACTCCCAACTCAGTACCAGTATCTTCATCTGCTAGATTCCCCGACAACTTTACAAATATCCAAAAAATTACATTTACCTAAAAATACAAGGGTGGCAAATGCAGTGAGTATGTTTACTAAAATTTTGAGATTTTTTAACAGTTATTTTGTAAAAGCTTATCAAAGGTTATCAACTGTAGGCTAGTGATAAGAAACAAGGTATAATTCTAATTCGTAATTCAGACTATTGGACACCCTCCCCTACAAGACAAGGGGTTGGGGTTGGTTGTTTGATATTTTTCAGATTGATATGTCGGCGCAAGTAGCCAAATTGTCTCTGAGGAGAATGGCAACTAAGTTAAGATACAGCCCTTGCGCCTGGTTCCCAGCTTTCAGGCTGGGAAATAGGTTAGATAAGTTTTGAGGCTTTTTTTATTGCCATTCGTCTCTGAGGATTAAATTAGTTTTGATCCAAGCGCAATACTGCCATAAAGGCTTCTTGCGGTACATCCACAGTACCCACAGATTTCATCCGCTTTTTACCTTTTGCTTGCTTCTGTAAAAGTTTCTTCTTCCGGCTGATGTCGCCACCGTAGCACTTGGCTAGTACATCTTTCCGCAAAGCGGGAATGTGTTCGCTGGCAATAACTTTACTGCCAATAGATGCCTGAATTGGCACTTTGAATTGATGGCGAGGAATTAGTTCCTTGAGTTTTTCCGCCATTGCCCGCCCGACGTTGTAAGCTTTATCTCGATGGACAATCATCGCCAAGGAATCCACAGGATCGCCGTTAATCATGATATCTAGCTTCACCAGGGGATTCTCACGGTAGCCGATGATGTGATATTCCATACTAGCGTAACCGCGCGATCGCGACTTCATTTGATCGAAAAAGTCAGTCACCACCTCCGCTAAGGGTAGCTCATACGTAAGTGTGGTTCGTCCTTGGGTGAGATATTTCATATCTTTGAAGATGCCACGGCGGTTTTGTGACAACTCCATCAAGCTGCCAACATAAGTTTCCGGCGTAATCATCTCTACTTGGACGTAGGGTTCTTCAATTCTTTCGCGATCATTGGGAGAAGGTAAGCGGCTAGGATTATCAATGTACAGTTCCTCACCTTTGAGGGTAATCACCTTATAAACCACCGAGGGGGCTGTAATGATTAAATCTAAGTTATACTCTCGCTCTAGACGTTCCTGAACAATTTCCATGTGCAGTAAACCCAAAAACCCGCAACGGAAACCAAACCCCATCGCGCTCGAAGTTTCTGGTTCGTAATGTAGCGCTGCGTCGTTGAGTTCGAGCTTTTCTAAAGCTTCCCGCAAATCTTCAAATTGGTCAGCATCAATGGGGAACATCCCGCAAAAAACCATCGGGTTCGCTTCTGCGTAACCTGGTAAGGGTTCTTCTGCTTTCGCCTTACTGAGGGTAATTGTGTCACCTACCCGTGCATCAGCTACGGCTCTAATTCCCGCTCCCAAATAGCCTACTTCCCCAGCGTGCAGTTCATCAACTTGCTTTTGAGTCGGAGAAAGAACGCCTAACTCATCAATTTCAAATTCTTTACCCGATGCCATTAAATGGATGCGATCGCCTTTTTTCACTGTGCCATCCATCACCCGGAAATACACAATTACTCCCCGGTAGCTATCGTAATAACTATCAAATATTAACGCCCGTAAGCGTTCATTTATCGTATTCGGCGGTGGTGGTATCCGCTCCACAACTGCTTCTAAAATCTGATCAATACCAATTCCTTCTTTAGCAGAGGCAAGAATCGCACCACTGCAATCTAGACCGATAATTTCTTCAATTTCGCCAATTACCCGTTCTGGTTCAGCCCCAGGCAAATCGATTTTATTCAAAACCGGGATAATTTCCAGGTTACTCTCTAACGCTAAATATACATTTGCCAAAGTTTGCGCCTCCACACCTTGGGACGCATCTACTACCAATAGCGCTCCTTCACAAGCAACAAGAGAGCGAGATACTTCATAAGAGAAATCCACATGTCCCGGAGTATCAATAAGATTCAGCACATACTGCTGACCATCCTTCGCTGTGTAATTCATCCGGGCAGCTTGCAGCTTAATTGTAATGCCGCGCTCCCGTTCCAAATCCATGTTGTCAAGAAACTGTTCCTTCATCTGTCGGTCTTCAACAGTGCCAGTAGCTTGCAACAAGCGATCGGCGAGGGTTGATTTCCCGTGGTCGATGTGAGCAATAATACAAAAATTGCGAATGCGAACTGCGGGAACGTCAGTCATATACTATCTTTGCCTTAGCAGCAACCAAAGTTAAAAGAGCAATTTACTTAATGTATTTTAATGCTTTCTTAGCCAAGACGCTGCTTTTAATGGGGAGTTGGGAGGTAGGAGGTAGGAGTTGGGAGTTAGGAGTTAGGAGTTAGGAGTTAGGAGTTAGGAGTTGGGAGTTGGGAGTTGGGAGTTGGGAGTTAGGAGTTAGGAGTTAGGAGTTAGGAGTTGGGAGTTATTATTCTCCCTGCCCCCTGCCCCCTGCCCCCTGCCCCCTGCCCCCTGCCCCCTGCCCCCTGCCCCCTGCCCCCTGCCCCCTGCCCCCTGCCCCCTGCCCCCTGCCCCCT
>NZ_JBALFF010000064.1:0-100458 GCF_036916975.1 Nostoc sp.
TGGGGTAGGAGAGGCTGCCGTAAGCAGCCTCTCCTACCCCCCTAACAATGATTATCATTATTGGTAACTGTATATTTTATTCTCTGGAAGTCCCTAAACAGACCAACCACTAAACTACACTTTAGTCTACTTAAAGAGTTTACTATTAAAACATTTATCGCTTATTTCAAGTGCTTTATATCTCACTAAAACAAGCTTTTTTATCCTCGTAATACTTTATCTTAATTTTATTACTATCGCCACTAGGTAAGATTTAATAAGCCTTGCTCAATCGCGTATATCTTTAAATAACTATTTAACGATTAAAAAGTATATTACAAAATATTTACATATAAGTGAGTCGATGCTTCTATATAAAGTCAACAAATACAAAGAAATATTTCGTTTTTTATATCGATTTGTGTCAGATAGAGGATAAAATGCCCAGTGGGTAAGTGTTTTCTGATAAAAAACACATATTGCCTAAAGATCAGAAGTTAACGGTGGCTGATAATGCCGCTCTTAACTTCTAGTAGAGAACACGCATCAAAGGAGCCGAAGAAGCATGTTCACCCACGTCAAGTCCACCATTAGACACATTGCGCCTGATAACTTACGCGGACGTAGTTTAATCAAGGTGGTCTATGTCGTGCTTGAGTCCCAGTACCAGAGTGCATTGTCGCAAGCAGTTCGCACGATTAACGCGAACAATCCCAACTTGGCGATTGAAATCAGCGGGTACTTGATTGAGGAACTCCGCGACCCAGAGAATTATGAGGAGTTTAAGCGAGAAATTGAGAGTGCGAATATCTTCATCGCTTCGCTCATTTTTATCGAAGACTTAGCACAGAAAGTCGTAGCAGCAGTAGAACCACACCGCGATCGCTTAGATGTTTCGGTTGTCTTTCCCTCAATGCCAGAGGTGATGCGCCTGAGTAAAATGGGCAGCTTTTCCTTGGCACAATTGGGTCAGTCAAAAAGTGCGATCGCTCAATTCATGCGGAAACGCAAAGAAAAATCCGGTGCGGGATTCCAAGATGGGATGCTGAAGCTTTTGCGAACGCTGCCGCAAGTGCTAAAGTTTTTACCGATGGAGAAAGCACAGGATGCCCGAAATTTCATGCTCAGTTTTCAGTATTGGCTAGGTGGTTCTCCAGAAAACCTGGAAAACTTCTTGCTGATGCTAGCTGATAAATACGTATTTAAAGATTTAGAGAAACAAAATTTTGCACCTTCTACATATCAACAGCCGGTGGTTTATCCCGATTTAGGGATTTGGCATCCTTTGGCTCCCTGTATGTTTGAAGATGTCAGAGAGTACCTGAATTGGTATACGGCTCGTAAGGATATCTCTAGCGATCTCAAAGATCCCCTAGCTCCTTGTGTTGGGTTAGTATTACAACGCACTCACCTAGTCACAGGGGATGATGCCCATTATGTCGCAATGGTGCAGGAATTAGAAGCATTAGGCGCACGGGTATTACCGGTTTTTGCTGGTGGTTTGGATTTCTCCAAGCCTGTGGATGCTTACTTCTATGAACCAAATACCAACACACAGTTAGTAGATGCTGTAATATCGCTGACTGGTTTTGCTTTGGTGGGTGGGCCAGCCAGACAAGATCATCCGAAAGCAATTGAGTCACTCAAACGCTTAAACCGTCCTTACATGGTGGCCTTACCCTTAGTATTCCAAACCACAGAAGAGTGGATGGATAGCGATTTAGGGTTACATCCAATTCAAGTCGCTTTGCAAATTGCGATTCCTGAATTGGATGGAGCAATTGAGCCGATTATATTATCGGGTAGGGATGGGACTACAGGGAAAGCGATCGCACTGCGCGATCGGGTTGAAGCTGTAGCCGAACGCGCCTTAAAATGGGCAAATCTGCGCCGCAAACCGAAGCTAGAGAAAAAAGTCGCCATCACCGTTTTCAGCTTTCCGCCAGATAAAGGCAACGTGGGAACCGCCGCTTATTTAGATGTATTTGCTTCCATCTACGAGGTGATGAAAGCACTCAAAAATAACGGCTACGATTTACCAGAGTTGCCAGAATCAGCCGAAGCGTTGATGCAAGAAGTCATCCACGACGCCCAAGCGCAGTACAACAGCCCAGAACTGAACGTTGCTTATAAAATGTCGGTTCCTGAGTATGAGGCGCTGACTCCATACTCTCACCGCTTAGAGGAAAACTGGGGGCCACCTCCGGGACATCTCAACAGTGATGGGCAAAATCTGCTGATTTATGGTAAGCAATTCGGTAACGTCTTCATCGGTGTGCAACCTACATTTGGTTATGAAGGCGACCCGATGCGGCTGTTGTTCTCACGTTCAGCTAGTCCTCACCACGGTTTTGCTGCCTACTACACTTACCTAGAGCAAGTTTGGCAAGCTGATGCTGTACTGCACTTTGGTACACACGGTTCATTGGAATTCATGCCAGGTAAACAGATGGGGATGTCTGGTGATTGTTATCCAGATAACTTAATTGGCTCAATTCCCAACCTGTATTACTACGCCGCCAATAATCCGAGTGAAGCGACAATTGCCAAACGTCGCAGTTATGCCGAAACAATTTCCTACTTGACACCGCCGGCAGAAAATGCTGGTTTGTATAAAGGTTTGAAGGAACTGAGCGAGTTAATTGCTTCTTACCAAACCTTGAAAGATAGTGGGCGGGGTGTTTCCATTGTTAACAGCATCATGGATAAATGCCGGATCGTGAATCTGGATAAGGATATTAACCTGCCAGAAACCGATGCCAGAGACATGAGTGCCGATGAGCGGGATAATATTGTTGGCAACGTCTACCGGAAGTTGATGGAAATTGAGTCGCGGTTGTTGCCTTGTGGGTTGCACGTCATTGGTAAACCGCCAAGTGCAGAAGAAGCGATCGCAACTCTGGTAAATATTGCTAGTCTAGATCGTCAGGAAGAAGGACTTCAAGGCTTGCCGGGAATTATCGCCAATAGTATTGGGCGTAACATTGACGATATTTACCAAAATAATGACAGAGGCATTTTACAAGATGTCCAATTACTGCAAGACATCACCTTGGCAACCCGTGCAGCAGTTACTGCCCTTGTCCAAGAGCAAATCGACGCAGAAGGGCGAGTTTCTTTGGTTTCCCGGTTGAATTTCTTCAACATGGGTAAAAAAGAACCTTGGGTAGAATCATTGCATAAAGCAGGTTATCCCAAAGTTGACACCACAGCCCTAAAACCCCTACTTGAGTATTTGGAATTCTGTCTGCAACAAGTTTGTGCCGATAACGAACTCGGAGCATTACTCAGAGGTTTGGAAGGTGAGTACATCCTACCCGGTCCTGGTGGCGATCCCATCCGCAACCCGGATGTATTGCCCACAGGTAAGAATATCCATGCACTCGATCCCCAATCCATCCCCACAACGGCAGCAGTTCAATCAGCCAAAATTGTCGTAGACAGGCTTTTGATTCGTAATAAGGCGGAAAACGAAGGTAAATGGCCAGAAACCATCGCCTGTGTCCTCTGGGGAACCGATAACATCAAAACTTACGGTGAATCCCTAGCCCAAATTATGTGGATGGTGGGCGTGCGTCCAGTTCCCGATGCTTTGGGACGGGTGAACAAGTTGGAATTGATATCTCTAGAAGAGTTGGGAAGACCGAGAATTGATGTAGTAATCAACTGTTCTGGAGTATTCCGCGACTTGTTCATCAACCAAATGAACCTGCTAGACCAAGGCGTGAAAATGGCAGCCGAGGCGGATGAACCCTTAGAAATGAACTTTGTTCGCAAACACGCTTTGCTGCAAGCGGAGGAAATGGGGATTAATCTGCGTCAAGCTGCGACGCGCGTTTTCTCCAATGCTTCTGGTTCCTACTCGTCAAATATCAACTTGGCGGTAGAAAACAGTACTTGGGATAGCGAAGCCGAGTTGCAGGAAATGTATCTCAACCGGAAATCCTTCTCCTTCAATTCCGATAACCCCGGAATTATGGACGAATCCCGGCAGATTTTTGAAAGTAGCTTGAAAACTGCTGATGCAACTTTCCAAAATTTGGATTCTTCGGAGATTAGTTTAACGGATGTTTCTCATTACTTCGATTCAGATCCCACTAAGTTAGTTGCAAGTCTGCGGGGTGATGGTAAAAAACCAGCATCTTATATTGCAGATACAACCACAGCTAACGCTCAAGTGCGGACATTATCAGAAACCGTGCGTTTGGATGCGCGTACCAAATTGTTAAATCCCAAGTGGTACGAGGGAATGCTAAATCACGGTTACGAAGGTGTGCGCGAACTCTCCAAACGATTGGTAAATACAACGGGTTGGAGTGCGACAGCCGGCGCTGTGGATAACTGGATTTACGAGGATACTAACGAAACCTTCATCAAAGATGAAGAAATGCAGAAACGGTTGTTGAACCTTAATCCCCATTCTTTCCGCAAGATTGTATCAACTTTGTTAGAAGTGAATGGACGCGGTTATTGGCAGACTAGCGAGGATAATTTAGATCGTCTGCGCGAGTTGTACCAAGAAGTTGAAGACCGGATTGAAGGCATTGAATAATCCCTAATCATAAATGTAGGGACGTTTTATAGAACGTCTCTACATAAAAAACGGTTTTGACAAATTGGATGGAATGTGGCTAAATGAAAATCAAATATATAATTATAGATATGTATGTCTGCTAAAGATGTCTTTCATGAAGTTGTCAAAACAGCTTTACAGAAAGATGGTTGGCAAATTACTCACGATCCACTCACAATTCATCCGTGAGAGGTTAGAATAAAGTGCTTTTTGTCAATCAGCTAAAATACTCAAAATAGTCTTAATAAGAATGATAATCGTGTATGGGGAGAGGGGGAGGAGGCAAGCGACGCTTGCCTCCTCCCCCTCTATTTGATTATCATTATCTTAAAGGTACTTGACAACTTAAATAAGGTAAGAAAAAGTATTGTAACGACAAAATAACTTTGCAAGAAGCGGGCAACATTCTTAGGTAAATTCAATTATTAAACGAGGTAATGAAAAGTTTGGTTTACCACCATGCCCAAGCGACCAAAACAAAACTCTGACCACCCACACCGACATAATACTCCTACTATAGATAATGAAGCGATCGCTAAACACTTAGAAGCTTTATTAACCCCAGCAGTTTTTGCCCAACAAAAATATTATAAACAGTTAGGATTACGAGACAGAGTTCTCAATTTATCTTTAATGGTAGCAGCAGTATTAACACTGTTGTGGCGACAAGTTCCTGGCGTTCAAGAGTTGAATCGTCTGTTAGCACGAGAAGGTTTATTATGGTGTCCTGTTACTAAAGTTGCTCAACAATCACTCTCAGAAAGATTTTTAGTTTTTCCTTCTGAATTATTTGAGCGAGCGTTTAAAGATTTATTGCCTAAATTGCAATTTAATTGGCAACAAAGACTCAGGCGACCATTGCCAGATAGCGTGAAGTTTTCACTCTGTAATTTTGAACGAATATGGATAGCTGATGGGTCTACATTAGAGGCTCTATTTCGGAAGCTAAAAAGCCTGGAAGACGTGAAAGCAGGGCAACTTGCAGGTAAAATTTGTACAGTTATTGATTTGGTTACTCGTTTACCTGTCGAAGTTTGGTTTCACACTAATCCTGCTGCTTCTGACACAAATTTTGAATCTGCATTACTAAATTTAGTGACTGCTAAGACTTTAATTTTACTTGACAGAGGTTTCTATCATTTCCAGTTTTTACAACAACTGATTAATCAAGAAGTCCATTTTATTACTCGTTTAAAAGCCAAAGCATCTATTAAATATCTAAAGATTTTTAGCTATGACCATTCTCTTAAAGACCGATTGATTCAACTTGGTACTGGTCGTGGTGGCGCACCAGTACTGACTTTACGTTTAATCGAGATAAAAGTTGCTAAAACTAGCTATTCTTACATTACTTCTGTCCTTGATCCACAAATTTTACCTCCTTATGTTGTGGCAGATTTATACCGCCGAAGATGGAGAGTTGAAGAAGCTTTCTACACAGTAAAACGCTTGCTGGGGCTATCTTATTTATGGACTGGTTCTATTAATGGTATCAAGCTACAAGTCTGGGCTACTTGGTTATTTTATGCTGTTTTGGTTGACTTGGGAGATGCGGTTGCAGACGAATTATCTCTGCCATTTGACCGCATTTCTTTGGAGATGATATTTCGCGGTTTGTACCATTTTAGTGTCGCAAATGACAAAGGCAAAGCGGATGACCCGATTAAGTACTTCGCTGCCCCAGAGAATCAAGACTTAGGCGTGGTTAAATATCTGCGAAAGCCATTCTCCAAGCTAGATTTATCGCCTTTTCCTGCACCCTCTTGACAAATGTGCAATTATCTTAACCTCTCACTGATGCTCACAATTAGCGTCGGAGGAGTGAACCTTCTTCTTTAAAAGACATAACACCATGAGCTAAATCATTTCTATTTTTTTTTATTGACACTAAATCAATTCCATCTCTAGTATCTTTGTCAGTAATGGCTGAAAATCCATATACTTTAGCTATTATCTTGATTTCTCTAGCATCTACATTACCAGAGAACAGACCATCACGATTAAAGCCATATTTAATCATATCTAGGGAAATAATTGTTATTTCTTGTAAGACTTTATCAACATCACGTTTATTTAAATTTTGCAAAATTATTTTTTTAATTTCTAGTCTTAGTTGATCGAAGGAAACACCTTTATTACTAATTTCATCAAAAATACTTTGAATAGCATTTCTCATAGTAGATTCTATAAGATTGTAAAGTAATAAAAATCCAGTAGATTTTAAACTTTTATCTAATTCAGAATCAATTTTAGAAATTCCACCATCCTTACTTAATAAAATTTGGCCTTGCTCCAAATCTCTCAGAAAATGAAGATAATCACTAACGTCTTTAGCACGTTCGTTGAAATCCTCTAAATCTAATACTTCTTTCACTAAACTCTACCTAAAATCTGATCACGGACATATTCAATACGACGAATAACTTTATTTCTAGAACTACTAGCATCACTACTAGTGTATCCTATAAATTCTTTTGAATCCAGGAAATCTACTGATGTAGGCTTGAGGTTTTTTTGTTGTCTTAAAGCTAAAGTTATACCAACAGCAAGAGATTCAAATTTAATTCGAGTTGTTGTTCTATCCTTTTTCTTCCCTTGTCTAAAACCTGTTGGAAAATACATCTCAACAAAATCAATCATTGCATAAAATTCATTTTTCATGTTTTCTAGAGTATTTGGTTCATCTTTATTAAGTTCCTGTACATAACTATCAAGAAACTCATTAATATTCTTATTAAAACTTTGATAATTATTTAAAAAAGCAAAAAATCGTAAAACAAATTCTTGGGGTTCTACTCTTTTAATTGAGGTTTCTGTAAAATCACAAAGACTAATAAATTTTTGGTACTTCGCTAATTCATCTATCAAATCAAGAAAAGCTCCTCTTCTAATACCTCTAATTTTTTCCATTGGATTTAATTCAACACTACCCGTATTGATTCTTTCAAATAAATCTCTACGAGTTTCTTCATCAGCATCTTCTGTGAGTTGAATCATTCTTATGGTTGTTCGTTGAAAACGTCTTTGACGTGCAATAGGTAGACTAGAAAATATAAATCCTTTCAGTTTATCTAACTTTTCTAAATCCTGTAAACGTAACTTATCATTAATGAAATTCGCTAAAGTGCGAATCCTTTGTGTTCCATCTATGATTTCTAAACGAGCTAAATCTTTTGTTTCTAAAGGATTTTCGTCTGTTGCTTCCCCGGAAGTATCTGCAACATAAATATAAGGAATAGGTAAACCTAATAAAATAGATTCAATAAATTTAGATTGTCTTTTTTGATCCCAAATCATCGCTCTTTGGTAATCTGGAATAAATAATTCATTAGAATCATCATCAAGACCTTTTAGGTATTTTTGAACTATAACTTTAATAGGATACTCAATTGTGTTATAGTCAACGACTTTTTTCTTGTCGCGGATTTGTATCTCTGCTTCTTCCTGCATTTGTTCTGTAATATTTTTGCTTAATAAATTGTTACTCATGTTAGATTGTTAGATTGACATATCTGAGTTGTTGCATCTATAGTATCGTACTTTTGATTATTCAATTATTGTTATGCTGAATAAAAATTTCAAAAAAACCCTTATAAATAAAAGAATTTAGCATTTTGCATTGCAAAATATTGCTTTAGCTGTGGCTTATGAAGTGCGATCGCGTTCACTCTTCTACAACAGGCGATGTCTAACAGCAAGCCGCTACGGGTCTAGGCTTTATTTTTGAGGTTTTCTGCAAGGCGATCGCACTAACTCTTCCAGAACAGGCGATCGCTCTTGGACAACAGGCGATCGCTTTCTATAATACCATCATAAAATAAGTGTAACCTCTAGGCTTCATTGCCTATCCTGCTTATGAACGCCCTAACAGTCAACCTTAAACCTGTGCTGGAACTGACAGATGAGCAGTTTTTTAATCTATGTCAGGCAAACCGTGACTTGAGGTTTGAACGCACTGCAACCGGAGAATTAATTATCATGCCACCAACCGGGGGAGAAACCGGAAATCGTAACGCTGGGCTAACTGCTCAAGTTTGGATTTGGAATGAGCAAAATAAACTGGGTATTGCCTTTGATTCCTCTACAGGTTTTAAACTTCCCAATGGTGCAGACCGTTCCCCTGATGCTTCTTGGATAAAGTTAGAACGATGGGATGCTTTAACTGAAGAAGAAAAACAAAAGTTTCCCCCCATTTGTCCTGATTTTGTTGTTGAGTTACTTTCGCTAAGTGATAGTTTGAAAGTTGCACAGGAAAAGATGAGGGAATACATACATAATGGTGTGCGCTTGGGTTGGTTCATTAATCGTAAATCGCGGCAAGTGGAGATTTATCGGCAAGGACAAGAGGTTGAGGTGTTGGAATCGCCTGTTACTTTGTCAGGAGAAGATGTTTTGCAGGGTTTTGTGTTGAATTTGGGAATGATTTGGTAATATTTACGTGTGTGTTAGGTATCACTAGAAGCAGAAAAAATGGATGAAGGGGATAGAATAGTCTGTAGGCTAGGCATCTTTCCTGAGTTAATATTTCAATCTGTAATATCACCATGAATGCTTTAACCGTCAACCTTCAATCAGTATTGGAACTGACAGATGAGCAGTTTTTTAATCTATGTCAGGCAAACCGTGACTTGAGGTTTGAACGCACTGCAACCGGAGAATTAATTATTATGCCACCAACAGGGGGAGAAACCGGAAATCGTAATGGTAGACTAACCCAACAATTATTTAACTGGTCAGATACCGATGGTACTGGCATCGCTTTTGATTCTTCTACTTGTTTTAAATTACCTAATAGTGCAGATAGTTCACCTGATGCTTGTTGGATAAAGTTAGAACGATGGGATGCTTTAACTGAAGAAGAAAAACAAAAATTTCCTCCCATTTCTCCTGGTTTTGTAATTGAGTTACTTTCGCCAAGTGATAGTTTGAAAGTTGCTCAAGAAAAGATGAGGGAATACATAGATAATGGTGTGCGTTTGGGTTGGTTAATTAATCGGAAATCGCGGCAAGTGGAAATTTATCGACAAGGACAAGAGGTTGATGTGCTGGAATCGCCTGTTACTTTGTCAGGAGAAGATGTTTTACAGGGGTTTATTTTAAATCTTGAGGCGATTTTGTAACTGAATAACAAAACAAGAGTCATGAGAAATTTAGAGGCAGTAGCAGCTTAAAGATTATCATTAACTCCTGTGTTTGTATGATATTAATTGGTTAGAGAATGCTAAATAAGGTTAACCAAATTATTAAGTAAGAAGTATTAATTATGGATAATTGGCAAGATATTAATGATGATAGATTAGTAAGACCAATACATCCTGGTGAAGAAATTGCAGATGTTTTAGATCATTTAGATATTAATGCCGTAAATTTGGCAGAATTTTTAAGAGTATCTAATCAAACAATTCAGGCAATTATTAATGGTCAAACCTCAATTACAGTAGATATAGCAATACGTCTTGGTAAAGCTTTAGGAAATGGCCCAAGACTTTGGCTTAATCTTCAGCAAAAAGTTGACCTGAGTTGCTAGTTACTAGTAATTTTGCTCCACAGAGTTCAAAAAGATTTCGCGGGTTAGGATGATGCTCAAGTATTGCACTTTTATTTTTAAAATCAGCTTTTAACCATTCAATAAAATTATCTGCAAATTTCTCAGTTTTATTGCTAATTAACTCAGATTGTATATCTAATTTTAGAACTGATAAATTCTGGTTATCTTGTGCAATTTGATATTGAAAATAAGCAGGTGCTATTGAAGAGATAATTTTTCCGTACTTATATGCTGTATGCAAATCTTCATCCGCAATATGAGTCACATCAATTAATAAAGCATGATTCAAAATTAGTACTTTACGTTCTTGGATAGAAAGAGGTAATAGAGTCTCAGCTGCTAACTCAGTAGACATAAAAGCTATATTTAACTCATTAGGCTTTCTTAGTGTTCCCCAAATTATCCACTAGACTTAATATCTACTGAAATTTTATTTGCTGCTTTTTGTAATATATTGGTGCGTTACCGTAGGTATAACGACAAGCCGCTAATCGTCTACGCCTTATTTTTGAGATTTTCTGCAAAGCGATACCTACGGTGAGCTACGCTAACGCACTCACTCTTGTACAACAGCGATCGCTTTATTTTTGAGGTTTTCTGTAAAGCGATCGCCTACAATGCCATCATAGAATTAGCGATCGCTTTGGAAATGTGGAAGTGCGATGTATACGACGGGCTAGACCTACGCTTCTATATTTTCCACGATGAGAGAATTTTTAATTAAGGCAGGAATTGAAATATGATGACTTATTAGGGATACACAGCTAGTATCGTTTATATAAAAATCTCTTTGTTAGCAAAATGTCCAAGCGTAGTTACGCCATTCTAGGAACTGGTGCATTAGGTGGCTTTTATGGTGCAAAACTGCAAAAAGCTGGTTTAGATGTTCACTTTTTGCTCAAAAGTGATTATGAATATGTCAGTAAATCTGGTTTAGTTATTGAGTCAAAAGATGGTGATTTCGCCCTGACTCAAGTCAACGCCTACAATGATATAGAAAAAATGCCACAATGCGATGTGGTAGTGGTAGCGCTAAAGACGACACAAAACCATTTATTGCCGCAGATGTTACCGCCACTCGTCAGGGATGATGCGGTAGTGTTGGTATTGCAAAATGGACTGGCGGTGGAAGAAGAAGTTGCGAAAATAGTTGGCAATGTCAGCATTATTGGTGGGTTGTGTTTTCTCTGTTCCAATAAAGTCGGAGCAGGACATATCCGCCACCTCGACTATGGACAAATTACCATAGGGGGATATGCTTCTGGCTATAATCCTACTGGGATTACAGATAAAATGCGGCAAATTGCCGATGACTTGAAGAGTGCTGGTATCTCAACGGAATTAGCTGAAGACTTATTACTAGGGCGATGGAAAAAATTAGTGTGGAATATTCCCTATAATGGACTGTCTGTAATTCTCAACGCTAGAACAGATGAGCTAATGTCCTATGTTCACACCCGCAAATTAGTTGAACAGTTGATGTATGAAGTTGCAGCAGGTTCAAAAAGTTGCAGACGCATCATTCCTGATAGCTTCATTCAAACAATGCTGGATTACACCGTGAAAATGAAGCCTTATCGTACCAGCATGAAAATTGACTACGACGAAAGGCGGCCTTTAGAAGTAGAAGCAATTTTTGGGAACCCATTACGGAAAGCGCAAGCAGCAGATGTGGATTTACCGCAGATTAGCTGTATATACCAGCAGTTAAAGTTTTTGGATGAGAAAATAAGAGTAGAAGATCGGGAAAACGCTTAATATCATGTCCAACGCCAAGACTCAAGTCATGCCTCTATTATGCAACGCCATGCAACGCCTTCACAGCAAGCAATGTCTACGGCTAGCTACGCTTATTGAGGGACAGCATTCAATACCGTTCGGTTAAAGAATTTTTTGCTTGAGGCAGACTGTTGAGCCAGAGGCAGAAGAGAATTACTGAAAAATAACTCTCTTTACTCCCCTGCCTCCCTCTCCTGCATTTATGCATCGGGAATGTCAAAACATTGAGTCTACTTTGTTTGTGCAACTGGCTGCACGCGCAAACCCTCAGTCTGATCAACCGTAGGAGTGGCAATCAGCGATTCATTTCCTGTCAAACCTGATGTAATTTCTACTTCAGTACCATAATCTCGCCCAACGGCAACTTTTTGATAATGCACTGTTTGGTCTTTGGTTAAAGTTGCTACCTGCGTACCTCCGGCATTGACAACTAAAGCACTATCTGGCACAACAAAGGGAGTATTAGCGCGGTTAATAGCAAATTTTACAGTAGCATACATCCCCGGTCGCAGCATAGCGTCGGAATTCTGCACTTCTAATTGTGTTAGCAAAGTGCGAGTATTTGGATCTATAGCGTTGCTAGTCCGCACTACTTTACCCGTAAACAATCGTTGTGGTAACTCTGTGACTGTAATTTGTGCTGTTTGACCAGTCTGAAATGACGGTGATAAACTCTGTGGAACATTCACATTCACATCTAGCTTGTCATAAGCAGCAATGGTATAAAGGCTGGTATTGCTAGTGTTGCTGTTGCTGGTATTGGTGCTGCCACTACCTGCTGAAATTAAAACACCTGTATTTACGTTACGTGCGGTAATCACTCCTGAGAAAGGAGCAGTGACTTTCTTATAAGACTGCAACACAGTATTACGCTGGAAGTTTGCTTGACTTGCGTAGACGTTAGCTTGTGCTGCTTTGATGTTGGCAGAGTCAGAATTAACAGTGTTTTGTGCTGCCTCAACGTTGGCAAGATTAGCCTGATATGTAGCATATTTTGTATCTGCATCTTGTTGAGGCACTGCACCTTGCTTAACAAGAACACTCCAGCGCAGCCAGGTCTGACGTGCTATCAATAGGTTAGCGCGGGCTTGCTTCAAATCAGAAACACCTTTAGCTAAACTAGCACGACTTTGAAGCACGTTGGCTTGTGCTTGTGCTAACTCTGCCTTTGCTTGCAAAACTTGCTGATCTATGTCTGGTGAATCAATCTCTGCTAACAATTGGCCAGCCTGCACGCGATCGCCAATGTCTGCGTACCACCGCCGCAAATACCCAGTACTGCGAGCGTAGATAGTTGTTTGATTAAGGGCTACAACACTACCAGGGAGTTCTAAATTGGTAGTAGCAGCAGCGCGATGGGGAGTGATAACGTTGACTGAGGGTATGGTGCTTGCTTCTTTGACTGCCGCTTGTAATTCTGACCTTTGGGTTAACCGGGGCAGAATACCTATGAGTAGTAGGCTACCAAAAAAAACAGCACCAAGTACACCCCAACCAATTCGACCGATGCCGCGCTTTTGTTTTCTAGAAGTCGTTTGTTGTTGAGAATCAGGAGATAGAGGAGGCTGAGAATCCATAGGTAATACTAATTCGTAATTCGTAATTCGTAATTCGTAATTAAGAAAGTCAGATTCAGTGTGGGTTTGAAGGTTTGAATCTGTTGCCGGATTTTAGAAAATTAGTATAATTTGCATGAATTCGGCAGCTAGATTCTTACCTTCATTGGCTTTGGCAATTTTGAACAATGAAATTGCTTATGACTTACCTTGGGATGATGACAAGGAGTATGCAGTCTGTGGATCTGAGAAAGTTAAATCGTCATCATCCTCATCGATAGGATGAGGTTGTTGACGCCGTAACATGCTATATACAACAGGTACAAAGATAAGAGTCGCAACTGTTGCAGCTGACAAGCCGCCAATTACAGCGCGACCCAAGGGCGCATTCTGCTCGCCACCTTCACCAAGACCGAGAGACATTGGCACCATACCGATGAGCATGGCTAAGGCAGTCATCAACACAGGACGCAACCGCGTATGACCTGCCGCCTGGGCTGCTTTATAGGCATTTTGCCCTTCTTGACGCTGGTCATTAGCAAAAGTAATCAGTAGAATACTGTTTGATGTTGCTACACCTATACTCATAATTGTACCCATTAACGAAGGGACGCTAAAGGTGGTGCGGGTGACAAACAGTATCCAGACAATACCAGCTAAAGCACTTGGTAGCGCCATCATAATAATCAGGGGATCGAGCCAAGATTGGAAGTTCACCACCATTAAGCAGTAAACTAGCACAATTGCAAACACCAGTCCTAAACCAAGTCCTAGAAACGAAGAGTTCATCGTTTGCACTTGCCCTCGGACATTAATCTGACTACCGTGAGGCAATTTTTTCTGATAATCAGCGATGATTCGATTCACATCCTTGGCAACTCCCCCCAGATCGCGATTTGAGGAGTTAGCGTAGATATCGAAAACTGGCTGAATGTTGTAGTGATTCACAACTTGCATTACTGTGTCACGTTTGACACTAGCCAAATTACCTAAAAGTTGGGGTGCAGTTTGACCGTTGCTAACTGGCGTATTTTTCAGGCTGTCAATAGAGTCAATTTTGTACTGGGGAACTTGTACAGCAAGGGTGTAACTCACGCCTTTTTTGGGATCGAGCCATTGGTTAATTGCGGCTTGACCGCTTGAACTTAAGGAAGTAAGAACGCTATTGGCAACATCACGCTGAGTCATACCCAGTTGTTGAGCCTCGGTGCGATCTACATCAAGACGTAACTCTGGAGCATCGACAACTTGCTGCATGTGTACATCTACAGCACCAGGAATACGCGTCATCCGCGCTTCGATTTGTTTGGCAATTTCAAAGTTGGCTTTTGAGTTTTGCAGAGGCCCAGATATTTGTACGTCAACAGCAGCAGGTAAACCGAAATTCAGAATTTGAGTCACAATATCAGCTGGCTCAAAAAAGAAGGTGTAATTGGGAAATGTCACTTTCAATTTCTGGCGGAGTTGCTTGATGTAAGAAAAAGTTGAACCAGATTCTTTTAAAGACACCAGAATATCAGCATCAGCCGGGCCAATTGTCGCTCCGTTGTAGCCATAGGTAAGGTTAATACCACTATTGGGTAAGCCGATGTTATCCAAAATCTTCGAGAGATTTTCCTTCGGTACAGTCTGGCGGATAACGCCTTCAACTTGGCTGACAATTCTTTCTGTCTCTTCCAAACGAGTACCAGGTAAGGCTCGAACATGTAAGCTAAACTGACCACCATCGACTTCAGGGAAAAAGTCTTGACCGACGAAGGGCAACAAAACACCTGCACTTACTATAAAAGCACCAAACAGCACAAAAACTATGCGACGGTGATTCAATGCTGAGGTGAGGACATCGTAGTACCAACTGCGAAATTTCTCAAATTGTCGGTTAAACTTTTCGTGTAGCCCCCATATCCAATCTTTCTTAACAGGTTCGGCAGTTTTCCTTGTTGGCTCTAACCTTTGGTGGTTGTCGCTACCATTATTACCATTATTATTTTGCAATAGCGAATCGGTGTGGCGATCGCCATGACCATTCTGATCCTCGTTTTCTCTATGCCAGTCCGCTTCATGTGGTAGGAGATAATTTGCCATCGTCGGTACTACAGTCCGAGATAGCAGATAGGAAGCAAGCATGGCAAATACTACCGCCATCGCTAGCGGTACAAATAGGTATTTTGCCACTCCACTGAGAAACACAACCGGCACAAAGACAATACAAATACATAATGTTGCTACAAGTGCTGGAGTTGCAATTTGCTGCGCTCCATCTAAAATTGCTCGCTTGATTGGTTTACCTTGTCCGAGATTTCGGTGGATATTTTCAATTTCCACTGTGGCATCATCTACGAGAATACCGACGGCTAAGGATAAACCACCCAAAGTCATAATATTGAAAGTTTGTCCTAAACGACTCATCACAATAATCGAAACCAGCATCGAGAGGGGAATCGATACGGCGACGATCACTGTGCTGCGCCAGCTTCCCAGGAAAATCAAAATCATCAGCGCGGTGAGACACCCAGCAATCAATCCTTCTTTGAGAACGCCTTGAATCGAAGCTTTAACAAATACAGATTGATCGAACAAAAACGCTAAATTCAGTCCTGGGGGTAAAGTCGATTGAATGCGGGGCAAAGCATTTTTTACCCGAGCAATCACATCAATGGTTGAGGCATTCCCACTCTTGAGAATACTCAGTAAACTCGATCGCCTGCCATTTTCACGGACTATGTTCGCTTGCACGGCAAAGCCATCTCTTACCTGCGCCACATCACGAATGTAAGTAACATTACCATTGACTTGCTTAATCGGCAAGTCGTTGAGGGCTGCCACTACATCTGGACTATTGTTAATTCGGACGGCAAAATCCCGAGTGCCTATCTTCATATCGCCTGCGGGCAAAACCAAGTTTTGGGCGCTGACAGCGTTAGTCACGTCTTGGGCAGAAACGCCTTTAGCCAACATCGCTTGGGGATCGATATCAACCATAATTTGCCGAGGTTTACCACCATAGGGCAAAGGTACACTCGCCCCTTGTACTGTTGCTAACTGGGTGCGGACAAAGTTAGTAGCATAATCGTTGAGTGCTTGTTCGGGCAAGTTTTTGCTGCTAACACTCATCTGGATAATCGGCACGCTAGAAGCGTTGTATTGAATGATGAATGGCGGCGTGATCCCCGGTGGCAAAGGACGGAGAATTGTTTGGCTGACAGAGGTAATTTGAGCGACTGCTGAGGCTATATTAACGCTCGGTTGAAAGAAAACTTTGACGACGCTAACACCACTTAAAGATTGAGATTCAATGTGTTCAATGTCACCAACTGTTGTTGTCATGGCGCGTTCGCTAATTGTCACGATTCGCTCTGCCATTTCCTCAGATGTAGTACCACTATAAGTCCAAACTATGCTAACCACCGGAATGTTGATTGCTGGAAAAATATCAACCGATGTGCCAAATATCGTTACTACACCCAAGATCACAATCATCAAGGCAGCGATCGCGAATGTATACGGAAGACGTAAAGCAATTTTGACGATCCACATGCAATTTCCTTTTAAATGGGTTTAACGCTCTATCATCACTATTGCCAGAGAATAATTTAGAATCCTTCTTGAAAGTGACTTTTGTCAAAAAGTCACAATTTTCTGCATTGCATTAGAAAATAAAAACTCAAACCTATTTCTTGTCTTGTATTAAAAATGGCATCTGATTTTTCATTTTCTAGAGTGATCAAACAGAGTTAGATATATAAAGGTCTACTGAAGACATTGTAAATAAATGTAACGCGTTTTATCCTTTGCGATCTACGTCACTAGTTATAGATGCTATTAACAAAATATTTCTTAACATTAATCAGATAGGTGTCTTGACAATAGGGTTCGGTTACGCTTTAGGCAGTATTGAGTATAGAAACTCCAGTGACTAAAAATATATACCCAAAAATATGAAGTCTACTTCAATAGACTTTAGCTTGTAGCCTTGAACTTTAGTTCCAGGCGGGTAAGGAAACCAACACTTAAGCTATTTCTAGGCTTTTGTTGACATTAATCACATCTGTGCTACTTTACTCCAAAATCCACGCAGCCTGAAAAAAGTCGCGTTCACAAAACATAGCATAACGATAGGTTGAATGCACAACAGAATTGCTAGGGGCATAATTGTCAACCAAACTTTCTAATTGTTGTGTTAGTGGTTGAAAATCTGTGCTGCTGTAAGTACGAATCCAGTCTGCATATTGATGATTAGGAATGCCGTTACCAGCTAACTCTTCTCCCAAAAAGGCATACAAACGCATACAGGGAGACATCGCCGCAGCAGTTAAGCCCACATCTCCACCCCAAGCAGTTGCTAACAAAAAATCAGTATAGCGGCGGGTAGCGGCTGCTGGTTCTACAGAATGCAAATTAACTCCCCACCTAGAAGCATAGCCACTATGCAGCCGCAGTTCTTCTAAAACTCCACTAGCTAGGTTATGAAATGTGGTGAAACCTAACCAGTCTGGTGCTTTAGCTGCGGCGATACTGTACGCACGGGCAAAAGCTTCTAAGAAAAAAGCATCTTGCCCTACGTAGTAAGCAAATTTAGCTTGCTCAAGAGTACCATCGCCAATGCCTTGAACGAAAGGATGCTTTAGGCAAGCTTGGGCTAAGTCTTGATTTGCTGTCCATAATTCTTGAGATAAAGTCATTTGTTATTTGTCATTTGTCATTTGTTATTATGCCTCTTAAAAAGGGAAGAACTGGAGCAAGACTGAGCCAAGACTTCCTAAAAAGTCTACGAAACTGGGGCTACCAGCGCTTACCTTCTCATTTACGGGTGTTTGGAGTTCTTTAATAAAAGCTTGGGCTGTTTGGGTTCCAGTGGTATTATTTTGGGATGTAAAGAATTTTTCAGCAACTTGGGCATCTTGGAATGCACCTTGTCTATCTAGTATTTGGTAACGGGCGATACCACGAGCTAAATAAGCACCTGCATATTCTGGTTTAATAGCGATCGCTTGATTAAAATAACTAATTGCTTGCTGTTGGTTACCTTTTTGCCCTTCTGCTACACCCAAAGCATAAAATTGTTCTGGTGAAGCAATTTGTGATGGTATACCAACTGCACCATTCAAGTTAGCACCATTCAAGTTAGCACCAGTTAGTTGTGCATTTGCTAAATAAGTATTTCTCAAATCAGCACCCGCTAAATTGGCCCCACTAAATTTAGCTTCACTCAGGTTAACACCAAATAAACTCGCGCCACTCAAGTTTGCACCTCGCAAATCTGCGCCGCTCAAATTTGCCCGACTGAGGTTAGCACCTGCGAGATTAGCACCGCTCAAATTGGCTCCAGATAAGTCAGCCATCACTAAACCTGCATTGCTCAAATCGCAGTTTTGACATTGCTTGGTTGCCAATAACTGTTTAACATGTTCAGAATTTGCTGCTTGTACGGTTGTTGTCAAACTAATCGTGGTTAAAAAGGCAGCTATGGCTAGAATTTGCTTCTTCATATTCTTGTAATATTTATTACTCAATATCTTACGTTAACTGAGACGGATTTATACCTCAGCATTATGATATGAGCAATCTGAACAGTTTGCCCTCTGTAGTTGCCTATATCATTTGTAAATTTGAGTAAACACTCACATATACCCTGATTTTAAATAAATATGACACTATAGAAGCATTAAGACAGCCATAAAAACGTGAGTCAGCAAGACAAACTCTTAGAAAAGATCCTCTCTGGGACTTCTGATACAGACATTCCTTTCGCCCAACTGTGGCAACTTTTATATCGATTGGGCTTTCAGGAACGGATTCGTGGCGATCATCGTATTTTTAGCAAAGCCGATGTTGAAGAAATATTGAATCTGCAACATAAGAGAGGAAAAGCCAAAAGCTATCAAATTAAACAAGTTCGTGCAGTAATTATCAAGTATAAGTTAGGAACTAAAAATGATGTTTCGCTATGAAATTATTCTCTGCTGGAGTGAATTAGATGAAGCCTTTGTTGCTGAAGTACCAGAATTACCAGGCTGTGCTGCTGACGGTGATACTTATCAAGAAGCCCTGCATAATGTAGAATTAGTGATGCAGGAATGGATAGAAACGGCTAAAGATTTAGGGCGGCCAGTTCCTCAGGCTAGACGACGTTTGATGTACATTTAATTGATGCACAAGCGAAGTTAAAATAATTCGTAATTCGTAATTCGTAATTCGTAATTCGTAATTCGTAATTCGTAATTCGTAATTCGTAATTCGTAAATTTTGTTTTGTGACGAAGAGAAGTTTGTGGGGACGGTTTCCGACTCGCATTACTTCGGGGGACTTAGACCCCGACCCAAAACTTGCTTATTTTTTGAACCGGGGGATTTAAACCCACGGTACTCGGTTAAACTGATTTTTTCGCATCATTAAAGTTCCTTGCGGGAAATGGCTTTTACCGTTAAGTTGACAATAATGGGCATTCCGTGTCACTACGAGTATCTGTGTTCATCTGTGGTTAATTGTTTTTTCTGTACCTTACCCATGCGGGAAGCGCTATAAGTAGGTAAGCAAGATAAAACCAAACTATGTAACGAAAAGTAAAATCTCTGTATTTGGCTCGTAGTTGCGCTTTAGCGCTAAAGCGCAACTACGAGCCAGTGATGATTATTTGCGCCCACTTACTTGTATCCCTATGTTCTGTAAGTTCAGTATTTTGGAGATGACAGAGAAAGTCTAATTAAAAAGGTTAGCTACTGGCAACCTTACAAATCACCATAATATGTGATTTGTATTTATCAATACTATAGTGAATAAGTTCCAGCCCAGAACGTTCTAGTTCTTGCAAAAGTTTAGGGATTTCATACTTATGATGTCGCCAAATAGTAACTTCTTCACCAACAGATATTTCAATCTTCTTATCTATCCCCATTCGACTGAAATTTAGAGTGTAATTATGACTAAATTTCATATTAGCAACTATACTATCTGTTTTTAAATCATACTTTCTCACCAATTCACAATCCTCAGATTTAATTCCAATCTTGCTTTTAACCCATCCATATATTTCTTCTACATGATACTTGCAGCCACCTCTGACATTACCATCCCATTTAGAACTAGAACCAGTTTCATTAGTAAACACCAGTAAATCATTTTCTCCCATGCTATCTCGAAAGTTTTTTAGCACCTCATCTCTGTTTTGATGATTACCGATGGTAACACCTAAATGGAAAAATATTTTTGCGGTGTCGTCAATTTCCAAGTTAACTTTATTTTGGAATAATTTTTGTGGTACACAACTATTTTCTATATCAATTGTGGAGCTGATAAACTCGACTAGAGGAAACCATTTTTTAAAATTATTTTTGGATAAATGAAGCAATTCTTCGCTGATATCTAAAGCAATATATTTATTAACTTTTCCGAGTTTATTAAGTCTTTGAATAAAATTTTTAACGGGATATGAATTTCCTGCACCCACGTCTACAATGTTGACTTTTTTACCAGTTTGAATATTGTCATTCAAGTATTTAAAATTCTCTTTTAAAAGTTCAATTTCTACATTTGATGTTCGATACCATGTTGGGATAACATATTTTCGATAAAAATCGTCCCATATTTTTGCACCTCTACCTTTATAAGAATACTTTAGAGGGATTTCTCGTTTGACTTCTAATGCATGAATTATCCCTAAAACTTCTTCTTCAGAAAAAATAGAGTAGAACTCAGAACTTGGCTGTGCTGTGTGATTGATAGCAGTTGACATGTCCGAGGAAAGTTGGGAATTGCTATGAAAATTTTGAGCCATTATTCTTGTTCTTTGGGTTTCTGAGGTATTTTATTTTAATGGATTAGCTGCAATGCTTGCCAAATAGGTATTTTCCCATGCCGTTGTCCCAAAATTGGAACCAAAATTTGGACTTTTCACCACAAATAGATATCACATTCCGTACTGACCAATTGGTTTTTTACCATCAAAATACGAGATAATTTTCCTAAGATACAGGGGTGATTTCAGTGGTTCAGCAACCAGAACTCCAGGAAACTTCGTCGATACAGCCAATTCAGCGTGTGCTTAAGAGTTTAAGCACTTACCGATGGACTTCGCTAGGAGCATTGGTTAGCCTGTTGCTGTTGACGATCGCAAACGCAGTTACCCCACAACTATTTCGGTGGGGAATTGATCAGGGTATTACGCAAGATAACCTCCAAATTGTGCTATATAGCGCTGCTTGGATGGTAGTCGCCGCGATCGCTCGTGGTATATTTAACTTCGGGCAAAGCTATCTAGCAGAAGCAGCGTCTCAAGGTGTAGCTTATGACCTGCGAAACAAAATTTTCAGCAAAATCCAAAATCTCAGTTTCAGTTATCATGACCAAGCGCAGACTTCCCAACTGTTAACCCGTGTCACCAGCGACATTGAGCAGATCCGTACCTTTGTTGGTACCAGCTTAATTCAGGTCGTCGGTTCAATTGTGACATTGGTAAGTATTTCAGTGGTTTTGCTGGTGATGAACTGGCAACTAGCACTAATTACCCTAACGGCAGTCCCCCTAAATGCATGGTTGATGGTACAATTTATCACTCGGAATAACAAACTTTTTCGGCAAGTACAAGAGCAACTAAGCGACCTGAATGCTGTATTGCAAGAGAACTTGCTAGGAATCCGGGTGGTAAAAGCGTTTGTGCGGGAATCAACCGAAAGGTCGCGTTACACCACCATGAATGATGGTCTAGTTAGGGCAAACATGAAGACCATTAGCGCCATCCACAATACCTTCCCCTTTATCTTTTTGGTAAGTAACTTAGTAACACTGGCAGTTTTTGCCTACGGGGGAGCGCAAGTGATTGGGCGGAAGTTCTCTATTGGCGAACTGGTGGCGTTTAACTCTTACCTAGCCTTGATTCTGCAACCAATTTTGTTGATTGGATTTGCTGCACCGGCGATCGCTCAATCAGCTGCTTCCGCCGAACGAGTCTACGAAGTTGTAGATGCAGAGGTAGAAATTAGCGATCGCCCTGGTGCTATCCCATTTGAAACCTGTGGTGGTAGAATCACCTTTGAGAATGTATCCTTTCGCTATCCGGGAGCGACAACTGAAACTCTCAAAGAAGTTTCCTTTGAAACCAAACCCAACGAACTGATCGCCGTTTTAGGGATGACTGGTTCCGGGAAAAGCACAATTATGAACTTAATTCCCCGCTTTTACGATGTCACAGGGGGAGCAGTTCGCATTGACGGACGAGATGTAAAAAGTTTCACCCTCAAAAGTCTCAGATCGCACATTGGTATTGTATTTCAGGAAACCACCCTTTTCTCTGGCACAATCCGCGAAAATATTGCCTATGCAAAACCCAATGCAACCCTAAATGAGGTAATTGAGGTTGCCAAAACTGCCCAAATGCACGATTTTATCAGTAGTCTACCCGATGGCTACGAGACAATTGTGGGTGAACGGGGCGTGGGCTTATCTGGTGGGCAAAAACAACGAATTGCGATCGCTCGTACCCTACTAACCGATTACAGCATTCTGATTTTGGACGATAGCACCTCAGCTATAGATGCTAAAACGGCTGCTCACATTCAAGCCGAACTAGATAGCTTAATGCGCCAAAAAGCTTGTACAACTTTTGTAGTAGCTCAACGCATTAGCACCGTGAAGAATGCCGATCGCATTTTTCTCATGGATAAAGGACGATTGGTAGCACAAGGCACTCACGAAGAATTAATGCAAACCAGCCCACTCTACGGTGTGATTTTGGAATCTCAAGTAAAGCAAAAGGAAAAAATAATACCAAATTATCAAAAGTAATCCAATACAAGCATTTCTCTCTTCCTTCTCTTCCTTTGCGCTCTTTGCGTCCTTTGCGGTTCGTTAAAAAAATTGACTTTGACAAAGATAGGACTTACGTAAAAAAACTTTAGATAAGGTTTAAGTATAAGAAATAAAAACGAACCGCAAAGACGCAAAGGACACAAAGAAAGAAAGAAAGAAAGAAAGAAAGAAAGAAGTTAAAAGGGTTTGGCGTAGCCTCACAAATAAATGGTATTAACCCAAGCGTATTAATAAAAAATAGTCTCGTTTGAGATTTTTATAACAACTAAATAAAAGCAAAGACTTTTAATCCAAAATCCAAAATCTAAAATCCAAAATTGCTATGAGAGCCACAGTTCCCGTTGTTGCATCTGAGCAAGCGAGCCAGCAAATTTCCACCCTGCGGCGTTTTTTGCAATACCTGCTACTTTATCGTAAAGAAATTCCCATCGCCCTGACATTAGTATTTATTGGTGCTGTAACCCAAGCAATTGGCCCATTCTTTATCGGTTGGTCGATTGATCACCTGATTAAACAAGGAAATTTGCAAGGACTACTACTCTTATTAGGACTACTAGCCCTAAACTACGCACTTGGCGTATTAGCAATCCGGGGTCAAATTATTCGAGTCGGCTGGATTATGCAGCGATTGCTGGCTCAACTGAGGCAAGATATTTTTACTAAAATCCAAAGTCTGCCACTCAGCTTCTTCGATCGCAGCGAAGCAGGCGATTTAATGAGCCGCCTGCTGAATGATGTCAATACTGTAAATCAGGCATTTGGACTGACGATCGCTCAAATGCTAGGCAACACTTTCAGTTTGGTAGGCATCATCATTGCGATGCTCTCAATCAACCTGAAACTCGGTTTGTTGAGCAATCTGGTTGTGCCACTGATGATTTTTACCACCAGCTTATTTGCCCGTTGGGCAAGAGCCAGGTTTCGCGTCACCCGACAAACTATTGGGCAGCTTTCCGCCAAGTTAGAAGAAGATATTAGCAGCGTCAGAGAAGCACAGGCATTTAATCGTGTGCAGATGAATATTCAAGAGTTCGACGTTCTTAACGCTGCCAATAGAGATGCTAACGTCGAGGCTGTAGCAATTACTTCGGCTTTTTTGCCCTCCATTGATTTTCTCAACACCCTAGCAACCGCAGGCGTGCTGGCTTATGGTGGCTATCTTGCGGTTACCGGATCTGCAACAGTGGGTGTGGTGACAGCCTTTTTACTTTACGTCCAGCAGTTCTTCCGCCCGATCCAAATTCTCAGCCAGTTTTACACCCAAGCTCAATCTGCCTTCGCCGGATTAGAGCGAATCTTTCTATTGCTAGATGAACCGTCACAACTTAAAGACGCACCCGATGCGACAGAAATGCCGCCTATTCAGGGTGAAGTGACATTTGATAACGTCAAGTTTAGCTACAACCCAAATCAACTGGTCCTCAAAGGGGTAAATTTGCACGCCTATCCAGGGCAGATGATTGCATTAGTAGGGCCGACCGGTTCGGGAAAAAGTACAATTATTAACTTGATTTTGCGCTTCTACGATGTATCTGGCGGTGCAGTGAAAATTGATGATATTGATGTGCGTAGCGTTACTCAAGCAAGTCTGCGGCGACAAATTGGCATCGTTCTGCAAGACAATATTCTCTTCACTGGCACCGTCGCCGAAAATATAGCTTTTGGCGCTTCCCATGCTACCCAAGCTGATATCGAAGCGGCTGCACAGTTGGCAAATGTGCATGAGTTTGTTACCTCACTACCACAGGGTTATGCAACTCAATTAGGTGAACGGGGAGCGCCCTTGAGCCAAGGACAGCGACAACTGATCAGTATTGCTCGTGCGGTGTTAATTAATCCCCGAATTCTGATTCTTGATGAAGCCACCAGCAGCATTGACACGCGTACAGAAGCGCTAGTACAAACTGCGATCGCTCGTTTGCTCCAAGGCCGTACCAGCTTCGTAATTGCCCACCGCCTCAGTACAGTTACCCAGGCAGATCGGGTATTAGTAATTCAGCAGGGACAAATTGTAGAGCAGGGTACTCACGCCGAACTGATCAATCAGCAAGGTGTTTATGCTAACCTTTATGCCCTGCAACTGGGTGCAGCAGACACAATGGTTCTTCAAAACGAAAAGTAAAATATATATAGCTCTAATTTATCAATTGCCAGCAAACAAATGAAACTACCTGACCTCGATTCACAAACCATTGATCGCATCATAGAAATGGCATGGGAAGATAGAACATCTTTTGATGCTATTGAGACTCAGTTTGGGCTGCTGGAAAAAGAGGTAATCGCCCTAATGAGGCGCGAAATGAAAAAATCTAGTTTCCAGATGTGGCGAGAGCGAGTTACCAAACGCTCTACAAAGCATTTATCTAAGCGAGAATTTATTGCAGGACGCTTTAAATCGCATAATCAAAAAACCTAAGTAATTGGGTGAAAACTACCAAATTCAAAAGCACAATGACCAAAGTTACACTCTACATTGCAGCTAGTTTGGATGGCTACATCGCTCGCAGTGATAGCGGAATTGATTGGCTATCAATCCTTGATACAGACGGTGAAGACTACGGTTACACTGATTTCTACGAATCGATTGATGCTATTGTGTTAGGTAGCAATACATATCTTGTAGGGCTTGGTTTTGATAAATGGCCTTATCCAGACAAAAAATCCTTCGTTTTCACCCAGCGCCCTCTCCAATCTGAACGTGAGGACGTTGTATTTGTTTCTGATACAGTGAAACCCGCCTTAGCAAATATAGAGGCTCAAGGTTATGAAAACATCTGGCTAGTTGGTGGTGGAGCATTAATCAATTCGTTTCTTCAGCACAGCTTGATTGACGAATATATTATTTCAACTATTCCAATTATCTTAGGTGGCGGTATACAACTTTTCCCACCGCCTAGCCCTGAAGAAAAATTGGAGCTAATTGACTCAAAACAATATTCTACTGGCTTACTTCAAGCACATTATAGGCGAAAACAGAAGGTTTAAAAAATTCATAATTCATAATTACGTGACTGCCATCATTACGCAGAGGAATCATATCATGTTCAGTTGAACACTTCTCATTATGATTGACGCCAAAAGATTTTAATGATATATGATTAGCCAGACTTGATATCAAAACCTTTTTAATTACGAATTACGAATTACGTACAGCCCAAAGGTCCATGAAAACCGCGCAGCGTGCCGGAGGCTCTATTACGAATTAGCTAAATAAGCTTCTTAACAGCGTTGCTGAAGTCTTCGTAGGGTGAAACTCCCACGATAGTTTCTGCTAAAACACCATCTTTAAAGATTAAAACTGCTGGAATACTGCGAAGACCGAATTTTTTGAAAATTGGCTTGTTGCTGTCAACATCTACCTTAACAACTTTAGCGCGACCTTTGTATTCCTCAGCAAGTTGATCCATTAACGGACTGATCAGGCGACAGGGGCCACACCAAGTAGCAGTAAAATCAACAACAACAACTTTCTCTTCACTTTCAGTTAAAACAGCATCAAAATCACTTTCTTGAACGTAAGCAACTATGTGAGTATCTGTAGACATTTTTTAATCCTTTAGTGTCAAACTAAAATTTCAGCAAAAAGCTAACTATACAAACTATACTCCCTTCTGCCTGTCAAATTCACCAGTTACCTACATTGGTAAACCTCCACAGCTGACTTTTGCTTAGTAGCATGGATTTAACAGCTGTCCGTGGGTTGAAGTCCCCCGCTTCAATAAAAAAGCAAGTAATGCGATTGGGGTTAAATCCCACGTTGTAATGCGAGTCGGAAACCGTCCCCACAACAGCACTCTTCATTACAAAACAAAATTTACGGATTACGAATTACGAATTACGTACAGCCCAAAGGGCCATGAAAACCGCGCAGCGTGCCGGAGGCTCTATTACGAATTACGAATTATTTAATAACTCTTACGTCAGGTGTTAATCCACCCTACCAACCGACCTAATCCAAAAACCTATGCCTCAAGGCGTAGAGGCGTTAAGAGTCATTCTCTGAATCAAACAGTTCTAACAACCCAATTGTGCCTACGAAAAAAGTATAAGTAGCATACTTTCTTGGCATCTTTTTTCTTGAAGGTGCATAAAAAGCTGCTATAATGCTTTCGAGAAAATGGCTAGTCATGGCAAAACGCTCAATCCAAAAAATTGGATTAAGGCTGCTTGGTAGATTAGTATTCGTTATTACTGCATAAATATTCCATGATTCCAATCCAATCGCGCTTGTTATAAGGATTGTAGATAGAATTTTTACAAAGGGAAAAATGTATCTTTTTATAAGCTTTAATTTCATATCATTCACAAAAAAGTCTTTAAAATATTTAGGAATACTCGGTGAAGTAAGAGACAAATTAATCTGTGAGGAATTACGCAAAAAGTTTCTGAAAGTTTTATTTCACCCTGTCCTCTGTTGTAGTCTGCGACAAGCGTAGCTTGCTTCGACCTAGTAGTATGACTCCACGTTTTTCAGGTACTCATGTGTATTTCGATATGTGTTATCTACAATTCCTTTTAAGTTAACCAATCTTATATCATGATTGACATTTTTGTAAAAGCTTCTAAAAATACGGGTATGCTGTATTAATGTTATACCCGTAAACACTAATACCGCAAGGCAAAAGTCACGCATTCACGCATAATTGTATTCCAAGCTTTTGCGCCATTTCAAATGATATGTTTATTTACGCTCTGCTGTACTACAACTAGCAAAGATTAAATCACCAGATATTTAAAAAATGGTGAAACTGTGGAATAATACATAGATGGTAAATTTAATTCCATTCCGTAGATTGATCAAAAATATAAACCTATGATTGCTCAACATCACAATTCAATTCATGTTGAAAATAATTTGCTTAAACAAATCAAGATTAAAGAAAATCAGCTAAAAATTGCACAAGAATCTAATATGCTCCATGTAGCAGAAGCATTACAAGATGAACTATTAAAGTTACAAGGTCAATTGTCAGAGCCGCAAGACGTTGAAGTTCAAGCGTTGATGGGTTTGCTAGATGATTGATATTGTAAATTTGTGTTGCAAAGTTTATTAAAACACAAAAGCTCTGTAAAAACGAAGTAGGGCATACTGATTATGATGCCTGGGGTTCTAAGATTTCATAAACGCATGATGATTGTTACCTTATTAAGATATTAGGGTTTTGCTGAGTATGGGGTATTTTTATCTGCGGTAGTGAATCAATCTTAAGAACAGGTTTAATTGAGCGCAGTTGCCCTAGCTTAAGAATTTGAATTTCTCTCTCAATCGAATTTTTTCCTTGTGTAAAAAAGTCTTGAGAGTTATATGGTACTAAGTCACGGGATAAATGTTGAGCTTGTGCTGGAGTCAAACTAGGAAGGGGTTGTTCAGCATTAGCAGAAGTCTGTATAGCCAGCACAAAAGCTGTTGAAAGCACCAAGGGTTTTATTTTTATACATCCGGTGAATATCAGGTTTGACATGATTGATACATCTATTGCGTAAATGCTATTTCAAACCATCTTGTGTTGGTCTGATTATAAGCAAAATACACTTATTTCCTTACTAATTACTTCCTACAAATGGGTGAATTAATCAGCTAAAGCTTTATTACGACAATTGGCATCACCGCTATATTCTAATACAGTTCAGTTAAGGCTTGATTTTCCCTAACACTCCTTAAAAAGGAGGAAATAAACTGGTGATTTCATCTAAGGTAACTGAGAAAGAAACAGCCCTGTTAGGTTGGGCAGATACGCGATCGCACCCTTGGCAATGTATGATCTATACTCGTTTAGCAATGGTGTCGATTCGATCAAGTGATAATACTGGAGCAAATATTTAAGTCTGTAGCAGTCAATACTAAATCAAAAAATTGGATTTTATACAGGCAGTATTTACCAAAATAATAAAATTAGCAACTTAGCTATTAGCTAAACCTCCGTTTGCATCCAGTTGATTTACTAATTTTTAAAATATGATAGAACATTGGCGGATATGGTAGCTGACTTTGGGTTGGTTGCCGATAGATACATTAGGTTAATCCAGCTTCAAGGGTTATCTTGAAGAGGCTACGCTTACACTAAAACAATAAAGATGTTCGCACAACGGATGTTTAATATTAATCTGATAAACTATCTTAAATTTGAAATTATAAAAGCTGGTAGCTTAGAGCTGATAACTAAACTATGAGTGAAGCCTTATTTTGTATCGAAAATCTGCGAGTTGCCTATCCTGCGCGGAGTGGAGAAGAAGCAAGCTGGGCGGTTGATGATGTATCTTTCACCTTGCAACCAGGTGAAAGAATGGGATTAGTGGGAGAGTCGGGTTGTGGTAAGTCAACTATAGGACGGGCAGTAATGCGTTTACTACCAGCCTCTAGTCGCATTGAGGGACGGGTGACATTTCAAGGACAGTCAGTGCTTGACTTGATGCCTAACCAGTTGCGGAAATTTCGGGGAGAAACGATCGCCTTAATTTTTCAAGATCCCATGACACGCCTCGATCCGTTAATGACGATTGGTAAGCATTGTATCGAAACCCTCCAGGCGCACTCACCAGAATTATCAACCCCAAAAGCCAAAGAAAAAGCACTTGCTACCTTGGCAAAGGTGAATATTCCCCCTAGTCGTTGGAATCAGTATCCCCACGAGTTTAGCGGTGGAATGCGCCAACGGGTAGCGATCGCTTTAGCTTTACTCCTCAACCCCAAGTTAATTGTTGCCGATGAACCCACCACCAGTTTAGATGTTACCGTTTCCGGGCAGATATTGAAAGAATTAACTCGTCTGTGCGGTGAAGAAAACATGGGATTGTTGCTGATTTCTCACGATTTAGCAATGGTGGCTGAGTATTGCGATCGCATTGGCGTAATGTACAACGGCAAAATGGTAGAAATGGGTTCTACAGAAACCGTATTTAGACATCCTCAACATGAATACACGCGATCGCTCTTAAAAGCAGCTTTACATATTCAAGCAGTAAATCATGATGGAGAATTGATAATTGCCAATGACTCAGAAAAGCAATTACCGATTGTTAATGATAAATCCCCAATTTTGAGTATCAGTGAACTTAAGCAATATTACACCATAGAACCTAATTTTATTGAACGACTGCTTAAAACACAAGCCCAGACAATTAAAGCAGTAGATGGTATCAACCTGGATATTTATCCCGGAGAAATTCTCGGTTTAGTTGGGGAATCAGGTTGTGGTAAAAGTACACTATCACGGACAATTTTGCAACTAATTCGTCCTACTAGTGGCAAAGTTGAGTTTTTAGGACAGGATTTAACAAAACTATCGCGTCAAGAAATTCGCTCCTCGCGGCGACAAATACAAATGGTTTTTCAAGATCCCCATGCTTGTCTCAATCCAGCGATGACAGTAGGACAAAGTATCGCCGATCCTTTATTTATCCACAATTTAGCCGATCCCATTAAGGCAAAAGAACAGGTTTTGTGGATGCTAGAGAAAGTTGGGTTAACACCGCCAAAAGTGTATTATGAGCGTTATCCATCAGATTTGTCTGGAGGACAGCAGCAAAGAGTTGCGATCGCTCGTGCCTTGATTACTCACCCTAAACTTCTCATTTGCGATGAACCCGTGAGTATGTTAGACGCTAGCGTACAGTCGCAAGTGCTGGATTTGATGTTGCAATTAAAAGAAGAATTTGAGTTAACTTATCTGTTCATCACTCACGATCTTTGGTTAGCGAGATTTTTGTGCGATCGTATTGCCGTGATGAATAACGGTAAAATTGTCGAACTCGGTCTGACAAAAACCATTTTTGCTAATCCTCAGCATCCTTATACCAAAACCTTATTAGCTGCTGCTCCCTTACTAGCACGCGCTTAACCAAACAAAGTCAGGTAATATCAAGTCCGGGTAATTATTTATGATTCCCACAGTCATACCACCCCACCCCCAGCCCCTCCCTGATGCTTTGGGGAGGGGAGACAAAGCATAACTTTGGCAGGGTGAGGTTCTTGAGGTTTAATAAGTAATGAAGTGGACATGATTAGGACTTACGCAAATAATAGCCAAAACCCTGATTTTATGGTAGGGACAATTCATGAATTGCCCCTACAGCGTGTAGTTTTGCGTAACTCCTAACTCCAACCTCCTAACTCCAACCTCCTAACTCCAACCTCCAACCTCCAACCTCCAACCTCCAACCTCCAACCTCCAACCTCCTAACTCCTAACTCCTAACTCCTAACTCCTAACTCCAACCTCCTAACTCCAAACTCCTAACTCCTAACTCCTAACTCCAAACTCCTAACTCTCTTCAAGTAATTTAGTTGGTTCTCCACTCGAACCATATAGCTCAACGTATCTTTTAAACAGCAATGCAGTCTCGTGATTTGGAGCTTTACTTAAATTGAATAAACGCCCTATCTTTTTATCAGCTAAAGCTCTTAGATACGGCAAATCTTCAAATAGTGTCAAACAAGAAGCCAAATGCAATATTATTTGTAATAATGGTTTTGGCCACTCTAAATCACTATAAATATCTATAAAGAAGTGATGCTCTAAGTCATTTAATGGGAAAGCATGAAATATAACAAATATCCTTTTGTTATTGTAGACTGGGATACTCAGTTCAACAGTGTAGGGAGTATGTAATATTAAATCCACCTCTACAATCGGTTGTCGCCAAATTCTCAGAGCATTAGCTGGCGAATCTAATATTGTTTGAAATTTGATTATTCCACCAGTGCTTGTGGGCTGAAAGTGGCTAATTTGAAAAATCTTCAGGTTATTAAGGCTAAAGCTATGAACTGTTTCCAAATGCCTTAAATTCAATAAATGATAAATTTGGCAAATATAAGGAAACGGTAAAATATACTCCTGGCTAATCATGTGGAGCTTTTTTACTTGAAGCTTGTTAGCTTGAGTACGAGCAAGATATTCTTGATATTGACTGGGATCTAAATCATTGCTGTTGAAGCTTTCATCAGGCTTGAGATATAGCCAACTCAGAAAAAAGAAAGAGGCTGTAAGTAGCTGAAATATTTCTATAGGAGATAAATAACCATCAGCAAATGCAGCTATGCTTCTATCGGTTATACCAAAAAGCCAAGATGGAATACCAAATAGCCAGATATTACTTTTGATTTGATCTATAAAAAGTGCTATTTCAACAATTGAGACATTCTTTCCTTGATTTGTGCTTAACTTATCATTTTCTTTAAAACAATTAGTAAACATCATATTTTGATTATTACTAGTAATCCATATACTTTATATTTATATTAAGTTTAAATACGAAATATAGTTACAACCTCTATCTTTAGCTGTATATACAACTTCTACTTTTTCATAGCAGTTTAATATCAAGTTTTTATGATTACGGCTAAAAATATCAATCTATTGTTAGATGTAACCCTAAATCCTATGCAAATGCAGCCAGAATAAAATTCTTTGTAAGTCTTGCCATTAAAGGATTTGATATTGAATTATCTGATGCATAAATCAAAAATACCAACTTTGCTAAAATCTTTCTGCTAGCTGAGTACAAAACTTGAATATCTCATTTTTACAAAATCGGTATATCTAGCTAGATAAAAAAATGATTTTTCTTGACACGATCAAATATGGGAATCCGGTTTGATTTCTGAAAAAAATTAGGTATTGTCGGGTGTATTAACGCAATCAAATATAGCGGTTTTCGTATGGAATACAGACCTAACCCCCAACCCCTTAAGAGCTAGCGTTGGGGAGTAAAATTCAAAGCCTCTCCCCTTAAAGGAAGAGAGGAATGGAGAGAGGTCAAAGTGTATTTTCCATTCGACAATCGCTATAGTAACCCTATATAGGACTGATATTTTTTGGCGATTTTCGCGTAAGTCGTGATAATTTATCTTGTTTGATGCCAAGCTATCTGGGGAGAATATGTCAAAACTCCAGTCAGGTTAAGCAATGGTTAATCAAACATACACAGCTGATGTTTTAGTTGTCGGTGGGGGAACCGGAGGCAGTGCGGCTGCTATCCAAGCGGCGCGACGGGGAGCCAAAACGATTTTAGTGAGTGAATTTGCTTGGTTGGGGGGAATGCTGACTTCGGCAGGAGTACCCGCACCCGATGGCAACGAATTAGAAGCCTTTCAAACAGGATTATGGGGTGCGTTTTTGCAGGAATTGCGACAACGACAGCCCGGAGGATTAGATAACAGTTGGGTAAGCTTTTTTAGTTACGATCCCCGCATTGGGGCAGAGATTTTTGCAGATTGGGTGCAAGAATTGCCTAATCTACACTGGATTTCTGGACAAGTGCCAATAGAAGTGTTCCGACAGGGTGATTCTATTACTGGTGTGCGCTTTGCTGATTTTGCTGTCACAGCCAAAATTATTCTCGACGGCACAGAATTAGGAGATTTATTGGCTTTAGCTGAGATACCCTATCGCTGGGGCTGGGAATTGCAATCTGAGTGGGGAGAACCCAGCGCCCCAGTAGCTTTTAACTCTTTAACTGAAAGATATCCAGTGCAAGCGCCCACTTATGTAGTGATTATGCAAGACTTTGGTGAAGCCGTTGCTCTAGAAATTCCGCCTGCGCCTAACTATAATCCATCCCAGTTTACAGGTGCTTGGGATGGCTATGGAGCAGAGACATTTTTGAATTATGGACGTTTGCCTGGTGGACTGTTTATGATGAACTGGCCAATCTGTGGCAATGACTACGGCGAAGGAGTAGGGCGATTGATAGAGTCAGATGTATCCAGAGGTGAATTTATCCAAGAATCTCGCTGGCACAGCCAAAATTTTGCCCATTTTATTCAAAATCAGCTTGGTCGTCGTTATGGTTTAGCAGAAAAAGTATTTCCTCACACTCCTACAGCTTTTGCACTGCATCCCTATTACCGGGAAAGCCGCCGCCTTGTGGGGCTAACTACTGTCCGAGAACAGGATATTTTGCCGATCGCAAGAGGTAGAGTTGCATCTATATATGAAGCGATCGCAGTTGGTAACTACGCCAATGATCATCATTATCCTAATGTTCAATTCCCACTGCAACCTAAATCTATCCGTTGGGGAGGACGCTGGACTGGAACTCCTTTTACAATTCCCTACAGTTCCCTAATTCCAGCCACAACAGATGGTTTTTTAGTTTGTGAAAAGAATATTTCTGTCTCCCACATTGCCAATGGGGCCACCAGATTACAACCTGTGGTTATGGGCATTGGTCAAGCCGCAGGGATGGCAGCAGCGATGTGTGTTGAGTTAAACTGCCAGCCGAGGGATTTACCTGTTAGGGCGCTGCAAACGGCTTTATTAGAAGATAATCGCTCAAAAGCAGCAATTATTCCTTTATTTAATCTTCCACCCAATCATTCGGATTGGCTGCACTGGCAACTGTATTACTTAAATAACCCACAAGCCTATCCAGCTAGTGGTGATTGCCCTTGCCCATCGTGGAATCAGTACCCTGACTCTACTTTTGGTAAGGGATTAATTCGGGAAAGTAACTGTTTCCAAGGCATTTTCTACCGCTTCGATCGGCAGGAATACAGATTCACTGTCACAGCACCAGCTGCATATCAAGGTCAAAATTGGCAGCTTGTGACTTTGCGATCGCATATCGACGAGCAATTACGCGCTTATCCTAACGAAAAATTAGTTACATTGTGGGGCCGTCAGAACCACTTTAGTAATTGGTTATTAGTCGAACATTTAAACGGAGGATAAAAAGAGTTTATTTTCAGTAAAACAGAATACTTTTTGATGAATTGTCCGGATATTAATCAAAAAGCTAAGTATCAGTGAAGTGGATAGTTTCAAAATAGACATCTGCTACTATGCGTGCTGCCATTTCTCTTTTAGTCTCAAGTCTGATGTTCGGCCCCTTAGCTTCTAACTGCCAAACAATGGTCAATCATTTATCCTATGGGCTGCCTTCCACGCCTGCTGCAAAACAGTGGCTCTCGGCGGCATCTGAAGCTTCAGATGATACGCCACGTCATCGCGGTAGTGGGCGCAGAGAAGCGACGCAAAAATCTAGAAATATCTATCCTGTGGTTTAACTACCTTGAAGCAATGCTTTTTTTAAAGGAAACAAAGTATCAGAAAACACAGCGTTCTGTTAACATCGTTTACACAGCTTTTCTGGCAAATATATATACAGTTGACACACGAAAATCTTCAGCGATCGCTTAGTATTTCAACTGCAAGCTTTGTATATATAGTTAGCGTCAATCCTGGCGATCAAAACGCAAATTAAATTAAGTGCCTCGATCAACAGCATCACCAACTTCTCAAAAGGTACACAACTGTTGCTCATATTCGGTGGGAAGCTTTGCGTCTCAATCCTCAACTTTTCTAGAAATAGATGTTACTTAGGCTATCAGTTAATCTAAAGCACATCTAATTCAGACATTTTGCTTGTTGAGGAAACAGTTTTAAGGCAATTTCACTTTATTGCCAAATAGTTTTTCTCATACATTGAGTAGCTGGCTATCTACATCAGCAAATAATTGATTTTCGCTTTGGCGTGCTTTGCCGAAGCATAAAATGTCTTGCGCTGCATCTGAGCTTATCTAAAGGATAGATTCGCACAAGTAGTATAGGTTTATTGCACTTGGCAGCGAATCTTACTATTTTTGACTTACTCTTGCCCCTGGTTCCTTCTTCTTACAGATGGCTGCCGACGAAATAAATATTAAGAAGGATCTGCTACCTCTTCTTAGTCTTCTTAATTATTCTACACTCAAGGGCAGATGCAAAATTTTGCATTTGCCCTTTTTAGGTAAAGTTTATTTAAAGATTATGAGAATGAGAAGGTTTTATCTCAAGCTGGCTTATGAGCAATGAAATACTTGCTCATAAAATGGACTTGCGTCTCAATATTCTCAAAACCTGCTCTCTCTAAACGTTCTAGCAAGTTATCAGTGGTGTAATGCCTGTAATAGGGTTCGTGGAAAGTTTCGGGAAAAGAATCTATTATATATTCCAACTCAGGTGAATCACTCAACTGAATTGAGTCACAGATAATAAAGACTCCTCCTGGTTTTGTTACCCGGAAGCATTGCTCAATGACTGTCTGACGTACAGATGCTGGTAACTCATGGAAGAGAAAAACAGAAGTTACAGCATGAAAATAGTTATCTAGATAGGGCAACTCTTCGGCATTGGCTTGTAAAAGTTGCGGCAGTTCTCCTGGAATTTGGGATAGTAGTTCATTTGCTTTACGCAAATAAGCTGGTGACAAATCTGTGCCAAACAGAGATGCTTGAGGCAAGGCTGCCCGAATCGACTTTAGAGTTCGCCCAGTTCCACAAGCTACATCCAAAATACGGGCTTGCCGTGGTGCAACCGAATTAATTGCTTTCAGCCCTTGCTTGAGAGGAGCGAGAATCCGCCGCCGCATTGCATCAGCTGCCCCACCAAAAAGAATTTCTACTTGTAAGTCATATAAATTGGCTGACAACTCACTCAAGTAGCCATTGCTTTGGTGATGGAAGTTCTGCACGTAGTAGCTGGGATAACCATCTGTGTCAATTTCCGGCGAAAAATCTTGGTAATTCTGTTGTTTAACCCGCTCCCACATTTGAGGGGAATCTAGCCATAACAATGGATAGTAGCGGAAAAAGTCTTCCCAAGGATTGTCAAACAGCAAACTTTCTGGGTACACACCTTTTTGGGCATCTTGCCAGTCTGTTTCCAGTAACTGATTCAATCTTTGTTGAAGTTTGAGTAAAAGCTGATTCGGGATGGGTTTGGTCTTTTGTTCAAGTGTCGGATACACCAGCTTGCTCAACCGCAAACTTAATATTTTGTGAGCCAGACCAAAGTAATTTTTGCTCTGCTGAAAGGTTTGATAAGTCAGCTTAGTTAAACTCTCAGGCATAAAAATAGCTCAAGTTTTGATTAATTTATATAAATAATTGTAACGAATAAATTACCTACTGTTGCAAAGGTAAAATTCTCAAGTTAGACAAATCTGAAGCCAGATAATTTTAGCCATCAAAGGTAGATTAGGGAGGATTTTTCCAGTTTTGGGGAAAAATACCTAATATTGTCAGCAAAAGTAAATATAAAGTTTTTCAAAAAGTAGCTTATGTTACAGAATTTTTGCTATATTAGTATTTAGAAAAGTAAAAATTATATATTCAGAAAATAGAGAGGACTATGGTTATGTCTATCGCAGAAAAATCTCGTGCGTTAATGGTGCGTGAACATCAGCAAGTCAAGAATCGCCAACAATCAATACTGATGCGGGCTGCACAAGAACTTGGTCTTCCTGAAGAAGCATCTCACTACTGGAACCCGATTCAAGGGAAAGTAGATGCTAACACTCGGATGATTTATGGGCCAAGTCATGCTTCTATGAGCTAAGTTTTAAGGTTGATTTTTGAGTGAATGTCTCAACTGATAACTCTGAAAAAAAAGCCACCCTCTACTCTAGGGTGGCTAAACTTATATATTTAGATAGATACGGTACTTAATTAAGCATCGTAATAGAGATAAAACTCGTAGGGATGAGGGCGCAGCTGCAACTGTTTGACTTCGTTACCTAACTTGTAGTCAATCCAATTTCCGATAAAGTCTTCCGTGAATACGCCTGATTCGGTCAAAAAGGCGTGATCTTTTTCTAGTGCTTGCAACGCCAGTTCTAAAGAACCTGGAGTTGAAGGAACTTTTGCCAGTTCTTCTGGAGAGAGTTCATAGATATTCTTATCTAAGGGTTCACCAGGATGGATTTTGTTCTTGATGCCATCAAGACCAGCACAAAGCATTGCAGCAAATGCTAAGTAGGGGTTAGAAGTAGCATCTGGACACCGGAATTCTAAACGCTTGGCTTTGGGGTTAGTCCCAGATAAAGGAATACGGATAGAAGCAGAACGATTCCCTTGGGAGTAAGCCAAGTTTACTGGTGCTTCATAACCAGGTACTAGGCGCTTGTATGAGTTGGTGCTAGGATTGGTAATTGCCAACAGCGCTGGTGCGTGTCTGAGAAGACCACCAATGTAGTACAATGCCATGTCGCTCAAACCAGCATACTTATCACCTGCAAACAGAGGTTGTCCGTCTCTCCAGATGGATTGGTGACAGTGCATACCAGAACCGTTATCGCCAAAAATTGGTTTTGGCATGAAGGTAACGGTTTTACCGTATTTTTTGGCAACGTTCTTGATGACATATTTGTAAATCATCAACCAGTCAGCCGCTTCGATTAACTTTCCAAATTTGAAACCTAGTTCGCACTGACCACCAGTAGCTACTTCATGGTGATGCTTTTCAATGGGTACACCTAATTGTGCCATCGTCAACAGCATTTCTGTACGGATATCTTGGAAAGAATCCGTTGGTGCGACTGGGAAGTAACCTTCTTTGAAGCGGGGTTTGTAACCCAAGTTGGGTTTGTTATCTGTACCGGCTTTACCAGAATTCCAAGCACCTTCTTCTGAGTCTAAGAAGTAGTAGCCTTCGTTGGCGGTTTGGGCAAATCTAGCACTGTCAAAGATAAAGAACTCAGCTTCAGGGCCAAAGAAGGCTGTGTCACCAAGACCAGTGGAAACCAGGTAATCTACTGCTTTTTGAGCAATAACGCGTGGGCAACGATTGTACCATTCACCCGTGCGGGGTTCTTTGATACTACAAATTATACTTAGCGTTGGGACTTCCATGAATGGGTCGATCCAAGCAGTGTTGGGGTCGAGTACCATCGTCATGTCTGATTCGTTGATCGCTTTCCAACCCCGAATGCTGGAACCGTCAAAAGGTACACCATCAGTGAATGCAGTTTCATCGATTTGGTCTTGGTACAGTGTGAGGTGCTGCCAAGTCCCTACTGTATCGATGAATTTGAGATCAATCAGCTGAATTTTTTCATCTTGAATTCTCTTCAAGACTTCTTGTGGTGTTGTCATTGTTACTCCTTCTCTACCAATTTTCTAAAGTAAACCAGAATCTTACATTGCATCCTAACCCTGCTTATCTCAATCAGACCGTGACACACCAGAGATATCTTAAATACTAGAGATTAGCAGATTTTGTAGCCTGTGTTACAGATATCTGGATTATCAGGTTATATTAAGCTTTCAGCGATCATCTCTACAAAACTGGAAAGTTCATCACATCAGGGGTCAACTTTGGCATAGAATCCATAGATAGTGGATAAATTGTTTTTGTGCCGAATCTATTTTTAATAGCACAAAAATTTACTGGTGCATAAGTGCAGCCAAATAAAAATCAAACCATAAATAGTAATGATTGGGAGAAGAAGGAATGCGCGATGCGGTAACAAGTTTAATTAAGAATTATGACTTAGCTGGTCGGTATTTTGACCGGAATGCGATCGATAGCCTGAAGTCTTACTTTGACAGTGGTACAGCACGAGTACAAGCGGCGGCGGCGATAAACTCTAATGCAGCTGCACTTGTCAAGCAAGCTGGTTTAAAGTTATTTGAAGAACTGCCAGAATTAATTCGCCCCGGTGGAAATGCTTATACAACTCGTCGTTATGCAGCTTGTCTGCGGGATATGGACTACTACCTGCGCTATGCCACCTATGCGCTGGTTGCTGGAAACACGAATGTATTGGATGAGCGGGTGCTACAAGGGCTACGGGAAACTTACAATTCTTTAGGAGTGCCTATTGGGCCTACGGTTCGTGGTATCCAGATTCTCAAGGATCTGATTAAGGAACAAGTAGCAGCAGCAGGTGTGGTTAATACTACTTTTGTGGATGAGCCATTTGATCACATCACACGCGAGTTGAGCGAAGAGGATATTTAGTCATTCAATAAGAAGTATAAAATATAGCGATCGCACTTTTATCTTTGTTGGGAAGGAGCGATCGCTTTTTTTGTAAACTCTACGAGCCAATAATAAAAGATTATCAAATGGATAAACTAAATCGGTATCGTGAAATTATTCGTCAGTTGATATTTGAATATGCTACTCATAAACCTGCTAATGGTCAAATAGAGCCAAAAGCCGTGATTGACTCGGAGCGAGACCATTATGAAGTCTTACATATCGCTTGGGATGGAGTGCGCCGCGTACATGGTTCGATGGTACATATAGATATTATTAATCATAAAGTGTGGATTCAATATGATGGTACTTCCCAGCCTGTAGCAGAGGCATTATTGGAAGCGGGTATTTTGCGCGAAGATATTGTCTTGGGTTTCCATCCGGCTGAACTACGGCAATACACGGATTTTGCTGTATCTTAATTATTTTGATGTTTTTATTCGCAAAAAATAATACATTAAGTAGCGATCGCTCAAAATTGCTTATTAATCCAAAAAATAGCGATCGCAATTATATACGAACTATAGCAGATGAAAAAATATAACCGGATCAAACTTCGGGAAGGGCTGCGTTCTAGCTACTGGTTTGTGCCATTACTGATCACAGGCGCAGCGATCGCGCTAGCGTTCTTTATGCTCAGACTTGACTTCATAGGCGAGTCAGAACTAATAGAAAGGTCGGGCTTGAAGATTTACACTGGCGGATCGGATAGTGCGCTAACTCTGCTTTCAACGATCGCTAGTTCAATGATTACCGTAGCTGGTACTGTCTTCTCAGTCACCCTTGTTGCTCTGACGCTGGCTTCTCAACAGTTCGGGCCGCGAGTACTGCGAAATTTTATGCAGGACATCAAATTTCAGTTCGTACTCGGCACGTTTATTGCTACGTTTATTTACTGTTTGCTCGTGTTATGGAGTGTTCATACTGATGGAAAACAAGCATTTGTACCGAAAATTTCAATCGCTGTCGCCATCCTGCTGGCGATGGCCAGCATCGCCGTACTAATTTACTTCATCCACCACGCCTCAACTTCAATTCATGCATGGCATATCATCAGGGAAATTAGTGACGAATTAGAATCTAATATTGATTATGTATTCTCTGAAAATCTGGGAAATAGTCACCCCAATCACAAGGGGCAACTTGTTGAGGAAATCGCAAGGGATTTCGAGCAAAAAGCCTATCCAATCTTAGCGACTAGCAGTGGTTATATTCGAGCAATTGATTACGACTGCTTGATGAAGATTGCTAAATCGAAAGACCTGGTGTTGCATTTAAAGCAGCGCCCAGGTAAGTTTATTGTGCGAGGTAGCAAGCTGGTGAGGGTTTTTCCTTGTGAACGTGGGAATCAAAAGCTCACAAAGCAAATCAATCAAGCATTCATTTTGGGTAGAGAACGCACTGCCTTTCAAGATGTAGAATTTTCGATTAAGCAACTAGTGGAAATTGCTATTCGTGCGATTTCCCCTGCGGTCAACGACCCATTCACGGCAATTCGGTGTATTGACCAGCTTAGTGTAGCCCTATGCCGTTTGACTCAAGGAGAGTTCCCATCCCAATACTGCTACGATGATAACGATCAGCTGCGTTTAATTGCCGACCAGGTGACGTTTGCAGGACTAGTTGATGATGCCTTTCACCAGATTCGACAGTATGCGCGGCAAGAGGTGGCAGTTACAATCCGTTTGCTGGAGGCGATCGCAATTATTGCTGAGTACACACAGAACAAAAATAACCACGCGACGCTATTACGTCATGCAAATATGATTAGACGTGGCAGCCAAGATTTATTGGAAAAATTGGATCGAGAGGATGTTGAGTTCCGATACCAGGTTGTTTTGCAAAGACTAGCAAAGATTTAGTAATTGCGTAGGCGTAGCCCATCGTAGATATCGCTCCTAGATAAAACGCATTAGCTTATCTTATTTGAACTAGAACCGCCATAAGCCACAATATAAGTTGCCGATGTTTGAAGCGCTGATTATGGAAGAATTATTAAGTTTAAAAGACTTGCTTGTTAAAGGCGATGTTCAAGGGGCATTGATTATAGTTGAAGAATTAACAGAAATGAGCCGAAATGACATAATCAAAACGATTCGTTGCTATGCAGTGATTTTGCTGTTGCATCTGATAAAACAACAAGCTGAAAATCGCACGACTCGCTCCTGGGAAGTCTCTATTCGGAATTCGGTTCGGGAAATTCAACGGGAAAATAAGCGGCGTAAAGCTGGGGGCTATTATCTCACGCCAGAAGAATTGTTAGAAACCTTAACAGAAGCCTATTTAAATGCCATTGATCAGGCAACGCTTGAAGTAGAAGAAGGTCGTTATGAAGTCGAAGAATTAGAAAAGCTGGTTAACCAAAAAGAAATTATCAATCGTGCTTTGACTTTAATCTTACCAGGAGAGTCTAATTAATTGGCTAAACAGCGACTCGATACATTATTAGTAGAGTTAAATTTATGTTCTTCTCGCGCCTTGGCACAACGGCTAATTCAGGCGGGGGAAGTTACTGTTAATCAGCAGCTAGTTGATAAAGCTGGGACTGAAGTTGATATTACTGCTCAAATAAATATTAAAGAGCGATCGCCTTTTGTTTCTAGAGGCGGTGAAAAACTCTCCAAAGCTTTATCAGTATTTGCCATTCCCGTAGTAGAGCGCATTTGTTTAGATGGGGGGATTTCTACTGGTGGTTTTACTGATTGTCTGTTGCAAGCTGGAGCAAAAAAAGTTTACGGAATTGATGTCGGTTACGGACAAGTTGATTGGCTCTTAAGAAATGATTCGCGGGTGGTTTTGCGGGAACGCACCAATTTACGCCAACTCCGACCAGATGAGTTATATGGTGAAAATGACCCGATTCCTGATTTGGCAGTGGTCGATGTATCGTTTATTTCTTTAACGAAAATTCTACCTGCTTTGTGGCAACTAACTCAGGCTAACCGAGAAGCTGTATTGTTAGTCAAGCCACAGTTTGAAGTTGGCAGATCCCGTGTGGGTAAAAAAGGTGTTGTGCGCGATCCAAACGACCAAGCTGATGCCATTTTCCAGGTGTTGCAGACAGCCCAGGAATTAGGATGGAAATACAAGGGTTTAACTTGGTCGCCGATCACTGGCCCGGCTGGAAATATCGAATATCTTTTATGGTTGGGAACTGAAAGTGAAACGCCATCACCTGATTTAGAGGCAATTAAGCAGATTACACAATCAGCAACAACTGATTTACGTAAAAGTTAAACGTCGTAGATTAGACATTCTACAGAATCAGGATGGCGATCGCAGTAGTTTTCCAAAGAGGTTTTCTTTGATTTGGCTTGCTGTTGATCAGCTTTTTCAGCTTGTAATTCTTCTACAGTGTCCCAGGCTACGGCACAACCAGCTGAATCACTGCCATCTTGCTCACAAGTTGTCCGCGCTTCAGTAATGGCTTCAGTAATGGCTTGTTCAATATTTGCCCCAGCAGTTTCAAATGAGTTTAAGGTTTTTGTCATGATACTTTTACCTTTAATTTACAGAGATAGATATTAACTGTGAGCTTTCAATGAACCCATGAAGCTCACATTTCCAGTTTAGATAGGCTTCCCATCAGAGGTGGTGGTAAACACCGCCATCTTTTTAGCTAATTTGAGTGGGAATTACCCTATTGTCATCTTTGATTCAAAAAGCTAAAGAAATTCCACTAGTTGAAGTCCCTAGCCACCAAGTCAACAATGCTTGGTTTGTAGTGAGCGCTTGGGCGCTCAAATCAAAGACTAAAGTCGTTACTACGAACTTATTCACCCATCAAAATTAATGGGACAGACTACTAGTGGTCTGTCAAGCTAACTTTGAAGCGTAAAGGAACGAACCGCAGAGGCGCAGAGGGCACAGAGTTAGAGAAAAAAGAGATGTTTAAGAAGTATCTCACTTTGCAAACTTGCCTTGACAGACTACTAGTAGAGATGGTCATGTTCTCAGTCTTGCATCCCAAATTCGGAATGTCAGTCAATTGTCAGAGGAGTTTGATAGAAGTTGACAAACGGCAACAAAGGGAAAATAATTCTTATTTATTATCAATATTTTATGCCTAATTCTTGTCGCAACCGATACAGAATTGTGTTTTGGTCAACTTGAGAGAGAATTTCTTGAATGACACTACTAGCGCCCAACTGTCCCCAAGTGCAGCCTTTTTCGAGATAGACTTGGGCAGCTTTGCCAACGGAGTAGGCACCATAACCGGCGATACCAGCTTGAGCGATCGCACTGCCAGCAAAGGCAGTAATATTACTAGGATTGTCACCACTGGTAATTGCCGCCGTACTTTTACCCAAACCCAAAAGCAAACTACTACCTAATTCCCCAAGTAGCAAACCACCAGAACTAAATAAAATCGTTTTTAAAATTTTCCCAGCTTCGTAACTAGTCATGGGTAAACCATATAATCTAGCTAGGGCGCGAATCAAAGCTAAATCGGCAACAGTTCCGCCAAGGATATCTAAAAAAGCAATGGGATTGAGCATTACTGCCAAAGCTTTGTATTTGGTAAATTGCCAAATGATATTTTCGGCTTCTTGTTCGCGTAAGTCGATAGTTTTTTGAGCGATCGCGGCTTCTGCATCTCGTGCTTGAATCAGTGCATTTAAAGCCAGAAGCGATCGCCCTTCCCGATTCAGAATGTTCAGAATTGTTTCTTTGAGTTCGTCTACTTGCGGTGGTGGGGTCTCCCATTCATAACTGACACGACCATCAGGCCACTCAACCCGCACTTCCATTGCGGCTGGTTCCGCCGCCACCATCACAATTTCATCAGGTAGTAGAGGCTTTGCTGCAAAATTTCCTGTACCGAGTTGTTGCAAATTTTGATAAATAGCCGACTTGTCTGTATCTGGATAAAGGTCTATTTTGTTAAATACTAAAATCAGGGGTTTTTGCGATCGCCTTAATTCCAGCAGTGCTTGATACTCAGTCCGCGTGATATCACCAGACACGACAAACAAAATTAAATCAGCCTGATGCACTACTTCTCGCGCCATATCCGCCCGTGACTCACCCTCAATTTCATCTAATCCAGGGGTATCAATTAACTCTACTAGTACCTTACCACCGGGCTGCCAACGGACGGAACGGGGCCATTGAGTGACACCGTTTAGGGGACCAGTTTGCAGAATCTTCTCTCCCAGTAAGGCATTTAAAACTGCCGATTTACCCCGACTCACCAAACCAAAGGCAGCAATTCTAATAACGTTAGAGTCCAACTTCTTGAGTGTGGAATTCAAAGCTTCCAATTCTGGTTTCAACAAACCTGCTAATTCCGGGTTGGATGAAAGCTGTCCTGACTTACGAAGATATCCATACCAAGACAACGCTTGTCTGAGACTGGCGCGGGCCCGATTTAAGTGAGTTTCTTGCAGATTTCGCACGAAGGAAGTTAGGTTGATTCAAGGTTGGACAAACAACAAGCTACATATCTATTTTGATCTAATTCCAAGACTGTTAGCCTGTTTTGTCTTTCTTATGCAATTGTTCTGATGATTTGCATAGCTTTTAACGAACTATGTTCAGTTTAAGGGACTTCCAAATAAAAAAATGTTCCAAAACTGACGCAAAAACTCTCTCTATTTCTTCTCTCTGCGTTCTCTGCGCGGCAGTCGCTCATGGGGGAAACCCCCAAGACCGCGCTGCCTTGTCTCTGTGGTTCGTTTATTGAAATAATTTATTTATTGGAAGTCCCTAAGTCAAGAGTCTCTACAGGCAGCGCGAATTGAATGCCTCAGCTAAATAGCGAGTCGCAAGCCGTCCCCACAACAGCACTCAACTCTACGAGAGGCTTTGTGCGTTCGTCACAAAACGTAATTACGTACAGCCCTTTGGGCCATGAAAACCGCGCAGCGTGCCGGAGGCTCTATTACGAATTACGTACAGCCCTTTGGGCCATGAAAACCGCGCAGCGTGCCGGAGGCTCTATTACGAATTACGTACAGCCCTTTGGGCATGAAAACCGCGCAGCGTGCCGGAGGCTCTATTACGAATTACGAATTATTTAATGCCATGTCCATTTAGAACGTAGGATCGTGTACATTATCCCAACACTTGCTATCGCGCCAGTTTCTCCCAGTATGTTCACATTCAGATACATTATCTATCCAAGGAATCGATGTAGAGTAATGCGACGTTCCAGTGGAAGCGGATAAGCTAGCAGTGAATAAAGGCAATAAGAAGGATAAAATTATGAATGTACAAATCGGTAGAATGGTTAAAGATCCACTGAGCAGCACAATGTTAGTAGGTGTCCAAAAGCTTCTAGATATTTTATGATTTTTTTGGCGACTTTTTAAACTGGCTTTGGAATTCGATAAAAGCATAATGCAACCCTATTAATGTCAAGTTATATAGCAATTCCATTTTATTTTTCAAAGCAAAGCTGACTCAGAAGCTAGCCGGATCGGGCTTTTCCTCTCAGTAAATTTGGCAAAAATAAAATAGGAGTTCTATATAAGAATCAATTTTTTTAATGTAATAACATTATTAAAGTTATATTCTCTAATGTCAAAGGTATAAATATGTAAATCGGTAAGAATAATCGAAACTATATTAATTAATGTCGAAAATATTGAAATTAGTTTGTAGTAAGTGACTCTAGCTCTACCTTTAGGACTAGAACTGCTTACTACAAACCTTTAATTATTTACACCCTGGTACTTAAAAACTTCTTAGAAGTTTTAATCTTCGAGGGCTAAAAAATATTTTCAATGAAAATATTTTGAAGTTTTAGTAATCGTCCCTGCATAAATACCGACAGATTTCACTCCAATGCAGAGAAAAATATCTTTAACCTATAGCCGGCTGGCGTCGATGCTGTAAAAACCACTTATATAACTCTGGATTATTATATGTCTGCGTCCACGAGTCGTGATTAGCTTCTGGGTAAACTGTAAATTTCACATTCCCGTCGCGGGCTTGGAGTGCAGAAACCATGATTTCAGACTCGCTTAAGGGAACTACATTATCTTTGGCTCCGTGAAATGCCCACACAGGAAGATTTTTTAGATTACGTGCGGCTTGTGGGTTACCACCGCCACAGATAGGCGCGATCGCTGCAAATCGTTCTGGCTGTGCTGCTGCTAAATGCCATGTTCCATAACCACCCATGCTTAAGCCGGTCAGGTAAACTCGATCTAGATCGATAGGATAGGATGCGATAACCCGATCCAGAAGGGCGCTTAATCGCTCTACATTCCAATATTCACCGCGTGGACATTGGGGTGAAATGACAATAAAAGGAAAATCCGCTTCTTGTTCTACAATCTTGGCAACACCGTACTTTTTCACATCATCTAAGTTAGAACCTCTCTGACCCGCACCATGTAAAAATAGGATTGTTGGCAAAAGTAGCTGTTGTATTTGGTTGCGTAGGCGTAGCCCGTCATAGACATCGCCTCCGTCTGCATATACCCCATTGGGCGAAAATAGCAGATAGTTGTAGCTGTCAGTAGAACTAACTTGTTGTTGTAGTGGCAGCATAAGTAGGTAGACAAGATAAAATCAAACTATGTAACGAAAAGTAAAATCTCTGTATTTGGTTCGTAGTTGCGCTTTAGCGCTAAAGCGCAACTACGAGCCTGTGATGATTATTTGCGCCCACTTACTTAGCATTAGAAAATTTTGTTAGTTCAATCTTTGCGAACAGCTATTGTATAACTTGGTCGCTGTGTTGCTTCTCGTTGAGTATTAACTAACCGAAAGTCATTATCTATATATAAATACTCTAAAGATTTGATTTTTAACTGGTTCCGTGGGTTTTAGTCCCCCGGTTCTAAAACCGACAAGTAATGCGATTGGGGTTAAATCCCCATTACAAAACAAAATTTACGAATTACGAATTATTTAATTTCTGCCGTAGTCCAATATGCCAACTCTTTGCTAGTTGCAACATTTCCCATAATCGTCTACTCTGGGAAAATTTTCAGATTTTGATTACCTCATTAATAGACTAACTCAATCAAAGAAAACAGATACGGGGACGCAAAGAAACAATTCTCCCTATCCCTGTGTCCCCGTGTGTCTTTAGTGAAGGGCTACTACCAAATCCGATTTCCATTTTCGTCAAGTCGGGCTGCGCGAATTACGTCAGAAATTTCTTCAGCATCTTTAACGTGGTGCAGTGCTTTTTTTGTCCCATCGGGTTCATCTACAACGAAATAAGTTGGGACTGTAATCTTGTCGCCTGTAATATCTGGTACATCATCCACAGCTACTTGTTTAGCTTTTTCTTCAACAGATTGAGACTCATCAGCAATTTTATCTCCTGGATTTGCTGTTAAGTTTCTTTCATTGACGTTCGGTTCTTGGCGTAAATGTGTATCCTCACTTACTGGTTGATTAATTTGATTTTCTTGATTTTTATCACTCATAGCTTTTTCAGGTAGGGAAAAATCTAGCTTTACTAATAACATTGTAAAAAATCGAGGGTACAAAGAGTTCTTTCTCTGGAGAGACTTTGAGAAAAACACGTCTTAGGTTAGATATTTACTTTGATGAATTTACTTCTTTAGTTGAAATTGCGTATATTTCCCCAAAGTGCTTCTACAATTTTTCTCTATCTTCAGGTGATATCTTAATCAAAATCCGCATTGCGATCGCCTCCGTCTGCACTACCCCAAACGTGCGGTTATGGCACAACTTCTCCGTATTGTAAAAGTACAAAAAAGGAGAATATTTTGCAGACTTGATATAACTACTGATTTGCTTCCTTTCGCAAACTTTCTAACGCCCCCTGCAAAAACTTACCCCATTCTGCTGCCAAAGGGATTTCTGTAAACGGAACCCGCACTGAATCAGTAGATTCGGAAAATAGAAATTCTAACTCTATAGAACGACCTTTTTCTGGTATACTTTCTAAATCTACTTTTTTGTCATCCACTAAAAGATATATTTGTTTAACATCAAGCAAAGAGAATGTTTCTAGTTTAACAGGCCCTTTAGGCGTGGGTTTTCCCCAAGTTAGATTGTTGCCTTTTTGACCTAATACTGAATAAATATCGTACTTAGCCCGTTCAAATTGCTCTGCCCAAGTGCGATAGGCTTCAACCTTTTGATATTCCTTGGAGCCTTGCCAAGCCAACCAGAAAAACATTACTAATAACGGCAACCACAAAAGACCACGTTCCATCGTTTAAAAAATTCCTGAGTGAAACTTGTAACTAAAAGTGCAAAATCCACCACTAAAGGATAGAGATAAGTTATGGTAGTGAGCAAACTGGCAAAAAGCGGTGATGAGTTAATATGAGAAAGCTTATATTATGGTGCTTGTTTGTCATTGGGCTGGGATCTGCCATATTTGGTTTCCTGAATTTTCAGGGATTGGCAGCCAAAGGAGAGTTTGAGACGATTGTGCTTGATTTTCGGGAAGATATTCCATCACTGGTGGTGGAGAAGGATCTACAAGCGATCGCCAAACAATACAACGTTACACCCCAATTAGACAACAAGTTTTCCAAAAAAGATAATGTGTATATTATCAAAGGCGATCGGCAACGCCTCCAAGAACTGAAAAAATCTCAGTTTGCCCAAGCGACAGAATTCATAGAACCAAACTATATCTACAGCACGATTCCTCAACCCGGTAAGCCAGCTTGGCTTGGAGAATTTTTAAGACCCCAAGAAGATGATGAGACAACCCCCTCATTAACTGGCCCCAATGACCAATATTACAGCAAGCAGTGGAACTTGCACAAAATTGGCATTGAAGGCGCATGGAGTCAAACTAAAGGCAGTGGCATCACAGTTGCAGTAATTGACACCGGGATTACCAAGGTGCGCGACTTGTATGAGACAAAATTCGTCAAAGGCTATGATTTCGTTAACGACCGAGAAGAAGCCACAGACGATAATGGTCATGGTACCCATGTTGCCGGAACTATTGCCCAAGCCACAAATAACAAATATGGTGTAGCTGGAATTGCCTATGAAGCCAGTTTGATGCCGTTGAAGGTACTCAGTTCTTTTGGTGGCGGTACTGTAGCCGATATTGCCGAAGCGATTAAATTTGCTGCTGATAAAGGCGCAGATGTGATTAATATGAGCTTAGGCGGTGGCGGTGAAAGCCAGTTGATGAAAGAAGCGATCGAGTATGCCCATAGAAAAGGCGTAGTTATCATTGCCGCAGCCGGAAATGAAAACACTAATGGGGCAAGCTATCCAGCCCGCTATCCTTACGTCATCGGCGTTTCCGCAATTGGCCCAGATGGTGAAAGAGCGCCCTATTCTAACTTTGGTGCTGGGGTAGATATCTCTGCTCCTGGTGGTAGTGAAGCTGGTAAGATTCTCCAAGAAACTATTGACGAAAAGGGCGAAGGGGTATTTCTGGGCTTCCAGGGTACAAGCATGGCTTCTCCTCACGTTGCTGGCGTTGCGGCATTAATCAAAGCTGCTGGGATCAAAGAACCAGATGAAGTTTTAAAAGTCCTTAAGCAGTCAGCGCTAGTTATCCAGGATGATGGTTTGAACTATTATGGCGCTGGACAACTTAATGCAGCAGCAGCAGTTAAACTAGCTTTCCAGGGACAAATCAGTTTTCCAGATTTCTTTCGCTGGTTACGGGATAGCGGCTATCTTAACCCCGGCTTTTGGATTGATGGTGGTGCGATCGCACTGTTACCTAAGATTTTAATGGTAGTTGGTTCCTATCTACTAGCTTGGTTTTTACGGGTTTACTTCCCCTTCACTTGGAGTTGGTCTTTATTTAGTGGACTAATCGCTGGCAGTTCCGGGTTATTCTTTCTCAAAGGAATCTATATTTTCGATCTTCCCCAATGGCCTTTCCGGGTTTTGGGCAGTTCAATTCCCGAACTCGGCAATAGTCTCCAGGGAACCGATGCATTGAATCCCCTATTTGCTAGCGTACTGATTCCCATAGTGTTAATGGCATTGCTACTGGGACATCCTAGTTGGAGATGGTTTGCCATTGGTTCAACCTTAGGTGTAGCAGCGTGCTTGACAGTAAGTGCATTTTTAGATCCAGCAGTTATGGGTTTAGGAAGTGGTCACCTAGCACGCCTCTTCCTCATTGCTAATGCCCTAATCTGTTATGGACTAGCTCGTTTAGCATTGAAAAACGAAGAAAAAACAGCATAAATAGAGAATTGGGAATTAGGCATGGGGAATAAATTTTTATAACTCCTAACTCCTAACTCCTAACTCCTAACTCCTAACTCCCCCACTCAGCACTCAGCACTATTTATGAGCATTACACTTACAGGTACAATCGAACGCCGTGATATTGGCACAGGCGCATGGGCGTTAGTTACAGAAGAGGGCGTTACTTACGAAATCCTCAAAGGGGCTGACAAAGACTTGCTCAAAGCCGGACAAAAAGCAAAAGTTAAAGGACAGGTGCGTGAAGATATCATGACAGCTGCCATGATTGGCCCTGTTCTAGAGGTTAAATCTTTTGAGGTAATTTAGTTTTGACTAAGTAAGTGGGCGCAAATAATCATCACTGGCTCGTAGTTGCGCTTTAGCGCATCTGGATAAAGATGCGCTAAAGCGCAACTACGAGCTAAATACAGAGATTTTACTTTTCGTTACATAGTTTGGTTTTATCTTGCCTACCTACTTAGCTGGAGAATTTAGAACCTCTTGAAGACGGCTTCTAAACTCCCCTTTGGGATGGCCTCCTTTTACTTCACCCACAATCTGAAATTCCCCTTCTGGAGAATTGCAGATGATGTAAGTAGGCCATCCCATTTCTGATTTATCGGGATATTGACTTAATAAAATCTTGCGATACTTGCGGTAAGTAGCGGTATCCTGCATTTTTACATCAATAAATTCTAAACCCAGTTCTTGTGCCACCTTTTTGTCATAAAAAGACATTTTGTGGCAGATGCCGCACTCTTCAGAAGAGAACTTAATTACAGCTAAACTCATGGGTTGGGGACTCTTTGATTCTAGGCAAACTTTTTTAGCATAATGCCATAAAATATTACCATATAGCTGGTCATTCTTGGCAGCTTAACAGTAAAACCCTGAACTAATAACTTTTTCTCCTTCCCTGCTTTTAATTTTTGGGAGTCAGGGTGAAAATGTAGAAAAAAAATTAAGAATATGATTAAATACCATAGCAATCATTTTGGTATGGGATATCTACCTCATAATAAAAAGAAAGGGATTCAGGGACGGGGCGATCGCGTTATGCTTTATCCTGGCAACAGAAGGTAAATTGACTCCAGTTATCTAGGCGATGTCTAAGGACAAGCTGCTACGCGTCTAAGCCAAAAAAAACCCCCAGTGGGTGTTAGCCTACCAGGGGAGTTAGTTATCAGGGTGCATCTACCAATTAAATGTTCTCAGGTTGAACACCATACTCCGGATAAATTTGGACAAAGGTCAGTTATTTTTTTTAATAAAAAAACCCCAGTTGGTGTTAGCCTAACTAGGGGAGTGAGTTATCAGGGTGCATCTACCAGTAATCTTTACTAGGAGCAGCCAGTATCTTCGGGAAAAAATCGCCAAAATCGGGGTTGATGGTAATGTCTAGGACTGGCTATGCCAAAGCAACTAGAAAAAACCCCCACTGGGTGTTAGCCAACTAGGGGAGTGAGTTATCAGGGTGCATCTACCAATAATCTTTTCTCTAGTAAATGTGTCGCTACCGGATAAATTAGCAGAGGTTGAAGTTGTTACTGTTTGTTTATCAAAGAAAAACCTCAGAGGGGTTAGTTACCCTGACTAATTTGCCAATTAAATGATTGGTGTGCTGCCCTAAATAATCGGTATGTTAAGGATAATTGCTGCTTTAAGGCTTACGCACAAGATATCCCCTAAACCCCTGAAAAAGTTTGCTCTTAGAGTTCCCCCTTTTTCAGGGGAGCCAGTACCTTGATCTTAGCGTAGCGGTAGTAACGTAGGAATGCGTAGGGTATGTAACTACTCAAAGGGTTCCCTGCGGACTATTATATCAATTCACGAAAATCCTGATACATATAGATTTATCGTAAAGGCCAGGCAATGCCTGGCCCCAAAAGAGTGTATTTGTATCATTATTAAACTGAAATGGTATTAAAGCTTGCTAGCAAGAGCGTCTTTGAACAAGAGAAGCAACTGGCGTAAGCTTATTTAGATATAGGTTTCAGGTTTTTAGTGCGTAAGTTTTGTGCTTACTTGCTTCATAAAAAAACCCCCCAGTGGGCGTTAGCCAACCAGGGGAGCTAGTTATCAGGGTGCATCTACCAATTAAATGTTCTAGGTTTAACCACCATGCTCCGGATAAATTTCTGAGAAAATTGATTGTTCTCCTGTGTCAAAAAAACAAGAGTGGATATTAACTGAATTAGGGGAGTTAAAAATCAAGGGACATCCTATCTACTAATCAAGTATTCTAGGGTTAAGTACTATTTTCTGGTAGAGAATATCTGCGTCAGAAGTTGCTGTTGTTTGCCAAAATTAAAAAAACCCCCAGTGGGTTTTAGCCAACTAGGGGAGTTGAAGATCAAGGTGCATCTACCAATTAAGTGTTCTAATCGCAAGTAATCCAATCCGGATAAAGTTGTAAAGGCAGAAAAAGCAAAACAACTAGAATTCAGAAACATTTAGGGGTGGGATGCATCTAATTTATCAGAGGAAGCGAAAAATCGACTTGAAACTTTCGCGTTTCAAACCAGATTTAGGAGGCAAACAGGAGAAACTGTGACCCAGGAATTCCACATCTCGGTAACTCCTGTAGGGCGAAATGACTACTTGGTGCGGACGGAACAAGTCGCGCCTGGAGTGCCATTGGCAGAAGAATTGGTGACTTGGCCTGTAGCTGATTGGTTGATAACTGCTGGGCATTTGATGAATGATCCGTTGAACTCGGTGTTACAAGGAGATGCATTCACCTCTGGCGGACACGAAAGCGATATCGCCAAAAACTCTGTTAATTTGGTGGCCTTAGGTCAACAATTTTATAACGCCCTATTTCAAGGCACTCTCAGGGATAGTTGGATTACTGCCCAAGGTATTGCCCAGAACCATCAACAAGTACTACGCTTACGGTTGGGGCTAAAAGACACTAGGCTAGCTCGTCTGCCTTGGGAAGTGATGCACGCAGGCGATCGCCCTCTGGCTACTGGGCCTTATGTCGCTTTTTCTCGCTTCCAAAGTGGAATTTTGGGAGTTTCGCCAATGCGATCGCTGCGGGGGGCTACGCCTACGCAAAATATGCCCACACCACTACAACAAGGTAGTGTAAAAGTATTGATGGTTATCGCTTCCCCCTCAGATCAAGTCCGCCTTGACTTACAGACACAGGAAGCTGTCAAACTCCAAGCAGAACTCCACCGCATACCACGAATTGCTGAAAATAGCAACCGTTTTCCAGAAATTGAACTCACTGTCTTAGATCAACCAGGGCGGGAAGAACTGACGCAAGCTTTAGAACAAGGCAGATACCATGTTCTCCACTACTCTGGTCATAGTAACTTAGGTTCCAATGGTGGAGAAATTTATCTTGCTAGTCGCAGAACTGGCTTAACGGAAATCTTAACTGGGGACGATCTGGCTGGTTTGCTCGTCAACAATAACATCCAAATGGCAGTGTTTAACTCCTGCTTGGGGGCGTACACAGCTGCATCCGATCCCTCTGGAGATACTGGGGAACGAAATCTGGCAGAAAGTCTGGTGAAGCGCGGAATTAGAAGCGTTTTGGCGATGTCAGAACGGATTCCTGATGAAGTGGCGTTGACGCTCACACAATTGTTTTACCGCAACTTGAGTCAGGGATATCCAGTAGATTTGTGCGTTAGTCGGGTACGCCAAGGATTAATTTCTGCCTATGGTTCTCACCAGATGTACTGGGCATTACCGATTTTGTATCTCCAGCCAGAATTTGACGGTTTTCTGAGCCAGGAAACTGAGTTATCGGAAAGTGCAAAGCCCAACCAGTATGGTTCGCCTTTAGGTATAACTTCTACAATGTACTCTGCTATGGCAGACGATAGCGAGATGCCTTTAGGAATGGAGGATATGATTCCTTCTGGTTTGGCGCGTGATTCTGGGTTGGACTGGCTAGGTGAAGATACTTGGGGCGATCTTGTTGATGAAATTGAGTATGATGACCCAAGCTATGCAGAAGATTGTGCGATAGTTTCGGATTTGTTTCGTCAGCTAGATAACCAAAAAGATCCAACTGAAGTGGATCAACAAATTTCAGAAAATAGTTTTCAGCAAAGCCAGGTTTCCGAAGAAATGACTTCTTCGGAAGAAGAAGCAGATTTGTGGGGAGAAGCCCCAGCGCCGCCACCTCAAACTGCTGGAAACTTTGAAAGAAATAGGCAAAATTCTGCTGATTTTTTGCGTAGGCGTAGCCCGCCGCAGGCATCGCAACCACCGCCACCAAGACCTCGTACCCAACGCCGCCAGATGTGGCCGATTGTCGGTATTGTGGGGATCGGTGCGTTAGCATCTGCGATCGCTTTAAATTGGTGGTGGCATCGTCCCCAGCAGCTAATGCCTAATATACCAGTAATTCCTACCCAGTCTTTACCCATTAAAAAACAGCAAAATGCCGACTTACAAACAGCAGAGACTGGAATTGTCACCGCCACTGCTACAGAAAAATTGAGTCAAGGCGACTTGCAAAGTGGGTTATTGGCTGTAGAAGAACTACTCAATCGTGGCGCATTGACTGCGGCTGAAACCGCCCTGAAACTGATTTCAAGTAAACAAGCTGACGATCCATCTGTCAACTTTTACAAGGGACGATTAGCATGGCAGTCTATCCAAGCCGGAAACAGTAATTATAGCGTCGATGATGCCCGCCGTTACTGGGAAATTGCGGCAAAAGCTAACCCAGAATCGCTTTTGTATAATAACGCTTTGGGATTTGCTTACTATACTGAAGGCGATCTAAATCGAGGTAATGACTCTTGGTTTAAGGCTTTGAATTTAGCTCTTAAAGAACAGAAAACAGGCTCAACATCTACAGTCCCTCAAGATGCTTTAACTTCTTATGCTGGTTTAGCTCTCGGATTGTATAAATCTGCACTGAGCCAATCTAATGGTAAGCAGACACAATATCTGAAAGAAGCGATCAAGTTGCGACAATTGGTAATTAAGTCTGATCCAGTCAACTTTCAGGTAGATAAATTAGCTAAAAATTGGCTGTGGACAGAGAAGGCGATTGAAGATTGGCGATCGCTCCTTCAGGAGAAAGGTGAAGAATAGTAGAAAGAGTTAGGAGTTAGGAGTTAGGAGTTAGGAGTTAGGGGTTAGGGGTTAGGAGTTTGGAGTTTGGAGTTAAAATTAACTGGTTAGTAAAGGGTAATTTATTTTATAAATTATTACCCAAGTAAGGAACGTGGATTAAATAAAATGCAAAACTTCATTCTCTATCTAGCTTCCCTCTCCTTTATAAGGAGAGGGATTGAGGGTGAGGTAAACCAAGGACATAAATTGTATGTTATTTAATTCTTATTCCTAACTATTTAATTTCTTCAAAATAGCCGAGCAAAGTAGCTGTGTACTGTGGATAAACTAAGATATATTCAGGTATCTATAAAGCCCTTGGCGGCTGCTATGACAATGCTAACAGCAGGATGATCAACTACTTTTTCCAGAGCTTCTGATCCTGCTTCTTTCAGGGCATTGATAATTCGAGCTTTCAATTTTGGCTTCTGTTCTATTTCCTCTACTGCTTTCAAGCCAACAATCCTAGTATTATTAGGATATTCCTGTGACAGTTGATCTAAAAGTTCTTTAATATCTTTTGCAGCTTGTGCCAAGTTTTGCGAGTTGTTGATTTGAGTGCCGATTTTATCATGCATGACTTTATCGCCACCAACGTTATCCCCAGAACCGTATTGATTTACTGTTGACATTGAATTATATTCCTTTTGACGAATTTGATTTTGTTGTTCTTGAACTTGATTTAGGTTGATATATATATTAGATGGTATTTGCGGGGATTGAGGAAAATTCGATTCAACCCTTAACTGCTCTACAAAAAATCTCTCTTTCCCCCTATCTATCACATCATCAATTAAATCCAACACATTAACCATTTGATAGCTTTTTTGACATTGAATGCCTTCTTGCTTATCAACTACAAACTTTCGCAATATCTCAAAGGGGTAAAAGTGTGGTTCTTGGCTATCTTTGCAGGTGTGGCAATTACAGGGGATTAACTTGTTGTACTTCAGTCGCTTATACAAGTCATGAATTTTATCGAGTTCATGTATAACTATGGTCATCAAATCTCTTTTGTAATAACCTGAGAATCGAATCTTAATCTCCCGCTTGCTGTAATATTCAATTACCTCTGCTTTCGTCTGGTCTTCGCTGAGAACAACCCCACTTTTCCAAACACATTTTTGCTCATTAATCAACTCATGCATGGCAACGATGAATTGGGTGATGATGCCTTTGGGCATGAACTCGTAGGTGTAACGCAGAATTAGGTTGTCGGTTTCATCCCAATCATAGGAGGGTTGATTAGCAGATAGCAATTGTGGGGCAATATACTTTCCTTGGCTTCTAGGAATTTCATAGCACAGCTTGAAGTTGATCATCAGGCGTAATAGTTCATCATGCATCGCGGCGTATTCGTCTTCACACCAGATGTTTGCCAAATCAGACCGTGTGAAACTGCCCAGGTTGCGAATCACTGTTTCATTATCCAGCACTTTGTAGACTGCATCAGTTCCCCACTTGGGTTTGAGGATGACGGTCTTCTTCAAAAGTGGGTCTTCTTGGAAATGCAAGCATACTCCCAAATCGTGCAGATAGCCACTCAGCTGTAACTTATCATTTCTTTGGGTGAACCCATTTTGTTGGCAGATGTTCAGGTATTCATCCAAACCTATGTAATTGCGTGCGTCACTCTCCAAAGCTTCCCGGACTCTAACCCAGGTTTTTGGAAGAGGACTACCAATATGAGGCAGGTTTTTAATATAATGCTTGATTTGTTCTAAAACTTGTTCTAAACCTCTATTGTCAGCAAGGTTTGTTGGTAAAGTCTCCTTCAAATTAGTAAACTGTCCCCGTAACTCACGTTCATTGATTTCTAGGTGGCGGTTTTGCTTCTCATTTTTGATGATTAGGAGTGGACTGTTATCGCTCAACAGTTCCACCACATTCAGCCAGTAATAAAAATCTGTATCTTCCTTGCGGATATCTGCCACTAAAACGTAAAGGGAACGCTTTGTGAGGAAAAACTGGTGAGTAGCATGGTAAATCTCTTGCCCACCAAAATCCCAGATATTGACTCGAAACTCTCGCCCATTTTCCATTGGGAAACGCCACTGGATAACCTCAATTCCCTTCGTAGAGTCTTCCTCTCGGAGTTGATAATTTTGGTCTTCAATTTTCTTCGCCAGTGTTGTCTTTCCTACTTCTCCTTCGCCAACTATTAGTAACTTTGCCTCGTACAGATAATCTGTGCCTTTTACTTCTAGTTGTCGAAAATAATCCCTAATTGCTTCAATGCCTTGTTTAACAATTTCTGGCGGCGGCTTTTCGATAGGGTTGCGGCTTAAATCCAGGAAAGTGAGTTGTGGCAGGCGGGCGATCGCTTCTGGCAGTGTCGTTAATTCGTTGCGGCTTAAATACAGGGAGGTGAGTTGTTGCAGGCGGGCGATCGCTTCTGGTACTGTCGTTAATTCGTTGTCGCTTAAATCCAGGGAGGTGAGTTGTTGCAGGCTGGCGATCCCTTCTGGCAGTGTCGTTAATTCGTTGCCCCTTAAATCCAGGGAGGTGAGTTGTGGCAGGCGGGCGATCGCTTCTGGCAGTGTCGTTAATTCGTTGTAGCTTAAATCCAGGGTGGTGAGTTGTTGCAGGCTGGCAATCCCTTTTGGCAGCGTCCTTAATTGGGTGCGGCTTAAATCCAGGGTGGTGAGTTGTTGCAGGCGGGCGATCGCTTCTGGCAGTGTCGTTAATTGGTTGCCGCTTAAATTCAGGGTGGTGAGTTGTTGCAGGCGGGCGATCGCTTCTGGCAGCGTCGTTATTTGATTGCCGCTTAAATCCAGAAAGGTGAGTTTTTGCAGGTGGGCGATCGCTTCTGGCAGTGTTGTTAATTGGTTGTCGCTTAAATCCAGGGAGGTGAGTTGTTGCAGGCTGGCGATCCCTTCTGACAGCGTTGTTAATTGGGTGCGGCTTAGATCCAAGAAGATGAGTTGTTGCAGTTCGGCGATCGCTTCTGGCAGGGTATTTAATTGGTTATGGCTTAAATACAGAAAGGTGAGTTGTTGCAGGCGGGTGATCGCTTCTGGCAGGGTATTTAATTGGTTATGGCTTAAATCTAGGGAGGTGAATTGTTGCAGGCGAGTGATGGCTTCTGGCAGCGTCGTTATTTGATTGCCGCTTAAATCCAGGGTGGTGAGTTGTTGCAGGTGGGCGATCGCTTCTGGCAGTGTCGTTATTTGGTTGCCGCTTAAATTCAAAACCTCTAACCATTCGAGTTCAAACACCTCAGCAGGAATCTCTGTTAATTTTTTCTTGTTGTCAATATTCCAATCATTGCTTAAATCTAATCGTTTAAGCTGTTTCTCTTTCGCTTCTCGGATTTTTTTTAGAAAACGTTGAGGCGTATTTGCCATACTGAGGTTCACCTGCCAACAAAAGTTATATATAATGCCCCTGCTTCGCTGGACAATTTCACAACCACTAATATTTTGCACTAATCCCAACAACCGCCATAGGTTAGAAACATATCGCTAATAGCGAAAGTCCTCTTAAGAGGACTAAATTTTTTCCAGACTTAGGTTTTAGTCTACGTGGCTTTGGCTATTGGTTCCTAGAAATTCGAGTTTCAGGCGATCGCGCCTACTAATTAAGAATGCTGCAAGATATCAAAGCAATCTACTATCTTGGTAAACGAGTCTTTGATACTCGTGGATGAGTCTTTGATACTCGTGGACGAGTCTTTGATACTCGTGGACAAGTCTTTTATACTCGTGGACAAGTCTTTTATACTCGTGGATGAGTCTTCGATACTTGCTAATGAGTCTTTGATACTCGTGGATGAGTCTTTGATACTCGCGGATGAGTCTTTTATACTCGTGGATGAGTCTTTGATCACTCTTTTACTTTTATTAGCCGTTTTTTACGCGACTTCTCCAGCCCGAAAAATCTGTTCAGCAGTTAAATTCAACTCTGGGAACGCTGGCGACTGAATGCGTAGTTTACCGCCGCAGGCATCGCTTCCCCGAAATTGCCTAACTTGATACTCACCTTCAATTAATTGGTAAATCGAGATTGTTGGTTGTTTAGGATTCCCAATAAAGCGCCTACCACCTAAATCTAGATAGTCTACAATCCAATATTCAGGTATTCCAACATCTTCTCTTCGAGACGCTGCGCGAACGTATTTACCTGCTTTGGTAAAATAGTCGTCTCGCCAGTTGGTACTTACTACTTCAATTACTAAAGGAATTGATGCAGCTTGGCTTACAGTAGATTCTTTTTTCCACAGAGGTTCATTTACTAAATTAGAGTTATTTAACAACAGTACATCTGGTGAGTAAGCTGCTTCGCTCTGATTCGGTTTAATAAATGCTGTTTTGGGGATGAAATAAGGTAGTTTTAAACGTTTGTATTCTGTAACTATTTCCCCAACTAAAAATCCAATAATCTGTTCATGATCACCTGTGGAAGGAGCCATTTCAACAATTACCGCATCATGCAGTTCATAGCGTCGTTGTGAGTTTTCTGGATACCAAGCGATAAATTCATCAAATGTTACTTGTTTGGTTAAGGCTTGAGTCATGCTTTGCCCTTTGTTAATTTAAAATAAAAAGCAGAGTCTCCTGAATTGCGTTACTTGTCAAATCCAGGAAACGAAAAATTATATAATCTCCTTGGGGTAAAAATGGAAACGAAAAAATTGCGATGGCTGCGCCAACGCCAAGGGCTTCCCTGTGAAAGTCAGGGAACGAGAAAAACCCGAAAATTTAAACTTTCGTGGTAGCAGCACTTGGTAAACTGACTTTCAACCGTTTAAACATCGCTTCTCGTGCTTGTATAGCGAGACTATCGTCAAAAGGTTCTAAGGTAATTTCTTGCTGATACTTTAACCGCAGCGCTGTTTGAATTAACCAATCAGCAACAAAGGGATTTTTCGGCAATAAAGGGCCATGAGAATAAGTAGCGATCGCATTCTGATAAAATGCTCCTTCTGTCCCATCTTCACCATTATTTCCCAAACCATACACCACTCGTCCTAAAGCTTCCACTTTCCCAAGTTTGGTGCGTCCGCCGTGATTTTCAAAGCCTACCAAATATGGTGTGCTACCTGTCATCTCTTTTAATTCTTGTGCTAGGCGTGAAGCTGTCACTTCAATTACCAAGTTACCAATACAGCGCTTAGTATTTTCACCAGGATGCACGGAAACTAAATCGAGTATTCCCAAACCATCAATCCGTTGTCCTAAGCTTGGTTCATAATAATGTCCCAGTAATTGGGGGGAACCACAGGTAAATACTCCTGGTGTTCCATTTTCGATTTTCTCACGCATCGCGTCAGCTTTCGCACCTTGCAAATCACGCATGACAATTTCTTGCTGACGGTCTTGTGCGCCACCACCAACAATGACATCTACAGTTTTAATATCTGCGGCTGTGGCATTTTGATCTAGGGGTAACACTTTCACATCATATCCCCGCCACTGGGCGCGACGTTCTATAGTAATTACATTACCGCGATCGCCATAAGTACTCATCAGCGTCGGATATAACCAACCTATTGTTAATTCCAAATTTTGAGAACTCATATTCATAATTCGTAATTCGTAATTCGTAATTGGATTAGGTGTTGCGAACTGGGGAATGGGAAAAATTTCTCTAATTCCTACTCCCCAATGCTTAAGTTAAAGAATTTTACGACCAGTTAAGACTTCTCGCACTTCTAGCATGGCTGAGTAGGTGGGCAGAATGTGCAAGGTTTCATTATCTGGTGTATGCTCTAGTGCAGTAGCGATCGCTTGTCGCAAATCTTCTTCGACTATTAAATTTAAGTTACTATCAGGGGACTTTTGGCTGTAACGTAGACGTAGTGCCATATCATAGACGCGATCGCCACTAACTACTAAAGTCCCGCCGCGTTCGACTAATTTCTCGGTATCCACGTCCCAAATCCAGGATACATCAGTCCCATCGGGCGTGCGATCGTTCAAGACTAGCAGTGTGGTTTTATCTGTGCTTTGAGTAACTACGCGAATGGTTTCATTGGTTCCTACAGGATTTTTTGATAATAATATCCGCACTCGTTTACCGTTAATTACCAAATCTTCCGCACGACCAAAGGCAGCTTGAAAGGTATTAATAGTATCTTTGATTGTTACTTCATCAACTCCTAACTCAATAGCCGCAGTAGCAGCAGCTAAAGTATTATATTTGTTGTACAAACCAACTAGAATTTGCGACCATTCACTACTTTCTAGAGTCGGTTTACTTTTACTAAAACCACACTTGGGACAAGTAAAATCTCCCAAATGAGACAAATAAACACCTTTGTAATCTAGGGAATGTCCACATTTGGGACAATAAATAGAATCAACGGCGTGAGGAATTGCTTCTAAATAATGTTCTGGTTCATTCAAGCCAAAGAATAACACCCGTTGGGGTAACTGCTGACCAAGGTTAGATAAAGTTGGGTCATCAGCATTGGGAATTACCACTGTTTCTGGTGGTAGGGTAGAAATAACTTTTGTCCAACGCTTACTAATTGTGTCTACTTCGCCGTACCTATCGAGTTGGTCGCGGAACAAGTTTAAACAGAGAATAATTCGCGGCTGAAGTGGCGTTAATACTTTTGGGACAATATTTTCATCAACTTCCAAAATGGCGTAATCAGCATTTAGCGTACCTAGTAGGTTGGTGCTTTCTAACAGCGCCGTCATCAAGCCATTTTCCAGATTTGCACCTGTAGAATTATGAGTGACGCGGTAGCCTTTGCGTTCTAGTATTGTGCTTAAAAGCAGCGCTGTAGTGGTTTTGCCGTTAGTACCAGCAATTAAAATCACCCCGTTTTTAACTTGCTGACTCAATAATTGTAAAAGGCGGGGTTCAATGCGACGAGCAATTGCGCCTGGTAATACACTACCAGCACCCAGACGGAGCGTAGGCGCAGCCCGTCGAAGACATCGCACTGTAAACGTTACACTCTTTGCCACTGACACCGCGAAACCCAATCGCAGCCTATCTATGAATTGTATTTTGTTTCCCACATCGGTATCCTAGTCGAATGGCAGTTGCTAATTGAAAGTATTTAATTGCAAATTTAATATGCGTGAGTTTAGCGAATCCTGACTTAAAAAGCCAGCCTTGACATTACGAAAAAGGAAACAAGGGTCATGAGGATGAGGGGGACAAGGAAGAATTTACTCCCCCATCTCCCCCACTCCCCACTCCCCACTCCCCCTTCCGAGAGATAATCTCAGTAGGCGTTATCTTAAAAAGAAGTGCGCGGGCGTAATTACATATCCAGCCCAGTTTGCCGAATTCAGCACAAACTCACAACAAGTAGTAGCTTGCAAGGTTCCTTTTGATGAATAGCAGAAAGTTTCTTTTTTTACATAAACAAATTACTGGCTGGCGAAGGTGGTTGTCCAAATGCCTGTTGTTGCTTGCAAGTCTTTTCATTATAAGTATGCAACCTGCTTATGCTGGTCTTAATAATGATTTATATGATGGCAACATCTTTGTCGTTTATGCTGGCAATGGTTCATTGGTTCCTCCTAGACAGACACTAGCACAGGCTTTAGCGGAACATAAACCCATATTTTTGGCCTTTTATTTGGATGACAGCAGCGATTCTAAAAGATATGCCATTTCCATTTCACGGGTACAGGAATTCTATGGTCGGGTAGCAGAGATTATGCCTATTAATGTAGATGGTATCCCGCTTAAACAGACCTATAATCCTACAGAAGTAGGATATTACTATTCTGGGGGTGTTCCTCAAGTCGTGGTGTTTAATAAATCAGGTGAGGTAGTTTTAAATAAAAAAGGTCAAGTACCTTTTGAAGAGATAGACGATCAATTTCGTAAAATCTTTGATTTAGTACCACGCACTGAAACAGCACAGCTAAAACGGCGAGCCTTTAATGAGTTTAGTAGTGAGTTAGCTAAATAACTTATGGGGTAGACCAAATTGGTCTGCCCTACTTTTTAGTGATATCTGTTACTACATTGCCGCCGATATCAAAGCATAATATTAAAATATCCGTGTTTACAGATTAGAAAGTTAATTCATAGGCGAGCATCCCAATGAGGGCTTAAATCTTTTCCCTCACCCCCAGCCCCTCTCCCATTTGTGGGAGAGGGGAGACAATCAGGGGATGAGGGCTATCAAGGTTTTTCCACCTGACGGGATGCTCCCAATTCATAGTCTATAGTCCATAACAAATGACTAATGACTAATAACTAATGACTAACTAGAGTGTATTCTAATGTCAAAGGTTTACACCGCCCAGGAACTAATTCAAATTTTGGCAGCCGAACGCCAAGCCTGCCTCAAGGGAAAACGCCTAAAATTAGAAATACCAGTCTCTGGTAATCCTGTAATTGACCAGTTTCTGATGACTGATGGGCTGCAACAGTTCACTGCCTATCAAGATTTCAAAGCTGCAATTCATGAATATCAGAGGGAAAATCAAGTTTCAGGTATTATTTGGCGTGAGGTAACGGTCAAAGGTAAAAAGTTGAACTATCCCGAAGTAGACAGTGAGTTAATAGCTCTAAACAGTGACTTAGAGATATTAAAAACTGCTAGAAATTCTATTGTAGAATTTTGGTATGAAGTCTCTATGGGGATGGATTTATATTTGAGTTTCAACAATAATAAACAGTACCAACAAATTGTCATATCTGATGTAGAAAGAATTGTTCAAAGAACAGAATGGGCAGGTTTGTGCAAGTGGGAAAATTCTAGCTTTTTGGAAATGATTTTGCAGCTAGGATGGGGTAAACCAGAAGAAGCTTGTTATAAGCGAGGAAGACCGCAATCGGGTAGTGAATATATTCATGCAGTCAATCCTGGTAATCGGCCTATTGGTTGAGGCAGTTCTCGCTGGGGGCAGGTAGGGCTATTTCATTCTCATCTAGCCCGCCTCATAATGAATTCACCTCTCTTATAGCGGTTATATAGCGGTTCTCGTTTATCTGAGGTACATCGGTAAGGGCATGGCAAAGACAAGCCCCTGCTAGCGATATAATGTTGTACCGCATCTGAATGGGAACCGTTATAAGTAGATAGTCGTAATTAAGTTATAAGAGCAAACCTCACCCTCAATCCCTCTCCTTATTAAGGAGAGGGAAGCTGGAGGTTTTATATTTAATTTGACCCACTTACTTAGTCCGTTTTAACGGACTTTAGCTATAAGCCTAGAACTTTAGTTCTGGGCGGTTTATGTATAGAATGAAATAGCTCTAGGGGGCAAGGGAGAAAGATACTGGAATTTCCCTGCAAGAAGGGTTTCAAAGTAGGTAAATTTCTTTACGCCCAAAAGCATAAAATATTTATTTCAGTCCGAAAGTGCTTTCGAGTTATAATGCGTCCAAGTTTTCAGCAGCCCTAAATTTATGTATGGGCTTCTCCCCCCTGCCTCTTTTAAGGTTGATTCTGTCCGATGAGATTAACGATCGCAGTAGCTAAATCTGCCGGATCGACGGGTTTAGGTAGGTGTTTTTGAAATCCTGCTGCCAAAGCTTTGTTGTAGTTAATTTCTCCAGCATAAGCTGTCAATGCGATCGCCGGAATTTGCCCGCCTTGTTCTGGCGGTAATTTTCTCATCTCGCGCAGCAGCATATAGCCATCCATTAAGGGCATTCCAATATCGCTTAACAAAATATCTGGCTTTGATTGCACTAGTAGTTCCAGCGCTTCACTTGCTGATTCAGCTACTGTTACAATTGCGCCATATTGTTCTAGCGCAAAGCTAAAAAACTCTCGCACATCTGCTTGATCGTCCACAAGCAAGATTTTTACTCCAGCAAGTAATGTGTCGTCAGTGCTAAATTCTGCTTCTGAAGCTTCACCACTCTCAACTCGCAACTCAGAATTTTTCAGCAAAGGTAGTCTGACTGTAAATGTTGCCCCTTTTCCTTCTCCCAGACTCTCTACCTGAACTGTACCACCGTGAAGTTCTACTAAATGACGCACAATTGCCAGTCCTAATCCTAATCCGCCAAATATCCTGGTTGTCTTGGCATCTGCTTGTCGGAAGTAATCAAAGACGTAGGGCAAAAATTCCAGCATGATACCCTTACCTGTATCAATCACCTGGATTTGGGCTTCTAACCCAACTTGCTCTAGACGCACTTCTACTCGTCCTTCTGTGGGTGTGAATTTAACGGCATTGGAAAGGAGATTCCACATTACTTGTTGCAAGCGATCGCCATCACCCAAAACTTTGCCAATATTAGGACTTAGCACCGTTTTAATTTCAATTGATTTGGCTTCGGCTGCTAAACGGACTGTTTCTAGTGCAGCTGCGATCGCTACTTTCAAATCCACTGCATAAAGATTTAAACTAACTTTACCTTGTAAAATCCGCGAAACATCAAGTAAATCTCCAATCAGTTGGGTTTGTAACTTGGCATTACGCTCGATTGTTTCCAATGCCCTGATTCTCGTGGGTTCGTCAAACTTGCGGGTTCTAAGTAACTTCGCCCATCCTAAAATGGGATTTAGGGGAGTTCTAAGTTCATGGGAAAGGACAGCGAGAAATTCATCTTTAATTCGGTTGGCTGTCTCGGCTTGCGCCCTGGCAGTTTTTTCGGCTTCATAAAGTTGAGCGCGGGCGATCGCTTGACCACACTGTTGTCCCAGTGTCAACATAAATCCCCGGTCTTCTTGATTAAATATTTGTCCAGTGTTAAAGCTTAATGCCAGTGCGCCAATTATTTTGCCTTCTGCTATCAATGGAATGGAAGCCCAGGCATTATTCCCTGTGAGAGTCACAACATCTGTTAAGTTGGGATATCTAGCAATCATGGCTGCTAAATTTTCTATAAAAATCGGCTGCCTAGTTCTGACTGTTTCCGCTATTTGGTTAGGTGCAGTGATGGGAAAATTTGCCCAGGTATCTATCATTGATTGTGGATAGCCAATTGCTTGGACAATTTTCAGGGTAGTACCAGACTCAGTAAGTAAGGTAACGGAACCAGCAGTGGCTTGCAAGGCGGCAATCCCTTGGTTCACCACAACATCAGCCACCTGTTGGGGAGTTAGGGCTTCTGAGAGGGCAGCAGTTATTTTTTGTAAAAGTATGGTGCGATTGACAGACCGTTGAGTTTCTTGGTATAATCTAGCGTTGTCAATGGCTGTTGCCGCCCGACGAGCAATATCCTGTGCTAAAGCCAAGTCTGTTTGTTTGTAGTGCCGACCTGACTCGGCTGTAAAAAAAGAGATTGCTCCAAATAATTGCCCACGAGAACGAACTGGAATCACCATTAGCGAACGAATACCCAGACTTTGCAGCAATTGCAGATGTTCGTCATCTTCAGCCATTTGTAGAAGATGAGAGTTTGATAATTCGGGATAAAATATAGATGTTCCCAACTGTAGCCGATGCACAAGCTGTTTAGCTCTATTTTTCGGTGGATAACGCCGTCGGATTTCGTCTAAAATATTTTGTTTTGTGGGATCGGCAATTGCGATCGCAATTTGTTTACTTGACCAATCTTTCTGGAAAACATCTACAATACACCAGTCGGCTAAGGTTGGAACTGCTAGATTAGCCACACTTTCCAAGGTGATTTCATAATCCAATGAGGCAGCTAGTAGGGTGCTGGCTTCGACTAAAAACTTTTGTGTGGTTTCAACTTGTTTGCGATCGCGTAGCGCAGCTTGCTGTTCGTGCAGCGCGGCTTGCCGTTTGCTAATATCCTCAATAATGCCCAATGCATACTTTGGTTGTCCCTTATCATCCCAAACTGCCGATGAAGTTAGGTTTACCCAAACAATAGAACCATCTTTGCGGATATAGCGCTTCTCTAGGGAATAACCACTAATTTCTTTGGCCAAAACTCGCCGTGCATTTTCCCAATCTACTTCTAAATCGTCAGGGTGGGTAATATCCTGACATTTTAATTGGATTAACTCTTCATGGCTGTATCCAGTAATTTCACATACGGCAGGATTAATTTGCAGAAATTGCCCATCCAACGATACCAGAGTAATGCCGACAGCTGCCTGGTTGAACATTGTTCGGAATCTTTCTTCGCTTTCTCGCAAAGCAACTTCTGTTTGCTTTGCTGCTGTCACATCTGCCAAAATAATCCCAATTCCTACCGTTTCCCCCATTGCGTTGTTGACGGGATAATAGTTACCCAGCCAGTAGCCATAACGTTCTGGTTGTTCCCTTGTCTTACCACTGATTTCTACATTCAGCAGGGGTTCTCCAGTATCCAACACGCGCTGTAACTGTAGCTCCTCCTTAGCCGCCATTTTTGGCAACACTTCGCCAAATTTGCGTCCTAGATGTTCTTCTATGGTCAAACCATTAATGTCAGCAAAAACTTGATTAATTCGGATATATCGCAATTCCCTATCTAAAAAGCATACGGCAACGGGAGCAGCTTCTAAGAACGCATCTAGAAGAGATAGAGATTCGGCATAATCAACTAAAGCCTTGTGGATATCTCGATAAAGTCGGGCATTTTCTACTGCTAAGGCAGCCCGATGGCTAATATCTGTTGCTAAAGTTAGGTCAGTGCGATCGTAGCGACGGTTTGATTGGGTGCTGACAAAGCTAATAGTGCCGAGGACTCGCCCTTGTGCAATTAACGGCACAATCATCACAGACTTTATCCCCAATTGCCGAATCAGTTCTAAATGTTCCTGATTCTGAATACCTGCCACTAGCGAGTCAGATACCTCTGTTATTAATTCGCTTTGCCCCGTTTGCAATACTCTAGTAATTGCACTTACACTATTGTAATCTGTGGCATACTCCTGAAGTTTACGCGCCAACTCCGCTTTCGATGGGTCTGCATGGGCAATGGGTAGACGGCGAATAGAACCATCTTCATTTAAAATGTCAACGCTACACCAATCAGCAAGCTGGGTAACTGATATTTTGGCGATTTGTTGCAAAATTTCTTCGTAATCTAGGGAAGTGGAAAAAAAACTACTAATTTGGGCAATATAACGGAGTCTTTCTTCAGCCTGCTTACGCTCTGTAATATCAACAACAAAAAAAGCTCCTCGATTTACACTCCCTTCAAAGTAACTACCACCGATCAAAATCGGCAAGCGTGAGCCGTCTTTACGGATATATTCTTTTTCATAGGGTGTGCAAAAGGAACTGTCTTCAAGTTGAGTCAGTGCTTGCTTATCGAGTTGCACGTACTCTGTAGGAGTTAAATGTTGCCAGTTAATCTTTCCAGAAACTAATTCTTCACGAGAATAACCTACCATATTCAGCAAGGCATCGTTGGCTTCTGTAATCCCACCGTCTCTATCCCAGAAGCCAATACCAATCATGTTTGACTCAACCACACTGCGAAACTTCCCTTCGCTTTCCCGTAGTGCTTGCTCAGTTTGTTTGAGTTGAGTAATATCAATTGAACTAATGCCTACTCCTAATAACTGCCCATCCGGTAAACACACGGGATAATAACTGACAAGACCATAACGATATACTCCAGGAGGATAGGTTTCACCGCTCACTTCCTGGTTGAGTAAGGGCTGCCTGGTTTGCATCACTTGCTCAAATACAGGCTCAATTTGGGCTGCCCATTCTGGTAGTACTTCCCTAAAGGTGCGACCAATATGTTCACTTTGCGGTACACCATTGGTAAGTGCCAACGCAACATTCGCATGAATGTAGCGAAGTTCGGTATCGAGAAAAGCCAGCCCCACTGGTGAACTAGTAACCCAAGCATTGAGTAATGCCAGAGATTCGTCTTTTTGCTGAATCGCTTGCTTAAGTTCTTGGTGCAACGTGGCTTTTTCTAGTTCTGCCTGCTTGCGCTCACTAATATTTACACCTACACAGGTAATACCTTGAATGCTATTGTCTACATCCCTTAATGGTTCAACCAGCAAATCGTAGTAACGGTTTTCTCCACCAATTGTCAGATAAACCTCTTGGCGGGTTGAAACACCAGTCTCTAGTACCTTCTGCTTAATTGCCTTCAATTGCTCTGCTACTAAGGCTGGAAATAATTCATCATCAGACTTACCCAGCATTTCCTGAGCAGTGCCTAGACCTGGAGGATTATGAATCCACTGATATCGTAAATCGCGATCCTGCTGAAAGATCACGATATCTGAACTACTTAACGCTAATCGAAATCGTTCCTCACTAACTTTCAGCTTTTGCAGATTTCCATCAGCCCAACTTTTAGCAGTCCTTAATGTCTCACCTAAGATGCTAAAGAGCAATCCAAGTAATGCAAACAACCCAATTCGCAGAAAATTAGATAAGTCAAAATTCAGAGCGTAAGCTGGGGGGAGAAAGAAGTAATCGCTCAGTAACGCAGACAAGCCGGTTGCTAACAGCCCTGATTTCAAACCACCATACCAAGCACTCACCATTACAGCGCTAAAAAACAGCAAGAAAGGAGTTCCACTCATGCTTAACCAAGGGTTTAGCATCAACATCAGCACTAATGCAAGTGCGACACTTAATACAACAATGCCATAACGCAGTAACTCGAAATAACGAATATGGGGCATGAAAATGTTTTGGAACAACCAATACTTATTGCAAAGGCTGTATACACCCTAAGTTAGTTTGTAATTTTTAGTAATTTACCTCTAGATAGATTTTTATTTATTTATAAAACTTCTTTTGTAAGAGGTTAATTACTCGATAATATAGTATCCACCAGAATTTATTACTAATCTTCTATATTTAGAACATTGGTTTGCTGCTGATCAATACTCAACTCCAAGAAATGCTGTTACCCAAGTTTATAAAAAATGTCAAAATAAATAGCTCTTACCGCTACTTTTGTCAAGGAGATCAAAAGTTTGTCAGGGGATTAACTTTTTTGGTTGATTACTTTGTCCTCCTGTCTACATAATCGATTGCGAGATTGATGGTATTTTATTTTTGCACAAACTCCTTTATCCTAATCGCTATATAAGCTATGACACTCAATTTATATTTACTGCGGCATGGAGAAACTACTTTTAGTCAAAGTGGTAATTTCTGCGGTGAAACTGATGCCGAGTTGACAACAGAGGGGATGCAGATGGCATCCGGTTTTGCCGATGTTTATCAAAGCTTGTTGTGGGAAGCGGTTTATGTTAGCCCGATGAAGCGCACAATTGCAACTGCCAAACCATTTTGTGATGCTATCGGTATGGATATGCAGTTGCGTGAGGGACTTAAAGAAGGTAGTTACGGCGAATGGGAAAGGAAGAGTAAATCGTTTGCCCAAGAGAATTACGCAGAAAACTATGTAAAATGGTTAACAGAACCCGCTTGGAATGCACCCATTGGTGGAGAAACTGCGGTAGATATTGCTAACCGTTCTATGCCTGTAATTGCTGAAATTCAAGAAAAACATCCTCAAGGTAATGTTTTAGTAGTTTCCCATAAAGCCACGATTCGGATTATGCTTTGCAGTTTACTGGGAATTGATTTGGGACGCTATCGCTATCGGGTGAATATTTTGGTCGCGTCGGTAAGTATGGTTAAATTTGACGTTAATGGCCCTTTGTTAGAAATATTAGGCGATCGCTATCATATACCCGATGGTATTCGCTCTCGTCCGGGAACATAATACGGCATTAAATAATTCGTAATTCGTAATTCGTAATTCGTAATTCGTAATTCGTAATTACGTTTTGTGACGAACGCACAAAGCCTCTCGTAGAGTTGAGTGCTGTTGTGGGGACGGCTTCCGACTCGCATTACAACGTGGGATTTAGCTGAGGCATTCAATTCGCGCTGCCCTTCTTAGACTCTTGACTTAAACTGAACATAGTTCGTTAACAGGACTATCTTCAATTAATCCCCAACCTACTGCGATCAATTCACATAAAATTCGCTGTAATTGACATCCTTCAGGACTGTTACCAATTTTTCAATATGTGCTGCTTCATGAGTTGCCATTAAAGATATTCTAATTCGACTTATCGGCACTGTGGGAGGACGAATTGCTGGGGCAAAAATGCCAGCATCTTTTAGCTGTTTTCCAGCTTTGAGGGCATTTGTCGCACTGGACAATTGAAAACATAATATAGGTGATTCCGAAGGCAGTAATTTTAAATTAGGTAATTGTTGCAGCAAATTTTTCAAGTAATGTACATTTTGCCACAATTGGGTACGGCGTTGCGGTTCTTGTTGGACTATCTTGATTGCTGCTAAAGCCGCCGCCGTATCAGCCGGTGAAAGTGCAGTTGTGTAAATCCAAGTGGGTGCGCGGTTCCGTAAGAAATCAATTAGGGCGCTACTTCCTGCTACATATCCGCCTAGACTACCTAAAGCTTTACTCAAAGTGCCAACTTGAATTAACTGCTTTCCTGTACATCCAAAATGTTCGACACACCCAGCGCCAGTTTTTCCTAGTACTCCAGTGGCATGAGCTTCATCAACTAGCAGCATACAGTTAAATTCATCAGCGATCGCCAATAGTGCTGGCAACGGACATAAATCGCCATCCATGCTGAAGACAGTATCAGTAAGAATCAAACAGCGTCGGTAGTTTTGTCGCTGTTGACTCAACTGAGTTTTTAATACTGCCATATCACAGTGTGGGTATTCCACAACTACTGCACCACTGAGAATTGCTCCATTTTTCAGACTGGAATGATTGTACTGGTCAGATAAAATTAAATCACGCTTGCCTACAAGGGCGGTAATTGTACCCAAATTGGCTAGATACCCGGAACTAAATACCAAGGCATCTTCTGTTTGTTTGGTAGATGCGATCGCCTCTTCTAATTCTCTGTGTAATTCCTTATGCCCACTGAGTAATCTAGAACCAGTACTACCAGTTCCAAATTTTGCGATCGCAGCAGTTGCGGCTGCGATTAACCGCTCATCCCCAGTTAATCCCAAATAGTCATTGCTGGCAAAATTAATTACCTCTTGCCCAGCTAAAACTACCGTTGCACCCGGACGGCCGTTGATAGGTTGTACTGAACGATACCAGTCAGCCCGATGAATTGTTGCTAAGGACTGTTCTAGCCAAGCATAGGGGTTGGTGGGCATGGGGGCAGGGGGAGAATGACAAATGACAAATGACAAATGACAAATGATAATTAAACTTGTTCGCTGCTGAGATGAGCGATCGCTTGTTTAATCCAATCTTCGACATAGGCATCTTTGGGTAATCCGATGTCTTCGCTGACGACATGCAGGGCGTGACTGACTTCATGGGCAGTATATCCTAAGGCGAAGAGGGTCATTTGCACCTCTTCGAGAATTCCTGGTGCTGGCCCGCCTGTGGCGACGAAGAACCCGGCTGATTTGCGCCACTCGACTAATTTGCTTTTTAGTTCCAAACAGATGCGTTCAGCGATTTTTTTACCGACACCGGGAGCCTGAATTAATATTTGTGTATTGCCGGCGATAATTGCTTGGACTAAATCTGGTAGTTCCAGAGTGTCTAAGAGGGCGATCGCTAAGGCTGCACCAATACCGGTAACAGTCAGCAAGTGACGAAATAAATCGCGTTCGGCTGGGGAAGCAAAGCCATAAAGTAACGGTACTTCTTCACGAATTTGGAAATGGGTAAAAATTTGCGTTACTCCTCCCGACTCTGGTAAATGGTTTGCTAGCCGTTGGGGAACTTGCAAATCATACCCCAAGCCATTCACTTCCAGAGTCAGAATCACGCGATTAGCGCCAATTGTTTGGATACCAGCGACTATACCTTTTAAATAACTAATCATTACAAAAAACCAAAATAATTTAATCCTTCGATAATTCCACCTGCACAAAAACATGAAGCCAGGTAGCGGTGTTCAGAGGGATGCTCATTGTGCCATTGAAGTAACTCTTTTCGGGCATTCCCTACAATGATGCCCCGTGCGTTGCCTACAGCAAATAAAGCAATATCATTACCCGAATCACCACAGACAACTGTTTGTTCTGCTGCAAATTTCCACTTCTGGCGTAAAAACTCCATTGCCTGACCTTTATCGCTGCTATGGGGTACAATGTCAAGGTCAATACCGCTACTGTAGATTAACTTTACATTTAAATTAGATTTCTGCAACTCTGCTTCAAGTTGTGGTATAACATTCGCAGATGCATCCTGTTCTAGAAAACAACTCACTTTAAAGGGACGCTGTTCGGAATCTGGTTGCCGAACTAACTCACGGTATTTCTGGGTAATAGATAATACAGTTTCCCGTTCCCATCCCGGAGAGACGATTTCTGACCAACCAGAGTCGGGAGTATCTGTACCATCAAGGTAAATTTCTGTACCCACAGACAGGACGAGGGCATCGGGTTGCAAAAGATTTTTTTGAGCTTGGAGTTCTTTGTAAAGTACAGGCGATCGCCCAGTAGAATAAACAATTTTAGTGCCGTATTCTTGGCGATGTTGACTTAGTAGTTGATTTAGTTCTGGCAAAGCGCTGTCATCGCCCACAGTGCGATACACGAGGGTATCATCTAAGTCAGTTACAAAAAGAAATTTAGCCATAACCACCTTTTAATGCATCGTTTTACATCAAAAAGTTTATGTCCTTTTTGCACTTATCTAAATAAAAGATAGATGTAGTCTGCTTTAACAAAAAACTCAGGAGACAGAGAGGATAGTATTTCTCTTGCAAAAACTGCCTTTGTTATTATATTTCGCGTGATAAATAGATTTATAAGTTCATTACAATGATTGCTACAAATGCTTAAGGGTTTCTTATAAATGGAAGAACATTTGTTGCAAAGTATTAAGCATTTGCAAGAAGTAATTATACATTTGCTGCAAATGCTAAAGGATTTCTTATAGATGGAAGAACATTTGTTGCAAAGAATTAAGTATTTGCAAGAATTAATTATACATTTGCAGCAAATGCTTAAGTGTTTCTTATATATGGAAGAAGATTAGCTGCAAACGCTCAAACTTTGGCAACTAAACCTTATCTAAGTTGAGAACCGTAGTTTTCACCCTCTCCCTAAATCCCTCTCCCAAGTCTGGGAGAGGGAGTTTGAAATTCTGGCTCCCAATTCTGGCTCCCAATTCTGGCTCCCGATTCTGGCTCCCCTTCTCCCAGATTTGGGAGAAGGGGTTGGGGGATGAGGGCAAATCCTTTTGATCATGGAAGAACTATTGTTAGTTGGTTCAGCTTGCAAAATGGTGAATACGTAGCGCTGATCCCAAATGCGTCAGGGATAGTTCAAAGTCAAGTGTTTCCGGGATTGTGGCTTGATGTATCAGCATTAGTTGCAGGAAATATGCAACAGGTGTTGGCAGTGTTGCAGAAAGGGCTAAGTTCAGTGGAACATCAGATGTTTATTCAGCAGATAAGTACTTAGGGACTGACAATAAAAATAAATTACTCAAATAAACGAACCACAGAGGCACAGAGAACACAGAGGAATAAGGAGGAGAAAGTTTTTTGGGTATTTTTTTATTTGGAAGTTACCTAAACCGAATCATTTTCAGGAAGGGGATGGTTTAGTATGTGCAAGTGCTACCACAGCTTGAACTAACTCTTCTGGATCAAGGGGCTTGATAACGTGGCGTTGATAGCCACTGGTTATGGCTTGCTGGTAATCTTCAACTCTGGCATAAGCAGTCAAAGCGATCGCGGGAATCTTTCCGCCTTTTTCGGGGGTTAAAGTTCGGATTTGTTGAATTAGGGAATAACCATCGACTTCGGGCATCCCAATATCACTGATTAAAACATCGGGTTGAAAGGACTCTAGGTTTGCTAACACTTCTGCCGCAGAGGAAACAGTCAAGACTTGCGCTCCGTATTCAGCCAGCAATACTGTTAATAGCTCACGCGCATCAGCATCATCATCAACTGTGAGGACTCTAATCCCCGTAAGTTCGAGTGCTTGTTGTGACAACTCATCTATCTGGTTGATTTCCGGTTGAACATTCAGCAGTGGTAACTGGACTGTAAAGGTGGCTCCAAAGCCAACACCTGGACTATCAGCCGCGATCGTGCCGCCATGAGCCTCAACTAACTGCCGGACGATCGCTAACCCCAATCCTAACCCGCCATACTTGCGAGTAATTGAGACATCTTCTTGACGGAATGATTCAAAAATATAGGGGAGAAAGTCAGGGGTAATACCTTTGCCAGTGTCGCTGACGATAATTTGTGCTTGATCGTCGGCTTGCTTTAGTCGGATTTCTACCCGTCCGCCTTTGGGAGTAAACTTGATAGCATTAGAAAGTAAATTCCAAACGATCTGTTGCAGGCGGTTGGAATCTCCAGAAACTTGCCCAATATTTGGCAGTACTGGATGTAATAGTATTGATTTAGCAACAGCTGCTGTACTTACCGTGTCGATCGCAGATTCAATCACAGATGCCAGATTCACAGGAGCGGCATCGATGCTGAGTTTGCCGCGCAGAATCTTGGCGACATCGAGCAAATCATCAATCAGTTGAGTTTGCAGTTTAGCGTTGCGTTCGATGGTGGCTAAAGCTTCAGCTGTTCTGGTTTCATTAAATTTGCGAGTTTGCAGCAGTTTTGTCCAGCCGAGAATCGGGTTGAGAGGCGATCGCAATTCGTGAGATAAGATAGCTAAAAACTCATCTTTGATGCGATTGGCACGTTCTGCTTCGGCTCTGGCTGTTTGCTCTAGCTGGAATAGGCGATCGCGTTCAGTTTCGAGTTGTTTTTGTGCTTCGATATCAGTTGCACTGCCAAACCATTTCACAATTTGACCTTGCTTATCCTTTTGCCCAATTGCTTGGTGTAGATACCAGCGATAAACACCATCTGCCCGCCGCATCCGACCTTCGGCTTGATAAGAAGTACCCTGTTGTACTGCCTCGCTCCACTTTTGAGCCATAATAATTATATCTTCTGGATGGACAATCTCTTTCCAGTCGTTGGTGTAGGCTTGTTCTGGCGTTAATCCTGTAAATTCCAACCAACGTTGATTGACATCGATTAACGCTCCTTCTGCGTTGGCTGTCCAGACTAATTGCGGGATTAATTCTGCCAAGCACCGATAACGTTCCTCGCTTTGGCGTAATGCTTCCTCTGCTTGTTTGCGGTCAGTTATATCATGATGGATGCCTGCCATCCGAAGTGCATTGCCCTGTTGATCGCGCAAAACCACTTTTCCGTGGTTGGCAATCCATTTCCACTCCCCAGACTTGGTTAACATCCGATATTCAAATTTGTAAGACACCGAATCGTCCTGAAGGTGAGCATTCAAGCGTTCCATCACCCAAACTTTATCATCAGGATGAATCAGTAGCTCCCAACTGCTAAAGTTGCCAGGTAACTCTCCTTGCTCATATCCCAGCATTTCCAGCCATCGGGAACTTAAATAATCTTCATTGGTAACAATGTTCCAATCCCATAGACCGCCACCAGAACCTTCCAGTGCCATTTGCAGGCGTTCTTCACTGTCTCGCAGGGACTGCTCTACCTGTTTGCGTTCGCTGATGTCTTCGGCAATACCTGCAAACCGATAAATCTCTCCTGTTTGATCTCGAAGTGGAAAGCAGCGATCGTGAACCCAGCGAATACTACCATCGGGTAAAATAATCCGGTATTCCCGATCAAATTTACCTGCGACAGCTTTTTCATGAAACGCTCTATCAGTCGATTCTCGATCTTCTGGGTGGATACGCTCGACCCATGATTGTCCTTGATACAATTCTTCCGGGTTTAATCCCCAGAGGCGTTGATAAGCAGGACTGACATAGCTGACTCGATTTTCCGACACTTCTGCGATCCAGAATACTGCATCAATATTTTCTGCAAGTTGCCGGAAACGTTCCCCACTCTCGCGCACAGCTTCGGCTGACCGTTTGCGTTCGGTGATATCTATATCAATACCAGCCATCTGCATCGGTTGCCCCTGTTGGTCGTAGAACACCTTGCCTTGACTCAGTGTCCACCGAATCTTACCGTTGGCATATACTACCCGAAATTCAATGTCATAGTCTTCTCCAGTGGCGACAGCACGAGCTACAGCTGCCAGCACGCGATCGCAATCGTCAAGGTGTAACCGCGCCACAAACATCTCTAATGAGCCGTCAAACTCTCCTGGTTGCAGTCCAAATAAGGCTTCTAGGTTATCTGACCAAGAAATTTTTCCCGCCTGGATGTTCCAGTTCCACGTTCCCATTCGAGAAGCTAACAGTGCCAATCGCAGCTGTTCTTCGCTTGACCATAGTTGCGTTTCTACCCGTCTGCGATCGGTCAGCCCATTCTGTACCTGCTCATAAAGTTCCGTCTGCCGAATTGCAATGGCAACTTGACTCGCCACTTCTCTAACCAAGTCAATCTCTAAGGGCTGCCACCTCCGTGATATAGCATATTTATGGACAATGAGCAACCCCCAAAAGTAGTCACCATAAATAATCGGCACGACCAGATTAGCTTTCACTTGATGAGCTAATAATTCCAGGTGGCACGGAATATCAAATATTGCTGTTACGTCTTGACTATAGCGTTGGATATAATTTTCAATAAAGGCGGGAACGGAGCTTATTTCTTGTCGATTCCATCCAAGGTAGTTTTCAGCGAGGCAGGGATCATATATAGTCGAAGAAAGCAGCGATCGCCACTCTGCCCCAACCGATTCTGCTACGACTGTACCATTGCCGTCAGGTTTGAACCGAAACACCAAAACCCGATCGGTGTGAAGAAATTCTCTGACTTGGGTTACGATTGTCTGGAGAATTTCATCCAGATTCAGCGATTGGTGAATTTTCTGGGTAATATATGAGACTACGCGTTCTCGTTCAATCCGCTGTTGTAGTTGGGTGTGTAGTCGCACTGTTTCAATGGCCCCATTGACTGCTATTTGCAGCCCTTCTGGGGTAATTTGCTCTTTGACAAGATAATTTTGTGCGCCCGCTTTGATGGCTTGAAGTGCGATCGCTTCATTGCCCTCTGCGGTGACGACAATCACAGGTAGGCAAGGCTGTGGGGCCATGAGTTGCAATTGAGCCAGAAATTCCAGTCCGTCCAGGTCGGGTAGTCGATAATTAAGTAAAACCGCATCTGGCTGGTGTCGCTGCCACAGTTCTAGTGCTTGCACCCCTAACGTTGCTTCCAGAATAGTATAGGAATATTGGCGATCGCGCAGCAAATATTGCCGATACAGTTCTCGATCTTCTGGGGAATCATCGACAATTAGGAGGATGCGCTGTTGCTGAGACATCGTAAATTAATTGAGCGGATAGAGTTAAAGCCCACATTCCGCAGATTATCATAGACAAATCAGTGTTTTGAAAATAGCCCTAAAATCCTCATTTATGTAAAGATTTTACCAGAGCTTCCTACTTCAGACATGGGATGAAAGCTAGCTGAGTCTTTTAGGACTGGAGAGTGTCAATCCTCAAATGAAGAATAAATTATCTTAAAGCTAGGTGAGCAAATTCTTTGGCTGCGTTATGATAGTTAACGCCAGTAAATATTGCTTTTGTTGCTCATGCTGATAGTGAAATCGTTACATAAATGCTTGAACAGAATATTATAGTTGTTGGAACATCAGCAGGTGGAGTTGAGGCGCTGACTTATCTAGTTAAGAATTTGCCGCCCGATCTCAATGCTGTTGTGATTATAGTTCTTCATGTATCCAGTCACGGTACGAGTGTTCTACCAAAAATATTAAGTCGCGCTGCCAACTTACCAGTGTCTCATGCTCAAAACGGGGAAGCTATTGTTCATGGTAGGATTTATGTCGCTCCTCCTGACTACCACTTACTGGTAGAACAAGGATATTTGCGTTTGACGCGGGGAGCAAAAGAAAACCGTTGTCGTCCCGCCATTGATCCATTGTTTCGCAGTGCAGCGCGAACCTATGGGCAGCGAGTGATTGCTGTGCTACTAACAGGTATGCTTGACGACGGCACTGCCGGACTAATGGCTGTTAAAATGCGGGGCGGTGTGGCAATTGTCCAAAATCCCGACGATGCTTTGTTTTCTGATATGCCACGTAATGCGATCGAGAATGTAGAGGATATTGACCATATTGTGCCACTTTCAGATATTCCTTCTATTTTGGTAGGTTTAGTTAATATACCAATGGAAATAGAACCAGAAAACCCCATACCTAGCAAGATGGAGTTTGAAACTGAAATAGCGCAATTGAATTTAGAAGCAGTAGAAAATGAAAGCGATCGACCCGGTAAAGCATCAACCTTTGGCTGTCCTGACTGCGGTGGTATCCTTTGGGAAGTCGAAGAGGGAAATTTGTTGCGCTTCCGGTGTCGCACGGGTCATGCTTATTCAGCAAAAACTTTGCTGAATAAGCAGTCTGATGCCATAGAGGAGGCGCTATGGATCGCTTTGAGGGCATTGGAAGAGAAAGCTTCTTTATCACATCGCTTGGCTTTAAGGATGGAGGCTCGCAACCTCCCATTCGCAGCACAAAGATTGAAAGAGGAGGCGCACTCTGCTCTTGAGCGCTCCGCCATTATTCGAGAAGTGCTATTGAAAGACGATGTAAACAAAGGTTAATTAGTTATTAAACCCGAACAACCGCACCAGCCGGCTCTGGCTTCTACTCATCGCTTAACGTTTCAATCAACAACTCTACCTGTTGCTGTCGTTGCTGCAAAAAACTTTCGCACTGACGCAAATACTCAACAGCACTTGCGAATTGCTCAAACACAGCTTCCAATTCCAACTCACCCGATTCAATACCAGCGATGATTCCCTCTATTTCAATAACCTTTGCCTCATAATTCCAACCTTCCTCAGAACTAGAAGCACTCTTACGTTTAACCATTAACCTCTCTGTGTCCTCTGCGTCTGGAGCGGTTCGTTTACTTCCATAACCTTCACTTTAACCCCACCCTGCCCCAACTGAATCAACAAATCTTGCCCCACAGCCAACTCAGCAGCAGAACGAGCGATCGCTCCATCTTCTTGTCTCACCACCGCATAACCACGCTGTAACACCGCTTTCGGGTCAAGACTAGCTAACTTTTGCCGTAATAATTCTAAATGCTGCGTTGCTTGCTGCGATCGCCCGGTTGTAATTTGCACCAAATGCTGACGCTTCCAAGCTAACTTTTCCACCTCCAGCTGCACTTGTCGATCTAACCGCAAACGTCGCAAACGATTTCTTAATACTTGCAATTTATTAAAAGCATTTTCCCCAGAGTCATGCACCGCCTCATGTAAAGCTACAACTCGCCCCCGATGCTCAGTATACAACTCTGAAAGTGCTGGCACAACCATTTCCGCCGCCGCAGTGGGTGTATGCACACAAGCATCTGCGACTAAATCTGCCAAAGATTCATCTCGTTGATGACCGATACCAGTAATTACAGGAATAGAACAACTAGCAAGCGATCGCACCACACGTTCATCATTAAAACAAGCCAATTCCTCAACCGCGCCACCACCCCGCGATAAAATTAGCACTTCGGCGCGTCCATCCTTTTCCACCCGTTCAATTGCTTTGACGATAGATTCCGGCGCTTGCTCACCTTGGACTGTAGCCGGAGAAAACAAAACGTGTAAACCTGGATACCTTTGTCTGAGAGTCTTTTGAATATCACCCCAAGCAGCAGCCGTTGGTGAAGTGACGACAGCGATCGTTTGGGGGTGGGTGGGGAGCGATCGCTTTCTTTGCGTGTCGAACAATCCCTCAGCCAGCAAGCGATTTTTTAGTTGTTGATAGCGTAGCGCCTGTAAACCAACACCAGCAGGTAGAGTCTGCCAAATTGATAACTGATACTCTCCCCGTTGCGGATAGAGGCGAATACTACCCAAAATGATTATTTGCTCACCGGGAACGGGTATCTGAGCGAGTTTTGGCAATTGGCTATTCCATACTACACACTTAATTCCGGCGGTGCGATCGGTATCTTGCAGCGTAAAAAATAAACCACTGCGATGGTGATTAGCACTAGAAACTTCACCAGTTACCCAAACTTGCCGTAATTGTTCATCTTGCTCTAACAGCAAGCGGATATAGTCAGTTAATCCAGAAACTGAAAGTGCCGTATGGAGAATCAGAGAGTCGGGAAGGTCAAAAGTCATCAAAGATGCCTGAAAGCATTTGTGCTGGAGCGATTTTAGCATTTTAATGAAAACAGAAGTTTATGCTAGTAAACGCTTTAATCTTTTGTAGACATCATCATCATTACGCTTACCGACTAAAATCACTTCTACTAAATCTTGATCAGGAAAATACCTGTAAACAATTCGATATTCACCACTATCAACTCGATATAAACCCTGATAACCAGATAGTTGCTCACTATCAGCAGGTTTTGGCTCAACATTCAAAGCCAAAACCTTTTTGGCAATCTGTGCTGCTATTTTAGGCTGCAAACCGTTCAGAAAATCAAGAACAGTTGCTAGACCATCAAGCTTCGCCATTAGCTAAATGCTCTAATGCAGATGTAAAAGCCTCCGCACCAATCATTTTGGACTGACTCAGAGCAACTTCAGCTGCTTGACCAAAAACCATATCCTCTAATTCTTCCAGCCGATTAATTAATTTTTGGTAGCTCTCGGCTGAAATAATCACATGACTAGGCCGTGATTGCTTCGTTAGTAGAACTGGCTCAATAGCAGCCTTATCAAAAACCTCACCGTGTTTGTTGCGAGCATCAGTCAGAGTGTAGGTCTGCATAGTAATTGTGACTATTTTAGCCCTTTTGACTATATTTTAACAGATAAAACTTCTCACCTTAATTCTGGATCGAGATAATCCAGTATTCATTATTGAATGTTAGTTTAATCCTTCAAAGACTGGAGTAACTGGGTAGGACGTGCCATCTTCACAGCAAGATAAACATCGGGATAGTGAACAAATATATAGTGTTCATACTTGTACCAATGCATTTCACCCTTTTCTTTGTTACAAACCCGGCAAATGACCCATAAATTCTTGAATTCCATTGATAACCAAGGATACTGTGAGCGAGGTAGCTTGTGATCTATCGTCTTACCACCTTTGTCAGAGTAATGAGATCCACAAATTGGACAGTACCAATTGGAATTTTCTCTCACCCAATCTTTACTATCTTGAGTTGTACCACACTCATAATCACCATTAACATATCGCCAGTAATCGAATTTCCTATAAGTTTCAAAATCTTGATGAGTTAGCCTGTGATATCGCTTGTTACCAATTGTGTCCGCAAGCTCAAATAATTCTTTAAGTTGTTTATCTTCAATATTAACCATCTTGATTGCTAAAAATTGACTGTTTTATATGTCTTTTGATTACGCTTATTTTTATATTTGATATTAGTATTTTGACTAAAATCAATAAATTCCATCTCAGTATCAGGATACTGCTTATCTATTTCTTCTCCTACCTCGTTAACTTCTTTAGATAAGCTCTGGTTATATTCTTTTATTTCTTGATTAGTGAGATATTTATTGCCAATCCGATCGGCCTCAATAAATAATTCTTCAAGCGTCAGTTCTTCAATATGATAATTACCGATAAATTCCTCTATTTTTTGATAAAGGTTAATAACATTATCCCAACCAATATTTTTGTAAAAGTTTTCTTTTAGCCAAATTTGGTCTTTTTTATGAAGCTTACTTCGATTCTTTGAGTTAGCAAGTTGAACAACTCGATAACTCATTTTTCTAAAATTTCTTTTTTTATCTTTTTGAGAAGCCATATAGTCAATTTTTTATCCTAAAGTCCATTTGAAAAAAGTAATTACTGCTTTCCGAATTTCACTATCTTCATATTTAAGAATTTCTTTAGTATTTATAGCTAGTTTAAGTCTAATTTGATCGACTAAATTTTTTAGAGATTTATTGTCTTTTTTGAGTTGTTCATTAACTCCGGTTAAAATTTTGTTTTGAGAATATATTGTTTTGATCTCAACTTCTAAAATATTATTTCTTTGAGACAAGCTTTTAATTTCAGCTTCGTATTTGTCTCTTTCCTGTTTTGGATACTTTTTAACTTCGTCAAATTTGGCAGCATATTCCTGCTCCTTCAACTCAATCTCTTTAGTTTTCTTCGTTACCAGACCTTTCTGGGCAGCTTGAAGACGCTGACGCTTAATTAATTCAGAACCAGCAAAAGCCGAAATAGCTCTGCGAATGGTAATTTCATCAGGATTAGTACTAAAATCAATTACTTCCAAAGCACGCATAGCATCTGCTTTTGTCCATCCCTCGCTTTCAAGTAGCTTAATAGACTGTGATTTATTCACGTTTGCTGAAGATAATTTATGTAATTTATGTTACTATGACATCAAGACATTATCTCCATGCCAACAAGCCGGATTCAGTCATAGCAGTAACTTTACTAAACTTATCGATGCTGGAGACTACTTAGTTTTTGGTTGTGGTCAATCGAGATTTGACGAGCGATGTCTACGACGGGCTATTCGGCGTCGCACCACGATAGAGGTTTTCTATCTCCAAAATAAAGCAGTCTCATTATGTACAGTGCATAAGGTCAGTTGTTTAGATAATTTTTTGTTGAAAACCTCTTGCTTACCTAGCGAAAAAAAGCTATCTCTGAATGCAAGTTGGTATCATCATGCAAGACTACCCTAATCTGGTAGCGATCGAGTTACGATCTTGTTACACCCCTTTTTTGATTTGAGAAGTCCTATTCCAGAATTTTCTGGTTAAAATAGTATATCTGTTCTACTCAAACTCCCAGAGCAACACTCCTTAAAACCATATATTTAGAGGCAAGAATGGCTATCAACACCGATACTTCAGGCAAGCAAAAAGCGCTGACTATGGTACTCAACCAGATTGAGCGCAGCTTTGGTAAAGGAGCAATCATGCGCCTGGGCGATGCTACCCGGATGCGGGTGGAAACAATTTCCAGTGGGGCGCTTACCCTAGATTTAGCATTGGGTGGTGGTTTACCCAAGGGGCGGGTAATTGAAATTTATGGGCCGGAAAGTTCCGGGAAGACTACAGTAGCGCTACATGCGCTCGCCGAAGTGCAAAGAAATGGCGGTATTGCTGCCTTTGTTGATGCTGAACACGCCCTTGATCCTACTTATGCTGCGGCTTTGGGTGTAGATATTGACAATTTGCTGATTTCCCAACCTGACACAGGCGAATCAGCTTTGGAAATTGTCGATCAGCTGGTTCGCTCTGCTGCGGTTGATATTGTAGTCATTGACTCAGTAGCAGCACTGGTTCCCCGCGCTGAAATTGAAGGCGATATGGGTGATGTTCACGTTGGTTTGCAAGCGCGGTTAATGAGCCAAGCCCTACGTAAAATTACGGGTAATATTGGAAAATCCGGTTGTACAGTAATTTTCATTAACCAGTTGCGGCAAAAAATCGGTGTTACTTACGGTAGCCCAGAAACCACAACTGGTGGTAACGCATTGAAGTTTTACGCTTCGGTACGCTTGGATATTCGCCGGATTCAAACCTTGAAAAAAGGTACAGATGAATTTGGGAACCGCGTTAAAGTTAAAGTTGCTAAAAATAAAGTAGCGCCGCCTTTTAGGATTGCGGAATTTGACATTATTTTTGGCAAGGGAATTTCTACCTTGGGTTGTATTGTAGACTTGGCAGAAGAAACTTCTATTATTGTCCGCAAGGGGGCTTGGTATAGTTACAACGGTGACAATATCTCCCAAGGACGAGACAACGCCATTAAGTATCTAGAAGAAAAACCAGAATTTGCTGAAGAAATTAAAAAACTGGTGCGTGAAAAGCTAGATAAAGGTGCTGTTGTTTCTGCTAACTCTGTAGCTAAAACCAGTGAAGATGATGAAGAGGAAGAAATTGATTTAGAGCCAGAAGAATAAGGAATGCGGATTTATCTGCAACTTTTAATATGTAGTGGGTTACATAGAGAGCTAACCCACCTTTTTGAAAGTATTGATGAGTTATTGCAGTCTGAACCTCACCCCCTATTTGAGGAAACTTACACTCCCCTCTGCAAAGCATCGGAGAGGGGCTGGGGGTGAGGTTTAAAAATGTACTTTATGCAAACGAAAACTGCTAGATAATTTCCAATTTTTTAGCTGGGATTCTATGGTATTTTTCTGCTAAAAAAGCGGTCTAAAATTTCTGATTTCTGTTCTGAACTGAAGTTTTCATACCAATCTTCAAACTTATCTATTAGTGGAGAATTTCTAATTTCTGAATTATCATCTGGTTTTTCAGGTAAAAGTTTTGGTCTATTCCGGGGATAAGTAAGTATTTCTACTTGATTCTCCCTATTTCGATGCATAAGTTGCATCAATAACTCCATTGCTACAGTTGGCAAAACGCGGGCTGTAGAATTCATGAAAAAATCAAAAGTCATACTACCTAGACGGATGCGATCGCCATCTTTGAGCTTGATCCGGACAAAAGCGCGATCGCCATTCACAAATGAGCCATTGGTACTGTTGAAGTCTATAAAGTAGAAGCCTTGATCGTCAATATATTGAATAGCAGCGTGGCGACGAGACATATAATTATCAACAATGCAAATACCACTGCTGCGATTACGACCTATTGTCCAGATTTGCTGAGGCTGCCGTAAACTTTGGGTCTGATTGTCGCACAAATTAGTCATCAAATAAACAGCAGAAGTATCCACCACACCATGTACGTAACATCTCTTCACTCTTGTCAACGAAGGTTGAGATAGGTTTTCTAGCTGAAGAATTTCATCTAGAAGGCCGCTGTGGTGTTCATACAACTTAATAAATACCTGATATAAAGTTAATCTCCGTTCTATTTCCGTTTGTGCAAAGTCAGTCATTATACGTAAACCTTCTATTACCTGATTTCGGTTGTGAATATTCTGCTTCAGCCTACAACCAGGGATAATTAATTTTTCACTTTCCGCTAGCATTTTAAAAATTGAGTGGCTTAAGAGCGTTAGATTTTACAATTTTTAAATGCGAGATTCCCTGTTGTTTCTAGCCATTAAAAGCATGAAAACATCTAAAAAAAAGTATTATGATACTTTATTATTTATTGTAAATAATCATTTGTTATTTGTAACAGATAAAAATTATAAAGATTTGATGAATAATTGCCAAATCACTACGTATTTTTGCTAGATATAGGATATTTATTAATATTTGCAAGAGCGATGACTATCGTTGAACCCAACTAAGTAAGTGGGCGCAAATAATCATCACTAGCTCGTAGTTGCGCTAAAGCGCAAGACAGCGCAACTACGAGCCAAATACAGAGATTTTACTTTTCGTTACATAGTTTGGTTTTATCTTGCCTACCTACTTATAACAATCCTGAATTATTAGCGATCAACAAGATCCTCAACAACTTTTAGGAAGTCGGGGATCTGCGGGTTGGATTGCAATTCTCACAAATTAATACGATTGTTATTATTGATTTGGTCAATTTTGAATAAATCTGAGTTTTATCGATAAGAATAAGGGCTGATTTATCTAAGCTCATGAGAAAATAGAACCCTTGTGAACTTTATAAAACAATCCAGTTGAGTTTAAGACTTGATCCTGCCTAAGCCTCCTTAAAAAAGAAGGAAGTAGTAGTCTGTCAAGCCAAGTTTGAAGGGTAAACGAACGAACCACGAATTCAAACCCCTAAAAAGCTTATTTCATAATACTTTTGACTTTTGACTTCCGCTTTGCGGTACTAGTCTGGGAGCTAGAGCAAAGAGTAACTCTCAAATTTAAACTTTTAACTCACAACAAGCCTCGTTTACCACTGGGGCGGATGGTCATCCAATTTGTTTTTGCTAGTGCTAGCTGCTCATCAGAAATTTTGGCACTGGTGAGATTAGCACCACACAGATTAGCTCCTCGGAGGTTGGCATTAGTGAGATAAGCATTGCTGAGGTCTGCGCCTCGCAGGTCTGCCCCTTCTAAATCAGCATGGTTAAGGTATGCTTTGCTCAAATTAGCATCCTTGAGATTTGCTCGAGTGAGACTGGCTCTGCTAAAGTCACTATTGTGAAGATTAGCTCCCTGGAGATTGGTTTTTTGCAATTGAGTGGAATGGAAATTTGTTTGGGATAAGTCAGCACCTTGTAGATTCAGCAAATTTAAATTGTGTAGAGCAAAATCTCGTCTTCCCTTCTGATAGGCAGTTAATAAACCTTGGGTATCTAATTTACGCTCAACTTTAGAAGTTTTAACTTGTGAACTATTACTGTTGCTATTAGTTAAAGTCGCTGATTTGGCAATCCCAGAAGCCTGCTGTAATCCAGCTGCTTCTGCTGCTGCCTTGGCTCGTCTAGCGCGAATTGCTGCCGCTACCTGTGCCACTCCTGTACTAGCAGGAGCAGCAGCAGCAGAAGAGTTGTTACATAAAACAGCAGAATTTTCCGGGTGGTTGGGTATTCGCTCTTTAGACCCAGTGTCTGATTTAATTAGTAAACCCTTGGCTAAACTTTCTAAATATGGTTCTATTTCCAAAGCTCTGAGAACTTCTGTCGCTGACTGATAGCGATTACGTACAGACACCTCTAACATTTTTCGCAATACATTGCTCAAGTGGTCACTCACTTGCACAAGTTGCTCCCACATCATCTCGCCAGTGTTGGGATTGTAATCTAAATCTTTAGGAGTTTTGCTAGTTAGTAAATAAATGCATGTCACTCCCACTGCATAGATATCACTGGCGTAGACTGGACGCATAGCCATTTGCTCTGGAGGTGCAAAACCAGGAGTACCAATGGCATAGGCAGTTAATGCTGTCTGTCCTGATTGATTTACCGTACCTTGGGTGATTTGGTTTTTGACAGCCCCAAAGTCTATCAGTACCATTCTGGCATCTTGAGTGCGGCGAATTAAGTTGGCTGGCTTAATATCACGGTGGATCACCTTTTGCTCGTGGATGTATTGCAGTAGTGGCAGAATCTCGCTTAAAAATTGCTTGACTCCAGTTTCGCTTAAGATGCCGTTAAGTTTGACCTCTTCCTGCAAAGTATCACCACTGACGTATTCTTGAACTAAGTAGAATTGCTCATCATCTTCAAAATAGTCTAACAATCTTGGTACTTGGGGATGATTGCCAATCTTGCCTAAAGTTTTGGCTTCTCGTTCAAAGAGTTCTCTGGCCATCTGTAAAACGTGTGGGGCGCTTCCTGATGGGCGTAATTGTTTGATTACACAGCTTGGTTCTCCTGGTAAGCCTTGATCGTTGGCTAAGAAGGTTGCTCCAAAGCCACCCTGACCTAATGGTTTGATCGCTTGATAGCGATCGCGCAACAGTAGTTGCGAGCCACAAGAGCGGCACCTTTGGCTATGTACCAAATTTTCTGGATTGGGACAGGTGGGATTTAAGCAGTAGCTCATGCACTGTCAACTCGCTGCACGAATAATTACGGTGAGTTGTTATACTCTCTTTCAATTATTTAGATATTAATCAACTCTTGCCAGGTAATTTTTGCTGGAAATGGTTTGAAGATTTTCTAAAGTTTAGCTAATATTACGTAAATTGGTGGTCAAACAAGAAAATTATTATACTTATAATCTTAAATAAGTATTTAAATTACTTTATAGCATATACCAAAATGCTGCGCTATCAACCTACACCTACTTCGGGCATCTCCCGTTCTGCCAAAAAGAAAGGCTAGCAGCAAAGGATAATATCAAGTTCGGGTGATAACTTATAGTAAAATCTATCAATGTAAGATGTAAGTTGGGTTGAACGGCAGTGTAACCCAACATAAGCCCAACATAAGCAAGGATAAAATGTTGGGTTACCCTGCCTTAAGCCTCTTCTATAGGAACGCGAACAGCATGTTGCAGACAGATGCTGTTCGCATTCAGGTCTACGTTCCTCAAAGGCCACTTGCAAGGCTCGTCGGAAAACCGCTTTCTTCGCAATGGCTCCCCAATCTACAGAACAGATATTATTAAGTGTTTAACCAAACCTGATATAAAACCACACTGACTCCCTTACAGAAAATTGCTGTAGAATTTTGGATGCTCAAGTTTGGAGGCAATTTAGAATCATCTCCATTAGTCGTTAAGAGACTATTAGCTGGCTTTCATGTTTACACTAATCAGTTGTTCGAGAAGTGCAAAAACATCACTGCGGCTGAGTTTCTCTTTACCATTAGCAAGGGCGTCAAGAGTGCCATTAGCCAAGGTTAAGGGAATTTGGCAAAAGTCTAAGGCAGGCCCTGTAGGAAGGTTTTTGGTATAAGCTTCTGCCAGGGCTAGATTGCGCCGAGCATACTCTTGCATATTTTCTGCACTCCAACCCTCTGGGAAAAAGTCTACCCCACGCCCTAAATCTTCAGTATGGTTACGCAGGATATTAACTGCTTGTAAACTGCGGCCAAACCCGATGGCTTGGGTACGGTTCGTTTGCGTTCCATCATACCAACCCCATAAGTCCGATAGTAACAATCCGACTGCACCTGCAACCCCAAAGGTATAACGATCCAAATCAGATTCTGTATAAATTTTCCAGTTTCTTTCTGCCCAGTAAGCCATCCGGTCTGCCATTGCAGCAGTAGCATCCCAAATTCGAGGTGCAATGGTCTCTGGTGCTAGTATCGACCATTCTCTAACCCTCACTGTGACTTCTTCTAAGGTATTCTCATACCCACTAAATCCTGCAATGAAAGCATCTACCGCGAAGCCATCAACCCCTGCCTGTAATGTCAGGCTAATCGTTCTTAACAGCTTTGCTTTAGTAGCGTTATCTAGTTCAGGATGATCTTCTATTTCATCAATGGCACGCATACACAAATATGCTGATGCTACTGCTTCTTGTAATCCTGGCGGTAAAAGACTAATTGGGATATAAAAAGTTCGGCTAGTTTCTTTGAGGATTTGCAATGCATCTCTACGTAAATTCATGTTTTCACTCCCCGATTGATTTTTGCACCACATGAAGTTTGCAGTTTTTTGATGATACTGGATATAGTTTTGACTAAACCTTAAAAACTATAGACTATAAGATACGCTAGTATTTCATCTAAAAATTAATAGTTTTTGGTGTTGCAATTAACAAAACTCTAAAATTTATCAAAGTCTAATTTAGTATATAGGGTTTTGGTCGCAAAAATCTTTAATATGGCGTTTGATATAGCTATCATGAAGTTTTAGTGGATATATAAAGAATTATGCTAATATTTGGTCGATTAGGGCGAAATTTTTCCATGAGCAAACTTCGATTGTCGGGATTTAAAAATGTTTTAAGTCTGCGTTAATTTGACTAAAAAATTATAATTATTGTATATATAAAGACAATCTTCGGAGAAGCTGGTAATGAATAACAGTAAGTGTACGCATCTTTAGATGCGAATGGTGGCTTGTACGAGAGTTAGGGTAAGTTAAATTAGACATAGAGGCTTGCGATGGCTGGGTTGGGCTACATCCACGCTTGATCGGTTACAGTGGGAACCTGCTTACTGTTCAAGGTGACATAAGGTGACTATAACTGAGAAGAAGATGTTCCCGTATATTTACGAGATTGACAATAAAAAAGTGGGATGTTTGCCCACTCAATAAAATATTTATGAATATTTGACCTCTCATATCATTTCCGCTTGATTGCTTATTAAACCCGAACAACCCCAAAGAGCCAAAGCTGTGCTTTGTCTCCCCTAAGAGCAAGCGGGGAGGGGTTAGGGATGGGGTGTAAGAACTGTGGTTAGCATAACTATGACTATGCGGACATGATATCACTGATCTCAATATATGGAAATTTAAGCAGTTTTTTCGAGTCAGACTAAAGCTATAGTCTCCACTTTTTACTTGTTTTCCAATAGTGCCAGCCCATTAATCGCTGGGCAGTTGATTACCTTTCCCTGCGTATCAAACCGCGAACCGTGACATGGGCAATCCCAGGTCTGTTTCTGAGGAATTCCAAGCGAGGTTATGAAGGTAAGAGTAAGGGGAAACTAGAAGGAAAAATATTTTGAGATTTTCCCTTCTATGATTGTGCCTTTATGTGTCTTTCAACCTTGCCACAACCAAGCTTAGATGTGTATTCCAGCTTGTTATTGTATAAGCCTAGACTATTAATTGTAAATAAAGTATCTGCATCATGATAGACATCAAAATATGCTTAATAGGGGATGTAAACCTTATCTAAGTTGAGAACCGTAGTTTTCACCCTCACCCCCAGCCCCTCTCCCAAATGCTTGAGAGGGAGTTTGAAATTCTGGCTCCCCGAATCCCAGATTTGGGATTCGGGGTTGGGGGATGAGAGCAAATCCTTTTTATCATGGAAGAACTATAGGTTTCAAGATAGACGTGGTTTAATGACCAAATATTTTTAAAATTGAAAATAATTTAAAGTCTTTTGTAAAACTTTTGGCCTTGCAACCGTCATAATTTACTATAGGAATCATATTTGATTTTTGAAATTATCTAAGTAAGTGGGCGCAAATAATCATCACTAGCTCGTAGTTGCGCTTTAGCGAAGACAGCGCAACTGCGAGCCAAATACAGAGATTTTACTTTTCATTACATAGTTTGGTTTTATCTTGCCTACCTACTTATATGGTGCGCGAAGCGAAGCGCAGCGCAAGCGGGATAGGTGGCAGGGCTGTTTCATTCCATTTCAAACAGGATTTGTCAAGATGGTTAGCGAGAAAAATTGTAAGTGAGGGTGACGATGAGATGAACTTTTAAGCACTTAAACAACAGTAAAATTGTTCATTTTATCGGCACGTTAGTAACAAAATAATCAATTTTTAATCGCTAGAAACCTTGATTTTTCTAGCTATTTAGGGAATGAAACAGCCCTGGGATAGGTGGGGAGTGGGGAGTAGGGAGTAGGGAATATGGAATCACGCTTTTCGAGTTGAGGGCGAGTTTTTTCACGAAATCAAATCATAGTCTTATAGCGGTTCTCGTTTATGTGAGGTACATCGGTAGGGCTTGTCTTAGACAAGCCCCTACACCTGGCGATATAATGTTGTACCGCATCTGAATGGGAACCGCTATATAGAAATGAAAGTAATATCCTAATTTGTGTTAATAGAATAAATTTTAAAAATAGCGAGCATCCCAAATGTGCAAGTTTATTTTTAGCGCGATCGCATGATCGCACGAATTCCAGGGGGACGATAATCAAAACTCGTGAAATTCATCTAAAATTACTGCTGGGTAAACCAGTATTAGACTCAACTGGTAAAGGCGTTGGACGTATTGGGGAAGTACGCGTTCCAAACCACTCTACTCTATGTTAAAAAATATCTGCTAATCTTTCACCCAACCTCTAGCGAAAGAAAGAGTTTGAGGTTGAGTATCTCTGTAATTATGAATACGGACAAGTATTTACCTGCTGAATAACTGATATGCCGCAATATTTCGGAAAACTACCCACTACTAACCAACCTTGGACAACCATCGGCAATGTAAAAGCTGTAACCTGGGACAATAATATTATTAATTTTGACTGTGGCGACTCACGCCTTACCATCAGCGTCCTTGCTGCCAATTTAATCCGCGTGCGTTTTGCACCAACTGGAGAATTTATGCCCCGCCGTTCTTGGGCAGTGGCGGCAGATGACGCAGAATGGGCAATAATACCTTTTACGGTGCGGGAAAATGAAGCAACGGTAGAAATTGAAACAGCGCAGATTCGTGTGTGCGTCCAGCGAGAAAAGTGCCGCATTGCATATTTTGACAAAGATAATCGCCCGTTTGCCCAAGATGCAGAGATGGGTATAGGTTGGCGGATGGGCGCAGTTGCAGGATGGAAAAAAATTGCAGCCGATGAACATTTCTATGGTTTTGGTGAACGCACAGGCTTTCTGGATAAACTCAGCCAGGTAAAAACCAACTGGACAACGGATACCTTAGATTATGATGCACTGACTGATGAAATGTACCAAGCAATTCCATTTTTTATGGCTTTGCGCCCAGAGTTAGGCTATGGCATCTTTTTCAACACCTCTTTTTGGAGTCAGTTCGATATCGGTGCTGAACAACCAGGTACTTGGAAGATGGAAACTCGTGGCGGTGAATTGGATTATTACATTATCTATGGCCCCGAACCTGCCCAAATCTTGGAGACTTACACTCAGTTAACTGGGAGAATGCCATTACCGCCGAAATGGGCGCTAGGTTATCATCAATGTCGCTGGAGTTACGAATCAGAAACCGTTGTGCGGGAACTGGCGCAAGAATTTCGTCAGCGTCGCATTCCCTGTGATGTTATTCACTTGGATATTGACTATATGCGGGGTTATCGGGTATTTACTTGGAGTCCTCAACGCTTTCCCAATCCAGCAAAACTTATTAGTGATTTAGCAGAGGATGGTTTTAAAACAGTAACAATCATTGACCCTGGTGTGAAGTATGAACCAGAAGCAAATTATCATGTTTTTGACGAAGGCTTAGAAAACGACTATTTTGTGCGGAAAGCTGATGGCGAGTTGTTCCACGGCTACGTTTGGCCTGATAAAGCTGTCTTTCCTGATTTTTTGCGTCCTGATGTGGCTAACTGGTGGGCTGATTTACACAAAAGCTTAACTGATGTTGGTGTGGCAGGAATTTGGAATGATATGAATGAACCTGCCATAAACGATCGCCCTTTCGGTGATGATGGTGAAAAGATTTGGTTTCCGTTAGATGCACCGCAGGGGGGAGATGAGCGAGCAGGGGAAGCAGGGGGAGAGGAGGAGAACTTTCAATCCAAAATCCAAAATCTAAAATCTAAAATTGATGTGACTCACACGGAAGTGCATAACTTGTATGGGCTGATGATGGCTAAAGCTTGCTATGAAGGGTTGGAACGGCATCGAAGTTCAGAGCGATCGTTTGTGTTGACGCGATCGGGTTATGCTGGTGTGCAACGCTGGTCTTCTGTGTGGATGGGGGATAACCAATCGTTGTGGGAGCATTTAGAAATGTCTCTGCCGATGCTTTGCAATATGGGACTTTCGGGTGTGGGGTTTGTCGGTTGCGATATTGGCGGGTTTGCTGGTAATGCTACCGCTGAATTATTCGCTCGGTGGATGCAGGTAGGAATGCTTTACCCATTAATGCGCGGTCACTCGGCAATGTCTACTGCTCGGCATGAACCTTGGGTATTTGGCGATCGCGTTGAAAATATCTGTCGAGAATACATTAATCTACGCTATCAACTACTTCCCTATATCTATACTCTTTTTTGGGAAGCGGTAACAACAGGCGCACCGATTTTAAGACCATTATTATACCATTTCCCTAACGATCCAAAAACCTATAGCCTCTACGATCAAGTATTGCTAGGTGCATCGCTGATGGCTGCACCAATTTACCGCCCTGGAGTTGAGCATCGATCTGTCTATTTACCTCTTGGCACTTGGTATGATTGGTGGAGTGGCGATCGCTACGAAGGCCCGATTCACATTCTTGCTCATGCACCACTCGAAAGAATGCCACTCTATGTCCGTAGCGGTGCGATCGTTCCTATGCAACCTGTCAGGCAATACGTCGATCAAGCGCCACTCGATGAGATCCGATTACGGATTTGGCCTGGTAATAACGAATATCAACTATTTGAAGATGATGGACAGACAAACGAGTATCAAAATAAAAACTTTTCGCTAACAAATATCAGCGTGTTTACTGACTCTAATCAAACAGTAGTTGAAATTAAAGCAAGAGTTGGGGAATGGACACCTCCACGGCGTGAGGTGATTGTAGAACTTGTTGGGGTTGGAGAGCAACGTTTCCAAGATGATGGTAAGCAACAGACTCTGCAATTTTAAAATACTCACAAAGGTGGCTCAAAAAACCACCTTTATTTTTTACTCGATATTGTGCCAGAAAAAATATGTATAGAGGTAGATGAAAAGCAAGTCAAGGGTTAACTTACAATACAAAGGATAGAAATGGTTAAACCGTAAGAAATAGGTAAGTTTCCTACACTAGATAGATGCGGTTAGAGAACAATAAATGTTAAATATTAACCGCTTGCGGTGGCAAGATATATTTAAAATGCCTACAAATACACTTGTGGCAAAAGTAGCAGGTGCGATCGCTGTTTTTGTTGGCAGCTTGGTACTAGTTGGTTGGTGTCTTGGCATTGAAGTTTTCAAGCATGGCTTCTTTGGTAGTCCTGCCACGATGAAAGTGAATACAGCCCTGTGTTTTATACTGTGTGGTGTGTCGCTGTGGCTATTTTTAAAAGCAAGGGAGGAGGGGAGCATCGGGGAAGGAACAATTGAAAATTCCCCGCATACCCTTGTAATTTCTAAAGTCTGTGCAATAGCTGTCACTACAATAGCTGCGCTTACACTTTGTGAATATCTGTTTGGCTGGAATCTCCACATTGACGAGCTACTGTTTGGTGATTTGTCAACTAGTATAGTGACATCGCATCCGGGGCGAATGGGCGTGAACACAGCACTGAATTTTATGCTCGTTAGCGTCGCCCTACAGATTTTGATTCATCCAAAAACCCACCGCAGTTATTGGTATGCTCAGATTATCGCTCTGATCGCTACTTTAATTTCCTTTCAGGCGCTCATGGGCTATGCCTACAAAGTGAAAGTTCTCTACGGTTTTGCCCCTTATACAACATCAATGGCTTTACATACAGCGCTGTTGTTCAGCTTATTAACTATAGGCATTCTGTGGGCGCGGTCAGAAGAGGGGTTAATGAGGGTAGTTACAAGTGATAGTTACGGCGGCTTACTTGCACGTCGTTTATTAATTGCCGCGATCGCAGTCCCTTCTATATTGGGGTGGGTAATTGTTGAAGGTCAACGGGCAGAAAAATACGATCCGGCTTTTGCAGTATCGGTATTTGCGATCGTTTTGATTGTAATTTTTACTATTTTGATTTGGCAAAGTGCCAGTGTTGTTGAACGCCTCAGCCATCAACGCGATCTTGCCCAGTCAGCACTGAGAACCTACCAAGCTAAACTAGGAAGTTTTGTAGATTCTAATGTTATCGGCATTCTGCTTGGCGATGTTTATGGGGGTATTTTACAGGCAAACGACGAATTTTTGAGGATGATTGGTTACACGCAAGAGGATTTGTTAGCAGGTAGGTTAAGTTGGAGCAATATCACACCATCAGAGTATTTATACTTAGATGAGCGAGGTGTCGCCGAAGCAAAGGGAAATACCAACGCTGCTTGTACCCCTTACGAGAAAGAATATATTCGCAAAGATGGTAGCCGCATCCCGGTTTTAGTTGGTTACGTGCTGCTAGGAGAAAACCGCGAGGAGTCAGTAGCGTTCATCCTCGACTTAAGCGATCGCAAGCAAGCAGAAGCAGAACAACAAAAATTAGTATCGCTGGTAGAAAATAGCTCTGACTTTATTGGTATCGCCACCCTTAAGGGTCAATTACTCTACATAAATGATGCAGGTCAAAAGCTGGTAGGTCTTTCCAGCCTTGAGGAAGTCAGACAAAAGGCAGTATTAGATTACTTCATGCCCAAAGACAAAGCCTATTTTCAACAATATATATTGCCGACTGTGCTACAACTTGGGCGTTGGCAGGGAGAATTCTGTTTTCGGCATCTCCAAACAGGTCAACCGATACCAGTTGATTACAATATCTTCACTGTTACAGACAAAAACACAGGTGAGCCAATTGCCTTAGCAACTGTGACTCGCAACATCAGCGAGCAAAAGCAGGCTAAGGAACAAATTCTACAACTAAACAAAGATTTACAGCGCCGCATTACTGAATTACAAACTCTATTAGAGGTAATTCCTATTGGAATTGGCATTGCCGAAGATCCAGAATGCCAAAATATCAAGGTCAACCCTGCTTTTGCCAAGCAGTTAGGAATATCCTCACATACAAATGCCTCCCTCAACCCTCCCTTGGGCGAAAAACCGACAAGCTTTAAAATCTACCGCGAGGGAAAGGAACTCTCAGCAGAAGAACTCCCGATGCAATACTCTGCAACTCATGGTGTTGAAGTTCTGGGTTGTGAACTCGATGTTGTTCATGAAAATGGAAAAATCGTCAACTTGTTGGAGTACGTTGCACCTTTATTTGACGAAGAAAGTAAAACCAGAGGAAGCGTTGGTGCATTTTTAGATATTACGGAGCGCAAACAGGCACAAGAAGTACTCTTAAATCAGCAAAAATGGCTAGAGAATGTGTTAAATCTGATGCCAAGACCCTTGCTGTTTATCGAACCAGGAACGGCGCGGGTAACTTTTGCCAATCGCTCTGCTAACGAATTAGCTGGGGGCGAATTTCCCAAAGGTGTAGCAGCAGCAGACTATCACACAGTTTACCACTATACAGATGCGGCTGGCGATCGCATCCCCAATCAGCAAATGCCAGGAGTGCGGGTTGCTCTTGGCGAACGTCTGAATGGATTGGAAGTAGACTGGCACACCCCCGGTGGTGTCCGCTCTCTACTAGTATTTGCTGATACCTTACCAGCAATGCACGGTCATCCGGCTACCTGTATTTTGGTGTTCCAAGAAATTAGCAACCTCAAACAGGTAGAAAAAGCCCTCTCGTTAGGTTACAAAAGGCTAAATCTACTATTTGACACAGCCAGCGATTTACTATCAAGCCAAGAACCAGTACTACTAATTGATAGGGTCTACCAAAAACTAAGAGAGCAAATTGGAATAGATGTTTATTTGAACTATTTGGTTGAGAATAACTCTCAAGTAATGCGGTTGGGGTCTTATAGTGGTATTTCTCAGGAGATGGCAAAGGAAATTGAGTGGTTGGCAGTTGGTGAAGGAGTTTCTGGTGGTGTAGCGCAAAAACGGCATCCCCATTCTGTAGAGAATGTGCAGCAATCCACTGACGCGCAAACAGAATTGATTCGCTCTTTAGGGATTACTGCTTATTATGCATACCCATTAATCGCCCAAGGACGCTTGTTGGGTACTCTTTCTTTTGGCAGTTGCACTCGGTTAAGCTTTACCGAGAATCAAAAAGGGATGATGCAAGCAGTATGCGACCAAATAGCGATCGCAATGGAACGAGCGACTTTAATTGCTTCTTTGCAACAACAAACTGAGCAGTTGCAAGAGGCTAACCGGATGAAGGATGAGTTTCTGGGAATATTATCTCACGAATTGCGATCGCCCCTCAATGCCATCCTTGGCTGGGCGCAATTACTGCAACGAAGCAAGCTTAATGAAACGTTAATGGCTAGGGCTACGGAGACAATTGAACGCAATGCAAAAGCGCAAACCCAGCTAATTGAAGACCTGCTGGATATATCACGGATGATGAGAGGCAAGTTACGCCTTAATGTCTGTACTTGTAATTTGGTTCCAATGATTCAGTCGAGCCTAGAGACTATTAGCCTCGCCGCCCAATCTAAGGAAATCGATTTAAGATTTTCCCTTATTCCTTCAAAAGAAACCCAAAATTCAGATTTGGAATTAGGAATCAATCAGGAAAATCTAGAATCAAGAGAAGCACAATCCCAAAGCATGTTGGGCGAAAATTCTCAATTCTTAGTATCCGGTGATTTCGAGCGCTTGCAGCAAATAATTTGGAATCTGCTATCCAATGCCATCAAATTCACACCCACAGGAGGAAGGGTAAACGTGCAATTGTCTGTAGTCACTGGCCAAGAAAAACAACAGACAACAGATAAATATGCCCAGATTCAGGTAATTGACACAGGTATTGGTATCAGCCCTGATTTTCTTCTTTACGTTTTTGATCGGTTTCGTCAAGCTGATAGTTCTAGCACTAGAACCTATGGCGGATTAGGACTAGGATTAGCGATCGTGCGTAATTTAGTAGAATTACATGGCGGTACTATCCACGCAAATAGTCTAGGAAAAGGACAAGGGGCGACGTTTACAGTCAAACTACCACTTCTGAAGAGTCCGCCCCTCCCTAAATCTCCCCCTCTTCCCCTTTAAGGAGGGTTAGGGACGATCAAGCCTTAACTGAACTCTATTGCAGTATAAATAATTTTTGTCTTTTGGGGCGATCGCTATTTAGGAGAAGCCGCTTCAATAGGGGACTTCCAAATAAAATAAATACCCAAAAAACTCTCTCCTCTTTATTCCTCTGTGTTCTCTGTGTCTCTGTGGTTCGTTTATTTGAGTAATTTATTTCTTGGAAGTCACTAGGCAATGATATCAAGCCCGGGTAATTAGTTATTATTCGCACAGTCATTGCACCAAACAAACAACCCAAACCCGCTTTTCGGGAGGGGAGACAAAGCGTAGCTTTGGCTCTTTGGGGTTCTTTAGGTTTAGTAATACCATTTCTTTGTGAGGCTGCGCTAAATTTTATTGACTTCTTATTTGTTTCTTTCTTTGTGTCCTTTGCGACCTTTGCGGTTCGTTCCTCATATATGGCGCATCTTCATACAGAATTGGTATAAGTAATCAAGCGGACATGATATGACTTTGCTTAAAAAGGCTGGCTCTTTTCCTCCTTTAGTCCATTTTTAAGGGAGCATCCCAATTTTGGCTTAAATCTTTTCCCTCACCCCCAGCCCCTCTCCCAAATATGGGAGAGGGGAGACATATAACATCCGTAGGGGCATGGCACTGCCCTTACTGCCCTTACTGCCCTTACTGCCCTTACTGCCCTTACTGCCCTTACTGCCCTTACTGCCCTTACTGCCCTTACTGCCCTTACTGCCCTTACTGC
>NZ_JBALFF010000065.1:0-13608 GCF_036916975.1 Nostoc sp.
AGTTGGGAGTTGGGAGTTGGGAGTTGGGAGTTGGGAGTTGGGAGTTGGGAGTTGGGAGTTGGGAGTTGGGAGTTGGGAGTTGGGAGTTGGGAGTTGGGAGTTAAATATTTCAACAGTTATCAGTTATCAGTTAATTTGTCCGTTGGGAGTCAGAGTCCCCCACAACTAACAAGTGGTGTGTTTCAGTCGGGGTGGTCACATAGCTCTGCCGAAGTGTCAAATCCCCGACTGAAACCGCGATCGCTACTGATTTAACTCCTCACTCCTAACTTTTAACTCCCCACTCATAACTCCTAACTCCTAACTCCTAACTCTTAACTTTTAACTCCCCACTTGCCTACTAACTCCTAACTTTTAACTCCCCACTTGCCTAACAGTACCTTTTCGTAGTACATCTATACTAAGCTGACTAAATACAGGAACTAGTCGCCCAAAAATGTTTGCGGGCGAGTATTCCTGAAAATAGTCGTCAATTCTCAGTCGTAGTCTGTGGGTAGAAGTGCGATGATTTGGTCAACAAACTGTTGATGGTCAACAACTGGCTTAGAAATGTAGCCATCAGCGCCGCTTTGCTTGAGAAAGTTTTCGCGATCGCCTTCCATAGCATGTGCCGTCACCAAAATAACGGGTAAGTTTGCTGTTTTTGGATCGGATTTTAACATTTGTGTAATTTTGATTCCATCAACAGATTTACCTTGGTAAACGCTTCTAGACAGAGAAACATCCATCAAAATCAGGTCGGCTTCTCCTGATTGGGCAATTTTTATTACTTCTTCAACATTTTCAGTGTGTTTCACACCCAAGCCGCCACGCTTGGACAAAATTTTGGAAAAAACACGAGCATTAATTAGATCGTCTTCGACAATTAAAACAGTTTTCATGAGATTTTTAGTTATAGAGGTAGAGGTAAGGCGATTAGGCAATTCAAAATTTAAAATGAGAAAATGCAGTCATGGCAAGTATCCTGGCGATGGAGTCTATACAAATTAAGTGTGCAGCAAATTATCATTCAATTAAAACAGCTATCTGCTATAAGATTCCTTTTTAATAGTCAATGTACATCCTGTCATCAAGGATGATAAGCTGCTTTTTCTTGTATGACTATCAATATTTTGTTAGGAATCCCATTTCATCCGTTATGCTGTGGTTGCTGCAATATTGAGTTCCGACGGCTTTAGTGTAGTTAAATTTCAGGGAAAAAACTCATGGCAAAACAGTTAAACCTTCTCTCAACGGGACAGGTAATTACAACAGCCCTGCATACCGAGATGCAACGGTCTTATCTAGAATATGCCATGAGCGTGATTGTCGGGCGAGCGCTACCAGACGTGCGTGATGGCTTAAAACCAGTGCATCGCCGCATTCTATATGCCATGCACGAACTCGGTTTAGTACCAGATAGACCCTATCGAAAATGCGCCCGTGTAGTGGGTGATGTGTTGGGTAAATACCATCCCCACGGCGACCAATCAGTTTACGATGCTTTAGTCAGGCTGGTACAGGATTTTTCTAGCCGTTATCCCTTGTTGGCAGGACACGGTAACTTTGGCAGCGTCGATAATGACCCGCCAGCAGCGATGCGTTACACAGAAACGCGCCTCGCACCCATCAGCCATGAGGGAATGCTGACAGAAATTGGCGAAGAAACTGTGGAATTTGTCGGGAACTTCGATAATTCCCAGCAAGAACCGACGGTGTTACCTGCTCAGTTGCCGTTTCTGTTGCTCAATGGCTGTTCTGGTATTGCAGTGGGAATGGCGACGAATGTTCCACCGCACAACTTGGGGGAAGTTGTCGATGGGTTAATTGCTTTAATCGACAATCCAGATTTGCCAGATGAAAAATTATTTGAGTTAATTCCAGGGCCAGACTTTCCCACTGGTGGGGAAATAATTGGTGAGGCGGGAATTCGGGAAGCATACACCACAGGTAAAGGTGGAATTCTGCTGCGGGGAGTTGCGACTCTGGAGGAAATTCCAGCCGCTAGGGGAAACAAGCGACGGACGGCAATTATCATTACAGAATTGCCTTATCAAGTGAATAAAGCTGCCTGGATTGAGAAGGTAGCGGACTTAGTAAATCAAGGACGCTTGCAAGGAATTTCTGATCTTCGGGATGAAAGCGATCGCGAAGGGATGCGGGTGGTAATTGAACTCAAACGCGATACCAATCCCCAAGAAGTTCTCCAGCATTTGTATCACCAAACTGCTTTGCAAATGACTTTTGGGGCAATTCTCCTAGCAATAGTGAATGGACAACCTCGCCAGTTAAGTTTGCGCCAACTGTTGCAGGAGTTTTTGAGTTTCCGAGAAGAGACGCTCAACCGTCGCTACAATTACGAGTTGGAGAAGGCCCAAAGTCGTGTGCATTTGCTGGAAGGTTTACTCAAAGCACTATCTAATTTGGATCAGGTAATTCAAATTTTACGGCAAGCTCCCGATGGCAGTACGGCAAAAATAAACCTTTGTAGCCGACTAGATTTGAGTGAGGTACAAGGAGATGCAATTTTGGCTATGCCGTTGCGTCGCCTCACCAGTTTAGAACAGCAAAATTTGCAGCAGGAATTTGAGCAGATAAGTGAACAAATTAGATTGTTGGAGCTATTACTGAACGCTCGCCGAGAATTACTCAAGGCGCTGAAAAAAGATTTGCGATCGCTCAAGCGCAAGTACAACGATAAGAGGCGAACTAAGCTAGCGCCTACCAGCAGTGACACAAGGATACAAGAGGACAAGGGGACAAGAGGACGAGTAGAGGAAGAAGAGGAACTTAAATCTTCTGAACCAGCAGAAGAAGCCGTTTTAGAATTTACCCAACGGGGTTATGTGCGCCGCACCCAGCCATCTGGGAAAAAGTCAAAAGCTGAAAATGGTCTGCATGATAATGACTTCATTATCCAAACTGTTTTAACTGACACAGAAAAAGATTTGCTAGTACTAAGCGCTAGCGGCAAAGTCTATCCGGTGAAGGTGGGAGAAATTCCCCCAACCACTGGCCGTTCTCCACGAGGCAAACCTTTGATTACCATGCTCAGTAATACTGCTCAAGGTGCTCAAGAAGCTGTAGTCAGCCGCTTTTTATTGCCGGAAAATCTCGAAACTAAGCAGATGATTCTTTTAACAAAGCAGGGACGAATTAAGCGGCTGTCTCTGGAAGAATTTACTAACTTGACTCGGCGCGGAATTACAATTTTGAAGCTCAAAGACGATGATGAGTTGTCATTTACCCAGTTCACCAAACCAGGGGAGCATCTGATTTTAGCTAGTTCCGGTGGGCGACTGTTGCGCTTTGCAGTCAATGACGAACAATTACCGGTTATGGGACGCACAGCGATGGGTTTACAAGCATTTCGGTTATTGAAAAATCAGCAAATGGTTGGCTGTGTCACCGTCGGTAAAGATGACCATCTGCTGCTAGTTACCCAAGAAGGATATGCCAAGCGGATGCCTGCGAGTCAGTTAAGAGCAGCTAATCGCGGTGATTTAGGCACGCAAGCGCTGAAATTCGCCAGCAAAACTGACAACTTAGCTGGTATGGTTATAGCGATGCCTTCTGTACGAGACGCTACGCGAACGGCGGGCTACGCCAACGCATCTGTCGAGGTAGCTTTAGTGACGAATAAGGAGCGGGTAGTGCGGATACCTGTGGAAACAGTGCCTATTTTAGGTAAGGATGTCAAAGGTGAAAGCATCCTCCAACTCAACCGCGATGAAAAAATTATCACCGTTGTTGAAGTGCGATCGTAAATCAAGGTGAGGTTCTCCGGTAATAAGTAATCAAGTTGGCATAATATTATACCTACTTGCCAAATGGCGCTTACTTAACTGAATTTAGATCCCCGACTTATTGAAGAAATCGGGGATCTGGGCAGCAACTTTTGCTTAATTAAATACCATTCCACCCAATGAAACAAAAGTTTTACATTTTTAAGTATTTTTAGCTCCAAATATCGCTATTAATTATTAATAAATTTTAATTATAAAACAACAAACTCTATGAAAAATCAAGCAATACAACTAATTATTTGACAATAATATCAATAAATCTAGAATTGTCCTGACGATAAAAATTTACATAACATTTCTTTTACCTCAGCAAATCTCACTGAAGGCAGATGTTTTAATATGTATAAATAGCTATTCATATTTATGTCAAGCTATGGAAACAAAAGTATAAAACATGTTGCCTTTATTAAAATATTTGTTATATTAGTTTACATAAGGCAATAAACCTTAAAAATTAAGCTTGGAGTCGGAACCATGACAAATGCAACTACAACAAAAGTAACTACCCCTGTAATTGAAGATCGTAACGCTTGGCGTTGGGGCTTTACCCCACAAGCAGAAATTTGGAACGGTCGCTTGGCAATGATTGGTTTTTCAGCAGCCGTTTTGGTTGAGCTTTTTTCTGGTCAAGGCTTTCTACATTTTTGGGGCATCCTATAAGTTTTAATATTTAAGATGACCTATAAATAAAAAAACCTGGAGTGCTAATTCACTACCAGGTTTTTTATTGTTTTGTCAATTGTCATTTGTCATTTGTTTATTTAGTAATGACTAATGACTAATTGACTACCGAATATACTCTTTGAGAACGCTGTTACGATTTGGGTGGCGTAACTTGCGGAGTGCTTTCGCCTCAATTTGACGAATGCGTTCGCGGGTGACGTTGAAAATCTGTCCGATTTCCTCAAGAGTCTTCATCCGACCATCATCCAAGCCGTAACGTAGTCTGAGAACATCGCGTTCACGAGGACTTAGACTATCGAGGACTTTTTCGAGGTCTTCGCGCAAAAGATTTTTGGAAACTTGGTCTTCTGGCGTTTCACCATCGGATTCAATAAAATCACCCAACCGAGAATCTTCTTCTTTACCAATGGGTGTTTCTAATGAAATGGGTAACTGGGCAGATTTAGCAATAAACCGCAACTTCTCAATGGTCATTTCCATCCGAGTAGCGATTTCTTCTTCGGTGGGTTTGCGACCCATTTCTTGAGACAGTAACTTGGTAGTTTTCTTAATGCGTGAGATGGTTTCGTAAAGGTGAACTGGAAGCCGAATTGTGCGGGATTGATCTGCGATCGCCCTGGTAATTGCTTGACGAATCCACCATGTAGCATAAGTGGAGAACTTATAACCTTTTTCGTGGTCAAACTTTTCAGCAGCGCGAATTAAACCGAGACTGCCTTCCTGAATTAAGTCTTGGAACGACAAACCACGATTCATGTATTTCTTGGCAATTGAAACTACAAGACGGAGGTTAGATTGCACCATCTTGTCTTTTGCCCTGCGACCAACATGCAGCCGATAACGAAAAGCTGGTAAAGGTAGTTGTACTGCTTCTGCCCATTCACTATCTCTAGGATCGCGATCTAACTGTTCACACAGTCTTTCGCGCACCCTCTCTAATTCCAGCAAATCGGCTATTTTCCGCGCCAATTCAATTTCTTCGTCTGCCCGCAACAGCCGAATTCTACCAATTTCTTGCAAGTAAAGCCGAATTGAATCTTCGGTATAGTGCTTCTTCTTGCTTTGTGTCCGACGACGCGATTTAGCGGCTTTTCCAGACTTTGCGTCGTCCTCATCAGACTGAGGCTCTAAAAATTCCTCGTCACCTTCATCGATGATCAGCAAGTCCTCTTCATCGTCTATTAAGAGTTCTTCTAACTCGAGCTCAGGCTGATTCATTATTTCTAGGTCAGGCTGATATATGCTTTCGAGTACGTTGTTAGCCTGGTTCATGCCGCGTTCCTCATGCTCCTTGCAGAATCAATTACTCAAGATGTGTTTACTGCTCTTTTAAACGAGCTATTTATTCATCAACCGAAAATAAGCTTTTTGGCAGATTTGCCAGAGATATTTTCGGACTTTTTACACCTCCGGTCGGAGGTTTTAAAATTAGTTTAAGCGATTACTAAAAGTGACTTGCTCATCTTAGTAAATGTTATGTGTGTTGCTATCACACACTGCTTTCAACTAACTGGTCAAAAAAAAGACTCGCCTTTATCAAAAAATTTGCCACTCTATACTAATGAGTTCAGACTGTTGGCAGATTTTCCTAGAAAGACTCTTCCGATTGTAGCCTGTTTCACAGAAATTGCACTCTTTTTGTGTATTAATCATGAACTTCTAAAGCAATTATTAGCCACTATTACCAAAAAGACATTAAAAACGGGAGTTATACCCTGAAATTTTTCTCTACCTTTCCCAATTGCAGTGACCCTCTTAACAAAGTAAGTACGTTTGCTTTTGCCGAACTCATGTAATTTACACAACATTTATTACTTAGGAAGAGTGAATTTTATGTTAACTCAGACGATTTGTCTTAATCTAGCCATTTTTACATTTCCTTCACAAATTACGCATTCCTTAGACTAAAGCGGTTCTTAACCTTGGGTAAATACAACAAGGGTGATGGTGTTTGCCTTAAAGCAGTTAACCTTCTGCGTACTAATTACCTTAACTGAGGAGTTGAGGCTCTGGCAGATCGACCTGATAGCAGATCGATTTAGGTTTAACTAATTTGGTCTTATTCACACGTTAGCGCACTGTGGCGATTTCAGCCCTATGAACCTTGACAAACTTTTCTTATTGTATACAAGGATATTTTAATCAATTCAAAAACAATTTGTCTTGCGAACTTGCCAATATAGTTTTATTTTAGGCAAAAGTTTATTAGATACATCCGATACAATCGCGATCGCTAAGGCGTACATGAAGATATTAACAAGTTTACTGGCAGATGGTGTCCGCTTCCAGTAGGCATTACCTCGAACAAAGAGAATCCTGAAGATTGCCTAATGATTTGCTTACAAACTTGAGCTACGTAAGTATTTTGTAAACTTAAATACTTTTATTACGGTAAAATTCTGTCATCTTATTATGAGAAATCCTCAAAATACTTATTAATTGGTGTTTGATAGATGAAATTCAGTTATTTTCTTAAAGCATAACAAATGTGTTTCTAACTGGTGGACAAAATAAATCAGCCAGTCAGTACAAAGAGTATTATCTTAACTAAACTTCCATAAAGTTGGTAGTTTAGCTAACACTAGAAGATTGAATTTTTGTAAATTATTGACAATAAGCAAATTATATGGTGAAGAATTAACTGAAAATTTAGAGTTTTTCTAATTATGTCGTACAGACTTACCGCTTACGTGGTAAAGCAACCTAATTTTTTTATTGATTGTTAGCGTCTAGTTTTCACTAAAGGTAGGTTTAAAAGCATTGGAGTCAACTTAAGTAAGCTAGAAATTGCTTATCTGTTGGCTTCCACGCCCGCCCAGAAATGAATTTTAGCGGCTCATAGCCAAAGTCTACTCAAGTAGACTAAAAATTTTACAGATTATTCAGTCATCAAGAGATGACTTTCGCTATAAGAGAAGAAACTTCACTTCCTTATGAAAAAGGTAATGGGTGAAAATGTATCACTCATTACCAATGTCACAAATTATTCGAGTCGTGTCAGAAAATTGATATTAAATATCTAAATCGGTGAAGTTGAGTTTAGAACCATAGGTTTCGATGAATTCTCGTCTGGGGGCGACGCGATCGCCCATTAAAATTGTGAAGATGCGATCGGCTTCGGCAGCGTCCTCAATTTCGACTTGCTTCATTTTGCGGGTTTCTGGGTTCATTGTGGTGTCCCAGAGTTGTTGTGGCATCATTTCACCCAAACCTTTGAAGCGTTGGATGGTATAGTTGGCGTTAGCAGGGAATTTGGCGATCGCTTGATCTTTTTCGCGCTCGCTATAGCAGTACTCATGATTACGTCCCCGTTCTACTTTAAACAGTGGGGGACAAGCAATATAAATAAAGCCTTGTTCGATCAGCGCTCGTTGATATCGATAGAAGAATGTTAACAACAAAGTCCGAATGTGCGCTCCATCTACGTCAGCGTCAGTCATGATGACTATCCGGTGATAACGCAGTTGGGTGGAATCGAATTCATCACCTTTGACACCTAAACCGAGGGCTGTAATTAACGATTGAACTTCGTTATTTTTATAGATTTTGGCGTCGTCGGTTTTTTCAATGTTGAGAATTTTACCACGGAGAGGCAAGATAGCTTGAGTGCGGCGATCGCGTCCTTGTTTTGCACTCCCACCGGCTGAGTCCCCTTCCACGATGAAGATTTCTGATTCGCTGGGGTCACGAGAACTACAATCTGCTAATTTACCAGGTAATGGCGAAGATTCTAGTACGGATTTGCGCCGGACTAATTCTCGTGCATGACGGGCTGCTTCTGCGGCTTTGAAAGCTTGAATAGCTTTGTCTAAAATTGAGTCTGCGATCGCCGGGTGAAATTCTAGGTACTCGGTGAGGACTTCTCCTACCAAAGAATCAACGATCCCTCGAACTTCAGTGTTACCGAGTTTGGTTTTAGTTTGTCCTTCAAATTCGGGATCGGGGACTTTAACGGAAATTACCGCAGTCAAACCTTCGCGGACGTGTTCGCCACTGAGGTTAGGTTCATTCTCTTTAATTTTATTGCGTTTGCGAGCGATCGCATTTAATGTCCGAGTCAGAACCGCCTTCAACCCTTCTAAGTGCGTACCACCATCCACGGTGCGAATATTGTTAGCAAAACCTAGCACATTATCCGTATAAGCATCAGTACACCATTGCAACGAAACTTCCACTTGTACGTTATTGCGTTCCCCCTGCACATAGATAATTTCTTCATGCAGTGGTTGCTTTTCACGGTTCATGTAAGCGATATATTCTTTAATACCACCCTTGTAATTGTAGGTTTCTACTTTAGGTGTATCGCTTTTTAGTAGTTCTAGACGGTTGTCAGTAAAGGTAATTTTGACACCTGCATTCAGATACGCCAATTCGCGTAGGCGACCTGATAAAGTGATGTAATCAAACTCAATGCTAACAGTGAAGATTTGGGTATCTGGCTTAAAAGTAACAGAAGTTCCGGTTCTAGCTTCTTTGTAAGGCTTGGTTTGCAGTTCACTAACTGGGATACCGCGTTCATAGCGTTGGAGATGAACCTTTTTATCTCGCCAAACTGTAACTTCTACAACCTCAGACAGGGCATTAACAACAGAAATACCAACCCCGTGCAATCCTCCAGAAACTTTGTAGCCACCGCCGCCAAACTTACCACCAGCGTGCAATACCGTCATCACGGTTTCCAAAGCCGATTTTCCGGTGCGCGAGTGAGTATCGACGGGAATACCGCGACCATCATCTGTTACAGTTACTGAACCATCAGCGTTGATATCCACCTCTATATGAGTGCAATGACCCGCCAAAGCCTCATCGATTGAATTGTCCACCACCTCGTAAACTAAATGGTGGAGTCCTCGCGGCCCAGTGGTACCGATGTACATTCCTGGTCTTTTGCGGACGGCTTCCAGACCTTCCAGAACTTGAATCTGATCGGCACTGTAACTGCTCGTCATGTAAACTCTCCTGATGCGTGGGGTTAAAATCGCCTAAAGGCAAATAAAAGTAAAAACACTCCAAAATTGTAACACAAAAGCCTTGCTGGCGTCTGTAGGGCATTTTCTAGAGAAGTTTATACTGGGGTTGCACTACCGTCGAAGAGGGGCAGACGGAGTGAGGGAGTGAGGGAGTGAGGGAAGAAAGAATAACTAATGCCCCATACCTCATAACAAATGACTAATGACAAATGACTAAATTAATTGTGATTTGTGGGGCGACGGCAACGGGTAAGTCGGGTTTAGCTTTGGGTTTGGCGATGCGGTTGGGTTCTGTAATTCTCAGTGCTGATTCTCGTCAAGTTTACCGTGAGTTTGATATTGGGACGGCAAAACCAACTATAGCTGAACAAAAATTGGTGCCGCACTATTTAATAGATATCTGCGATCCAACCGACATGATGACAGTAGCAGACTATCAGGAGCAAACACAAGCCTTAATTGCTTCTGTTGGTGTTACACCACTGTTTCTAGTTGGTGGCACTGGTTTATATATCCGTTCCATTGTCCAAGGGATGAAAATTCCGAGAGTTGCACCACAGATAGAATTGCGATCGCAGCTTGAATCTCTTGGTCAAACTCAACTCTATGCAATGTTACAACAAGTTGACCCCGTTGCAGCACAAAAAATTCATGGCAATGATTCAGTGCGAACTTTAAGAGCATTAGAAGTATATTATGTTACTGGATATCCAATTTCAGAACAGCAAGGGGAGAATCCGCCAAATTATCCGATTTTGCAAATTGGTTTAGATTGGGATGTCGAAAAGTTGCTTGCTCGTATTCAACAGCGTACTGACCAAATGATAGCAAATGGTTTGGTCGCTGAAGTGGAGTATCTTTGTCAAAAATATGGCGCTGACTTGTTTTTGTTGAATACTTTGGGCTATCAAGAAATCAAGCAATATTTGGCTGGGGATATTTCTTTAGATGAAGCGAAAGAATTAACAATTTTGCATACTCGACAATTTGCCAAGCGACAACGTACTTGGTTTCGAGCATATCCGCAAATTGAATGGTTTGATGCCGATGATTCTGATTTATTAGAGAAGGTTTGGCATCGCATAAATGAGTTTATAAGTTGCACAAGTTCGTGAATTTTTTTTTGCTCATTCATGCAAAGACGCAAAGATTTTTTTGCGTCTTTGCAGCGAGTGTCCTAGAGAGTGTCGGGATCTACGCCCATAGCCCGCAACCTTTCTGCTAGTAATTGAGTGCGTTGTTCTGCTTGTTCGGCACGTTGTCGTTCTTGTTCGGCACGTTCATCTCCAGTCAGCAAAACAGTACCATCTTGGTAACACCAGCGTAACCAAGTATCCTGTCTATCTTCAAATTTACCTTCCCACAAAGTTATGCCTAAACCAACTTGTTCTAACCAATTTTCTGAAGTTTCAAAATAACGCCTTCCTCTGAGTTCATAAATGCGGAGTACTTTTTCTCCTAATTGCTGATTGGGGTCATATATGATATAGTAGCTACCCCGCATATGTTCATAAATTTGCAGCTTTTTGCCCAGTTCATCACCTTCTTTATTAGAGACAATTTCAAGGACGACTTCTGGAGGTTTGCCAAAACGCCAAACCATATAACAACGATTTTGTTTTTCCCACCATTTTTCAGGTACTTGGACATCTAAGCTGAGAAAAACGTCGGGTACAATTGCAGGTTGACCGTCTGTATGGTATATACCGACATTCGCTACTGCTAAAAAAGTCTGGTTTTGTAAAGAACTGTAAAGAGAGCTAACTAAAAGGCGTTGTTGTTTCTCAGAAGCAAAATTGTCCACAGGTGTATCATTTTCAGTGACTAGCTGGTTGGCATCTGGCACATAGTAATCATCATTATTGATTAGAACTTCTTGAACCATGATTTTATCCAGTATTTGAGAGCGTTATTTCTAGGTTAATTTATTTTTTAGGTTAGTTGAAAGATATGGAATTAGACAAGTAAATCAACAGCAAAATAATACAAATTTTTCGGGTAGTAATTCATTAAGTAACTCTAGCGGCAAAATATATGTAGAAGGTTATCGTCGTAAGGATGGAACTGAAGTAAAAGGATATTGGAGGGATAAATAAACTAGACAACTTGGTGTTCTTAGACGAAATGGATGTTTTATTGGGTTTGACACGAACCTATGCTGTTCCCTAGTCAAAAGGTAAAGGTTCATTAAAATCATCACTTATCCAAATCTTACCTTGGTTTAAACTTAGTACCCATTTCTGAGGTGGTTGTTGAGTTTGAGCATATTCTTGTGCTAAAAATTCAACAAGATATAACACCTGTTGCTGCTGTTCGGGTGCTAGGGTTTGCAGCTTTGCAATTAATTTTGAGGTGGAATCTAAAACTTGGTAAGTTATTTCACCCTCTGCTGTTAAATGTGTGACTTTATGTGACTTTAACCCCATAATTAACTAAATATAGGATTTTACCATTATTCAACGCACTCGTTAAGAGACATCGCACCTTCCGTACTCAAATTATGCGATCGCATTTACTCACTTTTGACTGCTATTCTTGCAACAATAGTAATTAGAGCTATACTAACCAGCCTGCAACATCTACCTTAAACTTTAAAAAACTATGCTTACCCAAGAGAAAAAACAACGCAACTGGAAACCCATTCTCAAAGCATTCGAGGCTGTCCTGGGCAAAACTGGTGTGGTGCAACGCCGCGAAGAACTCATTACCTATGAATGCGATGGTTTAACTGGTTATCGCCAACGTCCGGCTGTGGTGGTCTTACCGAGAACTACAGAACAAGTTGCCCAAATTGTCAAGATATGCAACCAATATTCTATCCCCTTTATCGCACGCGGTTCTGGCACTGGTCTATCTGGCGGCGCTTTACCAGTGATAGACTCTGTTTTAATTGTCACTTCGTTAATGCGGCAAATCCTCAGCATTGATTTAGAAAATCAACGCACAGTTGTCCAACCAGGCGTGATTAATAGTTGGGTAACACAAGCTGTAAGTGGTGCTGGTTTTTACTACGCTCCTGATCCGTCCAGCCAAATTATCTGCTCTATTGGGGGCAATATTGCCGAAAATTCTGGTGGCGTACATTGTCTCAAATATGGAGTTACTACTAACCACGTTTTAGGATTAAAAATTGTCACGCCGGAAGGAGAAATTATCGATTTAGGCGGACAAATTCCAGAAATGCCTGGTTATGATTTAACAGGTGTTTTTGTTGGTTCTGAAGGCACATTAGGAATTGCCACAGAAATTACTTTGCGAATTCTCAAAAGTGCAGAATCAATTTGTGTGCTGTTAGCAGATTTTACTAGCATTGAAGCTGCTGGAGCAACTGTTTCTGACATCATCAGCGCCGGAATTATTCCTGGTGGTATGGAAATGATGGATAACTTCAGTATTAATGCAGTTGAAGATGTTGTAGCAACTAATTGTTATCCCCGCGATGCTACTGCTATTTTGCTAATAGAAATTGACGGTTTAGAAGTAGAAGTTGCAGGAAATAAACAGCGAGTTATTGAAATTTGTAAAAAGAATGGCGCACGAAATGTAACTTCTGCTACTGACCCAGAAACTAGATTGAAATTATGGAAAGGACGTAAAGCGGCTTTTGCTGCGGCTGGACATTTAAGCCCAGATTATTATGTACAAGATGGTGTAATTCCTCGAACTCAGTTGCCTTATGTTCTGCACGAAATTAAGACATTAAGTGAACAATACGGTTATCGAGTTGCTAATGTATTTCATGCTGGCGATGGCAATCTTCATCCGCTAATTCTTTATGATAATTCTGTGTCTGGAGCATTGGAGCAAGTAGAAGAAATGGGTGGAAAAATTCTCAAACTTTGTGTCCAAGTTGGTGGCAGTATTTCTGGTGAACATGGCATTGGTGCAGAGAAAAAATGCTATATGCCACAGATGTTTAGTCAAGTTGATTTAGAAACTATGCAATGGGTACGGCAAGTTTTTAATCCTAAAGGTTTAGCAAATCCTGAAAAGATATTTCCCACACCACGAACCTGTGGTGAAGCAGCTAATGCATCAGCTATCAAGCAATTTGAAGGTGTGGAAAGATTTTAAGAGTTAGGAGTTTGGAGTTTGGAGTTTGGAGTTTGGAGTTTGGAGTTTGGAGTTTGGAGTTTGGAGTTTGGAGTTTGGAGTTTGGAGTTTGGAGT
>NZ_JBALFF010000066.1:0-141819 GCF_036916975.1 Nostoc sp.
AGTAGTTCCACTGCCTGTGCTACCACTACCTATACCACTACCTGTTGAACCAGTACCAGTAGTTCCACTGCCTGTGCTACCACTACCTATACCACTACCTGTTGAACCAGTACCAGTAGTTCCACTGCCTGTGCTACCACTACCTATACCACCGCCTGTAGTGCCAGTACCACTAGTTCCACTGCCTGTGCTACCACTACCTGTACCACTACCTATACCACCGCCTGTTGAACCAGTACCAGTAGTTCCAGTGCCTGTGCTACCACTACCTGTACCACTACCTATACCACTGCCTGTGCTACCACTACCACTACCTGTAGTGCCAGTGCCTGTACCACTACCCATACCACCGCCTGTGCTACCACTACCTGTAGTGCCAGTACCTGTACCGCTACCGGAGCTACTGCCAGCACTCGATCCTGCGCTACCGGAGCCGGAGCTACCAGAGCCGGAACTTTGGGCAGAAACAGAAGGAGGTAAAGATAAAGAAGCGAAACTGATGGCAAAGACAGTAGCCAAAACAGCTTTAGATAAATCAAAAGGTTTCATGCTTATGGTTCCTTTTATGTTCTAGATTTCTTTGATTGATTTTCAAAACCGATATTGTCTACTCAATCCATTGCTAAATTAGGGAATTTTTCACAAGAGAGATTGAGGAGTCTTTAACCTAGTTTCTTTTGGAAATTTGAAAGCATTTTAAGCTCCCACACACAACAACTTAACTATTCGTCAGATTCAAATTCATTCATAATCAGTAATTACTAATTTATGATATAATTGTGAATCGAGTAACAAAGTTGCTTCTTCACAACCACAAGGAATAATATTTATTTTTCATAAAACTACATTCACTTGTATCATAGTTAATTACTTATTGTGAATTATTTTGTTGTTCCTATTTAGGATAGCTGCTAGTTTTTTCTGGGGCTTCTACCATAAGAGTAAAGTCAATTCTATCGCAGGAATTAATTTGGCATTATTTAGTTTATGAACCTGAAAGATAATTAAACTTTTTGGAGCTTGCAATTAGATAAGCAGGCTTCAAGATAAGCACAATCTTCACACTGCATATTTTGCCCTGGATTGGTACATCCACAGGAGGGGTTCACAAAAAATTCAGAATAATCTTTTTGTGTTTGAGATTTTTTTTAATCTAAAGTATAAAGCTGCTTCTTGTAGACAAAAAACAAAATCTTTAAACATAAAATTTCGTACCAATCATAATGAATCTAAGGGTTTTTTAGTCACTTATTTAGATGCATTAACTAACTAGGCAAGAAGAAATCAAATTATGTTACACAAGAATGTATAACTAATAACAGTAGCTCTTTATAACGGTTAGAGCCATATTATAGAATACATAATGTGTAGCTTGTACGCATAGGGTAAACTACAAACCTTTTAATTACTCACACCGGACTACTCAATAAATACAAACGATCGCTAAGTTAAAGATAATTTTGACATCAATAAATCACCTTTTGTTAGTTGGGGTATCAATCAACTAGAAATTTTCAGCAGACAGATGCTGCCAAAGGTTGAGACTAGATTAACAATACTCTACAATCCTATTTCACCTGAGAGCTTATAACTTCATACTCTAGGTGTGTCTTACATTAGACTTAAGGAATATTTTTACGATCGCTTCGTTTGTTATCGCAATTCTCATTTTAATGGCTACTGGGTAAGGATACGGCAATGCGGTGTCCCTACTAATCACTAAGTCAAAAGCAGGTATCACCGTATGGTGTGAATCAAGGGAAACCGAATTTTGATAACTTTTACTTAGTATATAAGTATTAATTTGAAAAATGCTAACCCGAAAATATACTTAAAAATACCATAGTAGTTATTTTAGATAAGCGAAATATTACCGTGTTTTTTTGAAGGCATTTCATTTATATATATAAAAAGTTCATTTCAGAGAATTTACGGTAACAAAAATCAAAGCGATCGCATAGTTTTATTTCAATAAACCTTTATCAGCTTAAAAAGCTCAGAAAGGATGGCAGATTCAGGATGTAGAAGCCCGAAGTGCTATTCTGTACCAGCCTAAGGCTAGTAGTCTGTCCCAAAACTTTTCAGAGGTTCGTGGTGTTCAGATCCCCAACTTCTTCAAAAAGTAGCGGATCTCGCAGCCCCGCAAAATAAATGGGACAGACCACTAGTATGGGAAAGCTCTGATAAACGCCGAATGTGTTCTTTTCTAGAGTATTAAAAAGCACCTTTTAGCTCCAACATTTATACATAGGTGTTAGGCTCAAAACCTCTGTATACAATCTTCGGGCTTTGGTGAAGACTTATGCAATGTATTAGGTTTTGATGATGGAATTTTTAAATAATTTTTTGTCTACTAGCCAGTTTATTCCTCACGGACATTGCTACCTCTGGAAACCAGGATTGGTATGGTTGCATCTGGTTTCAGATGTGTTAATTGGAGTTGCTTATTATTCAATTCCAATGATGTTGGTTTATTTTGTCCGTAAACGGCGAGATATGCCTTTCGGCTGGATGTTCCTAATGTTTGGCACATTCATCGTTGCTTGTGGCACAACCCATTTAATGGATGTGTGGACGCTTTGGTACCCTACCTATTGGCTATCAGGATTAATTAAAGCTATCACCGCTTTTGTCTCAGTATTAACAGCCATAGAACTCGTGCCATTAATACCCCAGGCACTGGCTCTACCGAGTCATGCCCAACTAGAGGCTGCAAACTCTCAACTAGCAAAAGAAATTGCTGAACGCATACGGACTGAGGAGGTTTTGAGAGAAAGTGAACAACGTTGGCAATTAGCTTTGCGCGGCAATAATGATGCAATATGGGACTGGAATGTAAAAACCAATCAAGTTTTCTTCTCGCCTCGCTGGAGGGAAATACTCGGTTACGAAGACGAGCAAATTTCTAACTATTTAGATGAATCCCTGACACGAGTGCATCCTGATGATCTGGACAGTGTGAGACAAACAGTTCAAGACCATTTTGCTCATAAAACAGTATTTTACACTATTGAGTATCGAGCTTTATGTAAAGATGGCACTTACAAATGGATTTTGGATCGAGGTCAAGCCCTGTGGGATGAAGATGGTAACGCAGTGCGGATGGTAGGCTCACATACTGACATCACTGAGCGCAAGCAAGCAGAGGAGGCACTAAATAGCCTACTTAACCAACTAGAAAGCAAGGTTGAGCTACGCACAGCAGAGTTAACAAGAATTAATCAATCACTACAGGCAGAAATTACTGAGCGCCAGCGAATAGAACAAGCATTGCGAGAAAGCGAACAGCGATTCCGGGCTGCATTCGATCAAGCTGCTGTTGGCATCGCCCATGTAGCTATAGATGGAAGTTGGTTGTTAGTTAATCAGAGGCTTTGCAATATTGTCGGTTATACACTCGAAGAACTACAGTTGCTAACTTTCCAAGATATTACTCACCCAGATGATCTTGACACCGATCTGAAATATGTTGACCAGATTTTAGCAGATAATATTCAAACTTATTCCATAGAAAAGCGCTATTTCTGCAAAGATAGTTCCATAGTTTGGGTTAATCTCACGGTATCTTTAATGCGCGAAGCGAATGGAGAGCCAAAGTATTTTATTTCTGTGGTCGAAGACATTAGCGAACGAATTGCCGCGCAGCGCGATCGCCAGCAATGGGAACAGCAAATCCAAGCTTCACTTTTAGAAAAAGAGGTGTTATTAAAAGAAATTTACCATCGGGTCAAAAATAATTTACAGGTTATTTCCAGTCTGTTAAGCTTGCAATCTGCTTATATCAAAGATCCAGACGATTTGGTAATATTCAAACAAAGCGAGCAGCGAATTGCATCAATGGCTTTAGTTCACGAAAAATTGTATGAGTCTCAAGACTTGGCAAAAATTAATTTTGGGGAATATATTCGAGATTTGGTAGCAAGTTTATTTTGTGCTTATGAAGTGAAAGAAGATGCGATCGCTTTGAGAATAAATATCGATGAGCAAATATTTCTCGGCTTGGATACAGCAATTCCTTGTAGCTTAATTATCCATGAGCTTGTATCTAATTCTTTAAAATATGCATTCCCAGCAGGTAGAAATGGTACAATTTATATCGAAATTAGTAAAAATACTGACTCTCAAGTTACACTGATAGTTAGTGATGATGGAATTGGTTTACCATCAAATTTTAATTTTAAAAAGATGGCATCTTTAGGCTGGCAATTAGTAGATGCTTTAACTAATCAAATAGCAGGCAATATCGATATCCAAGGTGCTATGGGAGTAGAATGTCAAGTAAAATTTACATTAATATAAAATGACTAAAATATGACCAAGGCAAAAATTTTAGTTGTGGAAGATGAAGCGATTGTTGCCAAAGATTTACAGCATCGACTTATAAAATTAGGTTATACGGTTCCTGCGATCGCTTCTTCGGGAGAAGAAGCAATTAATAAAGCAGTAGAAATAGCCCCCAATTTAGTGCTAATGGATATTAAGCTAAAAGGGTCAATGGACGGGATAGAAGCTGCCGAAGAAATCTATAAGCGTTTGGATATTCCAGTAATTTATTTAACTGCTTATGCAGATGATAACACATTAAAACGAGCCAAGATGACTGAGGCTTTTGCTTACCTAATCAAACCTTTTAAAGAAAGAGAGCTACAAACAAATATTGAAATAACTCTGACTAAACATAGTTTAGAAAAGCAATTAAAGGTAAATAAAAAATGGCTAGATGCACTTTTAAAAAGTATCAGTGATGGTGTGATTGCTAGCGATATGCAAGAATTAGTAACTTTTATGAATCCGGTTGCTGAAAATCTAACCGGATGGAAACAAGAAGAAGCTAGGGGCAGAAATTCATCAGAAATATTCAAGATTGCTAATGCAGAAACTCATAACTCTATTGAAAGTCCGATTGTAAAAGTCCTTCAAGATGGTATTATCGTCAGTCTACCAGCAGAAACTATTCTGATTACTAAAGACGGTGGAGAAATACCAATTGATGATAGTGCTGCACCAATTAAAGACGATCAAGATAATATTAGAGGGGCTGTGTTAGTTTTTCGAGATATTACTGAGCGCAAACGAGCTATTGAGGCGCGTAAAAAGCAAATTGAGCAAGAGCAACTTGTGGTGCAATGGGAGGAGATAAATCAACTTAAAAATGACTTTTTGAATTTAGTTTCCCATGAACTGCGATCGCCTCTGAGTAATATCAAGATAATGATTCAAATGATACAAGGATCTCCTAGTACTGAGGAAGCTAAACGCTATCTAGAACTGATAGAAGGCGAGTGCGATCGCGAGCTAGGATTAATTAACGATCTACTAGACTTACAACGCCTAGAAAGCTCATCTTATGAAGTGATGACACCTGATTCCTTGGTCTTACAACAGTGGTTATCTTGGGTTGTTGAGCCGTTTCAAATCCGTGTTCAAGAACACCAGCAAACTCTACAGATAAATCTCCCTTCAAATCTCCCCCCCTTGTTCTCAGATAGCATTAGCTTGGAACGAATTTTAGGAGAATTGATCAATAATGCCTGTAAATACACACCTGCGGGTGGTGAAATTGTCTTAAGTGTACATTCCAATTCCTTGGAAGCGCCCGCAAAAACTATTATTACTATCAGTAATTCAGCAGAAATTTCGTTAACAGAATTACCACGAATCTTTGAGAAATTTTATCGGGTTCCCAATGCAGACATCTGGAATCAAGGTGGATCGGGATTAGGTTTATCTATAGTACAGAAATTAGTCGAACAACTGCAAGGAAACATTCAAGTAGAAAGCAGTAAAGGATGGACAACATTTAGTATCACATTAACTGATTTATAGGTTTTTAGCTTCTTTTAAAATTTTAGAAAAGTCAAAGTGTCGCGCTTACCCAATATCGCGCCCAGAACTTAAGTTTTGGGCTGATTGCTAAAGTCCACGCTTACTGAACTGAAATTTTCCCTTTTATATAAAATAGCCTTGTACATGGCTGAAAATTTTGTATTTAGTCCTCTTAAGAGGACTTTAGCTACAAGTAAGGTAGGCAAGATAAAACCAAACTATGTAACGAAAAATAAAACCTCTGTATTGGGCTCGTAGTTGCGCTTTAGCGCTAAAGCGCAACTACCAGCCAGTGATGATTATTTGCGTCCACTTACTTAAGCAAGAGGAATTTATTCCGAGGCGGGAATGGTAAGGAAGCTGAAGATTTTAAAAGCTAGATTAAGAACTAATTACTTGGTCAAAAAACTTGACGCAGGTAGTTAATATGTAATATAGTATATTACATTAAGAATGAGTTAGATTAAAAAGGCTTCCTAGCCAGTACAGCACCGTGAAAAAAAATACTATTTGTACGCAATTAGTTAATCTTACGAGAAAAGTTTTTCAAAATATCATCCTTCACACAAAATAACTCGATTAACGCTGCATAACTAATAAATATGGATTTTGACTATTTTAGAAGTAATGAAGGCACTCCTACAAATAATACCCGGCAAAGTTTGCTTGCTAGCGGTTGGCGACCATTTAACCGAGAATTAGACTGGGGGTTTTTGTGGCAACTGTTGTATAGTGACTCCCGCGAGTTAAGTCAAAAAAGTTTAAATTTAGCGAGTAATCTTGCTGATATTTTGGGACGAAATAATTATGCTTGGTGGGCTAATTTATTAAATATTGTATCTGAAAATACCCGCTACGAAGTTGAAAACTTTTGGAATTACATCACGCCAGATCCGCAATCACCAGATCATCGCTACAAAGACGTTTTGAGTACGGAAACGCCCATTGTTCAATTTGTCAGTCGTAGTAGTATCCCTATTGATTATGTTCTAAATCGACTGCAAGAAATTACTGTACTGCGAGTTTTAGGTGTGTTGGGTAATCCCGACATTATTACCCAGTATTACTCAGAAAGAGATTTTTATTTTCCTATAGATAAATTTGTTAGCTGGGAACGCTTAGACGTGATCAATACTGTTTATGCTTACTGGGGGAAGCATGACATTTGGTTACAAATTGATCCCTACGATCGCGGGCGACGACAATATACTTTAATGGCGAAAAATCTCGCGCCACTAATTAACAAAGCGACTTACGACTTAGCAGTTATGCTGAGTGGATATCAAAGTCGTGTAGGCAAGGTTCACAGTCAATTTAATATTCGCACATTTCCAGCAGATATCCAAAATTTTACTGATTCTGTACAGCAAGCGATTTTAAATCAAAACCAGTTAGCGGTTGTTGTACATGGGCAACCAGGCACAGGTAAGACAGTTTGGACACAGGCAGTAGCAAAAGAAATTCTTGTACCTTTGGGGTATGTAATTTTTATTTTAGATCATGATGCGATCGCTAACTTTGTCCCACCGACTTACATAGAGCGTATCTGTATCGTTATTAACGAAGCTGATAATCTAGCACAAAATCGTGCTTCCGAGGTAGCGCAATACAATAACAAAACCGAACACATTCTGAGTTTGCTGGATGGCACTTTGTATCAGAGTGTAATTGATGAGTCTGGTATTCAGATACAGCAACGCTTAGTTGTCTTGATGACTTGCAACACTACTGAAAGATTAGATCCAGCCATGTTACGTAAGGGCAGGGTAGATTTAATATATGAGTTTACGCAATTATTTATTTGAAGAGGGCAGGGGGCAGGAGTTCTTCAATTTTGAATTGATTTCTCCCTACTCCCCGTGTCAGTCGTAATCTAAATAAGTAAGTCGGCGCAAATAATCATCACTGGTTTGTAGTTGCGCTTTAGCGCTAAAGCGCAACTACGAGCCAAATACAGAGATTTTACCTTTCGTTACATAGTTTGGTTTTATCTTGCCTACCTACTTACCTAAAAATTGCTGTATTTATGCTTTAGCAATTTTGCCAGAGTTTTACTTGTTTTTGCGATACAAGTTGATGTTCTTTGCGCCAAGCTTGGGGAGGTAAACCGTGATGTTGGCGAAACTGGCGGGAGAAATGAGACACATCTTGATAGCCCAATGCTTTCGCTATCTTCTCGACTGTCTGATCGTTATTTTGGAGTAGAAAACGAGCTCCCGCCATCCGGCGTTTGACAATCCAGCAGTTTACAGTTTCGCCCGTCTGTTTTGCTACTCGGTTAGTTAAGTAAGCAGGTGAGTAACCAACAGCAACAGCCACGTCACACAAAGTAATTCCTTGATGATAATGGGCTTCGATAAAGTCAAAAACTTCTTTTAATTGGGGAATGTAAGGAAAAATTGACTTAGGAGGCATCATGATTTCTGTATCAGGGGCTTCTGTACCAGAGGCTTTACCAACGCTAACACCTTCAGCGATCGCTGTAGTATTATCTGCAAATACTAATTGTGGATCTTTTTCCAATTTCATCGCCCACCAGTATTGGAGAGTAGCTTGCTTTTCCAGGCGAATAGCGATCGCTCTGAGTAATTCGTCTAGTGTAGAGGGTTTGGTAAGATAGTCGTCTGCTCCCAATTCCATAGCTTTGCGAACATCTGCTTTGGTACTACTACCAGTCATAAAAATGAACGGAATAATTGCTGTAACAGGATCTTGGCGTAGCGTATTTAAAACGCTATAACCATCCATATCAGGCATTGTGATATCGCAAATTACTAAATCGGGTATATGCTCTTGTGCTTGTTGGATACCAGCAAGACCGTTGTCAGCACCTATGGTATCAAAACCTTTAGCCTTAAGACCCATTAAATAAAGATTGCGGGTAACATTATCATCTTCAATGACGAGAATTTTCTTTGGTGATTCTTGCATAATTTTGTATTCCCATAACTTTTTGCAAAAGCTGCTTACTATACTCTTTGATAAGTATGTAAATAGGCATGAGATTAATTAATTCGCTTTGAGAGTTATGATTGTTAAGCTGTTAATTAAAAATTCTCTTAATTTCAACATTCATAACTCGGAACTACTAAACTCTGATTTGATTAATGGCAAAATCACATTAAACGTAGTACCTACACCCATTTGACTTTCTACAGAGACTTGACCGTGATGTAAATCTACAAGGGTTTTAAGAATTGATAGCCCTAATCCAGTACCAGGTATACTATCAATATTACTACCACGGTAAAATGGCTCAAATATTCGTTGTTGATCTGCTACTGAAATACCAATCCCCCTATCTTTTACCTGAAAAATTACTTTCTCATTTTTACAAGAAAGTTTTAACTCAATTGCAATCTGGGAAGGAGAATACTTGATGGCATTGTCGAGTAAATTCTTCAAAATTGGCTCTAACAGTTTTTTATCTATACAGGCTGTTAAAGAGTTATCTTGACTGGCAAAATTAATCGGAATTTGGCTAACGCTCATCTGCATTTGGGCAACTAAATCTTTACAGAACTCAACTAACTCCAGTGGTTTCGGTTCACAGTTTATTTTTGCTGCTTCTGCCTTAGAGAAGAACAAAATATCATCCAACATCTGACTGAGTTGTTCGGTAGCTTTTTGAATGTGATCTAGTAGTGGTTGGATTTTCTTCTGTGTACGTTTGTCTACTTCTTCCTTGAGTAAGCTATTAGAAAATGAAACAATATTTAGTGGTGTACGGAATTGATGGCAAACCATAGAAAGAAAACGCGCTCTGAGTTCGCTAAGTTGTTTTGCTTGTTCTAAAGCTTGGTTAAGATTTAATTCGGCATATTTGTAATCAGTAATATCGATCCCTGCAATCAGTTCGACTGGTTTTCCCCCAAAATCTAGCACTCCATCCAGCATGGCAACCGCGCAAGCTAGCCAGCGCTCCGTGCCGTTTTTTGTGAGAATATTTATCTCCTGGTATTCAAAATTAGCTGCCTGGGCCTGGTTGCGTACCTCTCTACGTTTTTTGCTTTTAATCAATCGCCGCAGTTCAAAACCTGTTAGCAGTTCCTCTTCTGTGTAACCAGTGAGTTTCTCCACTGCTGGATTTATGTAACAAAGTCGCGTGCCTTGCATCAGAAAAGTACTAACATCTGTTGTCTCTGCCAAAGTGCGAAATCTAGCTGCGTTCAACCGTAATGCTTCTTCAGTCTGTTTCGATTCTGTAATGTCCCAAATACTCCAGACTCTACCAATAATTTTGCCTTCGAGCCGCTGAGGCTTAGAATAGTGGGCAAAAACTCTTCCATCGTTCAATTCCAAAATGTCGTAGCTCTCGAAATCAGATTGGCTAGACACTTCCCAAATCAGCCGACTAAAGGCTTGGGGATCTTTAAGTTGGTTCTCAAAAAAGGCTTTGCATTGAGGACATTTATTAGATAGTACTAGCGACTCTGGGATCTGCCACATCTCCACAAATTTCTGATTCAAGCTCAGAATATCTCCCTCAAAGTTAACTGCAACAATACCAATGGCAGTAGATTCGAGAGTAGAACGAAGCAAAGAAAGAGATGTTTCTAGTTCTACTTCTTTGGCCTTGAGTTGAGAAAATTCTTGTTGTAAATTGTCTTTGGCATCCCTTAATTCATCAGTCCACTTTTGCACGCTTAGTTCTACTATTTCGTCACTTATCTCACGAGCAAAAGCACAGCCAAATTCTATATCTTGTTGTTTGACATGGCTAATGGATATTTCTACCAGAAAGATCCGACCTCTTTTTGTCCGGTAGCGAGATTTAAAGGTAAGAGAATTCTGTGAGCTAATATCTGACCAATTGTGTAAAGAAAAATCTACATCTATATCATGCAGCCTCATGGAAAGTAATTCCTCACGGGAATACTCAGTCATCCGACAAGTGGCATCGTTGACGTAGAGAAATTGGGCGTTTTCTCCTAAACAGAAGGCTGCATCTACAGCGTGATTTATTAGGAAGTGAGCAAACTTCATCTCTACTTCTGGTTGTAGCACCCATTGATTATTTGATCTAGCTAATGTATAATCCCCAGAATTCATATTCCTATTTCCTCCTGGTAATCAATCAGTACCATAGCCATTAATGAGTTAATAGTCATAACTTACTAAAATCTTGGGGGCACCGTTAGGCTGTTCAAAAATAAGATTAGTTAGTAAATTAAAAAATATTACTAATCTTCTTAATAAAACTTATCATACCAACAAAATATGAATTATTAAACTAAACTTCCCTAAAAAAACCTAAATATTTAATTTAAAATTTATTCCTGTCCCAAGCAGCTTTTTATTTCAACAAAAAATATAGACGAATCAAATCTAGATTAGTCAATAAACTTTATTAGATAAGAGTTCAAAACTCTTAAGCTATAACTACAAAAAATAAACATTTTACATTTAAACTAGTACAGCACGGCGTAAATAAACTTACCATTTCATTACAGCCAGAAAGCCCAGAATTAAAGCTTTTTAAATGCGTGAATGCCTGACTTTTACCTTGCCGTACTAGCCCTGCACCAGAGCCAACTTAGATTTATGGTTGAGTAACCAAGCGCTTTGAGGAACTATTGGTGTAGAGTCGTTTGATTCTCAACATAAATAAATTTGCAGTGCTGGGCTTGGCTTAAATGAACGATTTTACTCATCTACTTATTTTCTTAAGTTATCTTAACTTACTCTCTCAGGGATTTAACTACAAAAGCATATTCTTAGTCATCCGTCATTAGGAATACATTTGTATTAGAATTATCCCGTGTATTTTGTTTTTTTGTTATATATAAAACATAAATATTGATATAGTACGGTTTTATGAGATATTTTAAGTCAAAAATAATAAATTTTATTAAAATTTACCTATCTATTTAGTATTTAATCATCTCTCTAAGGAAAGACAAAAGTTAAATAATTATGTATTTATCGTTACAAAGAGTTGCATCAATAAGTTCTTAGTGGCAATATAAAGGCCGCCAAACTGTTGGTAGTTAGGCTGATTTTAATTCGGATAATTTGTAACGGCGAGTTGAAGAGTGAATAATCAAGCTTTTTTCTGGGCTGTTGACTGCTTTGGGGTGAGGCTCCAAAGCTAAGACTTACATCCAAAAGATCCCCCAACTTATATCTTGCACCAGGCGACTGGAAGTCGCACGCCAGTTGCTTCTCCCAAGGGGAGACGCTGCGCGAACAAGTCGGCGGAGCCGCCCAACGCACTGGCTCGGCTACACAGGCTAAACCCACCTCCGTGGGTTAAAAACCTTTGATTTTCTCGCTTGTCCACGGAGGTGGACTTCGTTTGTATAGCCGCGATTTCTAATCGCCAGGGCTAGGTGCAAGATGTGAGCCAACCCCCTTAAAAAAGAACTTTTAAGGTTCTCCCGGTTGTAGAAAGTGGCTTAGGTTAGGGGAAATCTAGAAGCAAAAGAATTGACAACCAGATAAAAAGATTTTCTATTGTAAATTTGGTAATGTGTCTTGAGTGCGATGCCTACGGCGGGCTACGCCTACGCAGTTTTCAAAATGACTAAGTTGGAAATGTCACAATCATCATACAAGCGAAAGAATTGACAGATAGATCAAAAGATTTTTCATTGCAGATATTTTTTTTCAGAGTAGCGATCGCCAGATAAGTACCTCTGCAAGTGGCTTATTAATTAGAGCAGTGTTATTAAACTTAACTATATTGAGTTTTGTAAACTTTATGAGAAACGCTTCAGCTAAGGTTATTTGCTAGTTTATATACCTTTATATGGTTTAATTTTTCCCCGCCAACTTACTTAAACACTTTAATCATCATAGTAAAAACGAATAATTTGACATCTTCATCAAAGGATTTTTGATTGCACAACAGTCTTTATGTCCCTTATTGTAGTCACAAGAAGCACAGTATTGATTGCTGTATGCTTTTGGTAAAAATTTTTGGTAGTGCGATCACTTGCATCAATCAGCAGCGATTAACCGTTTCTACGAACGACCAAGCTAGGTCATAGCTAGTAAAAGCAACAGAGTCGTTTGTATTAAAAATTGCCATCACTGTGATTGTAAACTAGAAAGCCTTTGTGTAATTTTATGTAATAGCGTGAAACTAATGAGTCAAAACTATACTGGTTCAAACTCTCCTCTCATCACCACTGAGCCATACAAGGAATTTCCAGCAAATAAATATGTAGAGTCTGTGTCTGACGGTTCTCGTCAGGTTGATGAATCGGAGAACAATGGGGGAATTGAGCCTTTTTTAAATGACGAAACACCGCCAACGCTCTCAGTTGCCGATGCGATCGCTCAGATGTTGGAAAGTTTGGGAGTAAGCTATGCTTTTGGTGTCGCAGGTGGTGCGATGGCAAGCCTTTGGGGGGCGCTGTCAAATAGCAGCATCGACGTGTTAAACTTCCGCCATGAAGCAGGAGCAGCATTTGCAGCGACCGAAGCCTACTTTGCCAACAATCGCCCTACTGTAGTTTTTACCACAGCAGGGCCGGGGATCACAAATGCCCTCACCGGCTTATTTGCGGCTCGTGGTGAAGGTGCAAAGGTGATTTTGTTGTCAGCTTGTACCTCAGCCCCGCAGCGTGGACGTTGGGCAATTCAAGAAACCAGCACTTACACATTGCCCAGTGGGGGAATTTTTACCCCAGGAGCATTATTCAACTATGCAATCACCATTGAATCTGCGGCTCAACTACCGCAGATTTTCCGCAAACTTGCTTTGGCTATGGCACAACCAGGCGGATTTGTCGCCCATTTGAGCATTCCCACCGCAGTGCAGACAAGTTTAGTTGAGAATATATCGTTGCCTCAACTAGATGTTACTCCGTTTCCGATGACTGCTTCAAAAGAAGCGATCGCTAAATCTGTAGAGTTATTATCATCTGGCCCCTTTGCCATCTGGGTTGGTTTCGGTGCGCGTGATGCAGCAGAGGAAATCATTGAACTCGCAGAAAAAACCGGAGCAGCCGTTATGTGTTCACCCCGTGGTAAAGGTATCTTCCCCGAAGATCATCCCCAATTTGTGGGTGTCACAGGTTTAGGCGGTCATGCTTCCGTCTTAACTTATATGGAACAGCAACCTCCACTCCGCACACTCGTATTAGGAACCCGCCTTGGTGAACCGACTTCTTTTTGGAGTTCGGCGTTAGTTCCAAAAGGAGGTTTTGTCCATGTAGATATTGATCCCGAAGTGCCAGGTGTAGCTTATCCCCACGTTGAAACTTTCGGAGTTCGGTCAGATATCAAAGCTTTTGTGGAAGAGTTATTGCAGCAATTACCAGATGCTCCTGATTCCACAACTTTGTCCTTACCTCGTCCACAACAAAAAGCAATTGAATCGGCTCCAGATGTAGATTATCCAGTGCGGCCAGAAGTATTGATGGCAGCAATTCAAAAGATAATTGTTGAAGATACCGATGCGGTAGTCATGGCGGAGTGTGGTAACTCATTTACTTGGTCAACTCATCTACTGCAATTTTCCGAAGCCAATCGTTACCGAGTCAGCACCGGAGTTGGCGCAATGGGTCACGCCGTCACCGGAGTATTGGGTGCAGCACTTGCAAGCAATAGCAAAGCTGTAGCGATTGTTGGCGATGGAGCAATGCTGATGAATAACGAAATCAGCACAGCCGTAAAATACAAAATTCCTGCAATCTGGATTGTACTCAACGATGCGCGTTACAACATGTGCCATCAAGGGATGAAAATCTTGGGATTAAAGGGCGCAGATGCAACAATGCCACCAACCAACTTCGCCATGATTGCTCGTGGTATGGGAGCAGAAGCGATCGTAGTCGTCAGAGAGTCAGATATTGAAGCAGCATTAGAGCAAGCGATCGCATCAAATGTTCCCTTTCTGATCGATGTAGTCATTGACGCCGATCGACCAGCACCATCTGGAGGACGTAATAAAAGTTTAGCAGCACAAGGAATCAAATCAAGTGCCGCGAAAAATACAACCAACCAAGTTTCATTTCCAATGGTTTAACTTTAAAAGCTGCCAATCTGATTCGATTGTTACAGACACTACTCTCGAATGGCTGCAAAAACACCTAATTTTTTCCGAACCGCATTCGCGCAGCGTCTCGTTAGAGAAGGATGCAAACGAAGAGATAAGTAATTATATGGTAAGAAGGCAGTAAAACAGGGAAGCATCCCAATCTTTAAAAAATTCCCGCTCCCGATGCAAAAACCCTTTACAACTCTCTTACCTTTGCGCCCTTCGCGGTTCGTTTCCTCATTCTCTTATTCCAGCCAAAAACTGCACTCACCAAACTGGAATTTTAAAGTCCTTTTCATCACTCAATCTTAATATTCGAGAGGGTTTTTGTGTCTATATCTTTACATTTCGTAATGCCAATTACTTTCTCTAACCAATACCAAACAATATCGAGGATTGAAAATGCTGCTATTTGAAACTGTTAGAGAAATGGGTCACGAACAAGTTCTCTTTTGTCATGGTAAAAATCCCGACATTAAAGCGATAATTGCTATCCATGACACAACTTTAGGCCCAGCGATGGGAGCCACAAGAATTTTGCCTTACGTCAACGAAGAAGCTGCTTTAAAAGATGCACTTCGTCTGAGTCGTGGGATGACATATAAAGCAGCCTGTGCCAATATTCCGGCTGGTGGCGGAAAAGCAGTCATTATCGCTAATCCTGAAAATAAAACAGATGATCTGTTGAGAGCTTACGGACGTTTTGTTGATAGTCTGAATGGGCGTTTTATTACCGGACAAGATGTTAATATTACCCCTGCCGATGTCCGAACAATCAGCCAAGAAACGAAACATGTTGTTGGGCTATCAGAAAAATCTGGCGGGCCTGCTCCCATAACATCATTAGGAGTTTTTCTGGGAATGAAAGCTGCTGTAGAGTCTCGTTGGCAAAGCAAAAGACTTGATGGAATGAAAGTTGCAGTTCAAGGCTTAGGAAATGTCGGTAAAAATCTTTGTCGGCACTTATATGAGCATGATGTCAAGCTTTTTGTTAGCGATGTAGATCCAGCCAAAGCAGAAGAAGCTAAACGGCTTTTTGGTGCAACTATTGTCGAACCAAGCGAAATTTATTCACTTGATGTAGATGTATTTGCTCCCTGCGCTTTAGGAGGAATTCTTAATAGCCATACAATTCCTTTTTTAAAAGCTGCAATTATAGCTGGTGCCGCTAATAATCAGTTAGAAAATGAGCAACTACATAGTCAAATGCTTGCCAAAAAAGGGATTCTTTACAGCCCTGATTATGTAATTAATGCTGGAGGGCTAATCAACGTTTACAACGAAATGATTGGTTATGACGAAGAAAAAGCTTTTAAGCAAGTGCATAACATTTATGACACACTACTAGCAATTTTTAATATTTCTAAAGAGCAGGGAGTTACTACAAACGATGCTGCTAAACGATTAGCAGAAGACCGCATTCAGAGCGTTAGGCAAAACAGGACTAAAGCGATCGCCGCTTAATTGTTATTATCTTAAGGAGTGAGAAGTGGAAAAGAATACCTTTGCAACATCAGCTTATATCGCTACTTCACCAGAGAGCGCCTTTGACTACCTTTGTAGTTTAAAAAACTTGGACGAATGGACGCTTTATAGCCGGATGCAAGAGCAAATTGACGAAGATACTTGGCTCGGAACTGCATCTGGTTATCACAAAAATCTTTATTATCATGTTAAAAAATTAGAAAATCCGCTTTTTTATGGTATTGAGTGGCACTGCGGATTAGAGTATCAGAAATATTTTCAGGTTTACCCTGTTTTGTTATTTCCCACCGACTACATCGAGCCGGGAACAGATGAAAAAGGTGTATACTTTCATTGGTTGAGTTTTGTCGATCCAAAACGGCAAACTCAGATGATCATGCAGGGAATTCACACGGTACATACTTCCGAGTGTCGTTCTCTCAAAGGTAACTTGGAACGCAAGGCTGGTCTGACCTCAGCAGCGAAAGGTCGCCATTTTATCGATACAGACACCATTTATGTTGATGCCCCAATTGAAATCGGCATTGAATACCTACAAAACCTACAAAACATAAATGAGTGGGCACATCTACTGCGCCCAAATGGTAATATTACTTCTGAATCAGGTGAATTTAAAGATGAATATGACCAGAAAGTAAAAGTTTCCGTGCGGCTGCATAGTCTGAGTAAATACTACTTGCTCGAACAAGAACACTTTTATCCAGACTACGAATATTATCAGCGTTCTGTAGCGTTACTCATCCCAACTGCTTATGCTTTCGCTGATCCCGAAGCTTCTGGTTTTATCCTGCATCGGATTACATTCTGGAAAACAGATGGAACTGTTACCCACGGCAAACTTCAAATTGAAGACTTTGGCGCTGAAAGCATGAACATCAAACGTTTACTAGAAGCAAAAGCTGGCAACCTCAAATCATTTGATCGGGGAATGAGCTACCTACCAAAAACTCCAGAATCACTAGTTACCAACTAAAACCTCAGCATTCCTCTACGCTTCCCTCAGCGTCCCTCTGCGTTGAAAATTCCCCACAATTAGCTCTATTGCAACACATGAAACTGAAAAAACTTACAATTACCTTCCTAACTTTTTGTGTTGCCGCTATTTCTGGAATGAAAGCTGCTGAAGCTGCATCATTTTCGGTAATCGCCAACGGTCTATATAATGCCGGTGGCCTGAGCTTTAGCCCTGATGGTAATCTCTATGTTACAGAGGCGGGAATCGGGGGAAGTGGAGCTTGTGTTCCACCACCAAGTGGTCAAGGAGATTCCTTATGCTATGGCACAAGTGGTGCAGTTACCAAAATTGAGAATGGTAAGATTGAGCGGATACTTACAGGACTCCCTTCTTTAGCATTACCGGATGGTACTGGAGCCAGTGGACCTCGTGATATCCAATTTGATGCTCAAGGTAAACCTTATGTTCTGATTGGGTATGGAGCTAATCCAGCCTTTCGCGATCGCAATTTAGGTTACACTGACCTCGGTAAAATCATCGCTCCTAACTTTAAGACCAATTCCTGGACGAGTGTTGCTGATTTAGCTAACTATGAACTCGCCAATAATCCCGATGCTGGTGATGTCAGTAGCAATCCCTTGGGTTTCGTAATAGATGGCAAGAAGTTGGTTGTAGTTGATGCAGGCGCAAACGACTTACTCAGTGTTAATACTGATGGTAGTGATTTGCAAGCTATTACTACATTCCCTAAAGACATATTGACTAATCCAGTCTTTCCACCCTCCGGTACACCATCCAATGAACCGGCACAGGTGCCATCTAAAGGTGAAGCGGCGCGATCGCCATCGCAGTTTGCAACTCAAGCAGTACCATCAAATGTGACCAAAGGCCCTGATGGCGCTTATTATGTCAGCCAATTTACTGGTTTTCCCTTCCCAGAAGGAGGGGCAAAAATCTATCGAGTCGGTGCTGATGGCAAGCCAACAGTCTATGCAGATGGTTTTACCCAACTCACAGACTTGCAATTTGATTCTGCGGGTAATCTATATGCTTTGCAGTACGCCAATCAGTCAGCCTGGAAGGGTAATCTTGATGGTTCTGTCATCAAAATAGCTCCCGATGGGACACGCACAACTCTTCTGAGTGGGAATGGATTAGTTTCGCCTAGCGCCTTGACTATTGGGGCTGATGGTGCAGTATATGTCACAAACCGAGGCGATAGCCCAGGATTTGGACAAGTTCTCAGAATTGAGAATATCAAGTCTGTTCCTGAACCTGATTCTATTTTAGGCGTATTAGCGATCGGTGCTTTGGGCATTGCTTGGTTGCACAAAAAAAGAAAGCTAGCAAAACCTTACCTAATCACCAGTCCGACAAAATTATCAATTGTAACACCTGACTCCTGACTCCTAATTTCTTTCTTGATAAACTTTCCCCAAATAGATTATTTAACTATCAATCTCCAAAGGTATGAAACTTAAATCATTTGCTCTGACATCTGTGACATTTTGTTTTGCTGCTATTTGTGGAACCTCAGCTGCACAAGCTGCAACGCTAACGACAATTGTCGGTGGGATCAGTAATGCACGCGGTATTAGCTTTGGCCCTGACGGCAGTCTCTACGTAGCCGAGCCAGGTGTCGGCGGCAATGGAAATTGTCAACCATCTCCGAGTACCCTGTTTAAACCTATCTGTGCTGGTAATACTAGTTCACTGGTCAAAATTGCACCAGACGGCACCGAACAGCATCTACTCACTAACTTTGAGTCTCTAGCAGAACAACCCACAGGTAATCAAGGCGCTGGTATTGAAGACGTCCAATTCGATTCTCAAGGGAATGCTTATCTTTTGACAGGGTTTGCTGGTTATCCAGGAAACCGTGATTTAGCAACACATGACCTTGCTTCTCAATACCCGCTTCCAAAAGAGCAACTTGCTACTTTCCCGCCATCAGCAGCTGATAAAGTTTTAAATACACCGCTACTAGGACAACTGTTCAAAGTTAACTTGAAGACAGGATCTCTCAGCAGTATTTTTGACTTTGCCAAGTATGAAATCACCAAAAATCCAGACAAGGGGGATGTAGTTACCAATCCATATTCCTTAACGATAAATGGCGATAATGCTTATGTTGTTGACGGCGGTGGGAACACTGCTTACAAAATTAAACTTGACGGAAGTAAGTCGCAGGTAATTGCAATTCCTAAAACCATCGTTAGTAACTCTGTCTTACCACCAGGATTACAACTACCTCCTGGACTATTAGATGAGCTTCCAGGAGGAAAAATAGCGATTCAAGCAGTACCCACAGGGGGCGCAATTGGCCCCGATGGAGCTTTCTACGTTGGCGAATATACAGGTTTTCCTTATCCAGCAGGTCAGTCGAAGATTTTCCGCATTGGTAAGGATGATAAGCCAGAAGTTTTTCTGGATGGGTTTACCCACATCACAGACCTAACCTTTGATAAAAAAGGCGATTTGCTCGTCTTACAGTTCAGCGACAAGTCCCAGTTAGGACGTGACATCACAGACCTACCGGGTTCTCTGATCCAAGTTGCTCCTGACGGCACTCGCACAACACTAGTTGCAGCAGGTCAAGGCCTAGATTCGGCTGATGGAATTGCTATTGGCCCTGACGGCAAGATTTATATTACCAATCAGGGTGTCGGCAAAGGACGAGGGGAGGTTATTCGGGTGGATGGTATTGTTACACAAATAGTCCCCGAGCCTGGTTCAGTAGTTGGCTTACTAGCACTTGCTAGTGTAGGCGCAACGGCTGCTTTCGGCAAGCGCAAACGTCCACAAAAGTTGGATGAAGAATTGCTACCAAAAGCAGAGACTGTCTAATTTCCTCTTTACCTGGTGTCAGGTAAAGCTTACAGAATAGGCTGCTGCCTCACACAGAAAGTTGCATTTCAAACAAGAGGCAGCAGCCCAAATTTTAGAGTTCCCGAACTGGGACGGGGAACAAAATTAGTCTAGGAAAGAGTATACACTCATACAACCAGGACTTCAAACTCATGGGATTAGTCAAAAATTTATCACTCGGCATTCTCGGTACTGGATTCATGGTGTTGGCAGCAGCAGCCCAAGCCAAGGCTGTAACATTAAATTATGATACAAGTATCGGCAGTCCTGGCTTCGGTCCTGGGCAGCTGTTTGTTCCCCAAGGCATAACGGTAGATGATTCAGGGAATACCTACATAGCTAACGGACGCGGTGTTAACCCAGATGGTACTCCTAACTACAACCTGGGTGACAAAATTGAAAAATTTAGTTCAAGCGGTCAGTATATTGGAGCAATTGGCTCCGGCGGCAAAGGCCCCGGACAGTTTGACGAGCCAACAACTGTAGACTTTAATCCCGTAACAGGCGATTTGTATGCAGGTGATGTTTACAACAACCGCATCAATCAATTCGATCCTCAGGGTAAGTTTATTAGATCCTTTGCAAATGGAGATTTTACCGGTCTGATACCAGGTAGGTTTTTCTTTGGGCCATCTGGTGTGACATTTGACAAATCTGGCGACGTTTACGTAGGTGATTTTAACGGCGAAAGAATCCTTAAATTCACACCTGACGGAAAGCAAATTGGTGTGATTGGTGGCACCAATGGCACTGCACTTGGGCAATTCCAAGGTGTAGCAGGTGTAAGAATTTCCCCAGTTAGTGGAAATATCTTTGTAGCTGACCAGTATAACAACCGCGTTCAAGTACTCGATCCAAATGGTAAGCCTCTGTTCGCCTTTGGTTCAACAGGTAGCGGACCTGGACAGCTTCTTCAGCCAATTGGCATCGAAGTGGACGACCAAGACAATGTTTATGTAGCTGATTCTATCAACAGCCGCGTTCAGGTGTTTGATAAAAATGGTAAGTTCTTGACTTCCTACGGTCAACCTGCCCTAAATGCATCAGGAAAACCAGTCCCGCCTCCAGGATTAACTGACGGTCCCTTTGGCAATCCCCTTGACCTCACTCCAGGCAGATTTAACTGGACGGGTGGCACAAGCTATAAAAATGGCAAGCTGTATGTGGGCGATTTCTTCCAAGGTCGCGTCCAAGTGTTAGACGTAGGAGGTATAACTCAAGTACCGGAACCTAGTTCAGCATTGGGTTTAACATTGCTTGGGTTTGGGGCTGTTACCGTCACATTGCGGAAACGTGGACAACAAAAGCCAGTCTTCAATTTAGAGAAGGAACTGCAAAATAATTCGTAATTCGTAATTCGTAATTCGTAATTCGTAATTAAAAAGTTTCGTTGGGTGCGTTATGCCCCTGGCTAACGCACTATCTCAATAATTTCGGTGCCGGACTTTTGGGAGAGTAGCACACTCTACGAAAATTTCAAGTCATTAAATCTGGAATAAGGGAGATAAAAACTGGAGAACACAATAAAGCCAACATTATGAAGCTGCTTTCAGGATATTAAGAGTTCATGCAAATTCTGATTTATTCATACAATTATCATCCAGAGCCAATTGGTATTGCACCTTTGATGACTGAACTAGCAGAAGGGCTGGTGAAGCGAGGACATCAAGTGCGGGTAATCACAGGTATGCCTAACTATCCTCAACGTCAGATTTACGATCGCTATCGGGGTAAGCTATACGTTACTGAACATAAAAATGGTGTCAAAATTCAGCGTAGTTACTTACGGATTAAGTCTAAACCTAATCTTATAGACAGGCTACTGCTAGAGTTGAGCTTTGTTTTTACGAGTTTGCCACAAGCCCTTAAGGGCGAACGACCTGATGTAATTCTTTTAACAGTGCCGCCGCTACTAGTTTGTTTACCTGCAACCTTTATAGGTTGGATATACAATTGTCCAGTAGTGCTGAACGTGCAAGATATCCTCCCGGAAGCTGCTGTGCGTGTTGGGCTAATTAAAAATAAGTTGATGATTCAAGCTTTGGAAGCTTTAGAGAAATTTGCCTACCGAACTGCACATACCATTAGCGTGATTGCCGATGGCTTTGTAGATAATTTAATAAATAAAGGTGTACCGGCTAATAAAATCGCCTGTATTCCCAATTGGGTGAATCTAAATTTTATCCGCCCTTTACCGAAGAATAACTCTTGGAGAGCTACTCATCAACTCGATGATAAATTTGTAGTGCTTTATTCAGGTAATATTGCTCTGACGCAAGGTTTGGAGACAGTCATCGAAGCAGCATCTCGGTTGCGTCATATTAATGATATTGTCTTTGCGATCGCAGGTGAATCTCAAGCCCTCGAAAGGTTGCAAAAACATTGTCTTGCTTGTGGTGCAGATAACGTTTTGCTGCTACCATTGCAACCGCGAGAAAAACTCCCGCAAATGTTAGCAGCCGCAGATGTCGGCTTGATTGTGCAAAAGAGCAATGTGATTTCTTTCAATATGCCTTCTAAAATACCACTGCTGTTAGCCAGTGGCCGCCCAATTGTCGGTTCAGTTCCCGCCACTGGTACTGCTGCCAAAGCCATCAAAGAAAGTGGTGGCGGCATTATCGTTAAGCCTGAGTCAGCAGATGCTTTAGCAAGTGCGGTATTAGATTTATATAATCAGCCAGAATTAGCAGCAAAATTAGGGCGCAAAGGGAGAAAGTTTGCAGTAGAAAACTATTCCTTTGAGCAAGCGCTAGATCGGTATGAACAGTTATTTTATGATGCGATCGCCAAAGAAGCAACAACTTTGGATATCTTACCCGAATTGAGTTCTAATAAATCACTTGTTGCTCAAGACTTTCTCGTACATACCTCGCCCCTTGTGCGCGTAGTCTCTCAAGGACAAATGACAAATGACAAATGACAAATGACAAATTTAGATCAGCTTAAAAAAACTGACCAAAGCTTGATCGCTTTATTGAGCGATCGCATATCATTATTAGCAGCATCAGAACAACCTTCTTTAGATGAACAACTGGCTGATGTGGCTCCCCTACTCGCCCAAGCTGGTATTCCTGAGTCTGTTTGGGCAAGTGTAATAAATAGTTGCCATGCGACTCTGATTCCTAAATCTGCAACAAATCATGTTAGTCCCCGACAAATTACCATCATCGGTGGATGCGGCAGGATGGGAAGATTATTTAAAGAGCAGCTTTCGCTAGTAGGTCATAATGTTAGCGTTCTCGAACACGATGATTGGGAATACGCAGATAAACTGTTAAATCAGGCAGAATTAGTATTAGTAAGCGTTCCCATTGAACATACAGTTGATATTATCAAACGAGCAGCGAAATACCTTAGTTCAAATACAGCTTTGTGTGATATCACGAGCGTAAAAACTCAGCCAACTCAGGCAATGCTCGAATATCATTCTGGCCCAGTCATGGGTTTACATCCAATGTTTGGGCCAAACATCAAATCGTTTTTAGGACAAAAAGTGGTAATATGTCCAGGCCGAAACGATAATTCATTTCAGTGGTTATTAGATTTTCTCAAAAGTCAAGGTGGAGAATTAATTGTTTGCACGCCTGAAGAACACGATCAAATGATGGTAATCGTTCAAGCAACGCAGCATTTTTGTAGATTTAGCCTTGGTGTTTTCTTAGCACAAGTAAAAGTGGACGTAGAGCAAAGCTTAACAATGTCAACACCTAATTATCGTCAAGAAATTGACATTGTTAAACGGTTGTTTTCTCAAAATCCTAATTTATGTGTCGATATTATGCTAGCTACAGAAGAAAGGTGTAATGCAATTAGCTTTTTAGCTAAAACTTACAGCCGTTTGGCGAGACTAGTAGCAAGGAAAGATCGAGACGCATTAATTCAAGAATTTGAAAATACTCAAAGCTTTTTTGAAGACAAAATCAACGCTTTTTTACAGCCTTTAAATACAACGCCTCTTAAACGAGATTTCAAACCCCATATCCACACAAATATTAGCATTTGAAGGATAAAAACTATGCTGATAGATATCTTTCACGATCCCGTTTGTCCATGGTGTAGAATAGGGAAAAAGCATCTGTTTGATGCACTGGCACAATGTCCAGAAAAAGAAGTAGATATCCGTTGGCATCCCTTTATTCTCGATAATACCGTTCCTGCTGAGGGATACGAATTTCACAGCTTTATGCGAAATAGAAAAGGCATAAAAGCCCATGAACTGCAATATCTGTTTGATTCAACGCAATATGCAGGTGAGGCGGCTGGAGTCAAGCTAAATTTTGATAAAATCCGTTTAGCTGTCAATACTAAGCTTTCGCACCGACTGATTACACTCGCACCAGCAAAGGTAAAAAACGATGTCGTAGAAGCTATTTATAAAGCTTACTTTGAAGATGGTTTGAACATCGGAGATATTGAAGTTTTGATTGCCATAGGTAGAGCTTACCAAATGGATTCTAGGGAATTACGGCTGCAATTGAGTGATGATGTTGCGGTTAAAGCTTTTGTGGCTGAATCAATATTTACTCGCCCCAATGGCATTAATAGTGTGCCGTTTTTCATCATCAATAATAAAGTCAAGATAAATGGTTCTCATTCGGTAGAAATGTTTCTTCAAGCTTTGAATCGTGCCGCACTTGTAAATATATCAGCAAAAACATGGTAGTTGACATTAAGCAAAAAAGTAAATTCGCTCTGCAACCAATTCATCAACGCGTTTCCGTTACTTTCAACTATGAGGTTTACTTCACCAAAAACTTATTTGAGTTGAAAAACCCCACCTTAGCCCAAGTAATTACAGCCGATGGGGAGACAAAGCCGAAGAAAGTTGTAGCGATAATAGACGCAGGAATATTACAGCATCACCCGGAATTGGTTAAGCAATTAGTAGCGTATACCAAGTTTTATGCAGAGATAGTAGCGATCGCAGCCGAACCGATGATAATTTCGGGAGGAGAAGCTGCTAAAAACGATCGCAATTTAGTAGATAAAATCCACCAACAGATTGAAGCAGCCGGATTATGTCGCCATTGCTATGTGTTAGCGATCGGGGGCGGGGCTGTGTTGGATTTGGTAGGATATGCAGCCGCAACCGCTCACCGAGGAATTCGTCTAATTAGGATTCCGACGACGGTGTTAGCACAAAATGATTCTGGGGTTGGCGTAAAAAATGGTATCAATGCTTTTGGGAAAAAGAACTTTCTCGGCACATTTGCGCCACCTTATGCAGTTATAAATGATTCTGCCTTTTTGACAACCTTAGACGATCGCGATTGGCGTTCTGGAATCGCAGAAGCAATCAAAGTCGCGCTGATTAAAGATGCTAGGTTTTTTTATTTTATCCATTTGCACAGCGCAGCCCTGATGCAGCGAGACATGGATACCATGCAACAAGTTATTTATCGTTGCGCTCAGTTGCATCTAGAACATATTGGCAATAGCGGCGATCCTTTTGAAATGGGTTCGTCTCGTCCCCTGGATTTTGGACATTGGGCGGCTCATAAACTGGAACATTTGACTAATTATCGCTTGCGTCATGGTGAAGCGGTTGCGATCGGTATTGCTTTGGATAGCACTTATTCTTATTTAGTGGGATTGCTCGATTGTTCTGAGTGGCAACGGATATTAAGTACTTTATCGGCGTTGGGTTTCACTTTGTATGTTCCAGAAATGGCCCAGAAGTTATCACAATTGGAAGATCCTGATTGTTTGTTTCGCGGTTTAACTGAGTTCCGGGAACATTTGGGGGGAGAGTTGACTTTGATGTTGTTACAACGCATTGGAAAAGGAATTGAGGTTCATGAGGTGGATTTGGTTTTGTATAGGCAGGCAATATTGCTGTTGAGGGAGTTTTAGGATTGGATTTTAAACGCAAAGGTACGCTGAGGTTTGATGGGAGGTTGTGAGAGGATGTACTACTTTTGAGGGAGGCAAAAATTTCAAAAAGGTCTAAGAGAGAATATACTAGGGGAGCAGTATAAAAAACGAAGAAATTGACACCTAATCGAAAAATTATTCAATGAATTATCTGCTTGGTATCTAGTATTATGAAAGAAGAAAGAAAGGGTTTTTCATTGCATCTTTGAAAAAGAATATGCAGATTTAGATAGTTTGAATTAAATTGACATCGGATTATCTGGATTTGTTTTTAATTTAAAGATAGTTATCAATAATGATTAATGGTTCTTGACTAATAACTTTTCCAGATAAAATTCCTATGATTTTTAATTCCCGTTCCTACAAAACCCTTGGTGGTGTAAGCGTTTATCGCTCCATCACAGAAGTTAAGATGGACACTGCTCTCGATGATATTCTATTCTACTTAAATTCTCAGCGTGGAGGTTTGTTAAGGAGCAGCTACGAATATCCAGGCAGATACAAAAGATGGGCGATCGGATTTGTCAATCCACCTTTGGAATTGACTACACAGGAAAATGCTTTTACTTTGATAGCGTTGAATGAACGCGGTCAGGTACTTTTACCGTTACTGTTAGAGTGCTTATCCAACTCAATACAACTTGAGAAAGTTAGCTTAGATAATAATAATGTTGTAGGCTTTGTTAAAGCTACAAAAAATCTATTTGCTGAAGAAGAACGCAGTAAACAACCTTCCGCTTTTACAGTTGTCCGCGAAATTTTACATACCTTTTCTAGTCAAGAAGACGAGCATTTAGGATTGTATGGTGCTTTTGGTTATGACTTAGTTTTTCAGTTTGAACCAATTACCCAACGCCTGGAACGTCCTAAAGATCAACGCGATTTAGTACTTTATTTACCTGATGACTTGATAGTTGTTGACTACTATCAGCAACGCGCATTTCGTCTACAATATGAATTTGAAACAGCGGATGGGAGTACTAATGGTTTGCCTCGAACAGGTGAATCGGTAGATTATCGAGGAAAACATCTTTTTCCCAATCAAACTGCTGACCATAAAGTAGGCGAGTATGCCAAAAAAGTTGAGGGTGCGCTCGATTATTTCCGCCGAGGTGATTTATTTGAAGTCGTTCCTAGTCAAAACTTTTTTGAAGGGTATGAAGATGAACCTAGTAAACTATTCAATACCTTAAAGGAAATAAATCCTAGTCCTTATGGGTTTATTTTTAATCTAGGTGGAGAATATCTAATTGGCGCATCTCCAGAAATGTTTGTGCGGGTTGAAGGTAGGCGGGTAGAAACTTGCCCTATTAGTGGTACTATTAGCCGAGGACAAGATGCTCTTGACGATGCCGTGCAAATTCGTCAGTTACTCAACTCCCAGAAAGATGAAGCTGAGTTGACGATGTGTACTGATGTCGATCGCAATGACAAATCCCGAATCTGCGAACCTGGTTCAGTACAAGTGATTGGTCGTCGGCAAATAGAATTATACAGCCACCTGATACATACAGTAGATCATGTTGAGGGGACACTGCGATCGCAATTTGATGCCTTAGATGCTTTTCTTTCGCATACATGGGCCGTTACAGTCACCGGCGCACCCAAAAAAGCAGCAATAGATTTTATTGAAAAGCACGAACGTAGCGCCCGACGTTGGTATGGTGGAGCAGTTGGCTATTTAAATTTTAATGGGAATTTAAATACTGGATTAATTCTACGGACAATCCGATTAAAAGACTGCATCGCCGAAGTGCGAGTTGGTGCTACTGTCCTTTATGACTCAATACCCGAAGCAGAAGAACAAGAAACAATTACCAAAGCTGCTGCTTTATTTGAGACAATTCGGCGTGTAAAGCAAACCACTCAGAAAATTGATCAATCCAGTTCCATAAAATCAACTAAAATCCTTCCAAGTGCAGTAGCTGGCAAACGCATCTTACTAATAGACTATGAAGACTCATTTGTTCATACCCTAGCCAATTACATTCGCCAAACTGGTGCAAGCGTTACAACACTCCGTCATGGTTTCTCAGAATCGCTATTCGATACAGAACGCCCTGACTTAGTTGTTTTATCTCCTGGCCCTGGTAGACCAAGTGATTTTCGGGTTCCCCAGACAGTTGGGGCGCTTCTTCATCGCCAAATTCCTATTTTCGGAGTTTGTCTAGGGCTGCAAGGCATCGTTGAAGCTTTTGATGGAGAATTGGGAGTCCTCGACTATCCCCAACATGGGAAATCTTCACGAATTTTCGTCACCGATCCTAATTCCGTGACCTTCAAAAATTTACCACAATCTTTTCCAGTCGGTAGATATCACTCATTATTTGCCCTACCGCAACGTTTGCCAAAAGAACTCAAAGTAACAGCGATTTCTGATGACGACGTAATTATGGGAATCGAACATCAGACACTTCCCATCGCCGCCGTTCAGTTTCATCCAGAATCAATCATGACTCTAGCGGGAGAAGTCGGTCTGGAAATCATTAAAAATGTGGTGCGTGCATATACGCAAACGAAAGAGTTAGGAGTTAGGAGTTAGGAGTTAAGAGTTAGGAGTTAGGAGTTTGGAGTTTGGAGTTTGGAGTTTGGAGTTTGGAGTTGAGAATATGGAATTTGGAGAACTGAAATTCTTAACTCAAAAACTCTAATAATTAATCAGGACTTACGCAAAATACCTCTCCAACTCTTATTTATCGGTGTTCTCTGTGCCTAATAAGGTTCGATTTTCCGTTACCTGTTTGTAAATACTATTAAGTAGGTAGATGTAATTAAACATATAATAAACCTCACCCTCAATCCCTCTCCTTATTAAGGAGAGGGAAGCCGGACTCCTAACTCCTAACTTCTAACTCTAAACTCCTAACTTCTAACTCTAAACTCCTAACTCCTAACTCCTAACTCCTAACTCTTAACCTCCCCCTAAAAAATTATGACTAACCAAGTTGCCCATAAGAAAAAACCTCACCCTTAATCCCTCTCCTTATTAAGGAGAGGGAAGCCGGACTCCTAACTTCTAACTCTAAACTCCCAACTCCTAACTCCTAACTCCTAACTCCTAACTCCTAACTCTTAACCTCCCCCTAAAAAATTATGACTAACCAAGTTGCCCCTCCCCGCCATATTCTTGAAGAAATTGTGTTGCATAAAAGGCAAGAAGTCGCACAGATGCAGCAAGAACTGCCTTTAACTTCCTTGCGAGAACAGTTAAATGCAGCCCCGACTGTGCGAAATTTCTTGACTGCTTTGCAAGAAAATCCTAACCAACCTAGCTTAATTGCCGAAGTAAAAAAGGCATCACCTAGCCGGGGGATTATCCGCGCAGATTTTGATGCCGTAGCTGTTGCTCAAGCTTATGAACGAGGTGGTGCAGCTTGTTTATCAGTCCTAACTGATCATAAGTTTTTTCAAGGCAGTTTTGATAATCTGCGAAGAGTGCGTAAGCAAGTTACATTACCCCTACTATGCAAGGAGTTTATCATTGACCACTATCAAATTTATTTAGCACGAACAGCAGGTGCAGATGCAGTCTTGTTAATTGCCGCTATTTTATCAGATGGAGAACTTCAAGATTTTTTGGGAGTAATTCACGATTTGGGCATGAATGCACTGGTAGAAGTTCATACCCTGGCTGAACTGGATCGAGTGCTAAAGCTTGACGACTTACGTTTAGTAGGAATCAACAATCGCAATTTAGAAGATTTTACCCTTGATATAGGCACAACACAGCAACTTTTAGCACAACGCCAACAACAATTACAAAGTTTGGATATCACCGTCGTCAGCGAATCTGGACTGTATACACCTGCTGATTTATCTTTTGTAGCTGAAGCTGGTGCGCGTGCGGTTTTAATTGGAGAGTCTTTAGTTAAACAAAACGATGTAGAACAAGCTGTGCGTACTATGTTAAGACTTTCTCCTCCCTAAACCTCCTTAAAAATTAAACCAAGTCTTTCTAAGGCGCTTGGGTGGATAGTTGGGAAAATAGGTTTCTTGCAGAATGCGGGTTAAGGGGACATTTAAGGGTAGAGAAAATAATTCTTCCCTTTTCCCTTCCTCCTTAACCTTTTCCTTATTCCCTAACGGAGATAAAAGACTCATTCACAAGTATCAAAGACTCCTGAACAAGTAAGTCGGCGCAAATAATCATCACTGGTTTGTAGTTGCGCTTTAGCGCTAAAGCGCAACTACGAGCCAAATACAGAGATTTTATTTTTCGTTACATAGTTTGGTTTTTTCTCGCCGACCTACTTATCAAAGACTCGTTCACGAGTATCAAAGACTCGACGACAAAAAATCTAGAGTCGGCATTGCTAAGTGTAAATTATTCCAGAACTATTAACCAATCATTAACTAATTTTCAGCATGACTTCTATCTCAGCTTCCTTTAAAACTTTACGCGATCGCCAACAGTGTGCTTTAATTCCCTTTATCACAGCAGGCGATCCTAACTTAGAAACCACTGCCGAGGCAATACGTGTCTTAGATCGTAATGGTGCAGACTTCATCGAGTTGGGTGTTCCCTACTCCGATCCTCTCGCAGATGGGCCTGTGATTCAAGCAGCAGCAACCCGCGCTTTGCAAAAAGGCACGAAATTAGAGCATGTGCTAGAGATGTTACAGGTGGTGAGTCCCAGCTTGAAAGCGCCGATAATTCTATTTACTTACTACAATCCGATTTTGTACCGAGGTATTAAGCCATTTTTAGGAAAAATTGCTGCTGCTGGCGTGAAAGGGTTGGTAGTACCAGACTTACCCTTAGAAGAAGCAGAAGAATTAATCCAGACTGCTGCATCTTTCGGAATTGAGGTAATTTTACTCGTAGCTCCTACCAGTTCTCAAGATAGAATTAAAGCGATCGCTTATAAATCTCAGGGTTTTATCTACCTAGTGAGTGTTACAGGCGTTACAGGTATCCGCGCTCAAATCCAAGACGGCGTAAAGTATTTATTAACAGATTTGCGAAGCGTCACCGATAAACCCATCGGCGTTGGTTTTGGCATCTCCGGCCCAGAACAAGCCCGTCAAGTAAAAGAATGGGGTGCAGACGCAGTAATTGTTGGTAGTGCCTTCGTTAAAAGATTAGCTGAAGGTAGCCCAACAGAAGGACTGCAAGCTGTAGAACAACTCTGCCAAGAACTTAAAACAGCCATTACAGAAAGCCGGCGCGAAAGTCCATCTCTTCAAGGAGTGGGGAATAGGGAGTAAGGAATTAATATCAATTAATTCTCTTTCTGCCTTCTTGCTCCCATTAAAAGACTTCCAACTTAAAATACATCGAAAAATTTCATCCAATAATCCCCTCTCTTCCTCCTTACTTTGCGCCCTCTGCGCCTCTGTGGTTCGTTTTCTTGGATAATTTATTTCTTGAAAACCCTTAAGATAATGAAACGCCTGCTAAAATCTGTCAAAATACTAATTTATAGCCTACTTCTAGTTAGCGCCTGTGCTATTACAGTCTTCGCCCACGATCGCATTGACCACGGACAATACAAATACCATTGGCATTATAATTTTCCCGGACAATACGCTCACTTATCTGTAAGAAAAAACGTAACTGACCTGACATCAGCAGAGAAAACAGCCTTTGTCAAGGCCATCAAAACCTTAAAAACTACAATTCCCGCAGGTAGCAAGCTCAGTATTTACGACCAATTCGTTGCCATACATATAGGGGCAACACGCTTGATTCATAACCATAAAGGACATTCCGATGGTTCCGTTCAAGAACTTGCTCATGAAAATGCCGCATTTTTCCCTTGGCATCGAGAATATATTCGCAGATTTGAACAAGCTCTGCAAGCAGTAAACCCAAATGTGACTCTGCCCTACTGGGATTGGACAGACGCCAAATCACTTGATGTGGTTTTTAACGATGACTTTCTTGGTACTAACGGTCAAGGAGTAACCATCAAAATTCCAAATCAGGGAAATTTTACAGGCGGCCCTGTGGCTGGGACTTTTTCTGCTGCAAATGGCTGGGTTATGAATCCAGCATTAAACATTGACCTAGATACCAACACATCATTAGGTACATCACTTGTCCGCTTTCTAAGGCTACCTCCTGCGACCGATTACCCAGTGCCTAAAAAAGATGTTGAGCAGGCTTTAGCTCTTAATAACTATTCTCTATTTCGCCCTGCTTTGGAAGGATTTATCTCTGTAGATGAGCAGGGTAAAGTTACCCCAGGAGGATTTATCCATAACTACATTCATGGTTTAGTTGGTGGGGTACAGATAGACGCAAGCACAAGACCTATAAAGTTTAAGGGCGTGGGTACTATGAGCAATATACCAAGTTCGCCTTATGACCCAGTGTTTTGGTTGCATCATGCCAACGTAGACCGCCTCTGGGCCCAATGGCAAGAAAACGGTCATCAAGGTAGCGATTTTTATCCTCCCGATGGTCATAGTCAGCCTTACGGACACAACCTTAAAGACCTAATGTGGCCTTGGGATGGCGGTATGTCTACCCCCAAAGCTACGGCGTTAGGAGATTTACTATCCCTATTACCAAAATTTGACTCTAAGGATTTGGTACGCCCTATAGACGTTTTGAATCACAGGGAACTCGGCTATATCTACGAAACCCGTGAAAAGGAAACGCGAAAAGAATTTTATCTGTGGAATAAGTTCTAAAAAGTTAGAACGAAAGTAAAAAATACTTGAACATAAAAGGATTTTCAACTGTGGTAAGCATCCAAGATATCAACGCTATAATTTCAACTACGCCTGTGTTACCTGACCTTTTAGGCAGGTTTGGGAAATTCGGCGGTAAGTACGTCCCCGAAACCTTAATGCCTGCATTAACTGAATTGGAAGCGGCATTTAATCAATATTGCAATGAGCCGAGTTTCCAAGCAGAACTGCAAAACTTGCTGCGCGATTATGTAGGACGACCCAGCCCATTATATTTTGCTGAACGCCTGACAACAAACTACGCCAGACCAGATGGCACAGGGGCGCAAATTTATTTAAAACGTGAGGATTTAAATCATACAGGCGCTCACAAAATTAATAATGCTTTGGCTCAAGTGTTACTCGCTAAACGCATGGGTAAGCAACGGGTGATTGCAGAGACAGGTGCAGGACAACACGGCGTAGCCACTGCAACTGTATGTGCTAGGTTTGGTTTGAAATGTGTAATTTACATGGGCGTTCAGGATATGGAACGCCAAGCCCTGAACGTGTTCCGCATGAAATTAATGGGGGCAGAAGTTCGTCCAGTTGAAGCAGGTACAGGAACTCTCAAAGATGCAACTTCCGAAGCAATTCGAGATTGGGTGACGAATGTAGAAACAACCCATTACATCCTGGGTTCTGTTGCTGGCCCTCATCCCTACCCAATGATTGTCCGTGACTTCCACGCGATAATCGGTGTAGAAACTCGCACTCAGTCTCAGCAGAAATGGGGAGGATTACCAGATATTCTACTGGCTTGCGTGGGTGGAGGTTCTAATGCGATCGGCTTGTTTCATGAGTTTGTCCATGAACCTTCGGTGCGCTTAATCGGAGTCGAAGCGGCGGGTGAAGGTGTAGATACAGAAAAACACGCTGCTACCTTGACAAAAGGCAAGATAGGTGTATTGCACGGTGCAATGAGCTATTTACTGCAAGATGATGATGGTCAAATAATCGAAGCCCATTCAATTAGTGCCGGATTAGATTATCCCGGCGTTGGGCCTGAGCATAGTTATTTAAAGGATCTTGGTCGCGCTGAATATTACAGTGTTACCGATAAACAGGCACTAGAAGCATTCCAAAGGCTTTCGCAATTGGAAGGGATTATTCCAGCCTTAGAAACTGCTCATGCGATCGCATATCTCGAAACCCTTTGTCCTCAATTACAAGGCAATCCCCGCATCGTCATCAACTGTTCCGGCAGAGGTGACAAAGACGTGCAAACCGTCGCCAAAGTCCTGATTCCTTAGTCCTAAATTGATTGACTATTTAGGAGACTAGTAAAATAAGATTGTTTTTTCTCAGCGCTCTCTGTGCCTCTGTGGTTTAAAAATCAATTACTTTTAAACCGCAGAGGCGCAGAGAACACAGAGTAAGGAGGAATTGATTGAGCAAAATTTTTACCTACCGGGCTACCTTTGACTCTTAACGAAATGATAGCTGTAACTCAAACTCCACCCGATAATATTTTTATCCCTTCTGAGTTTTACAACTGGCCAGGTTTATTGCAACAGTTGTTTGCTCGGCAATCTTTGACGGTTTCCCAAGCTGCGGATTTGATGCAGGGTTGGCTCACAGATGCCATTCCTGATGTCCTATCAGGAGCGATTTTAGCCGCAATCCAAGCTAAAGGCGTATCCGCCGAAGAATTAGTAGGGATGGCCAGTGTCTTACAATCCCAATCTCCAGTCCCCAGTACCCAATCCGCAGTCCCCCTAATTGACACCTGCGGAACTGGCGGAGATGGCGCTTCAACCTTTAATATTTCCACTGCTGTTGCTTTTGTAGCCGCCGCCGCTGGGGTTAAAGTTGCCAAACATGGCAATCGTTCCGCATCTAGCAAGACTGGTTCGGCTGATGTGTTGGAAGCTTTGGGTATAAATCTCAACGCTACTCCTGAGAAAGTGCAAGCCGCAGTGGGTGAGATTGGAATCACCTTTTTGTTTGCTCCCGGTTGGCATCCTGCACTTAAAGCGATCGCTACTTTGCGAAAAACTTTGAAGGTGCGGACTGTTTTTAATTTGCTGGGCCCGTTAGTAAATCCCATGCGGCCGACAGGGCAAATTATTGGTGTCAACGATCCGCTTTTACTAGAGGAAATTGTTCAAGCTTTATCCCAATTGGGATGTCAGCAAGCGATCGCACTCCACGGACGAGAACGTTTAGATGAAGCTGGTTTAGCAGATGTCACTGACTTAGCTGTACTTCAAAATAAAAAAGTCCGTTCTCTAACCCTCAATCCTCAAGAACTTGGTTTGAGTTTTGCACCGACTGCGGCCTTGTGCGGTGGAGATGTCCAAGAAAATGCCGAAATCTTGAAGGCAGTTTTGCAAGGTAAAGGCACTCAAGCGCAGCAAGATGTAGTCGCTTTAAATACAGCGATCGCACTCCAAGTTGGTGAAGCCATTCATGGCGAAACTGATGTTTTAGCCGGTTGTGTTAAAGGTATTGCCCTTGCTAAGGAAATTCTGCAAAGCGGCGCTGCTTGGACAAAACTAGAACAACTTGCTGAATTTTTGGGCTAACTGCTAAGAGGCATAGCCCTGGCGAATAGAATAGAGCCTCCGGCACGCCAAGGGCGAACGCGGCTACACAAGCCAAGTCCGCCTCCGCGGACTAAGAAAAATTGGGGGTTTGAAACCCACGGAGGTGGGTTTTGCTTGTGTAGCCGCGGTTTCTAACCGCCCTTTTAACTAAGAAAAATTGGTGGTTTGAAATCCACGGAGGTGGGTTTTGCTTGTGTAGCCGCGGTTTCTAACCGCCCTTTTAACTGTATTACACCCAAAAACTATACGGAAGGAAAAACAGATGATTATCATACTTAAGACCGGTACGCCTGTTGAAGAAATTACTCGCATCAGCCAAGAACTGAGTGAGACTTGGGGAGTCACGGTAGAAAAAAGCGTTGGCACTCATAAAATTGTCTTAGGGCTAATTGGTGATACCACCAGTATCGATAAATTACAGGTTCAAGAGTTCAGCCCTTGGATTGAGCAAGTATTACGGGTGCAACAACCTTTCAAGCGGGTAAGTCGAGAATTCCGACATGGAGAAGCCAGCGAGGTTGTTGTACCTACACCCAACGGTGATGTCTATTTCGGCGAACATCATCCAGTTGTAGTAGTAGCTGGACCTTGTTCTGTTGAAAATGAAGCGATGATTGTCGAAACGGCAAAGCGCGTCAAGGCAGCTGGAGCGCAGTTTCTGCGTGGCGGAGCTTACAAACCCCGCACCTCACCTTATGCCTTTCAAGGTTATGGTGAAAGCGCTTTAGATTTATTAGCAGCAGCACGCGAAGCTACTGGTTTGGGTATCGTCACAGAACTTATGGATGCTGCCGATTTATCAGCAGTGGCGAGAGTAGCTGACATAATCCAAATTGGAGCTAGGAATATGCACAACTTTTCGCTGCTCAAAAAGGTAGGCGCTCAAGATAAACCTGTGCTGCTGAAGCGGGGGATGTCTGCCACAATTGACGAGTGGCTGATGGCGGCAGAATATATTTTGGCATCTGGTAATCCCAATGTGATTCTTTGTGAGCGGGGAATCAGAACTTTTGATGGCAAATATGCCCGGAATACTTTAGATTTATCGGTGCTTCCGGTGTTGCGATCGCTCACCCATTTACCGATTATGATTGATCCCAGTCATGGTACTGGTAGGTCTGAATATGTTCCATCTATGGCAATGGCTGCCTTAGCAGCTGGTACCGATGCCTTAATGATTGAAGTCCATCCCAACCCCGCAAAAGCTTTATCCGATGGGCCTCAATCTCTCACCCCTGATAAATTTGACCGCTTAGTTCAAGAAATGTCAATTCTGGGCAAAGTAGTCGATCGCTGGCCCACACCTGCATTTGATAGAGTTGGTGAAAGCCGCATTTTCTCCACACCAGAACTATCAAAGTAGATAAAGCCTAATCTGATCCCAATTCACAAAAATCTTGATACATATAGATTTCTCGTAGGGGCTTGTCTTTGCTATGCCCATTGGTGTCAACTTTCCAGGTTTGACCCTCACCCCCAGCCCCTCTCCCAAAATTGGGAGAGGGGAGCAAATTCTTTAGTTCCCCGAATCCCAACTTGGGATTCGGGGTTAGGGGATGAGGGCAAAACCTCCTCTCAAAGCAGATTGTTTTGTGTGATTTAAAACCAAGCGGTAAGTATGTCGCTACAGACTTGCACAAAGCTGGTGGCATTCCGCAAGTCATGAAGATGTTACTTGTACATGACTTGTTACATGGTGATAGTCTCACCATTAGCGGGCAAACCATTGCAGAGATATTAGCAGATATACCAGAAGAACCATCCGCCAACCAAGATGTGATTCGGACTTGGAATAACCCGATGTATGCTCAAGGACACTTAGCCATCCTCAGAGGTAATCTGGCAACGGAAGGGGCTGTCGCTAAAATTACTGGCGTGAAAAAGCCAGTAATTACTGGGCCTGCAAGGGTATTTGAATCGGAAGAAGCTTCTTTAGATGCAATTTTGGCGGGTAAAATTCAAGCTGGTGATATTTTGGTTATCCGCTACGAAAGGCCCAAGGGTGGCCCTGGAATGCGAGAAATGTTGGCTCCCACTTCGGCAATTATCGGGGCTGGTTTGGGTGATGCGGTGGGATTAATTACCGACGGGCGCTTTTCTGGTGGTACTTACGGTATGGTGGTTGGTCATGTTGCACCAGAAGCAGCAGTGGGTGGTGCGATCGCGCTTGTAGAAGAAGGCGATAGTATTACTATTGATGCACCTGCACGACTCTTGCAGTTGAATATATCTGAAGAAGAATTAGCTCATCGTCGTGCTAATTGGCAACCTCCTGCACCACGTTACACTAAAGGCGTGTTGGCGAAATATGCCTTTTTAGTATCTTCTAGCAGTATTGGTGCTGTGACCGATTTAGACTTGTTCAATAACTAGTTATTAAGCATATAGAGACCGAAAAAACTAAGAATAGATTAACAACAAGGACTGTTGAAGTTTTTGATGATTTGAATGGAATTGACCTATCCTGGGCGGGAATTAAGTCCTTAATTCGAGTTAAAAAAACTGGAACACGAGGAGATAAACCATATCATGAGGTTGTCTGTTACATTAATAGCCTCATTCATCCGGCACGAGAATTTGCTTGTGGTATTCGCGGACATTGGAGTATCGAAAATCGCCTCCATTGGATTAAAGACGTAGTATTGAAATTCGGTGTTAAAGGTGACAAGCTGTTTGTTGGATTGGTAAGAGAAAAATTTTGCGACCTGTGAGGAACGGCGATCGCTGGAAACAATTCTCGCACAGGAACAAGATTTCTTCTTTTTAGCCATTCGCACTTGTCCACCTGAATTTGAATAGCTCAACCGCCTTATGATGCAAGCAGCTAATCCACTTTCCTTAAATCAGGGCTTAACTGGTGGATATTGAATGGTAAGATTTGGAGAAGTTTGACAGACGGAGTTGATGTCGCAGAAGAAACAAATGACCTTTAGGATTTTATGATAACTAAACACCACTTGCAAGACGTTAGTTTGCACTTTTGCGTCAGTTCTATTGCCGCGGCGCTGTTGAGCGTTGGCACGCTGATTGGCGCACCAGCAGCCGACGCTGGGACTTTCAAATTAGTTTACAATGGTTCATTTAGCAGTGCTGACGCACTGAATCTCCAGGGTTCGCCGACCGAGTATTTCCCCGACTCGACTCCGTTCACCGCCACCGCCGTTTTCGATGACGCTAGCGCGAATCTGGCCGCTCCGATTGGGGTTCCTGGGTTTGTCGCCTATTCACCGCTCTCGGCAACTCTGACGGTGGGCGGACGCACCTACAATGTAGCTACTTCTGCTCAAGATCCGGTTCGTGGAGTGACGGTAGCGGTTTTTGACGACACCACGCCTTTCGGACTGAAACATTACGCTATTGGGTTGCTGCAAAACCCAATAGCGGATGGTGCTGGGTTTATCGGAGACTGGCTGGGAGCCTCGCCGCCTTTTAGCACTGCACACCTGGCGACAACGGTCTTCACGAACTACGAAGGCGTCGGCTATGGGTCTGGGCCAAATATCGGCAGTAGTCCCACCGTAGTTCCGATTCGCCTAAGCGATGCTACAAGCAACTTCTATTTCCTCACACTTGGCAACTATGACCAACAGTTGGCTCTCGGTGCGCCGTTGAACACAGTCCAACTCGAAGCAGTGCCGGAGCCGGACAGCAGCATAGCAATGCTGGTGGGACTTGGCTTGATTGGTATCAGCCAGATGTTTCGCCGCCGTCATACAGCAGTTTTGTATCGGCTAAACAATCTGGGGTAGGGAGTAATTCTATCTTTAACGACTAACCCCGGAGATTTTGAGCAGTATTATGATAATGATATCAAGGGTAAGAACGCACTTGCAAACATCGCCGCTTGAGTGCGATCGCGGACATTCAGCTGACTCAGAATGCGGGTGATGTGGTTTTTCACCGTTCGTTCTGAAATGTAGAGGGCTTCTGCAATTTCACGATTGCTGGCACCGGCAATAATCAATCTCAACACCTCTCGTTCTCGTAAAGTCAGTCCTGCAAGTTCGGCGGGGAGTTGGATTGGTGGAGATTCAGGAAACACTGGCGCGATCGCTGAACTCTCACCTGAATGGCACTAAGTTAAGCCGTATAGTAGGCAGGGTAAGGATTGCAGACGGGAAAGAACTTGTACAACAACTCTCCCCTGCTCCCCTGCCCCAAGGCTACCTATTTTTTTTTCAGTTCGTGTATACTTCTCATAACCTTTGTTACTAAATTTCTGGGTGTAAATCTGACGCTTTCAGTCAATAACTTATTTCTCATCCCAGGAACGATAACAGTTTTATTTTTCATTAAGCCCCGATAACCAATCTTAGCAATGGTTTCTGTAGCCATCATTCTGTTAACGCTAGCAATCTTTGAATCTTCCATTGCAGCAGGTTGTTGAAATTCTGATGCTGTTGGCCCAGGACAAAGAACAGTCACGCTAACACCTGTGCCTTCTAATTCATTAGCGATCGCTTCTGAAAATGATAAAACATAAGCTTTAGTAGCAAAATAGACTGCCATTAGAGGCCCTGGTTGAAAAGCAGCAAATGAGGCTATATTTAATATTTTTCCATAGTTCTGCTCTACCATATCCTTGAGGAATAACTTAGTTAAATGAGTCAGACTGACTATATTTACCTGGAGCATTTTCAGTTGAATGGTGATGTCTGTTTCGTTAAATGCTCCATAAGTATCAAAGTCAGCATTGTTAATCAGCACATCAATTTTTATGGATGCTTGCTGTAGTTCTGTGAAAATTTCTTCTGGAGATGTTGGGATAGATAAATCCTGAGCAAAAATTTTTACAAAAATGCCAAACTTTTGCGGAAATTCATCTAAAATTTCAGTAAGTTTTTGTTCATTCTTATCCACTAACACAAGATTATAACTATGACGAGCAAAAATCTGGGTTAATTGATAGCCTATTCCACTAGCTGCTCCTGTAATTAGAGCAGTTTTTTTTTGCCGACTTTCAGATATTTTATTCATGCTAAAAAATGGCAGCCGTGAGTTAAGTAATTTAATTTTTATAAAAATAACTACAGTAATATATAATATTTACTGTAGCTATTTTTATGCAAAAAAATGATGCTATCCACCTGAAACCAGTATGCTTAAATCAAGGATATTAGGCGCAAATATAAAAATCTGTATCTATATAAACAAGAGCAAGAATATTTAATATCGTCATCAATGCCAGAGCATAATTTTGTTAGTATAACTGATGTGCAAGCAGCACAAGAGCGAATTTTAGGGATTGCCCACCGCACACCTGTACTGACTTCTAGAATCGTTAACGATCGCACCAATAGTCAAGTGTTTTTTAAATGCGAAAACTTTCAACGCACAGGGTCATTTAAATTTAGAGGTGCTTACAATGCCCTAGCCCAACTATCAGCAGCACAAAAACAAACAGGCGTTATCACGTATTCATCGGGAAATCATGCCCAAGCGATCGCTTTAGCTGGACAACTCTTAAATATTCCCACCACTATTGTCATGCCTGATGATGCACCCGTTGTCAAACAAACTGCTACTCGGAGTTATGGTGCAGAGATAATTTTATACAATCGCCAAGAAACAAACCGGGAAGAATTAGCCCAAAATTTAGCAAGCGAACGCAATCTGACTCTGATTCCCCCTTACGATCATCCCCATGTAATCGCCGGACAGGGAACAACTGCTTTAGAACTAATTCAAGAAGTTGGTGAATTGGACTTATTATTAGTTTGTTGTGGCGGTGGCGGATTACTTTCTGGGTGTGCGATCGCAGCCAAAGCACTTTTACCCAATTGTAAAGTAATCGGGGTAGAGCCAGCACTTGCTGACGATGCTACCCGCTCTTTTCACACCAAAACGCTGCAAACTGTCAAAAACCCTGATACCATCGCCGATGGGGCGCGGACTCCTAGCCTTGGTCAAATTACTTTCCCCTTAGTGCTGCATTACGTCGATGATATGGTGACGGTATCTGAAGAAGCGATTCTTCGCACCATGTTTTTTTTGTGGGAACGTCTGAAAATTGTCGTTGAACCTACCGGAGTCCTCGCCGCCGCCGCCTTACTCGAAGGTGTGGTGACAGCACCAGAGGCGAGGATTGGTGCGATCGTTAGCGGTGGAAATGTAGACTTGGCGCAAGTTGGTAAATTGTTTTCTATGGAATTGTAATTAAGGGACTGACAAGAAATAAATTATTCAAATAAACGAACCACAAGAGACACAGAGAAAAGTTGCGTTGGCACTCAATTCCATCACCCACTGCATGAACGACTCACAGTCATTGCCGCTATCAACAAGTGAGGGTTTTAAAACGAGATAAGGGCTTTTGTAAAGAATATTTACATATTATTTACATGTGTTAATATTATCTTTCTGGTTTAAGTACGGATATTGAGTATGGTTTCCATAAAGAGTGTTCTCCAAAATTCAGAGCAAGCCACTCGGTTGTTTTCTCATCTCGAATTTGATGGAAAAAAACTCAATCATCAACCAGGTAGTGTATTGGGGAGTACTGCATTAATTGCGGGAACCACCATTGGGGCTGGGATTCTCGCATTACCAGCCGTTACTCTGCCGTCTGGGATTGTGCCATCCACATCTGGGCTGATTGCTGTTTGGCTCTACGCTTTAGTTTCAGGGTTACTGGTTGCAGAGGTTACCTTAAACACGATACGAACAGAAGGGCATCCGAATATAGGTTTTTTGGGAGTTGTTGAGAAGATTCTTGGTAAGGTGGGAGGGCGACTTGCAGGTGCGGCATATTTATTCATGCACTATGCTCTCTTGGTGGCATACATCACCGAAGGCGGAGAGATTTTAGGATGTGCGGCGGCAAAAATCTGGAGTGTGCAGATATTGCCTACGTGGGTAGGTACAACGACTTTCACGCTCTTATTTGGTGGGATTATGTATCTTGGGCGAGAAAAGTTTATTGAGAAATTAAACAGCGCCTTTGTCGGAATTGTCATTATTTCCTTTTTGGGACTATTGTTTTTAGCAGGAGGACAGATTCAGAGTACCCAACTGTTATTTCAGAACTGGAATGCCCTTGGTAGTGCCATTTCAGTGATGTCTGTGGCGCTGTTTTTCCAAAACGTTGTGCCGTTGGTTGTGACGCAACTCGAAGGAGATGCTTGCAAAATTCGTCAGTCTATCTTTATTGGTTCTGTGATTCCTCTAATTATGTTCTTGGCGTGGAATGCCGTAATTTTAGGAAGTGTCAGTCCCGATATGCTACATGGCACATTTAACGGTAAAACTGTTTTTGACCCATTGCAAATTCTCCGCGCAGGTGGTGCGGGGGAATGGTTAGGAGTGCTAGTATCCATTTTTTCAGAGTTTGCGATCGTTACATCATTCATTGGATTTGTGTACGGATTGCTAGATTTATTAAAAGATATTTTCCTAATTGCACAGGGCAAACTTTCTAGTCGGTTCCCCCTCTATTCGCTAGTTCTTTTCCCTCCAATGACTCTCGGAATGCTCAATCCCAGCATCTTTTTTACAGCCCTAGATTACACTGGAACATTTAGTATTTCAGTTTTAGGCGGAATTATTCCGGCATTAATGAGTTGGAAACAACGTCAAAAACAAGAAAACTCAGATAACATAAATCAACCACTCGTTCCTGGTGGAAAGGTGACACTCATTGTCATGGTTGGAACGGCATTAGCCATGATAGGAAGACAAATTTTGTCAATTTACACAAAGTAAAACCATCAATTAAACTTTTGTGTAATATTGTAAACAATACAGTTGTAGTATTAAAATTTCAATCGCAATCAAATGAGTGATTCTCGCCTTGTAAAAATCAGCAAATATCTCAGCAAATATCTGAGACACACACCGGATGCAATTGGAATTAAACTTGCTCCCAGTGGTTGGGTTGCTATTGATGAACTACTTACTGCTTGTGCGAAAAACAAGTTTCCGATTACCCGTCAAGAATTAGATGTGGTAGTTGAATCCAACGATAAACAACGCTTTTCTTTTGATTCCACAGGTACTCTGATTCGTGCGAACCAAGGACATAGTATAAAAGTCGATTTACAATTAGAAGCTGTTGTTCCCCCAGATGAGCTTTATCATGGCACGGGGCGTAAATCTGTAGAGTCAATTCTGCAAACAGGACTTTGCAAAATGTCACGACATCATGTCCATTTATCAAAGGATATTGCAACAGCACAAACTGTTGGTGCAAGACATGGGAAAGCAGTAGTTTTTGCTGTACATACTGGGGCAATGTATCAGGCGGGTTACATTTTCTATTGTTCTGCTAATGGTGTTTGGTTAGTGGATTGTGTGCCACCTGAGTATCTACAAAAAATTTAATTAAGTAGGTAGGCAAGATAAAACCAAACTATATAACGAAAAGTAAAATCTCTGTATTTGGCTCGTAGTTGCGCTTTAGTGCTAGAGCGCAACTACGAGCCAGTAGATATCTCAAATGCTCAATCCAAAGTTGGAAGATAAAAGAAGGTGTGGAAAAGCGATGATGTAACCGTCCCCAGAAGCGATCGCTCTTTTAAAACTTAATAAAATAAGTATTGGTTGGTAAGCTTTGGGCGGTTCCAGAATTTGTAGACAAATCATTAACATTGCCTGTTTTGATCACTGCAAACTTATTATTAAATAGCAATACTTCACCATTTCCAGGTGTTACCCAAGCTTTGCGAGTCTTGAGATTATTCGGAATAATTAAAAAACTTGCATCGCCACGGTAAGGTGGAATCAGTTTACCTAAAAATGTTTGGCTATCTCTATTGGGAATTGCGTAAGCAGCACTAGATCCAACAAAAATATCAGTGCCATCTGAGTAAATAGTTTTAGGGAAATTGCTATTGCCGTCTCCCAATCCTCCTGTTGAAGGAAGTCTTGTAAGACTTAGTTGCCCACGTTCAACAGTGAATGAGGTTAAATCAACAACTCCTGTGTAAACTTTTGTCTCATCACGAGTTTGGGCGGCATTAGTATATTTATCTGTAGTGATCAAAGTTTGTGTTAAGAGGTCTTTACCATTCCACCTATAAATTGAATTACCCCCATAGACTGAACCAAGTACGTAAAGTTTATCCCCCGAAATGTATAATTTATTGAGTCGGGTATCTGCCATGTTGTCAACAAGACTGGCAGGATTGTAACCCCAAAGCTTACCTTGGTTATTTCCTAGCAAATTTGGCAAGCCAAATATACTTGTGCCATTAAAACCCATTCGGTAAAGAAAAGCAATTTGGACTGGAATGCCTGATCGCTTTTGTTGCTGAAAACCACTGAGGTAGAGATACTTATTTTTGTACTCAAAATCCATTACCTCAGTTACTTCAAAGGTACGTTTAGCTTTGAAGTTGAGACTGGTATCATATATTGATAGAGTATTTACAGAGGAGTGAATAATCAAGCCATCTAAAAACTTAACTTTTGTTTTTGATGATGCAGGACTATCAACTATTTTTTGGGTAGTTCCATCAGTTTTTATTTTTACTAATCCTGTTGGAACAGCGAGAATATAAGTCTTGCCGTCAATAGCTGCACAGTCACGAGCATCCTGATAAGAGTTTGGAATTAGTTTTTTCCTCCCATCAGCTTCTACTTCCCATACACCCTCAGTATTAATGACCGCAACTTTGCTGCCGTTTACACAAGCTGCTACTGGAGAAGCAATATTAAGATATGTGGCCACTGCGGGGCTAGAATAACTGATCATTGTTATCCCTCAATATTCTTATTGTTTTTTGATTTAACCTGACATCACTATAGGCCACGCGATAAAAAACGCACACAATCAGTAGATCACAAAATTTTTCTAGGAGTGCGATCGCCCTGAGAAGCCTACACTGTATTGTACTCGGTCAGTGTAGGATTATGTCACTGTCATTAAGTTAAGCCTTACTTACTTTAAGCTTGCAACAATTCGTGCTAATACATTTTGTAGTTACTTATATTAATTTAAGCTTAAGCCTAGAAAGCTCAAGCTTCACACCCTTGATGACATTAATTTGGCATAGGGACAAATAAAAATTAACTGAACGGTTTCCAACCTGCAAGTAAATTTGGGTAAGGTGTTGGTGTGGGGAAAATTTTCAAGAAGGCAGTTTGACGCTCTTGAGGCTTTTCTTTGCTCATGTTCCAAAGGGTTTCATAGAAAAAGAAAGAGACTCCAGCAAAATTGCGATCGCGTACTTTTTGCACTTGTGTCTGAATCTGCTGCATCGGTATAGATCGGTTTTTCAACCCAGCCAAAATGCCCACACTCACTGGAATATGGCTCTTAGCCGCTTTCACTTCTGGATACTCTAATTCGCTGATAAAAACATTCAAGTCATCACGATATATCTGCAAAACTAAGTCTTCGATGATTCCTAGCCGTTCCCATTTCTGCCAGTCTGCTAAAGAGAAATCGTAGGAAAAACGTTGAGGATTAGGAGCAACGGAAACGAGGCAATTTTTTTTAGTAGCTTTAATGGCTGTAAATACCCGCTTCATAAACTCGGTGATTTTATTAGCTCTCCAGCTTACCCATTCTGCATCTTGAGAGTTTTTCGAGGGAGCTTTACCACTGTGTTCTTTTTTGTAAAGTGCCACTGTATAGGCATCGTACCCTAATTCTGATGGTAAGCCAAAATGGTCATCAAATTGAATACCATCAATATTGTAGTTTCTAACAATTTCAACGATTAAATCTTGAATAAACTGTTGTACTTCTGGGCGAAAGGGATTTAGCCAAACGCGATTATGTATCCCTTCTTTGAGAATCCGAGTTCCGTCGCTGCGACTAGTGAGCCATTGGGGACGATTTTTAGCTAATAGAGAATCTGCTGGTAGCATGAAGCCAAATTCAAACCAGGGAATCACTGTTAAGCCTTTTTGATGTCCCACATCAATAATTTCTTTGAGGATATCTCGCCCTTTGAGTCCGGGTGTGGGATCGAGCGATCGCCCGATAACTTTGGCTGCAACAATGCTTGGATACAATGTATATCCCCAATTCCAAACCGCCGGATATATGGTGTTAAAATTGAGTTGATCGAGGCGTTGCAAAGATCCCTTGAGGCGATCGCGCTCAAATAACACATCACTATCAATATTTGTTAACCACACCCCTCTTAACTCAGATGCTGGCCTTCGCGGCAGATTAATTTGAGCCTTCAAAGGGAACGATAGGATCACCGGAGCAACTACACTCAAGGTAGCTAGAACCGCAAACAAAAGAGACTTTTTGCTTTGACGAATATTCAACCAAGAATGAAACTCAACACACCACTTTACAAACCTTTTTATCATTTAGTTACAGACACGATCAAATTAAGTCGGTAGGCGTAAATAATTATCGTTGGGCATTGGGCATCCCCCTGCCCCCTACCCTAAAAGCGATGGGATATTTTTTGATTTAAAAGTCTCTACTGGGCGCTAGCTATGAGATCATTCCAGGTTTTGACTGCTGCTTGTAAATTATTTGGTAGGTTATTTCGAGAAATATCGTTGTACTGAACCGTACCCTTTTGGCTGGTAAGAGTGTAAGTGATATAATCAGCGGCACCACTGGGGGCTGGGTAACTCAGATTCTGGAATTTACTAAATTGAAAACGTTCTAGCGATCGCACAAATTGTTGCACCTGTTGCACAGAAACGCGACGAACACTACGCTCAGAATCATTGGCATCACCAATCCGCACGCGAATCAATTGCCCATCTTTGAGTAAAACAGTCTCGTAAGTTGTGCCAATAAAACCACCACTAGAAATTTGCCGAAATACTACATATCCAGCTAATGGTGGTGGTAAATCGCTGACTGAAATTCGCACAGGGGCTAGTGAAATTGAGCTAGCCTTTTGATTCAGCCTGAGTAGGGAACCTGTTTGATTGGTATGATAAACTAAGGTTTGTTCACCAATGCCTACAACCACCCGCCAACCTAGTACCAAAGCTTCGGTACAGAATTCATCAGCATTAGCTAATTCTAAACAGCCATTTGTCCAAGTTTGCTGTTGAAACTCAATGATTCTTAGCTGAGAAATTGGCTGTTGCAAACGTTTTGAGGCGGCTTGCAAAACAGCATTTTTTACAGATGCGGGTAATTTTTGCAGATTGTTTGCCGAAGCTAAACGTAGCGATCGCCCGTTATTATACCCTAAATCTGGCAGTATTGCGTTAGCTACTGGACCTGCCAAGTGGTTTGGTTTAATATTCTCTTTGAGTTCATTGCTTGTTTGAAGCGATAGGTTTGCAGTAGCGCCCGTAGCACCTTTGATAAATGTTAAACCGCTAGCAACAGACAAAATTCCAGTCAAAATCAAAATAGTGAAAATTCGCGTTTGATTAGGGTTAAAGTAGTTTTTCAGCATGATTTCATAGTAATATAGGGATAGTCAAGAGTTATAAAACTCATAAATAGTATTCAGCCAATAACATATAACAAAGTAAGTAGAGCGGCGTGAATAATTCAAGGTTTGTAGTCAATTAGTGCGGTCTTAGGGGTTTACCCCATGAGCGACTAACGAAGCCGTTGGGTGAGGACTAAAGTCTTCATAAGATGGCTGGAGCCGCTTACTACGAAATAATCTCAATACTTTTTAGATGACTTAATCTGGTTTGATTTCTTCTCACGACTTAGTTATATAATTGCATAAGTTCACCCGTTGGAATTAATATAGGGACTTGCAAGAAATAAATTATCCAATCTTGTGGGGTGGGCAGCTTTCGACTGAGCGATCGCGCCGAAGTCTTGTCCGCCTTTGGTTATTGGGCGGGCTTTTTGTCCCACACCACAATAAATAGTTGGATATTTTTTATTTGTCACTTTCTTAATACCTGTCTTGTGAAACAGATATAAAGACAGACGCTGATGTAGTGATTATTTGTTCCTTATTAGGCGCTGATGGCTTGTTGTTCAGCTTCAACTAACTGATTGTGAGGTAGATCAAATCTAATGGTACTGGCTGCCCAGTCTTTGAAATCGGGCGCTAGCCAGACTAGCTTGCGTAGAATTTCATCATTTATCCACAACACCAACGGAAACTCGAACTGTTTCCGAAACTGATTTCGCATGATGTTGGTACTAATGATTAGTTGGTTAATTTCTATTACAGATTCTAAACCCCGTACCATTAAAGCTTCGGGTTGAGTAGCACCAATTGCAGTCGTAATAGCTGTATACAATGTGTCTGTTGCAGGTGAGAGCAGGATTTCGTGGATGTCTGCTGATGAAAATTCTGTTAACACATTTAAGACTTGCTGCTGCCTTTGAAGACAGTTACAACAAGCTAATATCAGTGAGAACTCCCCACCAGAAACCATCATCGCCCTTGCCAGTCTTTTAGTGACTCCTGTGCTGCTAGTTATGCCGTTTTCCGAATTACTTAAGCTGATCATTAAAAAATCCTGGTTTGAATTTTAAAGATATCTGAGCAATATTTCAGTTATTCTACCCTATCAATTTTTATTTAAAAGTGTTAGCCGAGTAATTTACATGAAGTTTTTCTTTAATACCAAGCATAATACTACGCATTTTCTAACCAAGGAGTATATCTTGTATTCTCCCATACTTAATAATTAAAGCATAATGTAAAGTTAATATCAAAATCATGTAAGTAAAAGATAATGCAAGCATAAGGCAGCAGTTGATGAATTAGCAATTGAATTATCACTGTATTTCTATAGATTTTCGCATCTACTATTGGTTAAGTAATTTTTTCTTAATATAAAGTTAAAAAAATACTCAGTACAAGTTTAGCAATAAACATTGGGAAGTGGCAAAAAAGTTAACCGGCAACTGATTTACTGTCGCCTACGGTAAGCTTTTTCCCTTGCCAAACTATTTTGGGGCAGGTATAGAGTAGTGAAATGGGATCAGCCCAAAATGCAAAAATCTCCCTCCATTAGAATTAACTCATCCGTTTGATAGAACTGTAGATCGAAGATGTCGCTTCGTTAGCCAGAGGACACGGAATTTTTAGCTTTCTAAGATCAGTTAAAAACATCTGAAAATCTAACAAGTCATGCATTAAGACAAATCTGGAGGTAAAATGCAAGACGATGAGTTTATTGCAGAGGTGCAAAATCGCGCCCGTCTCAATACTGTCACCATGCGATTCAAAGACCGGAGGTTTGCGGGTCAAGTTTTGGCTAAAGAGTTAGCCGCTTATACTAACCGCCCAGATGTTCTGGTATTAGGACTACCAAGGGGTGGCGTACCTGTTGCCTTTGAGGTTGCCAAAGCATTAAATGCTCCCTTAGATGTTTTGGTAGTACGTAAATTGGGTCTACCCGATCAAGAAGAACTAGCTATGGGAGCGATCGCTTCTGGTGGAGTGCAGATAGTCAATAAATATATTATCAGCCTGGTGAAGATATCCGATGAAGTAATTGCTAGGGTGGCGGTGCAAGAAAAACGGGAGTTAGAGCGACGAGAACGGCTTTATCGTCCAAATGGTTCCTTGCCAAATTTACAAGGACGCACGGTCATTTTAGTAGATGATGGTTTAGCCACGGGTGCAACTATGTCGGCTGCTGTTGTGGCTGTGCGAAAACAGCAACCCGTTCAGATTGTGATTGCTGTACCTGTGGCTGCACCCGAAACTTGTCATGAGTTAGAAACTGAGGTAGACAAAATTGTTTGTGTCTTGACACCTAGCCATTTCCAAAGCGTTGGTCTTTGGTACGAAAACTTTCCCCAAACTACAGATGAAGAAGTCTGCGACTTACTCGCAAAAGCGGCAAATAATGGTGAAGCAATATCACTTGGTATTCTATAGATAAGCTTTGGTGTTTGGGAATGGGGAGTAAGGCGATCTTTTAACTCCATAGTTTGTATTGTGACACCATTTCACTTTAATAATGATACAAATACGCTGCTGTTATGGCTTATCTGTTGGCTTTCTCAACCGCCCTGAACTGAAGTTCATGGCTCATAGCTCAAGTCTACTAAAGTAGACTAAAAATTTTTGGAATTGGTGTAAAATGGTGCAACTTCCGAGTTCCGAAGTCAAACGATCGCTCTTTTAACTCGACAATTGGTGTAAAATGGTGCAACTTCCGAGTTCACAAGTCAAGCGATCGCTCTTTTTGCTCGACAATTGGTGTAAAATGGTGCAACTTATGAGTTCAGAGGTGGAATGATCAGGGTTTGAGGTCGAGCGATGTCTCTGGATGGTCACTGAGCGCGGCCGTTGTGCGGGCTACGCATACGCCCTTTTTAACTCAACAACTCGTGTTAATGTGGCGATTTTACCCACCAAATAATATCATGTCCGGCTGATTAGTTATGATTCTTGCATCTGTGCAAAAATCTGAAAACTCTTTCTCCCCCCGCAAGAACTGCGCTGTTAATGATAAGTCTTTAACCGGACATGATATAAACCGTTAGCGTTCGCGCAACGTAAGAAGAGAGGAACGAGCGTCATTACGAATTATGTTGAGATAAATCCATCAAATTCGCCAGCTTGTAAACTACCCGCGCCCCAACATTACCATCCCACTCACCATCACCGACTTCGCAGATATCAAAGCCAATAATTTTTCTGCCACTATTGACCAATTCCCGGAACAGACAAAAAGTTTGCTCTAATTCCAACCCACCTGGAACAGGAGTACCTGTACTCGGACAGAGTTTGGGATCTAAACCATCTGCATCAAAGCTAATGTAAACAGACTCAGGTAAATGACTGATAATTTCTCGGCATAAATCAAGCCAAGTTGTTCCTGAGTAAAGCTTTTGTTTAATGGCTGGGTCGTAATATGCAATAATGCGATCGCTAGATTGGTCAATCATTTGCACTTCATCATGACTAATATCACGCAAACCCACTTGCACTAGCTTGGAAATTTGCGGTATTTTCATCGCATTAAACATAATAGATGCATGAGAAAACTCAAATCCCTCATAAGCATCGCGTAAATCTGCGTGGGCATCAATGTGCAGAATGCCATAGTTTGTATACTTAGCCGCTAATGCTTGGAAATAACCTAACGGCGAACTGTGATCTCCACCAAGGACGGCAACTCGCTTATCATTATTAATTGCTTCTTGACAATTTTCAAACAGCCATTGATTAACCTGTTGACAAACTTGATTAATTTCTCTGAGGACAGGTGTTAAATCTGGTGTGTCTGAGAGTTGCTTACCTTGGGCTAATCGCTCGATAATTTTTGCTGCCAAGGCGCGGTAATATGTATTCTTCTCTAAAATATCTTGGGGAATTTCCACCATGAAAATTCCCTGCTTCCAACCATCAGGGTTATCAAAATCGAATAAATCTAGTTGAGTCGAAGCATCCAGAATTCGCTGTGGCCCGTTAGCAGTGCCTGCGCCATAAGAAACAGTGACTTCCCACGGCACACCAAAGACAATCAGGTTTGCAGACTCATAATCGCAGGGCAAACCTAAGAGGTTGCCATTTACTTCACCTATGCCGCTAGGATTGTAGTCTTGTAGTTGATTACTCATCGATTATCTTCTCGATTTAAGTGGATAGACAGCACGCCGCCTAGTGGACATCTGCATTGTAATAAAAATTTTTTACAGACGGTATACAGCGCCTCTACTACTTTGGGGGTTTACCCCATGAGCAACTAACGAACCCGTTGGGTGAAGACTAAAGTCTTCTAGGACTTACGCAAAATGACCAAAAAACGAACCGCAGAGGACGCAGAGAACACAGAGGAATAAGAGTTTGAGAGAGTTTTTGCGTAAGTCCTGTCTTCATAAGATGGCTGGAGCCGTTCACTACGAACTAATTTCAAGATTTTTTACATTACTTAATCTAGTTTGATTTATTTAATCCCCTTCCCGCTCTTAGGGAGGGGAGACAAAGCAAATTTTGGACTTTTGACTTCCCCATTCGCGCAGCGTCCCGTAGGGAAGGGGCTGACGCTGTAAGTCCAGGTTGGCATCAACAAACTAAGTCGTGAGGTTTTCTTAGTAGGGATTTATCGGATTGTCAAAAATAGCCTCATCGATTTATGTATGAATCCTAATGAAGTATTTCAAAATTGCTAATTGTAGTAAATACTCCAGCATCAGCAGCTAGATTACCGATATTAATTTGGGTTGGATAACCAAATTTTGGGTTGTACGCTACAGTTAGTTGGGATTCTCCAGAGTTAATCGTATTTTGAATCAAATTAAACAGCTTAGGAATTGTACTATATTGTTGTAATAGCTCTGAACTTACTGGCTTACCAGTTTGAGCATTCGTGATAGATTTTGTGATGCCGTTACGTACCTCAATGATTATTGGCCCTCTGAAATCGGGAATACAAAAGCAATCATTGCTAAGTTTGTAACGATAGTTGTTAATTTTTTGTCGATTCCACAATTGGCGATTAGTTCTTAGCAGTGTTAAGTTCGAGTTATTAATCTCTGTTTTTACTCCATGCGTAGGAGGCACAGACATTACTGGAACGTTAAAACTGAAAGATGCTACTAAGATTGTACCAATAGCAATAGGTAAGCGCATATCAATCCTTTGTTAACTAACGTTGAGTTATAACTTGAGTGTGACTAAATAGGATTCCAGAGAGTTGAAATCACTTTTAGAAGTTGGCACAGTTGATACAGAGAATCCCCAAGCGTTCGTAACAGCAGGAATATTCCCTTGTATAAACTAAAAAAACACCAGAGAAGCCTACAATATTACTCACCTCAAATTTTGTCTTTTATGCAAAAAACGAATAATTTTAAAATTGGCATTATAAAATTTGAAGCCAGGGCGATCACTACTGCCAAAACAATTTTATACTAAGTAAATAGCTCAAATTAAATATAAAACCTCACCCTGCCTCCGCCTTCCCTCTCCGATACTTTGGAGAGGGATTGAGGGTGAGGTTTATTATATGTTTAATTACGTCTATCTACTTAATTAGTAATTTGTAATGTTTTGTTAGTTTTACTTTTTTACTTGCTCTAGCTGTGATGCACTGAATATCTTACCCAATAAGACCCAATAAGGACTATTTTGATTTTCGTGCCGATTTGGGCGGTGTTCGGTGTGCGCCAAAGTACTTCTCACTGCGATAGCGCAGCCACACCCGCAACACTTGCGGAATCTGCTCTTTTTGTTCCTTGCTCAGTGCATTGTAAAGGAAGATTGCGCGATCGCGTTCCCCGCGACAGGCAGCGTTATTGTGAGCATCCCAATAGCTGCGGGCTACCCGAATCCGCCGACAGACTTCCTTAATTAGCGCTTCCCCTGTGAGAGGAGCATCCTGCTTTGCCATAACTCAGATGCGATAAATTTCTAATGCGATCGTAGCGAGTCAGATTGATTCTCACAATCGCAACCCAAACAAGTCAAACCCGCAAATCGATTTTACTAGACTTTAGACACAGACAGCAAAAGTAACTCAGCAATTAAACCCTCTGAAAACATAAATTTCTTCACTCCTAAGTATGGTGATTATTCATATTTTTTCATCTTTAAAAGAGATTAATACTCGGTAAAATAATTTATGCGTATTCATCATCTTAATTGCGGTTGTATGTGTCCGATTGGTGGGGCATTCTTCGACGGTTTTAGTCGTGGACTAACAGCTTGTCTGGTCTGTCACTGTCTGCTCATTGAGACAAATCAGGGACTCGTTCTCATAGATACAGGCTTCGGTCAGCGCGATATTAAAGCGCCATTATCAAGACTCAGCCCCTTCTTCATGAATTTGAATCGCATCAAGTTTGAAGAAAAATACACGGCGGTTGCAGCTATTGAGCAACTCGGCTTGAACCCGCGCGATGTCCGCCACATAGTGCTTACTCACCTCGATTTTGATCATGCAGGCGGGTTGGAAGATTTTCCCGAAGCAACCGTGCATGTAATGCTCAGTGAGATTGAAGCAGCCAAGGAACGGCAAGGCTTTGTCTCATCTCGACGTTACCGCCCTGGCCAGTGGGACGAAGTAAAAAATTGGAAGTATTATTCGCCTGGTGGTGAATCTTGGTTCGGCTTTGAGGCAGTACGTAACCTCGAAGGACTACCGCCCGAAATTCTCCTGATACCGCTCGTCGGTCACACACGGGGTCATGCAGGTATCGCTATTGAGACATCCGAAGGCTGGCTCTTACATGCAGGCGATGCTTACTTTTACCGACACGAAATCGGCTCTTTTAAACGAGTTTGCACACCTGGACTGCGTGCCTATCAATGGTTCATGGAGGTAGACCGCAAGACTCGACTTTCTAATCAAGATAAGTTACGGGCGTTATCGCTCGACCACAGTAGTGAAGTGCGCCTCTTTTGTAGCCATGATGCGATCGAGTTCAAAACCTTCGCTGACCAAGAGAATTCGCAATTGCAGAAAGACAATTTGCCCTCAACAGCCTCCAATTAGCTCAAAAACTCAATGCTTCTCAAGGAAATTATCCGATTTTTAAGGTTCGGGTGAGATGCGTTGATCGGTTTTAACACTCTCACTGCAAAGTAAAATATCTTACTTAAGCTTGTCAAGGTTTTAATACCTGCTCAAGTCGATTTCAATAAGCAATTAAGCATATTGCTTTCTCATTTGGGTAAATTCAGCAAGCAAAAAGGCATATTGCTTACTCAAAATGCTTGATTGCTTTCTGATTTCGGTATATCGCGCATTTATTTAAGTAGATTCAGCAAGCAAAAAGGCATATTGCTTACTCAAAATGCTTGATTGCTTTCTGATTTCGGTAAATTCAGCAAGCAAAAACAAATATTGTTTTCTCAAAAGCTTGATTGTTTTCTGATTTCGGTATATCGCGCATTCATAACAGCGATCGCTATGTAACAAAAACTATTTAATAATTGCCAAAGTTCTCTCAAGCCGATCAATACGGAAGTTATTTAAAGTAAAGAATATTAACCGTACTGGATTAAAGGTTCATATCATGGCTCGCAGAAAAAGAACGTCTCAGGTGTTAGAAAAAGCAGTGCGTCGTGCTGCTGGCATCAACTCAATTGATCCGAATTTAAATGTCGGCAATGGACTCAGCCTACCAGCCTTCTCAACTTTAATTGAGACGATGCGAACTAGAGAGCATTTATATAACACTGCTCTTTCTAACATCGATAAGTTATACCATGAAATGCTCGAAACAGAGCGCGATTTGGCAGATATGGCAGAACACATGCTGTTGGGAGTTGCTACTCAATATGGTAAAAGCAGTGTAGAGTACGGCATGGCGGGAGGTGTTCCTAAGAACCAACGCCGCAAGGGATTGCGAGGTGAGTCACCAGTTCCCAGTTTACAGCAACCGTCATTCATTGCCAGTGTGAACGGCAACGGCAGCAAAAATGGGAGCCAGAATGGAAACAAAGCAGCAGCTACAAGTTAGCTTGTATTAAAAACCCCACGGATGAATCTTTGTGATTACCCATATCTTTTTAATCTCTGGCTTCGTTCCCAACCCGCCTTGGAATAAATTCCGAGGCTAATAGGTTAAGTCCTCTCAAAAGGACTAAATACAAGATTTTAAGTTATGTAGATAGTTAGACTCTGTGTATTTGAGAAAACTTCAGTCCACTTAAGTGGACTTGAGCTATGAGCCGCAGAACTTAAGTTCTGGGCGGGATGTCGGTCATGAGTGTTACAGGCTAATACTTATTTGGGATTTTTCCCTGCCAGCAAATTAGCGATCGCAGTACTAATTACCTGTAATATTTAAAACAAAAAAAGTGGCTCTGCAATCAGCAGAACCACTAAGGCTTTCGCAAACCTGTTATAACTTAACGAACTGCTCCTTGAGCAGAAACAGTATCAATCGGTTTCATCAGGTACAGCCGCAATAACTGCCAGCCATTGGAGATGTAAAGCGGCAGTTTTTGGAAGATTTGCAGGAATTTGGGAGTGCTGGAGTTAGCGATCGCACCCAGCTTTTCGTTATTGCTTATACAAGTATCCAACCGTTGATAAAACTCTGGATTTTCTACATCCAGCATCAATGGGAACACTCGACCTGCATTTTCGTTAGTCTTGTTAATTACATGGATGTCGTATTCTCGCGCATCCAATCCAAGGGTCGCATAAAAGTCCTTGCGTTGGATGTCATTGAGATACATTGTCGCAAACACCGACAACAAGAAGAACCGACTCCACAGCCGTGCTTTCCAATCATTCAATATTTGCGGCTGGGATTTCATGATCGCATCAAAGAAATCGCCGTGACGGTTTTCATCCTGACACCAGTTCTCAAAGAACCGGAAGATTGGATAAACCCGGTCTTCTGGATGTGCTTCTAAATGGCGATAAATGGTGATATAGCGCCAATAACCGATCTTCTCAGAAAGATAAGTAGCGTAAAAGATGAATTTCGGCTTAAAGAAGGTATAACTACGACTCTTAGTCAAAAACCCTAAATCTAGGGACAGATTAAAGTCCGACAAAGCTTTGTTTAAAAAGCCAGCATGACGTGCTTCATCCCGTGACATCAGGTTAAAACACTCTGCCAAGACGGGGCTTTTTCCTTTTAAGCGACGGCCAAGTTCTTTATACAGCAAAAAGCCGGAAAACTCAGCCGTACAGGAACGTTCTAGAAACTCAACGAACAAGCGGCGAGTTTCCCCGTCAATATGATCCCAAGATTGTTCAAACTCAGCATCCCGAACAAAGTGATGGCGGTTGTAGTCAGTGCGGAACTCTTCGAGAATGGCTTGTAACTCGTCTTCATTGACGGAAATATCCATCCGCGCCATTTCATCAAAATCGGTAGTATAAAACCGAGGTGTTAACAGGGTTTCTTTTGCCGGGACTTTAATCCCTGGCCGGATTTCTTCAAAGCCTGGTTTTTTGAGGGAATCTACCATGTCTTGATTGCTCTTTCGTCTTTATTATCTTAAGTAGACCCTTCGGGTGAGGCAGTTCCTCATGGGGAAACCCCGAAGATAGGACTGCTTCACCAGAAAGCCAAGGGTAAAGCTCTGGTGAGGCGTAACAGCCCACAATAATCCAATTGTATAAAGTTCAGTCTACCAAGGTACGGGTTAGAAATTTGTAAGCAAAAGATTAAGAGTTGCAACAATCATTCCATATTTGCAAAATCTCAAATCGGAGACAGGACTTACGCAACTGCCACAATTGGATTCATCATGTATTACTTTAACGAGTTATTCCCTACGTAAGCTAAAACTCATAAAAAATATTTTACACAAACCTTACGGACTATTCCAGTAATGCTTTGTAATATATAAGCATAAGTATACCAACTGAATTTTTCCGAGTAACAAATATTTGACCTTCAACCTTTGAAATTACAAAGGCTGTCGGATTTGTTTTGCCCAAATACCTAACTTTGAATGGAGTAATCTATGTTCTCTAGCGAAAATAATCTCATCAATACAGATAGTATTCTCGGAAATAATCCAAATATCAATTTATATACCACCGATAATAGCTATGGGTTAAATGTAAATCACAACAGCTATACTCCAGCTTCCCAAGTCAATAATATTTTTGCCAGTGCTATTTCTCTGACGGCACTTACACCAGATTTAATAGTTCAAAATGTTTCTGCACCAAGTACCACAACAGTTGGTAGCACCATCCAACTTAACTATCAAGTCAAGAACCAAGGTAATGCTAGTGCAGGTTATAGCTACAGCAAGTTCTATTTATCCAAAGATGCCACTCTCAGCAATGATGATGTGTTTTTGAACTCTGATTACGTTACCAACATTGGCGCTGGTGGTGTGAGTTCTGAATCAGTCGCACTTAGCATTGCTAATGGCACTGCTGCTGGTAATTATTATCTGCTTTCTCAAGCCGATGGTTATGCTTACGTGGCTGAAAGCAATAAAATCAATAATATTTTTGCCAGTACTATTACAGTGCAAGGGACTAATAATGACTGGTATAGTCAAAATCTGAAAGACGCAGGATTGATTAATTTAACTCGCTCTCTGGCAGCAGACGGGAATTTAAGTAGAAAGGATATGATTGATCTCTTCCGTGATGGTGAAGATAATAGTGCAATTGACGCTACTGAATTAGTTGATCTTCGCACCATTGTTAATAATGCCAGCCGCTTTACCATGCTAGATTATGTTCGTGTTCTCTCAGGCAATGTAGTGAATGGGAATATAGCGAACCAATGGTGGACGGGAGGTAACACAAGTAAAACAACACTAGGAAACCTTTTTGCTGGTAGTAGTGCTGCACAAATGGAAAAATTGATTGGCAAGTGGTTTTTAGGAAGCGATCGCCCCACAGCATCCAGTAGCGCCAACTATCAAGCAATCAGTGGCTCTTTATTCCAAAATGGTATTAGTACAGATGATATTAAGCAAGGTGATTTGGGAGATTGTTATTATCTGGCTACCCTATCTGCCATAGCTCAGGAAAAGCCTAACTACATCCAAAATATGTTTATAAACAATGGTGATAATACTTTCACTGTTCGTTTCTTTAATAATGCTGTGGCAAACTACGTCACAGTTGATCAATATTTACCCACTGATGCTTACGGAAAGTTAATCTACGCTAGTCCAGGTAGTTCCTACAATAATTCTAGCAATGAATTATGGGTAGCACTAGCAGAAAAAGCCTATGCTCAATTGGGTGAGTTAGGTTGGAGTCGTCCTGACAATACCACGAATGCTTACAGTTCTATTGAGGGTGGCTGGATGGATTATGTAACCCGTCAAGTAACTGGCTTGGATGCCACTATGCAACAAGTTACTAACATGACCAAAACTCAACTAATTGATTTAGTCAATTCCAATAAAGTATTAACTGCTGGGTTTGTTAATGGTGCAAATTACGGCGTAGTTAATAACCACGCCTATACTGTTACTAGTTACAATTCAGCAAATGGAACATTTAGCGTCAGAAATCCTTGGGGATATCAAGATGCGAACTTAACATGGGAGCAATTGCTCAATCTCAAGACATATTTTGTTTGGTCAAATGCTTAACTGCGATTAAGGGATGATATTTATTCTAATTTTCGGTGGGGATGAATAGCTTCATCCTTACCGAATTTTACCATACAGCATTTTTTAGTATTTATGATTAAAACACCTTTGATAACTTGTATTGCTTTACTGGTTGTAACGGGATCAACTAACATTTGTGCTATCCCTTCTACCTATGCTCAAAGTCAAATTCATTTTGCATCTAAACAGAGAACAACTATGAAAAATAATAATAGTTTGATTAAAAAAGTAACTCTGATTGCTAGACAAGAAAATTTACCACCTTTGGGTATTTCTCATGATCCACAACGCAATATTGGTCTTGCTTCTGTTTTTATCCTCTTGGAAAATCCTCAAACTAACAGTGTCATTGTAAAAATTTCTAAAGTTGAAATCCGCAATCTCTTAGATGGCAAATTACAAAATTTTCAGTCTCAGTACAAAGAAGTTGAATTAAAACCTCTAGAAAATTCTGAGATTCTTATGGAATTGACTAATAAAAGCGGCTACACAGGACATGATCGAGTCAAAGCAGTAGTTACCTATCATATAGAAAATCAAAGTAAGACTATAGAATCAGAAGCTGTTGCAGCTAATCTTTCCAAATAATTGATTGAGATTAAAAGCAGGCTTGACGCTGGGCTATGCGCGGCATAGTCTCCCCTTCTCACCTTGGGAGAAGCTAACGCCTGCCGTATGATGCCTGAAGGGCTGTAGGAAGAAGACCGCACTGGCTCCCCTCCCCGCAGGCGGGGTGGGGTTCTCCAGCTTTAATAAGTAATCAAGCGGACATGATATTACTTACCATTTCCACTCACTCTAAAGCGTCCTTTGTCATTAGTCCTTTGTCAAAAAGCAATGACTAATTTATACCTAGCCACTTTTGACCGCCTAAGCGCTGAACTAAGCCATATACCAACAAATCGAGGGTAATTTTGCGCTCATCGATTAAGAATGACTCAAGTGTGCTAGGTTTTTTGCCTTCATTACAGGAAAATCCCTTTTTCCCTTGAATATTTTCTTCGGGAAAATACAGGTTAAACTGACGCAAACCAGTTTCTTTCCAACTGCCGATAATTTGCCAGCATTCTTCAGCAGATTCAAAGCCAGTGATTGGCAGTTTCTGCTTGGCAAAAGACACCTGTAAATCTTTCACGCCTTGTTGAGCGATCGCTTTTTGTAAAGCTGGCAAGTAGTCTTGCTCGATGAACTCTACAAATGGCTTATCTTCAACAGCTGGGGCTTTTTCCTTTTTGGCGGCTTTAGCTGCGGGTGCGGTTTCTCCTGTTGCTGCGGCGGCGGCGGGTTTTTCTCGCTTGGGTGATGCAGCAGCTGGTTTAGCTGCATTAGGGTTATCTTCAGGGTTTGCAGCTTTCGGATCTGGCGTATTAGCAGTAGGAAGGTCTGTAGCTTCGGGTGAGTCTGTACTAGGAGCGTGTTCTTCAGCCACGCTGGGAGCTTGCTTGTCAACAGTGCTGGGAGCTATTTCTCCCGCTTGATTGTGATTGGTTGGGTCTGCCATTGCTCAGGTCAATCCTTTAATCTAGCTTTTGGAGCGATCGCTCACCTTGATGTATCGGGTATTTTTATTTTGACATAATAGTGCGTCAGCCTTCTTTAAATCCCCTTGAATCTCATACCAGTTTTTACCTGTTCCTGGTCTAAAGGCTCTTAGCCGATTGAATTTTTATTGCCCTCTTCCTGGTTTGCAATCTGCAAAACCCAATGCCTCTGTATCAAGGAAACTAGCGATCGCCATTTCAATTACCGCTTCGACTGGATACTCAATTTCGGTAGCACGAGCAATCAAAGCTTGTCGAATTCGCTCAGGTAAACGCCCTAAGATGACTTCAGCATCAGCACTCGTAAGTTGCTCTTGAAGTTTAGCTTGCATAGGTTCACCTTTCAGATGGAATTTGGACGTTGTACGGAGGTTCCGTAGCTCTTAGAATAATTGCTTCTAACTCCAATAGTAGCGCAGGGTTTCCCCAGTAAGAAATTAGCTGCATCGCAATACGAACGTCTTCATCGCTATATTTGTCAAGCCACGCCCATAAAAAAGCCTTGTGTCCTCCACTAAAGCGACCCCGTAAACTCTTAGTTTTACCAATGTAAAGCAAGCCATCAGTTTTGTGTCTGATTGCATAGATACCAGGACGAGCAGGAATGTTGGCAAATTCGCGGCTCAAAGGCTGGCATTGCTCAAATGGTGTGAAGGCGATCGCATCCAGGATTCTCCGAGCTTGGATTTGCAATTCATAGTCGTTTGTCGGCATGAAAGTAAGAAAACTGATTGCACAGATGAATTCACACAAATCATGTTTTGTCAACCAAATGTTATGCAGCGTTTCTGCAAGAGTTGAAGCCCATAATTAGAGAACTTCTTCAGCTAAAAGTTGTCCCTTGACTCGTTCATATTCATCTTCAAGAAGCCATTCTTGGGCGGCTTGATAGTTAGAATGAGTGACTATAAGTTTATAGTCAGATGCAGGGTTAAAAATACGACAAGTGCCATCTTGATCGCCAATTAACATCAGAATCTTAGGTGGAAAAAGAACTGGATCAACCCAGAGTTCTAGAAACTTCCAGGTTTTAGCTTGTTCTGCGAGGGCTGGTGCGTGGGATTGCATGATATTCACCTGTCGTCTTCACGATTTTGATCTCACCGTAGTCAAGTGGGATTTGGCTCCCATCTGCTTTAATTATGTAACCGATAGGCTCTGAAAAGTAGAGTCCATATCGTTCGTAATCGTCCTCTTCATCATCTATTCCAGTTCGCTCTCCCCCTGCAATAATAGCTTGTGTGACTCGTTCAAGGGTTTCACGATCGTTAAATATGTGCGCTCTACCTTCTCTGTGCAGCAGTCGTTGGACTTGGGGGGTATTAGGCAAATGGCGAGCAATTAGGCTTGGTCGGGGATCTGGAGTGATATCTCGGTCAATTCCGCTCATGGGTTGGGCGATCGCACACTAAATCAAAATCCCTATTGTAAGCGATCGCTCGTGCTTATTACGAACATCACACGAATTCAGAGGTGTAGCGAATTCTCTAATACTAACGGAGGACGATGATGATTAAATAATTCGTAATTCGTAATTCGTAATTCGTAATTATGTTTTGTAATGAAGAGAAGTTTGTGGGGACGGTTTCCGTCCACAAAACTTCGGGGGATTTAAACCCCAATCGCATTACAATCATGCCCTCTGGGGATGGGGACTTGACCCCAATATTGATTAAAGGGGGGTAATCCAATAAGTAATGCCTCCGACAACTTGTTTATTAAAACCAAACAGAGGTAAATTATCTTCAGTTAAACCTACATAAGTCCAATGTGGAAGATCATTTTGTACAGTTTGAAACCAACCATTTTGATTAAGAGCTTTTCTTTGTTCTTTACTACTTACGCGTAAATCAATTGCTAATCCCCAAAGATGTTGTGAAGTTCCCGGAGGTGCAACTAAACCGAGAACTTTTGTTTCTTTACCCTGTTGAACTTTTGCCAAAATTTGATTATTAGCATATTTATGCCAAAATATTAAATTCGTGTTAAAAGTGCGAGTACAATCACCAGAACCATAACCAGATTTTAGTGGTATCTGTTGTTGAACTCGCGCTTTATTTAAAGCATCAGCCGCCGATTTTTGTAAATAACAGTCGTTAGTGCCATCAACATGACCCATTGTTAAACTACCTTGAAACTCTTGGGTTTCTTGTTCATTAGCAAAGATATCTTTTGGCGGTAGTTTAATTCCGACATCTTGATTTACAAAGACTGCGCCATAGTTTCGCAGCAAAATATATTCATAAGTACCAGCTTGGGGAACTGTGGGTAACTTCCTAGCGATCGCAGATAAAAAACGCTGTTGAGCATTTAATTTTGCATCAGGGATAAATGGTTCTGATGTTGTCTTTTTAAAGGTATCTGTACAAGGTAATGAATCAGTAATCAAACATCCGTTTAATGGTTGGGCGGTTATAGCAACTTTGTGGCGGGTAATCTCATTACTAGCTACTAATGTGAAAATAATCAAGATAACTATACTGATGAAAGTTGCTTGTTTGATAAATCTAGTAAAATTTCTTGGCTTTTTGATGGTAAGTTTCATTTGTAAGTAATTTCTGAATTTGTTCAAGAATAAATAAGCTGATGATAAATATTTATAATTAATTAGAAAGGGGAGCATCCCGTCAGGTGCAAAAACCTTGATAGCCCTAACCCCGAATCCCATCATTTGGGGGAGGAGGAACTAGAATTATGTCTCCCCTCTCCCAAAAATGGGAGAGGGGCTGGGGGTGAGGGAAAAGATTTAAGCACTCATTGGGATGCTCCCTTAGAAAGTAACTTGTTTATCGGCATTAAACTATATTTTTACAGGGCTATTTCATTCTATTTTTACGACAGTTTTTAGGAATCTTTTTCAGAAAAATAAGAATTTAAACGCAATTTAAGTTGAGAACCGTAGTTTTTGCCCTCACCCTAAATCCCTCTCCCAGACTTGGGAGAGGGACTTTGAAAACGTCACATTTTAGAATGAAATAGCCCTGATATTTTTATGCAAGTTATAGACAGCATCTAATATATACCCGTAATAAATGAAATTGGTGCTAATCGCTAAACATGTGAGCAATAGTTGTGATAAACAACCCGGAACGTTGTCACAATTATTAAAAAAGATTATGTTTGTGACTTATTGCTCAAGTAAAAAAAGAAAATTGTTTTTCATTTAGTACTAGTAAATTTGATAACTTTTTTATCAGAAAGTTACATCCCTGAAACCACTGGAACAGTTAAAATTGAAAAGAACTCTCAGCAAGCTGATCCTGTAAGTATGACCATGCACAATTTGGTTGAATTCCAAGACGCTTTTGATGTCATAGTCGTCGGTGCAGGTCACTCCGGTTGCGAAGCGGCTCTGGCCTCTGCACGCCTCGGTTGTCGTACCCTGCTATTGACGCTCAACTTGGATAAAATCGCTTGGCAACCTTGTAATCCAGCAGTGGGTGGCCCGGCCAAATCCCAGTTGACTCATGAGGTAGATGCACTCGGCGGAGAAATTGGTAAAGTAGCAGACCGTACCTACCTACAAAAACGTATCCTCAACTCTTCACGGGGGCCTGCTGTTTGGGCATTACGCGCCCAGACAGACAAGCGCGAATATGCAGCAGTGATGAAGAATATTGTCGAGAACCAAGAAAACTTGACAATCCGCGAAAGTATGGTAATAGATTTGGTGCTGGGTGCTAACGGTGAAGTTATCGGCGTTGAAACTTATTTTGGTGTCGGGTTCCAATGTAAAGCAGTCATCTTGACAACCGGCACCTTCTTGGGGGGCAAAATTTGGGTTGGTAACAAATCAATGCCAGCTGGACGTGCTGGAGAATTTGCGGCCGAAGGATTGACACAAACCCTAAATCGTTTGGGATTTGAAACCGGCAGACTTAAAACTGGAACTCCAGCCCGGGTAGACAAGCGATCGGTAGATTATAGTAAAATGCTCATCCAGCCAGGGGATGAAGATGTACGCTGGTTTAGCTTTGACCCAGAGGCGTGGGTAGAACGGGAACAGATACCTTGCTACATCACCCGCACAACTGCCGAAACCCATCGCTTAATTCAGGAAAATTTGCACCTGTCGCCAGTTTATGGCGGTTGGGTGGAAGCGAAAGGGCCGCGTTATTGTCCCAGTATTGAAGATAAAATTGTGCGCTTTGCCGATAAGGAAAGCCACCAAATATTTATTGAACCAGAAGGAAGGGATATACCCGAACTTTATATCCAAGGGTTTTCTACAGGGTTACCAGAAAATTTGCAACTGCAAATGTTACGGACTCTCCCCGGTTTGGAAAAATGTGTGATGCTGCGTCCGGCGTATGCTGTGGAATATGACTATTTACCTGCAACTCAGTGTTACCCCACACTGATGACTAAAAAGATTGCCGGACTGTTTTGTGCTGGGCAGATTAACGGCACCACAGGTTATGAAGAAGCCGCCGCTCAAGGGCTGGTGGCAGGAATTAACGCCGCTCGATTTGTTCGCTCTCAAGAAATGATTGTCTTTGCCCGCGAGCAAAGTTACATCGGGACGCTAATTGATGACTTGTGTACAAAAGACCTGCGGGAACCTTACCGGATGCTTACGAGTAGGTCTGAGTACCGATTGCTATTGCGTTCTGATAATGCCGACCAACGCTTGACACCCTTGGGCCGGGAAATTGGTTTAATTGACGATCGCCGTTGGGATCTATTTACCCAAAAGCAGGCCAATATTACCACAGAAAAGCAAAGATTGCAAGCTACACGAGTCAAAGAACATGATGAAATAGGAATAGCGATCGCATCTAATACCCAACAATTAATTAAAGGTTCAATTACTCTCAACGACTTGCTGCGCCGTCCCGGATTTCATTACGTTGACCTCGACAGGTTCGCCCTTGGAAACCCCAACCTCAACCGGGCCGAGAAAGAAGGCGCAGAAATTGACATCAAGTATTCTGGCTATCTCGCTAGGCAACAAAATCAGATTGACCAAATTGCCCGCCAAGCGCACCGCCAGCTACCTGGGGATTTAGATTATACAACAATTGATACTCTTTCTAAAGAAGCGCGAGAAAAGTTAACTCACGTAAAACCACTCACTCTAGGTCAAGCTGCACGTATTGGTGGTGTAAACCCAGCAGACGTTAACGCTTTATTATTATATTTAGAATTGCGTAGAACCAAGAGCCAGCGAGAGTTTCCAGCGTTAGCTTCACACAAACTTGATAAAGACTGAGTATAGTAGTAGGGAGGGAGATTGGTATGATAGATGACATAAATATTAGTAATGGCATCATCAACAATCCCCAGATTAAAGTTGACTTTAATACCAACGCTCAACCAACTCGTCTCAATCAGAGGGCGGATTGGATATTATCTGTAATCCTAATTAAGAGGCAGTAGGCGCGGCGTTTCCTCGTCCTAGCAACAACCCAGAAAGTCTATGTTACAAAAAGCCAGCACCCGTCTCATAGTACCGGAACCATCAGAAGACTTAATCGCCAACGAGCCTTGGTCGATAGAAAACTATGCTGATGGTCTAATGGATGAACTCTTTGCCGATATCGACTCCATTCTGGATGTTAGTGGTAATCTGCTTTCTCAGACAGTTAGCCACAGTAGGCAGAAGAAATCTAACCAGTCTGTTGCAGGGGTTTCTCCCCAACCCCAACACCAGTCGCCTTCAGAAAAGGTGCCGCAAAGAGTCACGATACCGCAGATTATCTTACCAAACCCCGTGAACCAACCAGTGCAGTCAGTTGCTCAAGATAACCACAAACACTTGAGTACCGTTGTATTTGACACCGCCACCGTTAAACCATCTATTAGAAAGCCTCAGAAAAGTAGTGGTAATTTGGGCAAACTGCTGATAGCGGGAACAACTTTAGGCGTGGCGATCGCTGGTATTATCTACCTGGTACAGTCTGGAGTCGTATATCTTTTAAATCCCAACTTGACCGAGCCAGCTATTCTAGTCCCGCAACCGCAGTCACAGTTGCCCACAAAAGTAGAAATAGAGGCAGATTTGGTTGACTACATGCTGCAAGCGCTGGCAGTTATAGATAAGCAAGAAGCAACGCCCAATCGAAACTCTGCCATACCTGGATTCTCCAGTCAGGCAAATACTAATCAGATAGCCCTTGGTAACAGGCAAATAAGTGGTAATCTCCCATCAGTTCCACTTCTAGCCAACAATACACCACTAGCCCCCAACCGTTCTGGAAGCGTTGTTGAGCGCATCTACGTTCCCGTTTATCAAGCGCCGTCGCCAATGCGCTACGCACTGCCGGTTATTCCTCGTAGTCCTACATTGCCACAAGTTGCCAGTGTGTTGCAGGCATCTCAACCGGATGTTGTGAAAAATGCCCTGAATACAGTGCGACAAGCTGCCAAGCCTATAACTGTCAACATGTTAGCTGCGGCTGTAAGAGCCGAACTTAAACCTCTAGCTGCGAAAACTGCACCGATTACCGTGCGGCAAACACCCAGCCCTCTGCCTGCATTACCAGTAGTTCCATTACGTGCAGCCCTCGCCCCAGATTCAGAACCAACTATTACCCAAGAACAAGTATATCCGGCAGTTGCGATCGCAGATGCTCCGAGTAATACCTTAGAAGGATTACTAGAGTTAGGCAACAAATCTGCTGCTTTGTTTAAAATTGATGGCGTGACTCGCCGCATCAATATGGGTGAAAGCATTGGCTCAAGCGGTTGGACACTAGTAGATGTAAGTAATGGTGAAGCTGTTATCCGCCGTAACGGCGAAGTGCGATCGATTTACGCAGGGCAAAAATTATAATAAGCTGTTTAAGCCTCTCTCTAGTGGTCTATCCCATTAGTTTTGATAGGTGAATCAGTTTTAAATTTCTCTTCTTTAGTCACCAAGAACTAGCTCCTCACTGGTGGGTTAATTTCAAAATGAATATGATTATCGTGACCACTCAGAGGAACACAAAGTTTTTCTTTAATTAGCTGTTGATCGTTGAAAAAGACTGCCCGTAATAACTTTTGCTTACCAATAGACTTGAGAATAGCTCGTGCAGCACCTTGATCGTATTCAGAACTCGACCAAATGATGCCACCGAAATTTCCATTTTTTTGGGGTAAGTAAACATCGCACATCATACCAGTTTCATGTCCATGATGGTCAGGAGTATCGCCTCCATGAGGAAGGCTAACATCGTTAATTGCGAATGGAGCAGCTGTGGGGTGAGTCTTACGATAACTGTTTTGATAATCTTGGGCAATTTTTTTGATAACATCAGCTAACCAGTGTGTTCCAAAATCGTGCTTATCTTCGATGTCTTCTAGTTCACCGTTAACCAAACCATTATCACGATCGCTTTTTGGCATCAACTCCCACCGTGGTGCATTAGCTGCTTGCAACCATCGATGAGTTGTTCCCCCAACATCAACTCGCCCATCACCATTAAGAGTACTGCGACCAGCAATAATTGACTGAAATAGTTTGATTGCGTCAAATAGTCCTCTGTCTCTGTCTGCACTGTTAAAATCGCCTACCCATGTGTAGCCTAGCTCATACAATCGGGCCTTAATAGCCTTAACATCATCAGCTTTATTGACTCCGCCAATTCCTACACTACCACCGAGTTTAATTAACTTCGCTCCTGGTAAACTAGATGCAGTAGGTTGTTGAGTGTTTTCATCGTCCTTGCTATCGAAAGGAACAACAACTTTAATGCGGATCTCTAGAGTTTGACCATCAAGGGCAATTATCATGCGGCGATCGCCTTCTTGTTTAAAGACGAAATCAAGTTGCCATTTGCCGTCTTGACTAATTACTACATTTGCGATTGGGAATTGATCGTCAATTATAATTGACAAAACTTTGCCACTGTCAGCTAAACGTGCTACGCCTTCAACCCTAAAACTTTGCCCTACTTCCACTTCTTTTGGCGCACGAATTACCTGCAATTGTTCCACTGAAACGGGAATAGTAACTCCACCTGCATTAGCCAGTAATTTTTGCGCCTCTGGAAGTAAGTCCACAACTTTACTCACATATTTAGGATCGGATGAATAGCCTTTAGCCTTGAGAAAGCCAAGGAAGTTTTCTGGCGTGTTGGTATAATCTTCTAAACCTTTATAGGGAGTGCGAGTTAAAAACTTCCAATAACCAATAATAAAAGCATCTATATCTATAAATTTACAGAACTCAACTTCTTCTGGCTCAGAAGGAACTTTCATTTTAAAAGGTTCGGCAAACCCTTTCATCTCAGTAACTCGCCATTTTAATCCCGCAAAATTGTTAGCATTGACAGCAAGCTCACTTTTTCCTCTGTCAGATTCTAATAACCATTGTGCGAGGGTAACTTCTTTTAAAATTTGCCGATTAATATCGCTAATCTTTGTACCTTCAATGCCAACTTGTGTAAATATTGTTGCTAAATTTTTATTCAAATAATTTTTGACTAAATTATCTAGTAATGACATAAATTTTTCCTATGTAAAGGGCTTTATATATCCCCAACTTTTGAGAAAATTCGGAGATATAGGTGTTGACGAATCAATGATATATAGCAGTCCTAAATCATTCGTGAAAATTATATCTCTCTTTCTTCTTTCCTTTGCGTCCTTGGCAGTTCGTTTCCTAATCTATATTTTTACGTTATTGCGAGTGAAACAAAGTAATCGCAAAGGTTTTGAGGATTTTATATTTCGTTACATTTATACCCACCTACTTAATCTTTTTCTATAATGCTATATCCAGCAAAAATTGTTTTATGCCTGTTACCCCTGTATCTGGAGGGCAATTGTGTCTCATATCAATACAAATTTCATAGAGTTGATGTCCTTTTTATAACTTAAAAGGTACGGTTTAACTTACTATACTGTATTAATTATTAACTTAAATCCGTAGGCGTAGCCAGCACAACTCTTGGAGACGCTGCGCGAACGAATTTAGTTAAATAAATCTAAATTTAGCCTAAGTATTTCCTAAAACAGTTAAATACCACAAATTTTAACCAATATAGGACTTACGCAAAAAGCAGTGAAAGCCTTGATTTCCCGTAGGGGCAATTCATGAATTGCCCCTAAATTTTATACTTGATGCATAAGTCGTACAATATAGGTAGAAAATCAAGTTTATGGTGAAGAATTAAAAGACAGTTATAAATTTCCCTACCTAAAGATGGTTCACAAAAATAAATTTCAATGTTAAAAATATAATTTATGTTAATTATTACGCTGCGCGTAGCTTGCTTCTACGAACTGGTACGACAAACCTCAGTGACCACCAAAAATATAGCTTAATAAATGTTTCTCCAAGCTTTCACCGTCCCTTTGCCAATTTCGCTATCAACAGCTTGACCACCTTCCAAGACTAGTCTGATGTCTAAGTTCTCATCTGGAGCATTTTTCAAAGCAGTAGCTAATTCTTGACTGATAGCAAAAGTGCCGGTTGAACCGTCTAATTGAAAAACTTTTTCCCTGACCTTGAGCAAAAGTTTATCGACTTTCTTGGTAGCTACAAACCTAAGAGGGTCAGGTCTGGGATACACACGACCTGCGGTGTAGAAAGGAGACATTGCTTCACCAGAATTTACAGTTACCAGAACTCGAATGCTCGAAGGAGTCCACAAACTAATAACTTGCGTTGAACCCTCACGCAACAAATAGCCACCTAAGGAGTTGCGGTCGAAAACCCCAAGAAACTCCCCTTCAAAAGGGTCAACGATTCTCACGGCTTTCGACCAAGGTACATCCATATCAGGTGATAGTCCTGCTGATTTGACTAGTGGTAAATCACTTGATGCTTTGGCAAGACTAGCTACCTCTTGAACAGTGAAAGCAGGACAAACTTGAGGTGAAAGCACAGCCAAGCTAGTCCCTAAAAGAAGAACTGAAATTGTCTGCGGTAAGTTCATCATAAGTTAGGGGTAGAATGTTCAAAAATAATAATTGGACAGCCTTTATTAGTCATCCTCCGCAAGACTTTTGTTTGCTATGAAGCTTTGACAATTGAGCAAGTTTGAGTGTCTTGGGGCAATGTCTCTTAACTCGCCGCATTCTCTAAAAGACCCTTTGCATAGGTTACTAAGTAAGTGGACGCAAATAATCATCACTGGTTCGTAGTTGCGCTTTAGCGCATCCGGATAAAGATGCGCTAAAGCGCAACTACGAGCCAAATACAGAGATTTTACTTTTCGTTACATAGTTTGGTTTTATCTTGTCTACCTACTTATCAATAATACACAAGTACTAACTATTTACGGATACTTAAGTAATATCATTTAATATTGTTATAAAGGGTTTGAGGTTTTTGTGCCGGAGGTTTAGATGGAATTTTATTTTTGACATAAATATAAAAGCAGACATTCCCAAACTAGCCGCGGTTGAGCGTAAGAAAGTAAGTATTTACGAGATTGTTCTAGCTGGTTTATGATACTGGGTTGATGCCACTCCTGCCAGTAGAATTGCTGAAGATAATCAACTAACCACAGTTGGGCTTCTGTATCTAAATCTTTATCAATTTTCTTGGCTAACTCTAAAGCTTTGCGGTAAGAAGCAGGAGCTTTTTTTAAGTCTTCGAGTAACTCAGAGGGAATAGCTTGTAATTGTTCGTAAGATGCGATCGCACTTCCGGCACTGCCAGCTGCTATACTCAATACTGCCTGATTTGCCAAAATTTGTTGATGACCAGTTTGTGTAAGTACAACAGCCAAAGACTGTGCATCTAAGCGATAAAAAGGAATGCGTTGACAGCGTGACACCAAAGTTGGCAAAATAGACTCTAAGGTAGGTGCAATTAAAATTAACGTCGCCTGTCCCGGTTCTTCTAAAGTTTTAAGTAAAGCATTCGCTGCTGCTTCTGCCATTGTTTGGGCTTCTTCTAGCACCACTACATTCCTCGCCGCTTTCAAGGGTGGACGACTGAGAAACTCGGTAATTTCCCGAATTTGCTCTAGCCGAATTACAGGTGGTGCTTTACGCTTAAGTCCTTTCTCGGCCGCTTCTGCTGCTGTTAATCGTTGTCCCTGGTATTGGTACGTCGGTTGCATCCACAACAAAGCCGGATGGTTCCCTTGGCGCAAACGGTTTTGTAAAGCCGCAGTGACTCCCATCTCACTAGAAAATAGCAATTCCACAAAACATCTGGCTGCTAAACTTCTTCCCACACCATGTGGCCCCACAAATAGATATGCTGGAGCAACCCGATTTTGTCTGACAGCCTGAGTGAGTAATTCTATGGCTTGCTGTTGTCCTACAAGTGGTGCAAATGGGTTAATAGTTCAGTACCTTCGCCAAAACAAGAATATAGAAAACAGAGGGCTGATGTAGTAGAGTTGTTGTGTTCTATAACCACAACTTAGAAGCTACAAAATGCCAATATTTGACATACTAGCACTGTTGCAATGACTTCTACCGCCTAAAGGTCGTAGCCTTTTAAATACAGAGGGATGCAGTGCTATTGTAAGGCGATACATTCAGTAAATCTAAAAGTTTTTTTTCCAAAAGAGCGATCGCTTATTTTACAATTGGATAGCTTAAAAAACTTGTTTACAGACTGTACTGTACTTCATAATCCGGCAATTTGCTATATGAATTATGTTTTTCTTAGCGATTTGCTACCAATTTTTGAGCGATTTTTTGCTTAAATAGACGATAAAAAAACAATGGATTACCTATAATATAACGATCCCATAGACGAGTAGGTTCAGTAACTAAGCGGGTTAACCACTCAAAGCCATTATTTGTCAGCCATTCAGGCCCACGATATGTAGAGTTAGTATAAAAATCTAAGCACGCGCCTAAAGGTAAAAATACACGAGCTTCAATTTTATTGAAGTTATCTAAAATCCACCTTTCTTGTAATGGCATACCAAAACCAATATATAAAATATCGGGTCGAAAATTATTAATTTTTTCTATTATTAAATCATTCTCTTTTCCTGATTTATCAAAGTAACCATGATGCCCACCTATGCGAAGGTTTGGTGCAATTGATCCTAACTTTGTAATTGCTTCATCCACTACGCCGGGTTTTCCAGCTAATAAAAATAAAGAAATGTTTTCTTTTTCACATTTCAATGCTAAATCTTCTATATAATCTGGTGCTGTCATGCGATGTGCAGAATCTAGCGAATAACCGCTTAAATTAGCTGCTAACAATACACCAAATCCGTCGCAAAATACTAAATCTGCATTATTTAAAAAATCTCGATACCAAGACTTTTCATAAGCAAAATTCATCGCTCTAATATTCACATTTTCGACAATTGTCTTTTTGGGACTTTTGACTGCTTCTACTAAATAATCGATTAATTCTTGTACTTTAACTTGATGGAATCTTGTATCAAACAACTTGATTTCCGGGAAAGTTTTCGTATTAGTACTCGTATTCATTGTTATTTCCTTTTTGTTTAATTTAGACAAACTTTTTTCAGAATATGGCTCTCAAGCTACGACTGATGCATAAATGTATTTTAAAGATGCAAGATAATTGTTGATATCCAAGTGTTTTACACTTATGCGTGCATTATTTCCTAGAGATATTCTCAAATTTTTATCTGCAATTAAAGATTGCATTGCCTCTGACAACTCTTGAATCTCACCCGGATTAAGTAATAAACCATTCTGGTTTTGAGTAACTACTTCCGGTATTCCTCCTACTTTAGTAGTTATGACAGCTAAACCCCAACTCATTGCTTCTAGTAATGCCATCGGCAAACCTTCGTTGTAAGAAGGTAAAACAAATACATCAGCTTTAGCTAAAAGATCGTCGCGTTTTTCTTTGTCTACCCAGTCTAGGATAGTGATGTAGTCAGCAAGATTTAGAGTTTGAATCAAACTACGAGCTTTTTCTACATCTCCATCTCCTGCCATAACCAACTTTGCTTTACTTTTTTGTTCAGCAGGTATAGAAGCGAATGCGTTAATTAAATCAAATGCACCTTTGCGCTGACCAATGCGCCCTAGAAATAAGAAAAATACCTGGTTGGAATCTACATGCTGCGGAATTTCGGCGGGAATTCTTACCGCGTTAGGAAGAACAATAACTTGCTCTGGCTTCAAACCCAGATTTTCGATATAAAATTTTTTCCAGCTATCTGATAAAACAATAAAACGGGTACATTTACTAAAAGACCAACTCAGCCATTGCTTAAGCAATTGCGGAAGCTCAGAGTAAAATAAATGAAAGTCAGCACTATGAGCATGAATAATTAGCGGCTTTTGAAATAGCCAACAAATAAGACTAGTGATTGAGTGACGAAAAGCGCTACCTCTCTCTGAAACGTGAACGTGAATTAAGTCGGCTTTTTTATTTAATAAGTTCCAAAATAACTCCCCTATTGCCTGCAAAAACACTAATACTTTCTGGAGAGCAGAGCCATTCGGTAAAGTAGTAATATGTGTAAATTTAATATCAGAAGTCGCTTCAGTAGCTTCTTCAAGGATGAGCTTTTGCACGGAAACTATCCCACCTTGCCGCTCCAAGCTTTCGCCTAACATAGTAATCTTTATAGGACTCATAACAAAAGAGCTTATTTAGGGTAGATAAATTCATCAAATATTTATGTGCCGCACACACTACTTAACATATTATTAAGTTATGTATTTGTCAATGATATTGATTAACAGTTTTAATGTAATAAATATTACCATGCGACAAAGGATGGGCTAAATGTTGTTTAGCCGTGGCGTGTACTTTATTCTTAAAACTGATTGAATAATCTGTTGACAGACTGGAAAACTAATGAACTTATTTGAGCTTTTAGCAGGGGAAGACAATCATCTAGCCCTAGTTACGCCTGAGGGGCGATCGCTAACCTATAAGCAATTGCGCGAGAATATTGTTGGATTGGTATCGCAACTCAACAGCTTTGGATTGAAACGGGGCGATCGCATTGCCATTGCCATGACTAACGGTTCACCAATGGCTATTACCTTTTTGGCTGTGGCCTTGTGTGGCACTGCTGCACCCTTAAATCCTAAATACAAACAAGAAGAATTTGCCTTTTATTACGAAGATATCCAAGCAAAAGCACTAATTACGTTGTCTGACGAGCCAAAAGCAGCCATTGCCGCCGTCACACCCGATATGATGCTGATTAATGCCAAGGTAAACACTGACGGCACATTGAGCTTTGAATTAGTCAAAACAGGCTCAGAACCAGCAGAATCCTCGAATCTGGCAGCCCCCAACGCCGATGATTTGGCGATGATTCTCCACACTAGCGGCACCACCAGCCGTCCCAAACGTGTGCCGATTCGTCATTGCAACTTAATCGCCTCAGCTAACAACATCATTGGTGCTTACTCACTCACAGCAGATGATACTACAATTTGCCTAATGCCCCTGTTCCACATTCACGGATTGGTGGGCTGTTTGCTGGCAACTCTAGCATCGGGCGGCACATTAATTTGTCCCAATGGTTTTAATGCCCTGGAGTTTTGGAAACTGGTAGATACCTACAAACCTACTTGGTACTCCGCAGCGCCAACCATGCACCAGACAATTTTAGCCCGCGCTAGCCGCAACGCAGAAATTGTCAAAGCTAACCGCTTTCGTTTCATTCGCTCTAGTAGCGCTCCCTTGCCTCCAATTATTATTGAACAGCTAGAAGCAACTCTTAATGCTCCCGTGGTGGAATCTTACAGCATGACTGAAGCATCTCACTTAATGACTACTAACCCCCTACCGCCAAAAGTCAGGAAACCGGGTACTGTCGGTTATGGCTTCGGTGTGGAAGTCGGCATCATGGACTTTGAAGGTAACCTATTATCTCAAGGAAGCTTGGGCGAAGTGGTGGTAAAAGCACCCAATGTTATAGATGGCTACGAAAACAACCCCCAAGCTAACGCCACAGCTTTTGTAAACGGTTGGTTCCGCACTGGGGATCAGGGTACACTGGATGCAGACGGTTACCTGCGCTTGACTGGACGCATTAAAGAATTGATTAACCGGGGTGGGGAAAAAATTTCTCCTTTAGAAGTGGATGACGTTTTGCTGCGCCATCCCGCCGTCGCCGAAGCCTTAGCTTTTGCCGTCCCCCACAAATCTTTAGGAGAAGATATTCATGCTGCTGTTGTCCTCAAGGGAGAAGTCGGCGAAAAAGAACTTTTAGCTTACTGTTCAACCATGCTGGCAGACTTTAAAGTTCCTAAGCAAATTCACATTTTAGATCAACTACCTCGTGGTGCTACGGGGAAACTGCAACGGTTGGCTATGGCGAAATTGCTTAACATAGGCTGAATCAGCGATACACTAAGGAAAATTCCTTAAGGAAGCTTTGATGGCACGGTCAAACGGGGTTACAACTGAAATGTCTGCACAGGAATTGCCTACAATATCAGATGAAGATACAGTGACAATTGAAGATTTACCGGAAGCTGTGGAGGATGTCCAAGATATTGACGACATCTTGAACTCACTCAAAACCTTATTGAGTAGCCTAGAAAAACTCCAAAAAGTCCGGCAAGAAGTGGGCGATATTAAACCGTTAATCGGGCGGATGCTTGATGGTGAAATGGTTGCTGGTGAAGAACTTGAGCAACTTAAGGCAGGTGTGAGCAGTCTTTCTCGCCTTGTTCGGGCTTATAATGACCATCAAATAGCGCTGACTAAAGCACAATCTGCGAGAAGTTTGCTAGATCAAGTGCTTAAAGAGCGGAAAGCTAATTGAAACAAGAAGCAAGCGATCGCATTTTTTTAAAGAGGCGATCGCCTTTAGCTATGTCTACAGCAGCAAAGTAGATCAGTAAGTAGGGAGGTATTGTACTCTACTTCCTATTGATATTTTCCTCAATAATTGGCTAATAACCTAAAATAGGTTATGCTCACGAAAGTTTAGTATTACTTGCAAGGTAGGTATCGTAATGAAGACTAATAGAGAGAATCTACCCTTAGACCAGATTCTCTTGGAGGATAGCTTACAACTGCTTAGTAATCTGCCAGATGAATGTGTTGACTTAGTTGTATCCTCTCCACCTTATAATCTAGGCAAAGAATACGAATCAAGGCAGGCTCTTGAGATTTATTTGGCAGAACAAACAGCCGTTTTGCTTGAATGTAGCCGGATTCTTAAAAATACAGGTTCGCTATTTTGGCAAGTTGGTGCTTTTTCTGACCGAGGAATGCTGATTCCTCTGGATATTTGCTTTTTTCCGATTTTAGAGTCATGCAGATTAATTCCTCGTAACCGAATTATATGGGCTAGGCAACATGGTCTTCATGCCCAAAAAAAGTTTTCTTGTAGACATGAAACTATTCTTTGGTTTACTAAATCGGATAACTATAAATTTAATCTAGATGCTATTAGAGTTCCACAAAAATATCAAAATAAGAAACATTATCGGGGAAATCGTAAAGGTGAACTTTCATGTAATCCAGAAGGTAAAAATCCTGGTGATATTTGGCTATTTCGGAATGTTAAACATAACCATGAAGAACAAACTATACATCCCTGCCAATTTCCAGAAGACTTGGTAGCTCGAATTATATTAGCTACAACTAACAAAAATGATATTGTTTTAGATCCATTTATGGGTTCTGGTACTGTGGGAGTGGTTGCGAGAGATCATGAACGCCATTTTATCGGGTCAGAAATTGAACCAAAATATCATCAAGTTGCGTTGCATCGTCTTAGTGGCAATCCAGATAAAAATGGTTGTTTTCCAAATTTAAAAACATTGCGCGATTATGTTGAAAAAACTGGTCAATCTATTGATAAATTTAAGTTTGATGTGCAAGTAGGAAATAAAGCTTCGGAACGCAGCAAAGCAAAAATTTATCCAGAAGAGTATCACTTGCAAGAAATGGAAGATAGATTAATCTATGAAGAATCTGCTTTTGCAGCTAATCTAAGAGGTGAAGAGATTCCAATAGATCCAAAGCTTAATGGTAATGGAAAAAAGACCTCTTTGCAAAATAAAATAGTAAAACAAGTAGAAGAAATAGAACAAATTGAATTGAGATTATGGAGTTAATAGATTAATTTTTACAATAAGTTAAGTAGACAACGACTACGGGGTGAACGTCCAGCAATGATTTGACATTGGCGACTAACTCTAGTATTCACAGTTCTAGAATATCTTTTAGATGAATACTCAGTCCAGATGATAGGTACTATTGTATTTTGTTGTTCAAATAATCCAACCAGTCTAATTGGTACATCAAAAACTTGGTATTTAGTCAAAGCTGTTAACTGATTAACAGCTTGCTCGTAATAAAGAGTGCTGTTGGAAGCAGGAAACATCAGAGCCTTTGTCACCAGAATTACCAAATTAGTCGGGTATTCAACAAATTCAGTTTTAGCTTTGAAGAACAATTCTGAGCGCAAGGTGTTATTGAGTAGGAAGGGATAATTAGAAAACTGAATTTCAATGATAATGCCAGCTTTGGCAAAATCAACCTCTGTACCCAAAAATCTGTAAGCTAGGGGAATAGGTATATTTGATTGCCAACCATCATGAATAAAGGCAGCTTTAATGTATTCGTTCGTACCTACTGGATCGAATATTGCATTACCCTGAATTCCAGCTTGATCTGAAGCTTTGATGTGTAAAGGCATTCTAGTGAGAATAGTAATAACCTCATGCCATTCGTTCTGGTATTGGGTATTAATGATTGTATCTGCTGCGTTAAAGTCAATATATTGAATAATGATTATTATGTCTCCTTTTGGTATTTCAGCAATTCTTCGATAAAAGCAAGCGGATCTATTTCAAGGACTTGGGCAACTTGTAAAAACTCAATAACGTCAAGACGACGCTCTCCACGTTCATACTTTGATACATAGGATTGCGGAAGCTCTAACTTTGCTGACAACTCTGCTTGAGTGAGCTTGGCAGCTTTTCGGGCTTCGATAAGTAGCTGGCGAAACCGATTGTACTCTTCGCTGAAAACTGATTTAGGCACTTTAGCTTGCCCTTTTTCTGGCGATGGTTTATTCGATCTCAATGAGAGTTATAACAAACCTAATATGGTATAAACCCAAAATAGGTTTTTGAGCATATCTAAATCTGTGCTTTCATTTGAAGGATATCAAATTTTGCAAGATATCTACTTATGATGATGAACGTTGCACCCGCCATTGTAATACTAGGTCAAAATAGCGTGACAGTAGCACGCAAAATAATCACAGTCCTACCAGGGGCAACATTATACGGTCTAGCGGGGCGCACATCTGGAGTTGATGTCAGCTTTACTAACTTCGGCGAGACGTTACGCGAGTTATTTGCCCAAGGAACGCCGCTAATTGGCATTTGTGCCGCCGGTATTTTAATTAGGACGTTAGCTCCTATACTCTCAGATAAACAACAGGAACCACCAGTGTTAGCTGTGGCTGAAGATGGTAGCGTTGTTGTCCCTCTCTTGGGCGGACTTGGTGGGGTAAACGATTTAGCCCGTCGCATTGCCCAAGCGCTTGATGTCAAGCCTGCAATTACGACTACAGGCGATTTACGTTTGGGTACAACGCTGTTATCTCCTCCCCCCGGATACCATTTAGCAAACCCAGAGGATGCGAAGAAATTTATCTCAGATTTGCTAGCTGGGGCGCAAGTCAAGTTAGAAGGCACAGCACCTTGGTTAAGCGATCGCAAATTGCCCATAGATCCACAGGGAAATTTGACCATCCAAGTTACGGAACGTTTGGTAACTCCTACAGCCAACTGTCTTGTCTACCACCCAGCAACGATCGCGATCGCAATTACTGACACCATTGATGATCCAGTAACTTTAGTACAACAACTACTAACTGATACCTCATTAGAAAAAGCATCAGTCGCCGCCATATTTGCACCCATCACCGCCGCCGCCGATCCCGCAATTCACGCCGTAGCTAGCGCCTTGGGAGTGCCTACCCGCTTTTTTACCCCAAATCAGCTAGAAAGTCTGTTATCACAAGGTTATAGCCCCGCCCAAGCAGTTGCGATCGCCGCCACAGGCACATCCCCCATTACTTCCTCATCTCCCCACATAGCGATCGCCATTGCCCCTCAACCAATTGACCCTAACACCATCGGTCAACCACGCGGACGGTTAGCGATTATTGGCACAGGCCCTGGTGGGGAGCAATGGATGTCTCCAGAAGTGAAAGAGATACTCAAGTCGGCAACTGACCTAGTGGGTTATAAAACTTATTTAAATTTAATCGGTTCTCTGGCTGATGGTAAGCAACGGCATGAGTCTGACAACCGCGAAGAAGAAGCACGGGCAATTTTTGCACTTGATTTGGCCGCATCTGGGCGATATGTAGCTGTAGTTTCATCTGGTGACCCAGGTATCTATGCAATGGCAACAGCAGTTTTTGAAGTATGCGATCGCCTTTCCTTACCCGAATGGGACACTATCGACATTCATGTAGCCCCAGGCATTTCAGCTATGCAGGCCGCCGCCGCCGCGATTGGTGCGCCCCTTGGACATGACTTTTGTGCTATTTCCCTGTCTGACATCTTGAAACCTTGGTCTTTGATCGCTCAACGAATTGCTGCTGCTGCTGAGGCTGATTTCGTAATTGCTTTCTACAATCCTGTTTCTAAAGATCGTACCTGGCAACTGGCAGAAGCAAGAAATATTTTATTGCAACATCGAACACCAGATACCCCAGTAGTGTTGGCGCGGAATCTCGGTAGACCAGGACAAACGGTGAAAGCGATCGCCCTTGACCAATTAACACCAGCTACCGCCGATATGCGGACAATTATTCTCATCGGTTCCACAAAAACCCGAACCATCAAACGCAACGATGGTACTATCTGGGTTTACACGCCGCGTCGCTATGAAACTTCCAAATTATAAAATATCCAACTAACTCTTGTAGGGCGGGCGAGACGCCCACCCCACAAGATTGGTTATATTTATACAAATTACGAATTACGTACAGCCCTTTGGGCATGAAAACCGCGCAGCGTGCCGGAGGCTCTATTACGAATTACGAATTATTTAACAAATGGTGGGGGTTTAAGTCCCCTGCTTCTATCAAGCAGTGCGTTTTGTGTCGGGGTCTAAATCCACGTCACAAAACGTAATTGCGAATTGCGAATGGGCGAAAAAGCGAATTGTTTTAATCGGGTCTTAAATCGTTAGATAATTCCACAATACCCCTAGATCCATCAATCCTTACCCGTTGACCATCTTGGAGTAGCCATGTAGCGCCGTGAACATCCATCACTGCGGGAATCCCATACTCCCGTGCCACGATCGCACCGTGAGAAAGCCGTCCACCAGCTTCGGCAATTAATCCTCCAGCCCTTAATAACAAAGGTGCCCAGCCGGAATCTGTGTAAGGTACTACTAGAATCGTATCTCGATCAATCTCCGGCACGTCTTGTAAATTTCGCAACACTTTCACCCTGCCTTCAGCTTGTCCCTGGCTGGCTCCAATCCCTTGTAATATTTGGTCAGAGTAGAGTTCAGAGGGAGCTAAGGGATGAGGGGGTGTATTGCCGTAGACTAAAAGGGGTATTTGAATGATCTCACTATCTTGGGCAAATTGCGATCGCCTCGATTTCACTAACTCATCTAACTCCTCAATTAAGCTAAAATCGTCACCCACAACTAAACGCCGCACTTCATCAAATTCTAGAAAAAAGATATCTCCTGCTTTCTTAAGTAAGCCGGACTTTAACCAAATCTTCTCTAAAGCGACAAAACTCCACCGCAATTGGGCTAAAAGCCGGGAATAAACTTCGGTAACTCGTCCCTTGATATCCACACGCCGTTGCACAAATCCACGTTTGCGCTTCCCAGCAAAAATGCTATTAATTGCGTCTTTAGCGCCTGATTGTGGTTCGTTCCCCTGCATTAACTGTACAAACATCTGCTTAATCATCTGGGGATTTTCCCGCCAGGTAGAAACGGAAATATCAGTTCCCACTTCACTTAAATAACCGTAATCCTGAAGCAATTCGTCAAATTCTCGCAGGATCTTTTCTCCCTCTGGGGTTTGCTTTAATTGCTTAAATACGTGCTGTGGGTCAAACTCAAGCAATACTTCTTTGGCATCTGTTGCTATTGCACTGAGCGATCGCAATGCCGCTACCTCTGGAGTAACGCTATGATCAATTTGCCCATCCTTCACCCGAAAAATCCCCTGGCGCAGGGCAGCACTCAAGGGAGCTAAAATACTGTAATATGTCCCATGACGTAGCAAGTTTAAAATAAAGTCAATTCTGATTAGCAGCTTGGCTGGTTCAAAGTTCTCTATATCTTCTTCTGCCAACTGCGACAACCCAGGAATGAACCGTTTGTTATAATCCTGCTTGAAGTCTTTTTCTAAACTTAATTCCCGCCTCAGCAACTTTCCTAGTCCTGGCAAATTTTGCCAAGTTGACTGCAAGGACGGTTTACTTAATTTAGCTCCTCTAGTTAAAAATTCCAAACTTTCCGGCGGCAATCCCATGCGGAGAAAAATATCTCCTAAGAGGGATGCATTAAAGTAGGCTCTAGAATAATGCAGAGTTGCTGTTTCAGTGAAATCTAACCCGAAAGCGCGTTCGCCTAAAACTAGAGTAAAAAATTCTCCCCAAACTCCACAAGTTAAGGGACGATTAATCGACCATGTTAAGGGGTGAATTACTCCAGGAATCACTTCGGCGGCGATTTTGCGTGTCCAGATTGGTAGTAGAGTGGTGATCGGTCGAGATTGCAACACCCAGAGTGTTTGACCGTCGTAACTCCATTCCACATCTTGAGGAGTGCCATGATAACGTTTTTCGAGTCGATAAGCTAAGTATGCAACTTGCTTGATTAATGCTTGGGGGACTCGTCCTTGACCCTCTAATTGCACAGAGGAGGAATTTTCTGTTTCAATGACAAAAGCACAATATTGTTCTGGTGTGACTTTTCCCGAAACGACTTGCGTTGGGCTACCTGGAAGGGCTTCAATGATAATTGCATCACCTTGCTGGGTAATGGGATCGCGGCTGAAAGCTACGCCAGAATATACACTCTGGACTTGTTGTTGAATCAATACAGCCATTGCTGTATCTTTTAAGCCGCGATCGCGCCGATATTGCAAAGCAGATGGATGATTATAGGAAGCTTTAACTTGAGCGATCGCTGATTGTAATGCCTCTGGGCTGGTAACATTTAAAATTGTTTCATACTGTCCAGCCGCAGAAGCGTGTTCTGAATCTTCTCCAATCGCAGAAGAACGAACCACCAAGGGAGATAATTCTGATGGCTGGAGAAATGTCAACCCTTGGGGATCGTCAATCGGGGCGAGTACCCATCCCTTTGGGACTGGATAACCCCAGCGCTTAATTTGAGATAATGTAGCCGCCTTTTCTCCGACAATAGCAGCATCCAACTCTTCATCTAAAGAAACCATCGCGCGTTGGCGTAGCCCGTCGTAGACATCGCCGCGTAAAAATTCCAACATCGCAAGAGATTCTGTTTGTGCCTCTTGGGCTGGCAGATTCATATCATCAGCAATTTTAGTATAAATCCAGCCCATTAAACCAGCTAAGGCGACAGCAGCAACCATTCTGGGGAAATCGCTAATGTGCAGAAGTGCCACAAACACCGGAAAAAGAAGCAAAACCCCAAATTTTACTACCTTTCTCGATTGCAGAATTGTAAAGCTAATTCCTGCAAAAAAGGATACAAATATTGCCACAAGAGGATCATGTACGACAAATCCCCAGACAACATTTGTCGTACCTGCCCCTCTACCTATCCAGTATCTACCAATTACCAGAGCAATCAGGGCGATCAATTCCCAAAACGATCCTTCCGGGAAAAAAAGGCGGCTGAGTAAGACTACCGCAACTCCTTTAAAAGCTTCTGACAAGACTGCCAGAATTCCGACAAACTTACCGCCATGATAAAAAGCAGCTGATACACTAATGTTTCTTGTACCAACTTGTGATAATTTCTTGCCCGTTAGCGCGTAAGTGATCCATGCAATCAGGGGTAATCCGCCCAAGAGGGGGCAGGCAATTAAGATAACTAAGACACCCCAAGGTTCAAACATTCGTGATTTTGGACTTTAGATTTAATTCCACCTAAAACCTTAAATCTAAAATCTAAAGTTTTTCTAAAATTTTTGATGGTAATTAGGGCGTTTTTATTTACTAGTTGCTGAGTGGACACTTGGCTACGACGGCAACCGTTTAAGACAAGTGTCCTTCTAAGCTACTAATGGTTTTAGTTTAGCGCATAGGCAGCTTGCAGGGCCCAGATAATCAGAGCAGCGATCGATCCCAGAAGTAACACGGTAGAGATAGTGACTACTTTTGGGGAATCTGCACCCTCAAATTTCATAATTCCGCGATTTAAATCGGACATAGCTTTGTAATCCTCTTATGTTGGAGCATGAAACATTTGTCCGTTTTGATTGTAGTCCTTCTATTTGTGGATGATGTTAAATTCCTAATATTATTTTGTTTCAACTTGGGAATTTTTCCATCACCAAAATTGCTTATTTCTTTAGAGGTATTTAGTCTTATTTATACAAATGGGGAGACTGGGGGGAGAAATCAATTCAAAATTCAAAATTCAAAATTCAAAATTAAAGAACTTCTGCCTCCTCTTTCCGAATGCCCCTCAAGAGTGCTGAGTTCCTCTTTTCCGTTAGCGATAGCTACGGTTGAGCCAGTGCTGAGTGGTGCAAAGAAGAGAATAACTCCAAACTCCAAACTCCTAACTCCCAACTCCAAACTCCAAACTCCTAACTCCCAACTCCCAACTCCCAACTCCCAACTCCCAACTCCCAACTCCCAACTCCAAACTCCAAACTCCTAACTCCTAACTCCTAACTCCTAACTCCTAACTCTTTTGCCCCATATTTTAGTATCCTGCTTGCTTGTCTACGACATTCCGCAAGGGCTGACCGGTTTGGTAGCGTTTGAGATTGTCGATAAATAGTTGTGCTATGCGCTCTTTGAGGCGTGGCGAAAAGGCTGAACAATGGGGGGTGATAAAGGCGTTTGGCAACGTCCACAAGGGACTTTCCGGCGGCAGAGGTTCTGTAGCTACTGTATCTAATCCAGCACCGGCAATCCATCCCTGACGAAGTGCGGTGAGTAATGCGGCTTCATCTACGATCGCACCACGAGCGATGTTAATTAAGTAAGCTGACTGACGCATAGAGCGCAATGCACTTTCATCGATCAAGCCTTTAGTTTCTGGAGTTAATGGTGTAGCAATAACTACATAATCTGCTGATGGAAGGAGCGATCGCCACTGATTGGCACCCACAACTTTATCAAAATTTGCTAGGGGTTCGGGATGGCGGCGACTACCCCAAACTGTGACTCCAAAGGCTTTAGCGCGAGATGCGATCGCTTTACCTATATTCCCAGTGCCGAGAATTAACAAATTCGCATCTGCCAACTCTTCGAGAAACAATCCTCTTACCCAAGTGTGTTCATTCTGCAAAGTTTGCAATTTCCCCAGATTCTTGGCGTGATATAGCATGAATGCCAGTACAAATTCTGAAATTGGAATCGCATGAACCCCTGCGCCATTAGTGAGGATAATGTCCTTTTGCAAAAAATTTGGTGTGAGGATGTGATTAACGCCAGCACTCGGTGACTGTTGCCAACGCAGCGCAGGTGCTGCTGTCAGTACTTTGTCATGGGTAGAGGTTTTCAGGTAAAATCCGTTAACATAAATTTCTGCATCACTAGCATCACCATGAAGATTACCTTCACTATCCACCTCCACAACATCTATATCCGATGGTAGGTGTGGCTGAATATCAGCAATGAGATGATCGGGTAAAATTAGTTTCACCATTTGCTACTCCCTCATTTAATTTTGGATTTGGGATTTTAGATTTTAGATTGTTCACAAAGATAAATCTAGAAGGATCAAGCTTTTGATTTTAAATTTGGTGTTTTTGCTTAATCCCAAATCCCAAATATAAAATTGTCATTGTCATGAAGCACTCGTTAATTGTTGAGCAAATTTTTCCTTAGTGACAAATTCGCTAAAAGTACTCACGACTGGTGGCGTTAGCTGTGTAGGTTCACTCTGCAAAGGTAGGCGGGGAAATAATAATTCGGCGGTGCGATAGGCTTCTTCTAAATGGGGATATCCAGAAAATATGAAAGTTTCTATGCCCAAATTGCTATATTCCAGCATCCTAGCGGCAACGGTGTCGGGATCTCCAACTAGGGCTGTACCAGCACCACCCCGCACTAATCCAATTCCTGTCCAGAGGTTGGGGCTAATCTCTAAGGTTTTTCGACTACCATTATGTAGTTGACTCATGCGCCGTTGTCCTTCAGAATCAGAATTAGCTAAGTCTTTCTGAGAAGATGCGATCGCATCCTCATCTACATATTTAATTAGCTCATTGGCAGCATCCCAAGCCGCAGATTCGGTTTCTCGCACAATTACATGTAAGCGAATCCCAAAACGGACTGTTCTTCCTTGTTCAGCCGCCAGTTGCCGAACTTCGGCAATCTTTTGGGCTACTTGTTCTGGAGGTTCGCCCCAAGTCAGATAAACATCTATATGTTTAGCAGCAACCCGCTTGGCAGCAGCAGATGAGCCACCAAACCACAAGGGTGGATAGGGTTTTTGAACTGGTGGAAATAGAAGTTTACCACCTTTGATATCCAGATAGTTTCCTTTAAAATCGACTGTTTCCCCACTGACGATCCCCCGCCAAACTGTGAGAAATTCATCGGTTAAATCATAGCGATCGTCATGACTAAGATGCAAGCCATCCCCAGCAAGTTGCACCGGATCTCCACCTGTCACCACATTAATCAACAATCTTCCTTTAGAAATCCGGTCAAATGTTGCACCCATCCGGGCCGCAACACCTGGGGAAGTAATTCCTGGACGAATTGCTACGAGAAATTTCATCCGCTTGGTGACAGAGATCAAAGCAGCAGCCATAATCCAAGCATCTTCACAAGAACTCCCTGTGGGTAACAATGCGCCCGTGTAGCCTAAATTATCCACAGCTTGGGCAATTTGCTGCAAATAATCAGGTGTGGCAACACGAGAACCTATATCTGTGCCTAAATAGCGTCCGTCATGAGATCCAGTCGGAATAAACCAGAGAATTTGCATATTTTTCAGGGTATAAGGGCTTGAAATTCCGGTAATTCGATAAATTTACCGTATTTTTATTAGTATTTTACAGGAAATTATTTAAAAATAGCTACGCCCGCCGTAGGCGATCGCACTCAAGTTACGCGAATATAGCGCAGCCTCATACAGAATTGGTATTAGTATACTAGAAGGAGAAATTTTGCCTTATCCCACTCAAAAAAAATGCCTATCCAACAGGTAAGTAAAGAGTATATTGCCATAGATCCTGACTATTGTTGTGGTAAACCCCGCATTGTGGGAACAAGAATAACTATTGCTGCTATTGCAAAAATGTATTTGGAGATGGGAGAATCTCTAGAAGAAATTGCTTCTGAATATGATTTATCTAAAGCAGCAGTTTATGCAGCAATGGCGTACTATTACGATCATCGAGAAGAAATTGAGCGCCATACCGCAGAAAGTGAGGCGTTAGTGGAGGAAATGAGGCGTAATAGTCCTCCTTCTCCTTTAGAAGCAAGACTAAAGGCAATTCGGGGTGAGTAGTCGGATAAGATTTCATTTAGACGAACAGGTGAGGTCAGTTATTGCCCGTGAATTGCACCGTCGTGGTATTGATGTGACCACAACCACTCTCAGTGGGATTACGAACTCAAAGCGATGAAGCACAATTAGATTTTATTTGTCAACAACAGCGAGTGCTTTTTACTGAGGATGATGATTTCCTTAGAATTGCGAGTTTTACCAATAATCATCCTGGTATTGCTTACTGCAAGCAAGGAACTCGTTCAATTGGACAGATCGTTGAAAGTCTGCTACTGATTTATGAAGTTTATACGCCAGAGGAAATGGTAGGGCGTGTTGAGTATTTGTAAATAAACATCATGTCCTCAAGTGCGATCGCTTGACTTTTAAGACAGTCGCTACAAATTAAGATTGGATGATTTATTGTTTGATAATACCTAATAATTTATAGTTGTTCCCATTCAGATGCGGTATAACATATTGCAAGGTGTAGGGAAACCGCTTTCTTCGCAGTGGCTTGGCTACACAGGCTTTCGTCCGCAAAGGCAGACTAAGGTCAAATTAAGGGTTAAGTCTCGTGTAGATGCGGTTTCTAATCGCCCGTTTCGCTATGGGTACACCTCACTTTCCAAAACCAAGGTTTTCAAGAATTAAGTAAGTAGGCAAAATCAAACCAAACTATGTAACGAAAAGTAAAATCTCTGTATTTGGCTCGTAGTTGCGCTTTAGCGCTAAAGCGCAACTACGAGCCAGTGATGATTATTTGCGCCCACTTATTTAATTAAAAGGGAAATTTGCCAAAGATGAATTGTGTTACAAAAAAAGCAGGAGTATTCTAGTGGGGAACTTGAAAGCTGGTATTTTAGTACTCACACTGAGTTGTATCATTGCAACTGGTATAGCAGTATATCTGCTTGGCGGCATTGAACCAGCACAAATTCAAGCTTTGCTAAAATCTTCTGGGATCTGGGCACCTGTTATTTATGTTGCTTTGTACGTTATGGCAACTATGTTAGTTTTGCCCTCAACAGTGCTAAATTTGACTGGAGGTGCAATTTTTGGCCCTTGGCTGGGTACTTTCTGGACTAGTGTTGCAGCAGTCATTGCGGCAATAATTGCCTTTATTTTTACTCGGACTATCGGACGTAAAACAGTTGCCAAACGACTTGCAGGACGCTGGCAAGCAATGGATGCTGAGGTACGGCGTGGAGGGCTTTTTTATATGTTTGCCATCCGACTAGTACCAATTATGCCCTATGGTTTGGTGAACTTTGTGGCTGGACTGACTTCGATCAGTTTTAAAGATTATGTTCTAGGTACAACACTTGGGACTGTTCCTAGTGTATTACCTTTTGTACTACTAGGTAGTTCTGGTTTGAAGGCAGTCAAAACAGGCGATTTCTTGCCGCTAGTACTCGCCTTGGGCTTAACTGGAACCCTGGTAGCAGGGTCTACTTGGTATCGTCATCGTCGGAGTTTTCCCAAAAAAGCTGTAGAAAGCCTTAAAGAATCAGATTCAGATTACATAAATCCAAATAATAAATAAATTATCGGAATGGGACTTGAATCTTGCTAGGTATACTAAGAACCAAACCTTTGCGAAAGCAAGCAGTCTGTCAGCTTGGCTGTTCAAAATTAAACGAGATTCTTAGATGCTACCAAAGTATTCATTGATTGTTCCAATTTATAACGAAGAAGAAATTATTCCTGAACTATACCGCAGACTGAGTGCAGTAATGAATCGGCTCGATGGTGTTGTCGAATTAATTTTAATTAATGATGGTAGCCGCGATCGCTCCCTACAACTACTACGAGAACTCCATCAAAAAGACCCGCGCATTTGCTATCTAAGCTTTGCTCGTAACTTTGGGCATCAAATTGCAGTTACGGCTGGTCTGAATTTTGTCCGGGGTCAAGTTATCATCATCCTTGATGCTGACTTACAAGATCCACCAGAACTAATCCCCGACATGATTGAAAAATGGCGACAAGGCTATCAAGTCGTCTACGCTCAACGCACTCAACGCCTCAAGGAAAGATGGTTTAAGCGTTTTACTGCCTACTTCTTTTATCGCATTCTCCAAAAGCTTGCAGATGTAGAGATTCCTACTGATACTGGTGATTTTTGTTTAATGGATCGGCAGATCGTCGATATTCTCAATTCTATGCCAGAACGCACCCGTTATATCCGTGGTCTGCGTTCTTGGGTTGGCTTTGAGCAAACAGCAATTCGGTTCGAGCGCAACCCCCGCTTTGCTGGGGAAGTTAAATACACTTTCAGTAAATCTTTGGCGCTGGCTATTAATGGTCTAGTATCCTTTTCAATAGTGCCACTGCGGTTATCAACCTACTTAGGGTTAGTAGCGGCGACGGCGGCCATCTTCATGGCTTTATTAGTCTTGTATTGGCGGCTTTTTGTTCCCCATTCGCCTTTAACCGGGTTTACGATTATTTTGATGGCAATTTTCTTTCTGGGATCTGTGCAGTTAGTCAGTGTTGGCATCTTAGGCGAATATATCGGGCGCATTTATGAAGAAGTTAAAGCTAGGCCCCTCTATACTTTGGCAGAGGTAGGTGGTTTTTATCACAAGTCCTCTAACTCAAGGAGCAATTCTGACAAACTAGATAATTTAGAAGATCCTACTATTCAAAATGTAGACAAGTATTGACCTAAGAAAGGCAGAGGACAGTTGGTGGGGACAGGAGGGGTAAGAGCTTGTGCATAGGTATCAACTTAACGTAAAAGTATGTCCCCCAAGGAACTGAAGTTCCTTGCTAATAGCGAAAGTCATCTTAAGATGACTAAAATATAGCCAAAAATATGAAGTCTACTTCAGTAGACTTTAGCTATTAGCCTTGAACTTTAGTTCCAGGCGGGTGAGAAAGCTAACACTTAAGCTACTTTTGGCTGAAGTTGACACGTATGCAGCCTGTGAAGCCCAAATTATCTACAGCTTGGGCAATTTCCTGCTTTTCATTAATTTTTACTGACTATTTGCGGCGATTACTTACGACACAGGAAGCGATCGCAGTTGCTGGAGTTGACTTAGCCAAGAATTTTGACATATTTTCGCCTCATAGAAAATTACTGGGTCTTGCATTGTAGCAAGCTCTATGCAAAGATAATTCTACAAAGTACGGTAAATCGATAGAGCTATCGTATTTATTTAACAATTAATGCTGTCAAAATATAGCTGATTACAAATTAGTGTTTTCAGTTAATGTTAATTGGCAAATAATAACTTGCATCCAAATCAAGCTTTAGTCAATGTCAGTAGCCATTGATTAACTTTGTACAGCATAACAAAAAAATGCCATTACGATGTCTCAAGAAGTATCAGTTTCTATAGCTTATGTTTGATTTTTTCTTAAAAAGATAAAAGTCTTTACTAAAGCAGCGATTGTCTCATCTAAGAAGTTTCTAGGATTCTTTCAAGCGTTAGAATTCATAGTTGCTGCGAATTTTGCATTGTCCATTCAATTGCTTAGTACTGGTTTCGATATTTGTCAGAAACTTGTACTTTTCTAACCAAAAAACTTTTGCTAAGTCTATAATCTAAGGTTTTAGTAAAAACATTTAGATAAAAGATTTGTCTGTCTAATCGAGAGCTACTTTATTCATGATTTAAGGTTGAGGAGTTAAGGAGTCATGTTGAATTTGCGCTGGAATTATAGATGTATATTGTTCCTGCTTTCGTTGCTAGATATTCTAGCTATCCTGGTTTTTTATCCAGCCAAAAGTCAGGCTGAACTGCCTAAACCTGATGTATCTACTACTGAACTAGAAGATAACAAAGCTGCACAACCAGTTATCAATCAAACAATAGACACTTCAATTGCACCAGTCACTCGTAAAAAAGCTGCAAATGATCTCCAAGAGCGAGTGACACCTGTCTCGCAATTGTTGCAAGTTGCACCACCAAGTGATAAAAAAGCTCCAAATAATTCTGTAGGACAAGTGACATCCGTCTCGCAACTGTCAGATATTTTGCCGACAGATTGGGCATTTCAAGCATTACAATCTCTAGTTGAGCGCTACGGTGTAATTGCGGGATATACAGATAGTACATTTAAAGGCGATCGCTCTCTAACGCGCTATGAATTTGCAGCTGGGTTGAATGCAGCTTTAGATCGCCTCAATGAACTAATAGCAACTTCAACGGGAGATTTAGTCAAACGAGAAGACTTGGATACCCTCAAAAAACTACAAGAACAATTTTCTCCAGAACTCGCTCAACTTCGGGGACATGTAGATAGCTTGGAAGCGCGAACTGCGAATTTAGAAGCAACTCAGTTTTCAACCACAACCACACTTATAGGTCGAGCGCAGATTGTTGTTGGCGACCTTCTGACGGGTAATAACGTCGTCACTAAGAAACCAGCACCTCACAATGCCACACTTCAAGGCTTAACTTCTTTACGGTTAAACACCAGTTTTAACGGTAAAGATTCACTAGCTATAACAATAGGAGGTGGAAATATTGAATCATTGGGACAAACAAGAGCTGGATTATTGGGAACTTATGAGGGGAGAACTGCTGATAACGCCAGTATTACTTTTGCACGCAATCAGATTATTCTCAGTGGTCTTCGCTATCGGTTTCTACCTTATCCAAATACCCAAGTCAACATTTATCCTTTGTCTGATGGAGCTAGTGAGATAGGTCTTTCTGGTCCGATTAACCCATATTTTGAATCGTCTTTTGCGACTGGTGCTAATGGAATTTCACGATTTTCACGGCGGTCTTTGGTCTATAACTATGGAGATACCGGCCCCGGAATTGCCATACTCCAAGGATTAGGCAAACAGCTTCAATTCGGGATAGCGTACAGCGCACCAAACGGTAACAATCCCACATTTAATAATGGCTTATTTACAGGTAGGTATTTAGCTTTAGCACAGTTAATCTACTACTCTTCTAATCGGAATTTTCGGGTGGCGGCAACTTACGTTAATACCTATAGCCCACCAAATACTCTAGGTTTTAGTGGAACAAATTTCGGCCCAGCAGTCGGGAGTAATCTGGTAAACAGCACCGTTGCTGGAGCGGGAACTGTAGGTAACCTTTATGGTCTACAGGCGTTTTATCAAGTTAATCCCAAGTTGGCAATCAATGGGTGGGTAAGTTATGCAGCACACCGCTATTTGGGGCGCGGAGATGGCGAAGCTATGGATTGGGCTGTAGGACTGGCATTCCCGGATCTTTTTAGTGAAGGTGCTTTAGGGGGGGTTTTAGTTGGTATGGAGCCAAAAATAATTAGTCTCACTAAGGGTGTAGATTTGGGAGCAGGTGCGGGACAAGCGGACAAGGATACTTCCTTGCACGTTGAAGCATTCTATCAATATAAAATCGGAGATAATATTGAGGTTACGCCGGGTTTGATCTGGATTACTGCACCGAACTCTGATGCTAGCAATCCTGATAGTTTATTTGCTTGGGTTCGTACTGTCTTTAGGTTTTAACCTTTGCGACTCCCCGGACTGATTAAATAATTCGTAATTCGTAATTCGTAATTCGTAATTCGTAATTCGTAATTCGTAATTCGTAATTCGTAATTACGTTTTGTGACGAACGCACAAAGCGTCTCTAAGAGTTGAGTGCTGTTGTGGGGACGGCTTCCGACTCGCATTACAACGTGCGATTTAGATTGAGGCATTCAATTCGTGCTGCCTGTAGAGACTCTTTACTTAAACCCCCAAAGTTCGTTAAACTTTGCTTAAGCAAGTGGGCGTAAATAATCATTACTGGCTCGTAGTTGCGCTTTAGCGCTAAAGCGCAACTACGAGCCAAATACAGAGATTCTACTTTTCGTTACATAGTTTGGTTTTATCTTACCTACCTACACTGGTTTAATCGAAAAGTCTGGGATTCTTAAATCTTAGGGAGTGGCTTAACTCGCAAGTACAGACACGGTATCTTGGTAATATGCACAAAGTAAGCAAAAAAACAAGCCTATTTAGATAGCTAAATTTATTTAACATAACTTTACGTTTGAATTTGTTTGATAAAATACTTGCTTTTTATCGAAAACTATGAAAAGCTTTGTTATATCCAAAACTACGGTTTATCTATCAAGTTAAAGTAGTAACTAGCAATCAATCTGGTGGCAACCTGTCTTAAGGAGCCACAATTTAAGGCTACTAAACTCTCGATTCAGTAATTAAAAATCTAACCTTCAGCCCACTTCCTTTGTAGGCGAGAGGTTATTCCAGGATTACTAAATTGGTGTTTTCGTCAGTCGTCAAGTAGGTAGGCAAACTGATTTATGAAATGGTGTGGAGCATCGATGGGGTGAAGACTTGATGCAAAAGACTTTATCGATGGAGGGAAATTGTAAATGCTGAAGACGTTAACAACCGATTTTGAACTCGACTTAGAAGGCGATGTGCTTGTAATTGGAGGTGGGCCTGCTGGAACTTGGGCGGCATGGAGCGCTGCATCAAGTGGAGCTAGGGTGATCCTTGTAGATAAAGGGTATTGTGGAACAACTGGATGCGCTGCTGCATCTGGCAATGGTGTGTGGTACGTGCGACCTGATCCCGAAGCAAGAGAAACAGCAAAGGCAAGTCGGGAATCGTTGGGTGGGTTTTTATCCGATCGCAACTGGATGGATCGGGTATTGAATCAGACCTATGTCAACGTTAATCAGTTAGCAGAATGGGGTTATCCCTTCCCTACCGACGATGAAGGTAAACCCTATCGGCGATCGCTGCAAGGGCCGGAGTATATGCGGCTGATGCGACGGCAAATTCAACGGGTAGGAGTCAAGATTTTAGACAACAGCCCCGCCTTAGAACTACTGGTAGATGACGATGGTACTGTTGCTGGTGCAACAGGTGTGAATCGTCAAACTGGTGAGAAATGGATAGTGCGATCGCAGTCCACAATTATCGCAACTGGCGGCTGTGCGTTTCTCAGTAAAGCGTTAGGATGCAACGTCCTGACAGGGGATGGTTATTTAATGGCGGCTGAAGCTGGTGCTGAGATGTCGGGTATGGAATTCTCCAATGCTTATGGCATCTCTCCCGCCTTTTCTTCAGTTACCAAAACCCTGTTTTATAATTGGGCAACCTTCACCTACGAAGACGGTAGTGTGATTCCGGGAGCAAGTTCTCATAGACGTTCAGTAATTGCCGAGACATTGCTGCAACAGCCAGTTTACGCCATCATAGACAAAGCGGCAGAATCGATGCGGGCATCTATGCGTTTAGCACAGCCCAACTTCTTTTTACCCTTTGACCGTGCAGGTATTGATCCATTTACTCAACGTTTTCCTGTGACTCTGCGTTTAGAAGGAACTGTGCGCGGTACGGGAGGAATTCGGATTGTAGATGAGAGTTGTAGCACTTCTGTACGGGGACTCTACGCGGCTGGAGATGCCGCTACACGCGAACTGATTTGTGGCGGATTTACTGGCGGTGGTAGCCACAATGCTGCTTGGGCAATATCTTCTGGGTATTGGTCGGGGAAATCGGCTGCTGAATATAGCCGCAGTTTGGGAGAACATAAAACTCAACGACTAGTTAAGGGTGTTGGAGAGGTAATATTACAAAGTGGGAGCGATCGCTCCTTGGCAACTGATGAAGTTATTCAAGCAGTCCAAGCTGAAGTATTTCCCTACGAAAAGAACTATTTCCGTACAGAAAAAGGCTTAACCGAGTCTTTGGGTAAGCTAAATCATCTTTGGCAAGAACTCCGTAGTAGCCAGGTAATATCAGAAAAAGAGCTTCCCAGAGCGCGAGAAGCTGCGGCGATGGTAGCTACAGCCCGGTGGATGTATAGCAGCGCCATTGAACGTAAAGAAACTCGTGGTATGCACAAACATTTAGATTATCCAGAACTTGATGCTAACCAGCAACATCACCTGATTAGCGGCGGATTAGATCGAGTCTGGGTGAAAACTCAACCTTTACTGAATACAGAAGATATTTTTCAATCCAAAATCCAAAATCTAAAATCCAAAATAGGAGCAGCAGTGTGATTGAGTTGGTCAGCGAATCGCGGTGCATAAAATGTAATATCTGCGTGAATATTTGTCCAACCAACGTGTTTGACAGAGTACCCAATGCGCCGCCAACCATTGCTCGACAGAGTGACTGCCAAACTTGTTATATGTGCGAATTGTATTGTCCAGTTGATGCTCTTTATGTTGCACCAGAAAGTGATATGCAGACTTCTGTCAATGAGGCAGAATTAGCAGAAGTTGGGCTACTGGGTAGTTACCGGGAAAACATCGGTTGGGGACATAAACGTACCTCAACAGCAAAAGCCGATCAAACATTTCAAATTTTGAAGCAGATCAAATAAGTACGGCAAAGAAAAAAGTTATGCTGTGGTTCGCAGTAGGAACAGGTTCTATCAGTAAAAATATAGCCCTTTTCAATTCAGTGAGGTACAGGTATGCAGACAGACCTAACCCCCTCCCGTCGCTCTAAGGGGGAAAAATTCAAAGCCTCTCTCTTTTTAGGAGAGAGGTCAAAACTGTACTTCAACCAATCGAGAACCGCTATAAACTTCCTTCAAAATTATCAACCTCAGTGGCTTGTATCCTACTGCTACTAACTACAGGATGTAACCAAGGTGAAATTAAATCTGCTCAATCAATTGAGGCGTGGGCTTTGCCCACTCTATATTTCTCCTAACGAACCGCAGAGGCGCAGAGGACACTGAGAAATGAGAGTTTAAGAAAATATCCCAAAATTGACGCAAAAATCCTCTCTATGTCCTCTTCTCTCTGGGTTCTCTGCGTCTGGAGTTTATTTGGATAATTTATTGCTTGAAAATGCCTAAAAGGATGATTTGATTATGGTGTTAGATATTACAAAACCAAAGGATTACATTGACTTAGCAGCTTCTTTATCCAAGGAACTTGCCCAATCCGCAGTTGAAAGGGATGCCCAAGCCGGAGTTCCAGAAGAGGAAATTAATAAACTGCGTGAGAGTGGTTTATTACCACTGATTGTGCCTAAGCAATATGGTGGCATTGGTGCAACTTGGATTGATGCTTTAAAAATTGTTAGAAAGCTATCAAAAGCTGATGGTTCAATTGGTCAGTTGTATGGTAATCATCTCAATTTGACGGCTTTGGGTCACGTTTCCGGCACACCAGCCCAAAAGGAAAAATATTATAGAGAAACTGCTAAAAATAACTTATTTTGGGCAAATGCTATTAATACGCGAGATACTAGACTGAAAATTACCCCAGAAGGTGATAATTTTCGGGTTAATGGTGTTAAAAGCTTTGGTACAGGAATTTCTGTTGCAGATTTTAGGGTATTCTCCGCTTTAAAAGATGGGGTAGAATTGCCCTTTATATTCATAATTTCCAAAGACAGGGAAGGGTTAGTTTCTAATCAAGATTGGGACAACATCGGGCAACGTCGCACTGATAGCAGTAGTTATACATTTAATAATGTTTTAGTGGAGAAAGATGAGATTTTAGGCCCATCCAATCCTCCTGATAGTGCCTTCTCAACTTTTCTTGGGATTATTGCCCAGCTAACAAAAACCAATGTTTATCTGGGAATTACTAAAGCAGCCTTCGCCGCCGCTCGTGAGTATACTAAAACTACTACTAAACCGTGGATTACATCGGGGGTAGATAGTGCTACTCAAGACCCATATCTTCTGCATCATTACGGTGACTTGTGGATGGAAATTCAAGCTGCGATCGCTCTAGCAGATCGAGCAGCCGAAAAGGTGCAAGCAGCATGGGATAAGGATGTATCGCTGACTCATCAAGAGAGGGGAGAAGTTGCGATCGCAGTTTCCGCGTCCAAGGCATTAGCTACTCGTGTAGGTATAGATATTACCAACCGCATTTTTGAAGTTACCGGAACTCGCGCCACAGCAACTAAATATGGATTTGACCGTTACTGGCGAGATTTGCGAACCTTTACCTTGCACGATCCTGTGGACTACAAATTGCGAGCGATCGGTGATTGGGTACTCAACGATCAACTACCTGTTATCACCCAATATTCTTAAGGTATTGGGCATTGAACAAAACAGACTTTCACTCACAAGTTTTAATCTTCCACTAGCACTATATTGGATTGGGATCTTCTCACTCCACTTCCTAAATTTTTCCTCCTAACTATTAAAGTTTCAAGTTCCTCGAGTCGTTGCAGGGTGGGTTATACCCACTCTCTTCCCTAATTTCATCAATAAAGTTTTTAAATTTATAAAAAATAAGTTAGTAAATAAGATTTTTTGTTTTTTACATTGCAATTAATCATCATTTTTCTAACTACCTAGAGGGAAATCAATAAAACAACCCATGCCAGCTTTACAAGGAAAGTTTGAATTGAAAAAAAGCCAGAGAACAACACCTCGTTCCTTGTTGTTTGCTCTCGGTTACTGCTTAATGCTATCAACAACCCTATCAAGTTGTAGTGAAGCAAAAAATAACACTCAACAGTCAGAAAGTTCGCTAAAATCCGTCGCTTTATCTAGCACTACAGAGAAGCAATTAGTACGGATTGTACGTTCAAAACAACTTTCTGCTTTAGCAATTTTAGAAAAACAGGGTTCCTTAGAAAAGCGATTAGAGCCTCTGGGTTTTAAAGTACAGTGGGCTGAGTTTGCGGCTGGACCACAACAGCTAGAAGCCCTAAATGCAAACGGGCTGGATATCGCATCTACAGCCGAATCGCCTCCTGTATTTTCACAAGCAGCCGGAGCGCCTCTTGTTTATCTAGCTACTACACACCCCAGTGGTAAAGCTATTTCACTTTTAGTTCCTGTCAACTCACCGATTAAAAGTGTTAGCGATTTGAAGGGAAAAAAAGTCGCTTTTCAGAAAGCCTCTATTGGTCATTACCTATTAGTTAAAGCATTAGAAGACGCAGGATTAAAATTGAGCGATGTCCAATCAGTTTTTCTACCGCCGCCAGATGCAAATGTGGCATTCAGTCAGAACAAGGTGGATGCTTGGTATATTTGGGAGCCATTCGCTACTAGAAATGTAGAAAATAAAATAGCTCGTGTTTTAACAGATGGCGGTAAGTTGCGCGATACTGGCAACTTTTTCTCCACTTCACGCCAGTTTTATCAGGCTCATCCTGACGTAATTAAATTGTTTTTAGAGGAGCTAGAAAAGGCAGAAATTTGGACTAAGAATCATCCCAAAGAAGTAGCACAACTGCTTGCTCCTGTAACTCAGCTAGATCCACCTACTTTAGAAATAATGCATGATAAATATGACTATGGGCTGGTACCAATTACTGAAAAAACTATTATCAAGCAACAACAAGTTGCAGATAAGTGGTACAGCTTAGGACTTATCCCTAAGAAAGTGAATGTTAGAGAGGGGTTTTTGACACCTGAAGAGTACGCCAAAATTACTCCATCAGAGGTTTTAGCTAATAAGTAGTTATCCCCAATAATAAATAAAAACACAGGAGAATATTATGCCTACCTTGACTTTGACAGAGGTTAAAATTAGGAATATTGATGTCCCTTTGGGAGCCATAGTTACCAATCTTAATGCCAGTCAACCTATTGCACCTGAAGTCATATTACAACTTAAGCAAGCTTTGCGCGTAGACGCGTTCGCAAAGCGTCTCGCAGAGAAGCGGCTTGTCGCCAGACATCGCCACATCTTAATTTGGCTCGTAGTTGCGCTTTAGCGAAGACAGCGCAACTACGAGCCAAATACAAAGATTTTACTTTTCGTTACATAGTTTGGTTTTATCTTGCCTACCTACTTACTCCACCAACACTGATAAGTGAAAAATAGAGACTAATCAGATATGAAGGCTGTTTTTCCAGCCAACTATAATACCAATTTACTAAAACCAAAAAGAGATTAGTTAAATTAGCGCAATCTCAAGTTGGAATACTAAATTGGTGTTCTAGGAGCTTGACAGAACAACTTCAAATTATCTTACTTCCTGAAAGAAAGTAAGACTGATAACGCTAAGTTTTTTCAAACAAACTAGAATACCAATTTACTAAACACAAAAAGAGATTTGTTCAATTAGTGCAATCTCAATTTGTAATCCTAAATTGGTGTTCTAGGAGGTTGATATAACGACTTCTTATTATCTTACTTGCTGAAAGAAAGTAAGACGGACAACTTAAAAGCTAAAAATTACCAGGAAAACTACAACTGATGAACAAGCCATTTCAACCACAACGCCGCACAGTTTTAAAGCGTATTGTCCAATATTCAGCACTGGGACTGTTTGCTTTATTGTCTCCCTTTGCAGGTAGCCTTGTACAAAGCACCCAAGCACAGACAAAATCCGAATTTAACGCCAAAGTAATTAACTTGGCTTATCAAAGTTCTGGTGATATTGTCAAGGTTAGAAAAGTTGTTGAACCACGTTTCAAAGCATTGGGTGTAACTGTGAATTGGGTTGGGCCATTCGCCGCAGGGCCGCAATTGATAGAAGCGCTGAATGCAGGTAAGGTGGATATCGGCAATGTCGGCGAGACACCTCCAATATTTTCCCAAGCTGCAACCACAAGCATCCCTGAATTTGTCTATATTGCTGGACGCACGCCCACCAACGGTGCAAACCAAGGTATTGTAGTGAAAGCTAATTCTTCCATTAAGACAGTAGCGGATCTTAAAGGTAAGAAAATTGCTTTTCAGGTAGGGTCAAATGCACAGTATTTACTAGCAAAAGCTTTACAAGAGGTAGGGTTAAAAATTAGCGATATTCAAATCGTTGCTTTGACTCCATCTGAAGCCCGCGACGCTTTTATTCAAGATAAGGCTGACGCCTGGGTGGCTGGCGATCCCTTGTTAGCTGTTGTGGAAAGTACTATTCCGATTCGTAATCTGAGAAATGCAGCAAGAATTAACACTCTAGGCGGGTTTTATATTGGTAGGCGTGCATTTGTCACCCAAAATCCGCAATTGGTGCAAGTGTTTTTAGAGGAAGCAGAGAAAGCAGGAGAATTTGCTGAAAAAAACCCAACCGTAATTGCTAACGATTTAGCTCCTGAACTGAAATTAGATGTATCAATTGTAGAAAAGGTGGTACGCCGTAGTGCTTATAGATTGAGAAGACTGACACCTGCGATCGTTGCCGAGCAGCAGGGCGTTGCTGATTTCTATTTTGCAGAAAAAGTCATCCCCCGTAAGATAGATATCAAACAAGCGATTCTTCCTACTCTACAATATCAAGCGATCGCACCTAATAATATCAAGTAAAGGTAAACAGGTAGAGGCAGGTTTATCACGATCGGGCGGGCAACGGCTCTCGTGAGGGAGTCGTTGACTTTAACCCTCTTCTGTCATTCTGGGAAAAGAGGGTTAGTCCTGAAAGTATAGATTTGCTTGCTCTACCAGTTTTGATCTAGTTGGAACGAAAAATCCTTGTTTCAGGCACTTGAAATAATCGAATGTACAAAAAACCTTCTTTAGCACGGTGATGCCAACTACACATTTACCGACTTTTTCTCCATAAAAAAGCCCCACCGAGTGATGGGGATGAAGACTGATGGATTTTTGGCACTTTTCTCTGTTTAGGGTGCGCTTGGCAAAACTCTCTATCTATTCACTTCTTCTAATGGAAAGCTGTCAGGGTTCGCTGATGTACTAATGACATATTCAGGGTAGGCTGGTATGCCATGCTCGTGTAAATCCAAACCTTCTAATTCGCCTTCTTTCGACACACGCAGTGTCCCGGTCAAATTTACCAAATACATCAACCCCATTGCCACAGCAAATGTAGATACAGTAATAATTAGGTTGCCGATAACTTGTGCGCTCAAAACCTGTATCCCCCCACCATAAAACAGACCTCTTAAGGTTGCAGAGACATCAGGTGAGATGGGGCCAGTCGAGCCGAATTCACCAGTGGCAAACAAGCCCAGCGACCACGTTCCCCAAATTCCGCAAAAACCATGTACAGGAACTGCACCGATGGGGTCGTCAATCCTCAGCCATTCCAAAAGGTCTATGCCTAGAATGACAACTACGCCAGCTACCGCCCCAATGATGATAGAACCTGTTGGATTCACCCAATAGCAAGGGCAAGTAATCGCAACCAAACCCGCTAAGAAACCGTTGACTGTGAAGCTCAAATCCCACTTTTGTGTTTTCGGATATCCAAAAAACAGTGCCGACAGACCGCCTGCACATGCTGCCAAGGTAGTATTAGCGGCAACCCGTCCAGTCCCCACAAAGTCCATGGCCGAGAGTGTCGAGCCGGGGTTGAAACCGTACCACCCGAACCACAGAATCAGACCCCCGGAAGCAGCAATTACAAGGTCATGAGGTAACATCGGCCCGCCACCGTCGCGCTTAAACCGACGACCCAAACGCGGCCCGAGGGCGATCGCACCTGCCAGGGCAATGAATCCCCCAATGGTGTGAACAACTGTAGAGCCTGCAAAGTCATGGAAGCCAGTTCCCAAGAAGGGCAGGAAACCGTCTTTGCTGCCCATCGTTGCCAGAAAGCCGTCTGGCCCCCAAGCCCAGTGTCCGATAATTGGGTAGATGAATCCAGAAACGCCAAAGCTGTAGAGAAGATCACCAATAAACCCTGTTCGCCCAATCATTGCCCCCGAGGTAATCGTTGAGCAGGTATCTGCAAAGGCGAACTGAAACAGCCAGAACGCCAGAAACGCTACACCTGTACTTTCATAAGTCGCAGGCGCACCTTGCAAGAAAAACCAATTCAGTCCAATCAAGCCGTTACCATGACTGAACATGAAGGCAAAGCCCCATGCATAGAACAATAAACCGCAAAGACAGGTGTCAACGATGCATTCCATCAAGACATTGACGGTTTCACGAGAGCGACAGAAACCTGCTTCCAGCATTGTAAAACCTACCTGCATTGCAAATACTAGGAAGGCCGCTAGCAGAGTCCAGAGGGTATTAATCGGGTTAACGATGTCATTGCCTTTAAGTACTGGATCGGCTGCCAAAGCTGGTGTTTCCATCAAATTGGGGATGAAGGCAAATACCATGAATAGCATCATGATAGCCATTGCCTTGCCCAGCAGTAGTAAGTAACCGTAGCGCCTCCACTCTGGATCACGTAAACGCTGTCCCAATCGTGCCAACTTGTTAACTTGCTGACTTTCCCCAACAGTAAGAGGCATTTTCTTCCTTTTGGGCAATTGCTGATGCTTAAAGAGGAAAAAGCCTTTCTTGACTGGGGTAGATCCCGCCTTAACGAAAAATACAATAAAGCTTGTTACTAAATAGCCAAATAGATTGAGGCAATTTCGACCGTTTTTTACCAAAGAACTACAAGCGTTAAATAAGATAGTTTCTAGTCTGCTTCTCTTGTTACCCACTAAGTAAAACCTCCATCAAGGTAAATATTTTTAAACAACTAAAAGCTCAATTGTCAGTCAAGGTTTTGAGGAATAATCTGAAGTATTTATGTCAAATAAACTTGAGCGTCATTGTCTCAAAACTGATAGCCTATCACGTTGCGATAGTTGCGGCACCATCAACAACAAAAAAGGAGTTTTTCTGTAAGTCTCTAACCACATTTTTCTAATATCAAAAATCCTGATAGTGTGAGAAATCTGAATGTGACTTTACAGGAATCAAGTGATAAATTTGACTAATTGTTTATTTATTTCTGATAAAAAACTGTATTATTTAATACAGTTTTTGGTCAGGATGTCGCATAAAGTTACTCCTGCCACATCAGATATAACCACTGTATTCTTTACAGTATCAGTATTTCCCGATATTAAGATAGAAACATTCAGAATGTTATTAATTTTATATACAACAATTTAATAACTTGTTACTTTTGTTTTCACAGCCTCATCAATCTCGTCACACTTTCGTCATGATTTTGTCATATTTTCGTCAAGGGGATATGCAATTATTAGCCAGAATATGTTTATTCATTTGCAGAAGGTGGGATCAAGCTGTTCCACAAATAAAATTGCATAACCTGGGCGGGCTTTCCTGTCCACCCTACAAGAGTTATATTTAATAAGGGTTATGCAAGCTTATTTGTTTTTTAGCTTACCTGCCTTTTACTTATCTTTAACTGCTGTCCGTGGGTTTAAGTCCCCCGCTTCTATCAAGCGGCAAGTTTTGTGGTGGGGTTAAAATCCCCATTGCAAAACAAAATTGACGAATTACGAATTACGTACAGCCCTTTGGGCATGAAAACCGCGCAGCGTGCCGGAGGCTCTATTACGAATTACGAATTATTTAATAGCCTATCAATCCTGATGATGGTTAATCAGCTATTAAGTTAGCGATCGCATCTATTAATTCGGCTGGTTCTATTGGTTTTGCTAGATGCTTGTCAAATCCAGCTGCAAGTACCTGTTTGGCGTTCATTTCTCCAGCATAGGCGGTAAGTGCGATCGCTCGAATTTGCCCTCCTTGTTCTAGTGGTAGTGTTCTCAACTGTCGCATGAACATACATCCATCCACTTCTGGCATCCCAATATCGCTTAAAAGTATATCTGGCAGAGATTGGCTTAAAGCGGCTAGTGCCTCATTTGCTGATGTCACTGCTGTCACATTTGCCCCATACTGCTCTAGTAAGAAGGCAATAAATTCTAGCGTATCTGCATCATCATCCACTACTAAAATATTGACACCATTTAAATTTGAGGATGTCTCTGAGTCGCTACTTTCCTGTTTAATCTCTGATTGATTTTGGATTAGAGGGAGTCTCACGGTAAAAGTTGCCCCCTGATCCTCGCCTCTGCTTTCTACCTGAACTGTCCCGCCATGCAGTTCGACTAAGTGACGGACGATCGCTAACCCTAATCCTAATCCACCAAATTTTCTGGTGGTGCTGCTGTTCTCTTGGCGAAAATATTCAAACACGTAAGGCAGAAAATTGGGATCGATGCCCTTACCAGTGTCGCTGACGATAATTTGAGCGTAAACCGGGGAGTGGTTTGGTATTTCTTTACCCCCTACTCCCCACTCCCCACTCCCTACTTGTTCCAATCGAATATCAACCCGTCCCAGAGCAGGTGTAAACTTAACTGCGTTTGAGAGCAGGTTCCAAACGATTTGCTGCAATCGGCCAGAATCACCTAAAACTTGCCGCAAATGTGGTTCTAGGCTGATGTGCATCTCAATTGACTTCGCTTCTGCTGACAGCCGCACTGTTTCCATAGCTGCCAAAATCACAGATGCCAAATCAACTGGGTAGATATTTAAGCTCAGTTTACCTTGTAAAATTCGGGAGATATCCAGCAAATCTTCAATTAGTTGAGCTTGTAACCTAGCATTTCGCTCAATAGTCTTCAGCGCTTGAGGGATTGTCTTTTCATCAAGTTTTTTGGTTTGGAGTAGCTTAGACCATCCTAAAATCGGGTTGAGTGGCGATCGCAATTCATGAGAAAGAACTGCTAGAAACTCGTCTTTAATCCGGTTAGCGTTTTCTGCTGCTTCCCGTGCGGTTTGCTCTGCCTCGTATAGGCGGGCCCGTTCCATCGCTTGAGCGCACTGCTGTGCTAGTGCTAAAATGAAGGGTTTGTCATCTTGATTAAACTCCTGAATTTCACCAAAAGCTATAGACATTCCACCTATGGCTCGTCCCTCAACGATCAATGGAATCGAAATCCAAGCTCTGTAATTATACCGTGCATACTCCTGAGCTAGATGTGGGTAACGAGCAACCCTTGTTGTGGTTGGCTCTTGCCAGATGGGCTGTTTGGTTCGTACTGCTTCTGCCAGTGGTACGGATGTATAAATAGAGAATCGACTCCATGAATCGAGAGCTTCCTGTTCATAACCTACTGCACGGACAATTTCTAGTTCAGTGCCGCTTTTAGTCACTAGTGCGACTAAAGCACAACTAGCTCCCAAAGCTGCCATACCTTGCTCTACAATTACTTCAGCAACCTGTGCTGGAGTCAGAGATTCTGAAAGTGCGGCGGTAATGGCTTGCAGACGCGCAGTGCGAGATGCTGCCTGTAAAGCCGCCTGTTGAGATTGCTGGGTTTCTGTATAGAGTCGAGCATTATCAACGGCTACGGCAGCCCGACGAGCTAACTCCTGGGCTAACATTAGGCTATTGGTAGGGTAGCGACGACCTGAAGAAGATACCAAAGTCATAGCTCCCAGCACCCGTCCCCGAACTATGAGCGGTACACTAATGCCAGATGTCGGATTTAATTCTTGCAAAATTTTTAGATGACTGGCATTAAGGCTTATCGCTTGTATCTGTTCATCAGAAATAAAATTAGTAATTTTAGATTTACCTGTCCGTATTATCTCAGCAATACCTTTTTTCAATGTCAAATCAGGCGGATAATTTTGTAACTGTTCTACCAATTCTTGTTTTTTTGGATCGGCATGGGCTGCTGCAACCCGGCGGACTAATTGATTGTCACAAATAATATCAACTAAGCACCAATCAGCTATTTCCGGCACTACCAAACGTGCTAAACTGGCTAAAGTTGTCTCGTAGTCTAATGATGCAGCCAAAATCCCACTAGCTGAAGCTAGAAAACGCTGCTCCGACTCTACCTGCTTACGCTCTGTAATATCCCGCGAAGACGCTTGTATCTCTAAAATATCTTTAGTTTGGCGATCGCGGATAGCTCGAATAGTTGTTTCTAACCAAATATAATGTCCGTCTTTGTGACGAGCGCGGTGAGTAATAGTATAAATATCTGGTAAATCGGCATTGACTGGATAATTCTTGGCAATCTCTGCCAAATCCTCAGGGTGAACTAACTCCCGGCTGGGATGACCTACTAGTTCTTCTGGTTGATACCCTAATACTGTGTAGCAAGCTGGTGAAATGTACAGAAGAGTTCCATCTACTCTGTGGCGTGAAATAATATCAGTTGAATTCTCAGCCAGCAGCCGAAAACACGCCTCACTCTCACGCAGTTTTGCCTCTGCCTGTTTGCGTACATTAATGTTACGGAAATAAACTGATAACCCTGTCCCTGAAGGATAGGCGCGAACCGCAAACCATGCATCAAAGGGTGGGTAATAATCTTCAAGCTCAAGGGGCGTTCCTAAAGCAACTGCTCTTTGATAAAGTTGACCAAAGCTAGTATCAGCCAGTTCTGGAAACTCTGACCACAAATTTTTTCCGAGCAAATCCTCGCAGGAACGCCCCAGATTTCTGCTTCCCTGCTCGTTGAGGTAGGTGAAGCGCCACTCACTGTCAAATGCAACAAAGCCGTCAGTGATACTTTCTAAAATCTTGGTAAGTTGCTCTTTGGCAGCTTCGGCCTCAACCCGAGCCGCTTGCTCCCGCTCAAATAGCTGTTGACGCTCGACTTCTGCTTGCTTGCGATCGGTGATTTCTTCGCAGATTGCGCCCACCCAAGTAATATCATCTGGTAGTTTAATCGGATAGTAATTTACCGACCACTGCCGCTGCTTTCCAGGCGCGGCGGGTGTCTCTCCACTGGCCTCTTGAGCAATAGATTCTCCCGTTTCGATTACATGGTGGAAAGCTTCCATAACCGTAGAATCTACCCCAGGTAGCACTTGGGCAACGGTCTTACCGATATGCACCTCTTGGGAAAAACCGTTCATTTCAGCTAAAGCGTCATTCAACCTAACGTATCTCAATTTCTCATCCCATAGACCAATACCTATAGGCGCATTATTGAAGAGGGTATCAAGCAGAACATTAGCTTCAACCAAGCGAGTCTGTTCTGTTTTCAGTAGCGCCAGCAATTGCTCACGTTCTGCCTCAGCTTGCTTGCTATCGCTGATATCGACGCACATTCCTACCCATTCCTCGATTTCGCCTGTTTCGTCGAGTATAGGCACACCGCGGATCTTCATGTAACGATACTCACCGTCATACCGCAGAACACGATACTCGGCAACTGCAACGCTGCGTCCAAAAAAAGCCTGTCTCCAAATAGTAGCTACAGATGGACGGTCATTTGGGTGCAGTGCTTCAATCCAACCCCATCCTCTGTATTGTTCAAGACTTTGCCCAGTGAACGCCTCCCAAGTTGGAATCTCGTTAACAACGTTGCCCCAAGGTCCCGCGATCCAGACGATGGATGCGCTTGCTTCTGCCAGTGAGCGGTAGCGTGCTTCACTATGACGCAGATTTTCTTCTACTTGCTCCTGTTCGCCCAAATATTGCCGCAAATCTGTAACCTCTTGAGCTTTTAGATTATCAATTAAATCTTTAACAAGGGGAAATTTTCTTTCTCAATCGAGGAACTGATCAATCAAAGTGGCGATCGCACCGAGCATTTGCTGGAACTTCAGCAGTCACAGTCTCTGCTCCTCATTTTTGAAAGTATCTGGCTAAAACGGCTTCACCGGGTTCTCCCATTTGGTGTAATAGCTCTTTAATTTGTTTCATAGCCAGTGGCGAAGGTCGTGTCCGTCCGTTTTCCCATCGGTTTATACTGTGGAACGAAACCCTTAACATCGTTGCCAGTTTTACCTGTGAAAGTTTGACGCACTGCCGAGTCTTACGAACCAACTGGGCAAGTTTTGGCTGTTCGATTACAGCATAAGCTAAATATATGTTTATTTTTCTAGTAGATATTGGACTATAGCAGATGCTATCACTCTCACTACATCTATCTAGAGTTATAGAGGTTGTCAGTTGATGATTATGGACTACATTAACTATTATGCAACCTAATTTAAGCTAATAATAGAATTGTTTCAATCCAGGTAATAAAAATATGAGGGTTTGGCTTGCCTGCTTTTTTGTGCTATTTGCCTTGGCAGAACTGTTTGACTGGTTGCAAGAATTTAATCTGCCATTACCTATCTATATTTTGGGTGGTGCTTTTTTAGCTGTTGCTTCTAACTATGATAAAATATTTGATTCTTATTTTGCGGATTCGAGCATCGTCGAGGCATCAATCGAACAACCCCAGTTAGATTCCCTAACCCCATCTACTAATCCTATTTCTTTCCCAATTGCCAGTGCTGTTGAAGATGCTCAAATATCTCAAACGGATGATTAGCTCTAAGCAACAAGTAAATTGGTACATTAATATAGAAGCTCAGGTTAATCAGCTTTTAATCTAGAGTCAGAAAATTAACTTCTGTGTCTGCAACATCTACCCAATTCAGGCTACCGCCGCAACGCCGTGATTAGTGGACTATTAGAAAAACTCCGTGTCCCCTTTGTCAAAGTTCAGGATTCGCGTGAAACTTCCCAGAGCAAAAGCTGGTTGCAAATTATTTTAGTTACCAGTGTAGGAGTCACCGCCTTTATCTGGGGAGTTCGGGAACTAAAATGGTTGCAGTCTTGGGAGTTGAGAGTTTACGATCAGATGTTGCGATCGCGTCCACCAGAAGCACCCGATCGGCGGATTTTGCTCGTAAAAATCACTGACGAGGATCTTAAACAAGATAAAGGGACTATATCAGATCGTAGAATCAATCAGCTATTAAAAAAAATAGAGTCTTATCAACCGCGAATTGTTGGTTTATATCTTTTTCAACCAGAAAACAACTATTTGGCGGCTAATTTACAAAATCAAGATAACATCGTTAGCACCTGTTTGTTCAGCACCTTGGGTAAAGATGAAATCCCACCACCGCCAAATTTCTCTATAGATAATGTTGGGTTTAGCAATGTGGTTGCTGACAATGAAAACGACCAAATTCTCCGCCGCAGTTTGTTATTTGTTCACTCTCCAGAAAAAAAATGTACAACATCATTTGCATTTGGTGCGCTCATAGCAATTAATTATCTGGATAAACAAGCCATTGAATACAATTTTACTAATAAAGGAGATTTTCAGTTAGGTAAAATTCTCTTTTTGCGTTTACAAGCTAATTCCGGTAGTTACATACATCTAGATGCAGATGGCTATCAAATATTATTAAATTACCGTCATCCCAACAGTCTCGCCGACCAAGTAACCCTTACACAAGTCCTCAGTGGCCAAGTCAACCCCAATTTAGTCAAAGATCGCCTTGTAATTATTGGCACTACAGCAGCTAATTTCCCTCAAAATAGCTTTTATACACCTTACAGCGCTTTGCCAGATCAACCAGCCAGAATGCCTGCTCTGTTTATTCATGCACAGATAGCAAGTCAACTTATCAGTACAGTGTTGGATGGACGACCTCTAATTTGGTATTGGCCAGACTGGGCGGAAGTTATTTGGGTGTGGTGCTGGTCGCTCTTAGGTGGAATTATAGCATGGCGGTGGCAAAATCCGTTGCTGTTGCTAGCGGTGGTTGGGACAACTCTACTTGGCTTAGTAGGAATCTGCGTTGCTTTGTTTTTGCAAGCTGGATGGATACCATTAGTTCCCTCTGGCCTGGCTTTGGTGATTAGTAGCACCTGTGTGATTGCTTATACTAGTTACCAAAATCAGCGACAAACTCAGGCGATTATTCTGCAAGTCGAAAAACAACAAGAAGCGATCGCAGGGTTAAATATACTCTTAGAAGATAAAACAGCACTCCCCGACTCATATCTTGATTTTTCTCCCCCAGTTGATTCACCAGAAATAAAATCAGGTGATTTGCTTTTGAGTGGACGCTACAAAATCTCTCAAGTTCTCGGTGCAGGGGGATTTGGCCGTACTTATTTAGCACAGGATACTCAACGCCCAGGTAATCCGATTTGCGTAGTTAAAAAGTTAATGCCAGCCCGTCAAGATACACGATTTTTGCAAATTGCTCGCAGGTTGTTTAATAGTGAAGCTGAAATATTACAATGTTTGGGTAAACATCATCAGATTCCCGAACTACTTGCTTATTTTGAAGATGACCAAGAATTTTATTTGATTCAACAATATATCGAGGGACATACCCTAAGTGAAGAATTACCACCTGTGCGGAATGTGCAGAACGAATCATTTGTGATTGAGATGCTTAAACAAGTTTTAGAAGTTCTAGAATTTGTTCATCAGCATCGAGTGATTCATCGTGATATCAAACCGGCTAATATTATTAGATGCACTGAAGATAATCGGTTGGTGTTGATTGATTTTGGTGCTGTCAAATTGATGCAACCGCCAAGTAGTGAAACAGAATTAGCCACAGTAGCCATCGGGACGCGGGGTTATGCACCTCCAGAACAATTTGCCGGTCATCCGCGCTTATGCAGTGACATTTACGCTTTAGGAATGATTGCCATTCAAGCCATAACAGGGATAGCACCGCAAGACCTCCACCCAGATGCAGAAACAGGTAATATTATGTGGCGGCAAACGGTGCAAGTGAGTGAAAAATTAGCCGCAATTTTAGATAAAATGGTTTGTTATCATTTTAGCGATCGCTATCAATCAGCCGCCGCAGTTTTACAAGATTTAAAACGTTTGTAAGCGTTACCCACCGAATAGCAAAATACCATTTTTGACCACAAAAGCCTTCTTGTGGAGCGTTGTTGCCGGAATGCGAACCAGTATAATAGCCTGGATGTTCTTTAAAAAATTCGTAGCTAATCACTCTTGCCTTAGCGTCCTTTGCGGTTCGATACCCTAACCATGTCCACTCAACCCATAATCCAAAGCATATACACCGATGGTGCTTGCACCGGAAACCCTGGTCCTGGCGGTTGGGGAGTTGTCGTCTACTTTAGCGATGGCTCAATCCACGAAATGGGCGACGCATCTGCTCATACCACTAATAATAAAATGGAAATGCAAGCAGCGATCGCAGCCCTGCAATTTTTGCAAACATCTCAACAAACCCAACCCATAATCCTTCATACCGATAGCGAATACCTAATTAACTGCGTTACCAAGTGGGTGAAAGGCTGGAAAAACAAAGGCTGGAAAAAGTCAGATGGTAAACCCGTCCAAAACCAAGAGCTTTTAGAAACTCTCGATGAACTCAATACCCAACAGGTAAAATGGCAACATGTCAGGGGACATTCTGGTAACATAGGTAACGAACGTTGTGATGCGATCGCTCGTACTTATGCCAGTGGTAAAATTCCTTCGCTACAACAATTAACTCCGACAAATTTTTATCAATCTTTATCTTCTACAAATGAACTAAATGTAGCAAAAGTAGCTGATTATGAAAAAAACTCTCGAATAATTAACCAAAGTCCGCAACAAATCAGTACTTCTGCACCAGAAATAACCGTTATGGAACCATCTACTGGGCCAACTGCGTCCGCAACCGATGAAAAACCACCAGAAATGAGGGTTTTGCAACTCCGCAGCTTGGTCGAAACTCTACGTATAGCTGACGAAATTTCAGAAAAAGGCTACTTAATCACCAGTTCTGAGTTAGCAGACTTGATGGATGTCCACGCCAGCGCTGTTACCAGTCGGGGAGATCAATGGCGCTGGCGAAACTGGATAGTGTCACGGGTACGCCGTGAAGGAAATCAAATTCTTTGGGAACTAGAACGCGGGGATCAAGTAGGAGGGGAAGAGGAGTTTGGAGTTAGGAGTTAGGAGTTTGGAGTTTGGAGTTAGGAGTTAGGAGTTAGGAGTTTGGAGTTTGGAGTTTGGAGTTTGGAGTTTGGAGTTATGAATTTTTAACGAGTTACCTGGGTTTAAGTCCCCCGGTTCTATAAAAAAGCAAGTAATGCGATTGGGCTTAAATCCCCATTACAAAACAAAATTTACGTACAGCCCTTTAGCCCATGAAAACCGCGCAGCGTGCCGGAGGCTCTATTACGAATTACGTACAGCCCTTTGGGCATGAAAACCGCGCAGCGTGCCGGAGGCTCTATTACGAATTACGAATTAATTTAACTCTAACTATATTTTCGTCCCCGCCACTCGCGTGGCTTGTGGAACGCAGATAAGAAGATTCGTAGCACGGCTAAGGGATCGGCAAAAGGGGAAAGCCAGAATAACCAGCCGCTTTTTGCGCTTTTGCGATCGTAAGAAGGTGCGATCGCAAATAGCATAGCAAAGCGAATTACCACCAACAATAAATTTAGTCCCAGCAAGAGAAGTGGGGGAGTAAGCGAGTATGAGAGTGGGGGAGAAATCAACAAAAAAGTAAGAACTATTAAAATAGGTAGACCTTGAACAGATGTGAGTAACCATAAATCTCCCCACAACTGCGAACGAGAAGTTGCATCTTTGAGATCGAGACTCCGCCCCCATTCCTTCCACGTCTCCATCGCCCCTTCATACATCCGTACTCTCAGCACTTTTGCGCCATCTAAAAAGCCTACTTTATACCCTTGAGCAGCAATATTTCGTGCCAAAGTGACATCATCACAAAAAGAACCACTCGCACTGCTATAGCCACCCACAGCAGCTAAAACGGAGCGGCGACACAAAAAACACTGTCCATTTGCCATGACCCGTTCTGGCTGCTCTGTATTGATCCCAGCTGGGTCAAATCGGTAAAGCAGAGTCATCAACAAAGCCGGTTGTAGCCAGCACTCTCCCGGATATTTGAGAATAAACTGGGGTGAAAGGGAAACGAGATCATAGCCCTGTGCTTCGGCCGTCTTTACCAAACCAGCAACCAAACCAGGATGCGGTTGAATATCAGCATCCAGCCCCAGAAACCACTGACTACCCTCAGAGCTAAATAGAAAACCGTTATGCAACGCCCAAGGACGCCCCACCCAACCAGAGGGTAAGGGGTCATCTGTCATCACGCGAAAGCGCGGATCTTTCTGTTGTTTCGCTTTTACCAATTCGGGTGTACCATCAACAGACTTGCTGTCTACAACAATAATTTCCCGAACTTCGTAGCTTTGCTGGCTTAAACCAGCCAACAGAGGGCTAATGCGAAGCGCCTCGTTCAGCGTGGGAACGACGACGCTAACCTTACCCAAAAGCTCCAGTGTCGGCTGTTGCGGTTCTATTGGAGGAAGCCGTCTTGGCCCCTTTAGCAGGCGCGAAAACAGAATCGCCGTCGCTGGTACTTGGATAATTAGCAATAAAAAAGAGATGGCGCTTTCTACCATCAAAGCGTTGTCATTGGTCATTAGTCATTGGTCATTAATCATTAGTCATTGGTCATTAGTCATTGGTCATTAATCATTAGTCATTGGTCATTAGTCATTGGGCGTGGGGAAGAGGCAGAGGATCTCTTAGAAGGGTGCAGAGGAGAGGAATTTTCCCCCTGCTCCCTGCTCCCTGCTCCCCCTCATCTCCACTCCCCACTCCCCAATCTATAGACTTATTTCAAGGCAACTTTAACATTTCTTGCCACGGAGACTTCCTTATTTGCTGGTTCAACAGCAACTGGAGTGGGTGTGGTTGAACTGCTTAACCACAGCGCCACAGCAGGAGTTACACCAAACAATAAGCCGAGCAACACTGGAATGGAAAACCCAGCGGCCAAGCTTAGTCCGGCGGCGAAGGCAAAGTTAGTTAAATAAACGACTAAGGGTAGATTGAGTTGCGATCGCTCTAATTTTATCGAAGCGTTTCTCCACAACAATCCTGCCACACTCATAAACAGGGCGCTAGTGCCAAACCAACCTGCATAGTTCTGGTAAGGTGTGCCAAAGAAAGCTCCTGGGTGTTCCCAATACCAAAAAGGCAGAGAAGTTTGACTCATCGCTGGCTCAAGGGCAAAATCCCAGCAAGTGAAGAGTAAAGCACCAACGGCTATAGCCGCAATATGGCGTCCCCAACTAGGTTTTTGTGCCACTTTCAAACCAGTTCTCGCAATTAAATAAGACGACAGCCCAACATAGAACCAAGATAAAGGAATTGTGAAAGGAACTAGCCCCCCAATCTTATAACCCAAGCCACTTAAGTAGCTATAATCACCAAATGGAAAACCTGTGCTGGTTCCCAGTAGTTCACTACCCAAGGAGATAAACATAGCCGGCAGCATAAATGCTAGCCAAGTTCCCAATCCCAGCGTCCGGTAAGCATAAATAGAGACAGCTATTGTCCCCAAGATGATATCAACTACACCGCCACCTGCCATACTTAACTGTACGGCAGTTTCTCCAACCTGCGATAAGTTGAAAAGTATTTCCGCATTAGGTACGACCAGTAGCATCCCTACCAGTCCAAAGGCTTTTGACACGATATGACCAATCAGGCATACGCGTTCAGCAATAACAAGTTGTCTCATGATAATTCCTTAACAAGATGTGACACGCGGCTACTCGGCTGCTAACAGTTTACAAATCTTTAACAACATATTGAACTACTTTGTGCCGCAATTTTCTACAAACTTGTTTGGCTTTCTTGGGAAGAGCATAACAGCTTATTGATTGAAGCTATAAGAAATATGATGATAGATTTACTAGTCTAAGCTATATAGTCAAAATCTACATAATTTCATCTGTAAAAACTTTTAGTTTCTTGTTTCACTTATACCAGTATGATCAAGAACTCCTTCCATACAAGGATCTCGTTGAGGTAGCACAACCACCATAGATTAAGCAAGCCCAACAGTAAGTGTGAAGATTGACACATTTATCCCCAAAAATCACGGCAGGGGCTACTAGGTATACCGTAATCTAGAGGTTGTTGATAAACAGCTTCTAACTTAATGACTAACAGACGCCAATTTTTAAAAGGGGTGACAGGGCTTTCTGGCTTATCTTTAGCTGGTTGTGGCTGGAGGCTAGCTGAAGTCCGTGCTAATTCTGATACTTCGGGTCAACGTGACCAACTTTATATTTTTACCTGGACGCAATATACTGACAACCAATTATTGAAAACCTTTAGCACCCAAACAGGCATGAAAGTGCTAGCGGATGTGTATGATTCCAATGATGTCATGCTGGCTAAATTGCAAGCTGGAGGCGGTGGAACTTACAGCATTATCTACCCATCCGATTACATGGTGCAGAAGATGGTAGACAAAGGTTTATTAACAGAAATAGATCGCGATCGCTTAATCGGTTTAGAGAATTTATTTCCCCGGTTTCAGAATCCTAGCTATGACCCCCATAACCGATATAGCATCCCTTTTAACTGGGGGACAACAGGTTTACTTTACAATTCTGAAAAAATCAAAGATGCACCACAAGACTGGGATTACCTTTGGCAAAACAAAAAGCAACTTAATCAGCAAATGACCTTGCTCAATGATGTTCGAGAGGTCATGGGTGCGACATTACGGATGCTAGGTTACTCTTACAACTCAAAAAATGAACAAGAAATCAAACAAGCTTATGAAAAATTGAAAGTGCTAAAATCTGCGATCGCACGTTTTGACACCGACGCTTGGCAAAATCAAATTCTAGCAGGAGATTTACTATTAGTAATGTGCTATTCAGCAGATGCGGTGAGAATTTCTCAAGAAAATCCTAAACTCAAATATGTAATTCCTCGCAGTGGTTCTTCATTATGGACAGACACTATTGTAATTCCTAAAACAGCCCCCAATCAGGCTGGAGCTTATGCTTGGATTAACATGATTTTGCAACCAGAATTAGCAGCTAAAATCAGTCAACGTCTAAATATTTCTACGCCTAATAGTGCTGGATTTGAGCAATTGCCAAAAAAAATCCAAAATAATCCTAATTTATTTCCCTTAGAGTCAGTTTTAGCAAATTGTGAACGTGTTACTCCAGTAGGAGAATTTGAAGAGGTTTACGATCGCTATTGGACTCAGTTAACTAGCGGGTAAATAAAATAGTTAGGAGTTAGGAGTTAGGAGTTAGGAGTTAGGAGTTAGGAGTTAGGGGTTTGGAGTTAGGAGTTTGGAGTTTGGAGTTAGGAGTTAGGGGTTTGGAGTTTGGAGTTTGGAGTTTGGAGTTATAAGTGGTGAATTTTCAAAAAAATGATATTTCTAAAATAGAAGAATTGCATCGCTCACCAGCGAATTGGCTGCAACCTTTGGCATTACTTGCACCATCTGGGATTTGGTTATTGCTTTTGTTAGTGCTGCCAACTTTGATAATTTTCGAGTTAAGTTTAGTTGCAGACATCCGGCCAGGAGATTTGGTGAATCCCAACGGATTCAAAAATTACATTAGAATATTTGATCCCCTTTATGTGCATGTAATTGTGCGATCGCTATTTTTTGCGTTTGGGACCACAATAATTTGTTTAATTTTGGGGTTCCCCGTCGCCTATTGGATTGCTCAGATAGCGCCGCAGCGTTGGCGAAATTTGCTGTTATTAGGCTTTGTCTTGCCTTTATGGACTTCCTCGTTACTCCGTTCCTATGCCTGGATTACAATTCTTCGTCCTACTGGTTTATTGAACAGTTTACTCAGCAATTTAGGCTTGCCTACTTTGGAATTACTTAACCAAAGTCAAGCTGTATTTATTGGCATGAGTTACAGTTTGTTACCCTATATGGTTTTGATTTTATATGCTTCTCTCGAAAAGCTAGACAAGCGGTTGCTAGAAGCGGCGGCTGATTTAGGTGCAAATCCGGTGGAAACTTTTTGGCAAGTAACTGTACCACAAATTTTTCCGGGAATTGCGGCTGCTTCGGTGCTTGTATTCATCACAGGCTTAGGGGATTTTGTCGATCCAGAATTACTTGGTGGTGCTTCTAGTATGACGGCGGCGCGGTTAGTTTATAACCAGTTTCTGGGAGCAACGCAAAATTGGGGATTTGGTTCAGCCTTAAGTATGACGTTAATTTTGCTTGTTAGTATTGCGATCGCACTTTTAATTAAGTTTGGTGAGACTGCACCCAAACGCTAAACTTTCAGTCACTGAATTTTAGATTTTAAATTTTTGATTTTGGATTAAATTTAAAATTAAATGACAGTAGTGACTTGAGTCATGGAGTCAATCTAAAATCCAAAATTCAAAATTGTTTGACTCATTTATAATAAAGGCATCAAACGCCAGCGAGACAACGGTTATGCTCTCACCTGATCTCAAAAATGCGTTACCAACTACTGATGAACTTCCCTGTTCAGACGATACGCCAGTGGATAACGAAGACCAAAACTTTTTGCCCAACATTTTACTCTTTTTACTCAACTCGATTTGGGCAAATCGCATGGATTGGTACTTTGGAGTTTATATGGTATTATATCACACCACAGGACTAAATTGTAGAGTACCTGTAGTGCCAGATGCTTTTTTAAGTGTGGGAGTAGAACGGAAAAAGGGTGGCAAATCACGCAAAAGTTACGCGGTTTGGGAAGAAAATGGGATAGTTCCAATATTCACATTAGAAATGGTATCCCACACCCCCGGAGGTGAATATGACGAGAAGTTAGATATATACAGAAAACTCGGTGTATTGTACTACGTAATTTATAACCCTGAGTTTTGGCGGCGCGACCAACATCAACCCTTTGAAGTGTATAAGTTAATAGATGGAAACTACCAACTACAAATAGGTGAACCTTATTTGATGCCAGAGGTAGGGTTAGGTATTGGGCGACACCAAGCTGTAATTGCCGGGATACAACAAGAGTTTTTATGTTGGTACGATCAGCAAGGAAATCGCTATTTGACAGATGCAGAACAGGCACAACAGCAGCGACAAAGGGCTGAACAATTAGCCCAGTATTTACGTTCTCTAGGTGTAGATCCAAATAATCTACCTGGTAATTAAGGCGATGTCTACGACGGGCTATGCCTACGCATTTCTGAAAATATCAAACCGCAACGCGAGAGTTATTAGTTATTAGTCAAATGAACAATGACTAATGACTAATGACTAAATCGTTTAAATCATTTGTATTACTGTTAATTAACTCCCTAATTGTAGAAAGAAACTCATGCTCTAAATAAGGCTTAGTCAAGTAAGCCTTTGCACCCAATTCTTGAGCAAGCTGACGATGTTTTTCAGCGCTGCGAGAAGTGAGAATCACTACAGGTGTTTTTGCTAAATTGGGGTATTGACGGAAATTGCCCAACAACTCAAAACCATTCATTCGTGGCATCTCTAAATCGGAGATGACAACTTGTATTTCTGGATGTAACTGTAACTTTTCTAGAGCTTCTACACCATTTTGAGCCTGTATTACTTGATAACCAGATTTTTGCAGTGTTAGAGAGATAGTTTGGCGCAGACTAATTGCGTCATCTACAACTAAAACAACTTTTGGTAATTTATTATCTGCTTGAGAGTAACTAGGTTGGGTTTCTATAGGTAATTTATTATCTGCTTGAGAGTAACTGGGTTGGGTTTCTATAGTTGTTGTGGAAGTAGATGCAGCAAGTAATGGTGTAGATGAAAAAGTATCTCCTGATATCGCTAAGGCTTTTTTATTTGACAAAGAAGGTACTGGTAGCGCCATGACATCAAGTGTTGTTTGTTGAAGCTCGCTAGATACGAGGAATGAAGCATCAATCACTAAAATCAGATTACCATTAGCTAAACTACTACAACCATAAATGTATTTTGGCGGTGCGATCGCATTTCCTAAAGGTCTAATTACCAGTTCTTGTTCACCAATTATTTGGTCAACTTCTAAAGCAAACATTCCCTGATTTCGTCGTAGCAAAAGCACCGGATTTTTGGCTAGGCTTGGGTCGTGATTAATTGATATGTTATATAAACTATCACTATTAATGTATGAACCATTATAATTAATTAACTTTGAAAGTTGACGCAGGCTAACCATAATCTCATCATTGTCTGTATTGCAATGTAAGACTTTTTTACCTTCAATTTCTTTAATCTGCTGCTCAGAGGGAATCAATATTTTTTCGATGCTGTCCAAAAGAAGGGCATAAACAACACCTTTGGCTTGAACTAGCATTAATTTTTCGGTAGTCATAGAAAAAGGAATTTTGAGTATGAATATTGTTCCTTGGTTAGGTAAGGATTGAACTGAAATTGAACCATTAAGTGCGTTCATCTGAGTCCGCACGATATCTAACCCCATACCGCGCCCAGAGATTTCACTTACTTTACCAGCAGTAGAAAATCCCGGTGAAAATATCATATCTAACAGTTCAGATTCAGCTAAATTAGAAGCATAGGCGATAGTTTTTTCTTCACTTTGTATGGGATAAAATTCAGCAGCTTTTCTGCGAATTCTGTCTAAATTCAATCCCTGTCCATCATCCCGAACCTCAATAACAGTTTGGCTACCCTGATGATAGGCGCGGATTTCGATTAACCCTTGTTCTGGTTTACCAAACTCTCGGCGAAGTTGCGGAGATTCAATACCGTGGTCAAAAGCATTACGTACTAAATGTAATAAGGGATCGTACAGCTTTTCTGCGATCGCTTTATCAACTAGTACCTCAGTACCAGTAAGTTTCAATTCTACAAGTTTGGCATGAACATTCCCCAACTTATCTACCATGTGGGGGAAGCGATTCAGGATATTGCCCAAAGGCGACATTCGTGCTTCTACTAAGCTATCTATAATATTAAGAGTTAAATTTTCTTGTTTGTCGCTAATTTGGGCTGCTTGCGTCACAAGCAAGTCAAGAGACTCTGTGGTTTCTTGTAGTTGCAGTGTCTCTTCTATTGCTTCATGCAATGTCATCTGAAAATCTGTATATACATCCATTTCTAAAGAGTCAAATTTCACTGCAAAATTTTGCGTTTGTTGTGAGGCAATATTTTGTATTTGTAATGGTAAATCACGTAATTCATTTAAAGTTGTTTGGTGTCTAATAAGTTGCTGGATTAATTGGTCAATTATTTCTTTGACTTGTTCATCTTGCAAACTACGCCGTTTTTGGTAAATTAGCAATTCTCCGGCTAGATAATTGAGGTGTTGCAGTCTCTCTGTATCTACTCGGATAAATGAAGGTTGGCGAAAGTTTTTAGTTTGAACATACTGTGATTTGTCTTCTATTTCTTTGTTGATTTGTGTCGCTAAATCAGGCATGACTTCAATAGCAGTTTCAGGAACATTTATAACTACCTGCTCATTGACAATTAATGAATCAAGCTTTCCTGAATAATCATCAGTTGTAGTTATAAGCACTTGCTCGGCAAGGGTTACGCTAGCTTCTTCTCCCCATATTGCTTCTAGTAAGTTCTCAGTTATTTGAGAATAACGATTAGGTATTTCTTTAATAACTAAAAGTTTTTGTAACTTGGGACTATCAAGCCAATTTTTCTCTTTGCTAGTAACAGGAGAATAATTTTTATATTCTTGTGCTAATCGATGAATTCGGTTTTGTAATATTTTAATGATTGAGATATAGCTGTCAGTTTTTTCAACAGAATGCTGAAACTTTATGACAGCAAATATTATGATTAAAATTATCCCCTGTCGATAAATACAAAGGCTTTGACTATCGTCTTCCTCTTGAACAAAATCAAGAAACGTTTTCAGCCAATTATCGATATAATCAAGTAAATTATCTTTTTCTAATTTGGGAACCATTAAATCAAAATTAAGCTCTGCCTCTGGTATTTGGATCTCGTGATTAAACCAGCCAAAAATGTAGCGAATTACTTTTAAATAAAACTTGGCTGTTGTAGGCTTTACTGATTCGTTTTTATTCTTATCATATGTAGTGATAAATTGGTAAAATTGTTCTTCTGAATTATTTTGTAATTCTTCAGATAACTCATTATTTACCACTGTTGTGAGTTTTTGCAAAGCTGGAGAAGTTTTTCCGCCAGATGTGCGATCGCCTTCTAATACCAATTTTTGTGCTTCTTGCAAATCTGCAAGAGCAATTTCTGCAATTTGCTGCACCTGAGTGGGGTTTGCTTGCAGGGCTGACAGAATTGTTTGAGAAATTTCTCCCAATCCAGGTAAATTTAGAGATTCTGCTAAACCGAGAAACACCTCAGCTTGAGAGTGTAAAAACTCGATAAATTCGTCATGACTTGGTGGATTGTTAACAGCTTCAGCAATACTCTTTAGACGTTGCTCTACTCCCACTTCAAAAACAGACTGGACAATATCAAATCCCAATTCTTCAGAAGTGGGAATATGAGTCTCAGCACCAAATGCATCACCCAGCTTTTCTTGCAACTGTGCAAACACTGAAGTCGTTCGATGAAGCAGTTCTTCATCATTAACAGTACTGCCAATTAATTCGGTATTTAATGCTATGCTCAGACACTCATAAGCTTGTAATAAAAGTGTTTGTAATTCGGCATCAACTACCACATTTGGATTATATAGAGCCTTAAATACATCTTCTAAAAAATGGGCTATCATCTTAATTACTTCTAGCCCAACATTAGCAGCGCCACCTTTAAGTGTATGAGTAGCCCGCATTAAGTTATGAACTTTAGCAATGCTATAACCTTCCGATAAGCTAAATAGTTCTTGTTCAATAATTTGGACTAATTCTGGGGCTTCAGCCAGAAAGTAGATATATCCTTGTTCGCGGATTTCGTTATCTGTAATCATATTTTAGATTTTAAATTTTGGATTTTTGATTTGTTACGTAAAGTTTTGATTGATGCGACTGTCATTGCCAGAATTTCGGTATTTTCTGACATCAAGTTGCTTACTTTTTCCAAAGGTAATAAACCAACCTCAACAATAAGTTCCATCCAATAAAGACTTTCATCGGCTTCTTCCTCTACCAAACTGAGTTTAGCAATCATATCGGCAGTTGACTTACCACGGCAAGCTGACCGATAGTTAGCTCCCACAGATGTTGCCGAACGGATTAGCTGCTTGCCAATTACCTCTGCCGTTCGGCTCTGTGGACTGGCTCTCTACTAAGCGGATTACTCGCAATGCTAGCTGCTTTGTTCTCCGCTTAAAATCCTCCTCATTCATAATCCAAAATCCAAAATCTAAAATCTAAAATTCATTTAACTTTAAACTTACTAGCAGTTGTTAATAGCTCTTGCGCCATCCCTGATAAATCTTGGAATACAGTAGCAATTTCTTGAGATTCCGCAAAAGTTTTATTAGCAATTTCTGCTACATCTTGCATTGATTTTGTGACTGTTACAGATTGCGTCATTTGTTTTTGAGTCGCTGCGGTAATTCGCTCGATTAGCTGACTAATTTCGGCAGTTGCATAAACGATCGCATTCAAGTTTTGGCGAGTATCATTGACAAGATTTGTACCTTCTACCACCTGCTGAATACCAGTTTCCATCGCTACTGCTACTTCTCCGGTTTCTGCTTGAATCTCTTGGACTAATTTTTCTATTTCGATGGTTGCTGCTGCTGACTGGCGAGATAAAGAACGAACTTCATCTGCTACAACTGCAAAGCCTTTGCCATATTCACCTGCACGGGTGGCTTCAATGGCTGCATTCAAAGCCAGCACGTTTGTCTGTGTGGCAAAATTACCAATTAAATTCACTACTTTCGAGATTTTTTGCGAAGATTCACTGAGGCGTTTAATCTTCTTGCTGGTTTGAGCGACGGTTTCACGAATTCCTTGGATTGCTTTTACAGTTAAGTTCATTGCAGTATCGCCAGACTCTACAGTTTCATTGGCTTGTTGTACCGCTACTTGCACTAACTCGGCATTCGTCACCACAGCTTGAGTCGAGTCCACCATTTGTTGAATCTCACCTAAAGCTGCGGTAATTTCCTCAGATTGTTGTTGTGCTAAATTAGTCAGTCCGGCTAGTGAAGCCTCGCTATTACCGGAAGTTTGGACAACTTGTTGAGCAGCGCCCTGTACCTGAAGAACGATTTGCCGCAGCGCTTGCAGGGTATTATTGTAAGCATCGGCAATTGTGCCTAGTTCGTCTTCTGTAATGGGTGCGCGTACTGTTAAGTCGCCGTTGAGGGCGGGTCTAACGGCTATTAAAAGTTGAATAGATCGTTGTTGTAGTAACTCCTTGGCTGCCTTTTCTCGTGCTACTGTTTCTGCTAATTTTGCTGACTGCGCTTGTACTTGTTGCAAATATTCAGTCTGTTGTAATGCTAGTCCTAACTGGTTGCCAATGCGTGCTAACAAGGTGACTTCCGATTCTTCCCAATCACGAGTTCCAGAATTTTGATAAGCTGCCAATAATCCCCACAATTGTTCCCCAGCAAATACAGGAACAATTACATAAGCTTTAACTTCAAATTGCTCTAAAATTTCAATGTGGCAAGGAGAATGACCTACCTTATAGATGTCATTTACAACAAAGTTTTCCCCCTCGACATATCGACCTCCTTGAGTTTCTTGCAAGTGGGTATCTTCCCAGACAGTTTTGATATCGGGGCCTACCAGTTTTACCCAAGTATGAGCTACTGATTCTGCGACAAATTCACCACTCCAATTAGGGCTGAAGCGATAGACTGCGACGCGATCGCATCGCAGTAATTGCCGTACTTCTTGAGTGGTTGTTTTGAAGATTTCTTCGACATCTAAAGATTGCCGAATCCGGTTACTAATCTTGGTGACAGCTTTCTCTTGTTCCGCTATCTGAGCTAGTTTATCAGATTTTAACCGAACTAATTCTAAATAATCTATCTGTGATTTAGCTAGGCTAAATTGCAAGCTAGTCTGAACCAAAAAGTTCGCTTCCCAGGTTTCCCACACACGGGAGCTAGAATTTTGATAAGCTGCCAGTAAACCCCACAATTTATCCCCAAAGAATATAGGAACAATTATGTAAGCTTTGGCTTCAAACTGCTCTAAAATCTCAATATGACAAGGAGCAAGCCCTACTTGATAGATGTCATTAACGATAAAGTTTTCGCCTTTGGCATACCTACCTCCCTTAGTTTCTTGCAAGTAGGTATCATCCAAAACTGTTTTAATATCAGGCCCTACGAGTTTTGTCCAACCAGTACCCACAGACTCAGCGACAAATTCACCACCCCAGTCAGAGTTAAAACGATAGACTGCGACGCGATCGCATCGTAGTGATTGACGCACTTCTTGAGTCGTTGTTTTGAAGACGCTATCTACATCTAAAGATTGTCGGATGCGACCTACTATCTTAGTAAAAGTTTTTTCTTGTTCAACTATTTGAGCTAGTTGTTCAGATTTCTTATGCATCTGTTCTAGATATTCACCTTGTGAGATAGCCACACCAAATTGCAGCCCAATTTGTGTCACAAAGCTTTCTTCCCAAGGTTGCCAATCACGAGGCCCAGAATTTTGATAAGCTGCCAGCAAGCCCCATAATTTATCTCCAGCAAATATGGGCGCAATCATGTAAGCCTTCATTTCATACTGCTCTAAAATATCAATGTGGCATTGAGCATGACCCATTTTATAGATGTCTTTGGCCACAAAGCTTTCACCCTTGGCATAACGCCCTCCTTGGGTGTCTTGCAGGTGGGTATCTTCCCACACCATATAAAACTCAGGGGTAACCATTTTTACCCAGCCATTACCCACTGACTCAGCGACAAACTCGCCACTCCAGTCAGGTTTGAAGCGATAAACGCCGACGCGATCGCATTTTAGTAATTGACGTACTTCTTGAGTGGTTGTTTGAAAAAGCTTATCGACATTTGATACTCGGAGAATTTTGTCGATGACTTTAGCTACAGATTTTTTTGCTAATATGCGCTGTTGTTCTTCTTTTTTGAATTCAAAAGTCTGCAATTTGTATATCAGTTCTGTGGTAATTTGAGATAACAGACTAATTTCTACTTCTTGCCACTGCCGCGTTGATAAGCAATTATTTACTGCTAGTAAGCCCCATACTTTACCTTCTATTACAATCGGTAAAGTCAAACTAGCTTTGATTTGAAATTTATCTAGCAGTTGCTTTTGATAAGGGGTAAGTTGAATCTGGCTGATATCATCAATAACTACAGGTTCTATATAGTCTTGATTGGTATATAAACCAAAAATAATTCCGGGAATATTTTCGCCTAAAGTTGGTGTCCAACCTAATGTTCTTGATTCTGCTAAAACATTACCTGCATCAATGGAAGTAAACTGATAAATTAAGGCGCGATCGCAGCCAAGTTTTTCTCTAATTTGCGCTACGGTAATTTTGAGTAGTGTATCAAGGTCTGGCGCTTGGCGCATGTGAGTTGCCATGTCTTGCAACTGTCGCCGCCAAGTTTTAAATTCCTGAGCGATCGCCTTTAATAAGGATATTTCATTGCTAGCAATATTTGTTATATTCGCGTTCCCATTCAGATTTTCTATTTCAGAAATTATCTGCTTATTTTCATTGCTATTGTTATACAAAAATGTCATTTGATTAACCTCAAAAATTCTTAGACTAATAATTGGTTATTCGGCAGGTAAGAATGAATTATTATTTGGCTATGAAGGATTAGGAATTGTTAAAACAATATACCTCATCACCTATAATCAACCGTTCAATTATGAATTTTCCACATGGGAGCTTGGATAATTGTTATAGCATCCAAATTAAAAATCATATCCTCAGAATCATTAATAAAGTATCCCTGTAAAAAAGGTAAGATTTTAGGATAAAATAATTCGCTAGTTGGGGGTTTCATTTGCTGAGTATCTAGCCATTCAATATCTATCAGTTGTCGCACCAACAGTCCCAAATATTTTCCCTTATTTTCCAGAACAATCGCCATCATTTTTGAAAGTAAATTTGCTCCTTGCGAAATTGGAGGATAGCCTAACATTGCCTCTAAATCTACTAACCAAAGCATCTCACCACGCCAGTTATAGATACCCAAGATGCTACTAGGCATCTGCGGAACGCCACATATTTCTGGTAATGATACTTGCAAAACTTCTGTGATGTGTTGTAACGAAATTATCGCTGTATCCTTTACTCCCAAATTAAAACTTAAAAACTTTTCCTTGGTTTCCAAAGTTATTGATCCTTTGTGCTTAATTATTAATCTCTAACCACTATTTGCAGTTATTCTTTAGTTTTCTAGAGGCTCTACATTAGCAACATTGACTTCTAGTTTTTTCTTGATTTATGAAAATTTTACTAATTAAGTAATCGCTTTAAAACCATCGCTAGTTCCTCTCGATCAATCGGTTTTGATAGATAACCATCAGCACCCAACATATTACCCCAAATTTTATCTACATCACTATTTTTTGTAGAGCAAAAAACCACAGGGATTTTGCTAGTTTTGGGATTGTTTTTTAACTCTCGGCAAATTTCAAAGCCACTTTTACCTGGTAAAATTACGTCGAGAAATATCAGGTCTGGCTTATTTGTATCTATTTTGTCTTGAGCTTCTTCACTGCTTGTGGCGCTAATCACAGAATAACCTGCCTGTTGCAAATAACGACTGATTATTTCCATATCTGTTAAGCCATCTTCAACAACTAAAACAGTATTCATGATAATTCCCTTTTAAAGCTTTTTAAGAATGTAAACAAATTAGACATACAAATCCTAAATGATGTGTGGACAAACACAAGGGGTTAGGGACTAGAGACTAGCCCCTAACCCCTTGTCATAAAGAATATTTCACAACTCAAATAGGACTGTTATAAATACAAAAATTTGTATTTGTCTAATTTTGATTCAATCTTTATATATTAACCTCCGAAAAAGTACGTAATGAACAGAATTTAATATATTTTATTTACGGATAACATCTTCGATTTTGGACAAAAAAATTAGGTGGATTTAAGACTGCCACCTAATTGCTGTTGGAAATTTGGACTTATTATTTATTACCCCAGTAATTTTATGTTTATAGGACTTACGCATTAGTTACGAAATGTAGGGGCAATTCATGAATTGCCCCTACGCAAAATCAGGGCTTTCACTGCCTTGAAAGCGTAAGTCCTGGTTTACTGAGGTGGGATTTACTGATTGTAAATATTTTTGTTATTGCAATTGTTAAGCAATAGGCTGATGCTGAAGAATGAAATTTTCAACCTAATCAGATTAATTTATGATTAATCATCAAGAAAAATTATTCATTCTCCCTACTTCCCAACTCCTAAATTACCTTGACTCTTGTCGATGGATACACTCGGTGTAGGCAAATATTTACGTATTATACTCATCACCTTGTCAGCGACTACAGGTTTAGTCATAAAATCTGTAGAGCCGACTACCTTAGCACGAACTCTATCTAAAAGACCATCACTACCTGTTAGTATAATTACTGGTGTATTGGCGAAAGCAGATATTCGTCGCAACTGAGTACAAATTTCGTAACCACTGGCGACTGGCATAATCAAATCCAAGAAAATCAGGTCTGGTTTATCCTGAATGAGAATTGGCAAAGCTTGTACAGCATCTTGAATTTTGATAAACCTTAGTCCATTGGAGGTGATAATATCCTCTAGCATTTTACAGACCTGAGGGCTATCATCTACGCAGGCTACTAAAGGAGCAATGGGTTTTTTTGGTTGTGGAGTGATAGGCTTATTGTTGCCCTCACTCACTACTAAGGGCATGTCAGGTATTTCTACCAATTCGATGATTCCTTTAAGGATATAGGGAAGCAATGAACGGGTGAGTGGCAGTACACTTTGCTTCATTTTCACAGCTAAATCTCGCAGAGTTAATTTGCCGTTGATTAAATTTACAAAGTTTTTGTAGACAGATGGACTTACCATCTGTTGAAGTTGTTCTGGTCGCCGTATAACTGGTGCTAAGTCAGGAGAAAAATTTGCTAAACCTGCTTCTGACCAAATTTTCCACGAGTCCTGCATGTGCTTTACAGACATTTCTGCACTCGTGAAGCTTATTGGTGCTTCTAAGATAGCTTCTTGGTTGCGATTGCAACTTATAGAAGCAAAATTTCCTTGCATAGCTAGATCAAACAATAATTCTGCTATGGTGTTTTCGGCAATACACTGAATCTGTTCTCTCTGAATTTTCTGTTTTTTATGAAAGATTTCTAGAATGCGATAATCCCAGTAATCTAGTGATACGTCTTTCAAACGCAACTGCAATTTTTCAACATCAATTTGGGGACAATTTTGAGCCATATTTCTCCGCCAACGGCGGAAGGGATGAGTTCCACCTGTTGCCCAAACTATCCGTCCTAAGCGATAGTAAAAAGTCCATTGGCTGCCCTTAGAACTTTTAATATTTAATTTGCCATTATATTGCAGTTGAGTACAAGTTTTAAATTCATTAACTAGGTTATTTGAAAAAATAAGTTCGGAGTGGGTCATACTTTGTTCCTTATATTAAAAAGCCAGCTATTGAAAAACCCACAGTAGTACCGCAAGTCAGAAGTCAAAATTTAATTTTTTTTGGCTTTCTGGCTGTTGGAAATAATAGGTTTATTTGCGCCGACCTGTACTAGCTTATAGTGGTCACCAGATACGTCAATAAGTGCAAATACATTTCGGATATAGCAGTCTAAATCAAGTTTATTATAATCAAGTGATATAGGAAAATAGCAAAAATATTATTAGTAAAAAAGTCATGTCGCACAGAGTTGATTACCGGCATTTACGACTAAAGTAGGTTGCTATACCCAACATCATTAAAAAAGATGCTTTCAGTATTTATATATTATTTTAATAATTTCCCTACGGAATTATATCCGTAGAATTTCTGAATTTTTGTTAAAACAAGATTGGCAGTCTTTATTTAGGTCAATACTGCTTGATTTTGCCTAAAAAGTCACTGTATGTAAGTCGGTCAAATTAAATATAAAACCTCACCCTCAATCCGGCTGACCCCGAGAATAATAAGGAGAGGGATTGAGGATGAGGTTTTGTCTTATGTTTAACGAACTATGTTCAGCTTAAGTCAAGAGTCTCTACAGGCAGCGCGAATTGAACGCCTCAGCTAAATCCCCCGAAGTTTTGTAAACCCAAACCGTACCCACAACAGCACTCAACTCTTAGAGACGCTTTGTGCGTTCGTCACAAAACGTAATTACGTACAGCCCAAAAGGCCATGAAAACCGCGCAGCGTGCCGGAGGCTCTATTACGAATTACGTACAGCCCTTTGGGCATGAAAACCGCGCAGCGTGCCGGAGGCTCTATTACGAATTACGAATTATTTAATTACGCCTACTTACTTATCTTAAAAATATTTACTAAAATTTACATTTATTAATGTGTCTGATTTATAGAGAGACGCGAAATTAGACTGGGCAACTCTTGGAGAGGCTACGCCAACGCTAATGCGTCTTTTTACACGCCTGAAATTGCCACTGGTAATCCTTAAGTGTATAACCTTAAGTGTATAAATTTAACTTCTTTAAGATTTGTTATGGTTTTGATAGCTGATAACAGCTGCCCTAAGATTACTTTGGTGTTCTGAAAGGAGGCGATCGCCTTCGTCTTTTTCCAAACCAGTCCAGTGCATCAATAGCGCTAACTTAACCCATTTGCCACTGCGTTCTAATAAAAAACCAGCGGCTTCCCGACTTAAGCCTGTGAGGTCTTGCAAAATTCGCAAAGCGCGATCGCGTAACTTTTGATTTGTTACCGCTACATCTACCATACGATTACCGTAAACTTTGCCTAGTTTGACCATCACCCCAGTCGAAAGGATATTTAAAGCTAACTTCGTGACTGTACCAGCTTTCAGGCGAGTTGAGCCAGCGATTATTTCTGGCCCTGTCAAAAGGCGAATGTCAATATCGGCATCAAAGCTAACTTGTTCAGCAGGAACACAGGCGATAAAAATAGTAGCGGCTCCTCGTTGACGAGCAGCATGAAGCGCACCGTGGACATAAGGGGTTGTCCCACCTGCGGTAATACCAACTACCACATCTAATTGGGTAATATGTCGCCCAGCGATCGCAGCCTCCCCATCTTCGATGCTGTCTTCTAAATCCTCCGAACTGCGTACTAGTGCGCCAGCACCACCAGCAATAATCCCCTGTACTAACTCTGGCGGCGTACAAAAAGTAGGTGGACACTCAGCAGCATCTAAGACTCCTAACCTGCCACTTGTGCCTGCACCAATATAAAATAAACGTCCTCCGTGGCGCAAACGCTCTGCGGTGCGATCAATTGCTTGTGCCAACTGAATTTTCGCCGCCGCAACCGCCTCGACTGCCTTTTGGTCTTCGCTATTAAACAACTCCACCAATTCCAGAGAACTGAGCTGGTCTAAGTTAAGACTGTTAGGATTTACCAGCTCGGTTAAAAGATGCCCACGTTCTTGCAAGTTTGTCATTTGTCCTTTGTCCGTTGTCATTTGTCCGTTGTCATTTGTCCGTCGTCATTTGTTCTTTGTCCGTTGTCATTTGTCAGTTAGCGACTAGTGACCAATGACTAGTAACCAATGACCAATGACCAATGACTAATGACTAATTACAACAATCCTTCCAATTTGCGACGCATCTTTTCTAGTTCAGAATCAGACAATTCTGGTTCTTCTAGTGGCTGTTGATTGAAAGGGAAGGTGTCTTCAACAGTATCCTCCTTCTGGGCATCTTCTTGCCAGTCGGTTTTTTCGACGTTAAGTTCTGGGGGAGTTACAACTAAATTGCTGTTTTCTGGGACGATTTCCCATTCATATCCAGCACTTTCGCAAAATTCCTTGATTTCCTCAGCATCGATCGGCTCTGGTGTCGGTGCGGGAAAATCCTGAGCTTCTAACATCAGGGCAAAGCGGGTGGCGTCGTCTTCTGACTCAAACATCAGAATTTTATTGAGATCGCCTACCCGAATGGTATGAATTCCCTCATTTTCCGTTCGAGCATTAAAAATTAACACAAAAACACGCATTGGTGTAATCATTTGTCTTTTTTAAGGTCTATCCATATTAAAGTTCTCCGTTGTGCCTCAGCGAAAGTCACAGGAACAATTTTCACTCTATTGAGATCAGATTTAACTGAAAACGCCAATATTATGAAGCACAAGCATTGGATCAAGCAAATAGCGTAACTCAACAAATGAGGTCTTGGGTTTAGTTGGCGTATCCTGGAAATGGCATACTGAATCAGCGTCTCAGTTAATGCTTGTGTGTGCCAGCGACATCTGGCAATTAATACAATTAAAGCAAATGACTAAATCTCCCAATCAAGATATTCTCTGCCCGTACCCTATCCGCAAGCGTCTATGGTTGCTGGTGTTGAGTCGGGGTAGCATTGCTTTGGGCGGACTTTTGCTGTTAGGAGTTATTGTCGCTATTTGTCGGTTGTGGACTTTTGTCCAAACAGAGTTAACACCATTAGCACAAGAAAGTCTCACTACTACACTCAACCGTCCGGTAAAACTGGGAAAAGTCACACAATTTTCGTTGACGGGAGTTCAGTTTGGGGCTTCAGCTATCCCAGCCACACCTACAGATCCAGATCGGGCCGTAGTTGAAGCTGTAGAGGTGAGTTTTAACCCTTTACAACTAATCTTTAACCGCCATCTAAAGCTAGATGTTACCTTAGTTAACCCAGATATTTACATTGAACAGGATAAACAAGGGCGCTGGGTTTCCACTAATATAGCGCCTGAGCGTGTAGGTGCGGCTATTAAAACCGATTTAGACAAATTGTGGTTTCGCAATGCCAAGTTGGCCTTGATGCCGCAGAAGAGGGCAGAGGGGGCAGGGGGGGCAGGGGGAGCAGGGGGGGCAGGGAAAGATAGGGAAGTGAATTCTTCCTCATCCCCCGTAACATTTTCTCAAATCAACGGTTCTGCCCAACTTTTAGCAAATAACAAGTTGATCAGGTTTGATATGGGGGGTCAAGCAGACAGTGGTGGTAGTATTTCCATTCAGGGAGAGACGCGTTCCAGGGTGCTAGCAGGGAACTTTCAAGTGCGATCGCAAAACTTCCTAGCTGCGGATCTTTCTCGGTTGATTAAGTTACCAGTGAGCTTACAGGCGGGTCGAGCCAATGGCGATTTGTTAGTTAGGTTAACACCAGGACAACGGACTTTATTGTATGGCAGCGCTGTTGTGCAAGGGGTAACAGTTCAAGTGCCTAAAGTCCCGCAACTGTTGAGCAATAGCCAAGGAAATCTTCACTTCCAGGGAACGGAGTTGCAGTTAAACAATGTTACTAGCAACTACGGTAAAATTCCCCTAGTGGCTACGGGAATCATCGACAATCAAGCAGGCTTTAACTTGGCAGCGCGGGTAAATGCGGTGAGTTTGGTTAATGCCCAAGAGACTCTGAAGGTAAAACTACCTGTGCCGATCGCTGGACAAGTACAAGCTTCTTTGCAGATTACCGGATCAACTAAAGAGCCAATTCTCTCAGGTACAGTTGCCACTATTCAAACTGCTCGGATTGACAAAGTTGATTTTAATAGCATTAGTAGTAAGTTTGAATTTACGACTAGTTCTTCTTTAATTACCCTGAAAGATATTCAAGGTAAAGCTAAAGTTGGTGGTGATATCACCGGCGCTGGGACAATTCAACTCGGTAAAAACCCGCGACTGGATATAAATTTTGCTGCCAATAATGTTCCAGGGGATGCGATCGCAAATGTTTATGAAATAACACCCAACTTTCAAATCGGCAACGTCTCAGGTACTGCCCAACTAACTGGCCCTCCCACTAATGTGCAAACGGCGGTACAATATCAAGCCCCTAACGGAACTTACCCAGGGACAGGTGAAGTGGCAATTGCTCCAAATCGCAATGTCTCTTTCCGCAATGTGGCTCTGAATGTGAGTGGTGGTACAGTCCGGGCAACTGGTAGTTATGCCAATCAGCATTGGCAAGCTGTGGCTGTTGCCTCTGGGGTAAAATTAGAACCCTTTGTAGACAAAAGTCAACTGCAAAATGTCTCTTTGGCGGAAGCACAGTTTAATGGTCGTCTTATTCTCTCAGGTAGCACAGGACCATTTAAAATTGCCACGATTCGCACTGATGGGGGAGGGGTTCAAATTGGTGGCGGCACAGTTGCAGTTTCTAATATCCAACTACAAGACCAAAGCTTCTCTGCTCAACTTGTAGCTAATGGTGTGCGGTTGGGACAAATATTAAAACAGTCTCCCCCAGCTTTAAATAACCCATTGGCGGGTACGTTCCAAATCGCAGGCAACAGAGATAATTTCAGCCTGAAAACCCTCCGTGGCAGTGGTGAAGGTCGCCTTGCTATTGGCGGTGGTATGGTTACAGCCTCTAATATTCAAGTGGCGAATGGTGTATATCAGGGGCAAGTTCAAGCAAATAATGTTCCTGTGCAGCAGTTGGCAACAGTACCAAAGCAGTTCCAGGGAGCGTTAAATGGTCAGTTCAATGTCGCGGGTTATGTTGATTCTTTTAAGCTGCAAACTATTAAAGCCAACGGTCAAGCGCAGGTAAATGTTGCGCGTGGGACTATTACAGCCTCTAATATTCAATTGGCGAATGGTGTATATCAGGCGCAAGTTCAAGCAAATAATCTCCCGTTGCAGCAGTTAGCAGCAGTACCACCGCAGTTGCGAGGGACGTTAACCGGTCAAGCAAACGTAGCGGGTTCTGTTGAGTCGTTTCAACCGCAAACTATCCAAGCCAGTGGTCAGGGACGGGTGAATCTTGCAGGTGGAACGATCGCAGCTTCTAATATCCAATTGGCTAATGGTCGCTATCAAGCTGTAGTTAATGCTAACGGTTTGGAATTAAATCGGTTAAATCAGCAATTGCGGGGTAAGTTTGGCGGTCAGTTGCAATTAGCTGGCACCTTTGGATCATCCAAATTAGCTGATTTACGTGCTGCTGGAGAGGTGCAATTATCCCAAGGTATCCCCGGTTTTGAGCAACCCCTGAGTGCTGCGATCGCTTGGAGTGGTGAAAGGCTTACTATTGAGCGAGCAACTGCTCCCGGTTTAACTGTTATTGGTAACATATTGGCCAATGCTCAGGGAACAGGTATACCAGAAATTACTGCCCTAAATCTCAACGTCCAAGCCCAGAATTACAACTTAAAACAGTTACCGATCAATCTTCCCAATCAGGTTACTGTGGCGGGAAGAGTAGATTTTAATGGACAAATCACTGGTAAGTTGCCCTTGCCAAATGTGGTAGGGCAAATTAATTTACGAGACTTGGTTGTTCAAGATATTGCTTTTGAGCCGTTGTTAATTGGAAACATCGATTCAGCACAAGGACGCGGGTTGAATTTAAATTTAGCAGGAAATAATGATCGCTTGGGCTTCAATTTAGATGCTAATAATCGCCCGAAATCCTTCTTAGTAAAATGGCAGCAAGCATCAGCTATAGGTAATGTTCAAGGGAATGATTGGGCGCTCAAGCTTGCAAATTTCCCCTTAAAAATATTGAATTTGACTCCGCCAGTAATTACTCGACTGGGTACTGGTAAGATAACTGGCTTGTTAACTGGAGATTTGCTATTTAATCAGCAGACATTGGCAGCTACGGGGAATTTAGCGATCGCTAATCCGCAAATTGGCCGACTTAAAGGCGATCGAATAGCTGCTCAATTCCGCTACAGTGATGGTAAAGGCACACTCACCAGTAGTGAATTTGTCAAAGGCAAAAGTAGCTATGCCCTTGTCGGTACTTTTGCTCAAAGCCCTAAAGGCCCTCAACTAAAAGGTAAACTGAACGTCAACCAGGGAGAGATCCAAGATGTTCTAACGGTAGCGCAGATATTTGATTTACAAAACTTGCCAGGTGGTTCAGCAGAAATCTACGGCACAGCAGAGGATCTAACCACCACCCCCCAAGGAACCCAAAATCAACCTTTATTAACCCAAATCGAACGGTTTTCTGAAATTGAAGCTTTGGTAGAAGAACAGGAAGAAAAGCGACTTAATTCTACTCCTATACCAGATTTGGCAGACTTAAAGGGGACTTTCAACGGGGAAGTGGCTGTAAATACAGCTACAGCCAATGGATTATCAGTGGATTTTAATTTGAATGGACAAGACTTTGCCTGGGGTAAAAAGAAAGAACTGAATCGTTATTATACTGCCGAGAAAGTAATTGCCGAAGGTAATTTTGAAAACGGTGTTTTGAGTTTGCGACCTTTACGGCTTGAATCTGCAAACAGGTTGATTGCTTTTACCGGTAACGTTGGCGGTGATGAACAATCTGGCCAGTTGCGGGTGAATAATTTGCCAGTACAAGTACTGAATAATTTTGTCAAACTACCAGTTGGAATCAGAGGTAATCTTAACGGTACAGCAGCAATAGCCGGGAGTATTGCTAATCCCCAAGCTAGAGGGGAATTGCAAATCACAGAAGGATTATTGAATCAAAATAAAATAGACTCAGCGATCGCAGGTTTCAGCTATGCCAAAGGACGCTTAAACTTTGGTAGTACTGTAGCAGTTGCTGGGCCAAAACCTGTTTATATTACTGGCAGCATCCCTTATAAATTGCCTTTTGCAACCGTTGCACCAGACAACGATCAAATCAATTTAGACATGAAGTTAGAAAACGAGGGATTAGCACTGTTAAACGCATTGACTAATCAAGTGGTATTTGAAAAAGGTGAAGGAGAAGTAGACCTCAAAGTACGCGGAACATTGCAAAAACCCGAAGTAAATGGAACTGCTACTATTAATAATGCTACTTTTTCAGCCCAGGCTTTGCCAGGTAAGCTGAAAGATGTTACAGGTAGAGTGCTGTTTAATTTTGACACCATCTTAGTAGAAAATCTTCAGGGTAAATTTAGTCATGGTAAGGTAGAAGCTGCTGGAGAAATTCCCATTTTCAACAATGAGAACGTGACTATCAACAATCCCCTAACCGTTAATCTCGATCGGCTAGCGTTAAATCTGAAGGGACTTTACCTGGGAGGTGCTAGTGGCAATTTACAGATTACTGGTTCTGCTCTTAACCCAGTAATTGGCGGTAAAGTAAATTTATTTGATGGTCAAGTATTGCTCGCAGAATCTACCAGCACCGCTTCATTTGCAAATAGTGGTATTGGCATATCACCCACAAAAAATAAGCAGAGCAAATCTGAAATTGCGAATGGGACGGTAAATGCGTTGGCGACAGCCTTGCCGTCAGGCATCGCTAGATTTAATAATCTAGATTTAGAACTCGGTAAAAACGTCGAAATTACCCGTCCTCCTATTCTCAGTTTCCGCGCAACTGGTAATCTCATAGTTAACGGCTCAATCAATCAGCCAATACCCGATGGTACTATCCGATTAGAACAAGGTGGGGTGAATTTATTTACTACCCAATTTAACCTTGCTCGTGGCTATACACACACCGCAACTTTCAGTCCCTCTCAACCCCGCGACCCCAACTTAGATATTCGCCTATATGCCAAGGTACTGGACGTAACTCAAAGTAATGACTTCGGTCGGGTAAATACCACAGGTTTATCAGCATTAGAAAGTGTTCGAGTCGAAGCCACTATCAACGGTTTAGCCAGCAAACTGAATGAAAATCTAGAACTAACAAGTAGTCCGTCGCGTAGTCAAACCGAAATTGTGGCTCTTTTAGGAGGTGGATTTGTAGACACCCAAGGACGAGGTGACAGTACTTTGGGTTTGATTAACATTGCAGGTTCAGCTGTGTTCAACAATTTTCAGTCAGCTTTTAACCAGATTGGGAGTACCTTTGGCTTAAGTGAACTGCGGATATTTCCTACCGTTATTTCTGATAATCCCGAAGCTGGAAGGAGCAGTTCAACATTGGAATTAGCAGCAGAGGCTGGGGTTGATATATCTCCCAAAATCTCCGTTTCCAGCATCAAGATTTTGACAACAAATGACCCATTTCAATGGGGTGTTAATTACCGGATAAACGATAGGTTTCGTGTGCGTGCTTCCACTAACTTAACCGATGATAGTCGTGCAGTAGTGGAGTATCAAACACGGTTTTAAATAATTCGTAATTCGTAATAGAGCCTCCGGCACGCTGCGCGGTTTTCATGGGCTAAAGGGCTGTACGTAAATTTTGTTTTATAATGGGGATTTAACCCCAATCGCATTACTTGCTTTTTATTGAACCGGGGGACTTCAACCCACGGACAGATATTAAATCAATTTATTCAATTTTAAATTACGAATTACGAATTACGAATTACGAATTACTTCCTGTTCTCTCTTCTTCTTGCTTATCAATAGCTTGTCGTACCTGTTCAACATTCAATTCTAATACTTGGGCGATTTGCTCTATACTTAAACCAAACTTAAGCAAACGAGGTATAGTCTCCAACTTTGTTTCTTCCTTTACTTCCTGGTAAAATTTAGTTTGTCTCCAATCGGTTAATCCAAACATCGCTTCCAACTCCTGTTGAGTTTTGTTTACAAATTTATAGATAAGCATTCTCTCTACTAATTCTAAGAGATTGCTACGGTTAGCTTCATCTGTTTGTTGTACTTGATTTATCAAGTTTTTTGCTTGCTGTACGGCTTTATCTTCTGTTGCAACTACTAACTTAATCACACCTAGCCCAATCGAAGACGATGGTACATCATCTAACTCGTCTAAATAAATTATCCGAATTTGCCATTCAGCCAATGATGTTTGATAAATCAATGGTACGCCTGGGTCGAGACTGCGTTAAGCAAAAAGTAATACTGCTTGCCAGCGGGGGGAACTAACCGCACAGGTGCAAAGGACACAAAGAAAGAAGAAGCCAAGAAAATTTGGCGCACTCTCACGAAGTAATGCTATAAGTGATTACTAGATTTATTACCTCGCATTAAATTTTCCAATAAATTCCGTAATTACACTAAAGCTTTAAGTTTTATCTAATACTAAATTAAGATAATGACTTAAAGCAGAGAATAGCAGTATGAAAAAGTACACCACTTTGAAATTTCCCAACAATGCGACAGGACAGAGAATGAAGCTTGAAGCTTTACAAAGCTATGGCGCACAAGGATGGAGAGTTGCCAGTGAAACTATAACGCCTGGAAATTTCAAGGGCGGCAATGCTTGTTGTTTAGCATTCATATGTTTGCCCCTTGCTTTTTGTGCAGGATCAACAGACGGAGAAATTAACCTAACCTTAGAACGTGGTGAATAACTGACCAGAGAAAGGACAGAGATGTTGCACCAGTACCAATACCTGTAATAAATCGAAGCGTATTATTAGACTTTCTTAATCCAATTAGCTGAGTTGTACCATCTAAAACTAGAGCTAAAAAAAACAAGATGAACAATGTAGAACTATAACTTCTTACTAGTAATAATGCAGGAGATATTACATAACCAACTAACAGCCCAGTACATCTTGCACATACATGAAACTGTCTATTTTTCACAAAGAAAGACCTAGAACTCAATCTATGGCAGCGTACAAAATTGTAAAGAAGTATGTTATCAACAAACAGCTTAATTAAAAGCTTGTCTGACGCATTTCTGAGAATATACTTGTATTTGTGCTTCATAGTTAATCGTTATTGTTTAAGTCAAATTTTCTAAAGATTAGCATTAATTATAAAAAATAATGGGCTAAATCTAAATGCTGCATTTTCTTATAATGAAGATTAGTTAGTATATGAGGTTTAGGAATCGCAACACGGACCTGGGTTGCTATAAAATTTACTATATATAGCTTTCAGAGTTTTTATTGCGTCGATATTAGGTGAAGTTAAGCAAATATCAGATTGTAATATTATCTCCACCCTCTTGATTGATAACTAATCGCAAAATTGATAATCCTAAAATTATCAAAAATAGCACTAAACCAATTGTGCAAGCATAGCTGATTTCCAAGTTACCAAAAGCTTGCTCATATAGATAATAAACAATTGTTTTTGAACTATTGAGTGGGCCTCCTTGGGTCATAATGTATACTTCTTCAAACACCTTCGTGGCAGAAATAGCCGAAATTACCGCCACTAGTGCTAAATACGGCTTCATCAAAGGTATGGTAATATCCCAATGTTTGCTGATACCATCAGAACCATCGATCGCAGCAGCTTCGTACACATCAGCAGGAATTGATTGCAACCCTGCTAAATAAATCACCATATAGTAGCCTAGCCCCTTCCACACGGTGACAGCCATGACACTGGCAAGAGAAATTGGTACAATACCAAAAATTTTTTCTGGGCTAGTTAACCAAGGAATACCTTCTGGAAAAAGACCCAAAGCTTTCAAAAACTGATTCAGTAATCCGTTTTCTGCATACAGCCATTTCCAAGCTATTCCCGCAACCACCATTGAAATTACCACTGGGGTGTAGTATGCTGCTCTAAACCAATTCATCCCCCGCAGTTTCTGATTTACCAAAATTGCCAGCACTAGGGGAGCAATTACTAAAATTGGGACTACACCCACAAGATATAAAAAAGTGTTTTCTAAGGTTTTCCAAAAAACTGCATCCTTCCAAAGCTTGAAAAAGTTGGCAAAACCTATCCATTGTGGCGGCTGGGCAATATCTTCGTAGCTGGTAAAGCTGAGGTAAAACGCTTGCAGTGCAGGCCAAAAGACTGTTAACGCCAAAAGAATTAAGGCGGGTAGTAAAAATAAATAAGGGGTCAGTCGCTGTTTAATGAATATCCAATCTTTAGGTGTTAATTGATTCATATAAGGTCTAATAGTTGTTTTCGCTTTCTCAGCAAGAATTTGGGGATGTGAGTAGATTTAAGCTTCAATATTCTAAAGGCATATATTTGCGTAACGCTAATTAATAACTCGGAGAGAAACTGCGATGGAAACTCAACACAACCCGCCAATTGAACATCAAAATGTCCCCATAAACCACCGTGGACTACATGAGTTTTTGTATAGTTCTGACGAGGAACACACCGCCATTGAGGTGAGTATAACCCCTGAACTGGCAAACGATGGTACTGAAATCATTAACCTTGAGGCTTGGAGTGCATCTGCTCAGAACGCCAAAATTGCAGGTGTTTATGCAGTATTAGACGCAGAACGCTGTACACAGTACATTGGCTATTCTCGGAATGTGTTGCTTTCTTTAAACGGTCATGTCAGCCAAAATGGTCAGCAAAAGTGTGCTTTTGTACGTGTGCAAGCGTTCAAGTTCCCCAAGCGTCAAGAAATGGAAGATTTACGAGATGCGTGGATAGCACAACTCGAAAGCACACCACCTGGTAATGCAACTGAAAGCGAAATGTGGGCTAGTACGGTGGGCGAAGCTGCAAAGGCGGTAATGTCAGAGGCAGAACGTCAAGCTTACGAGGAGAAAAAGCTAAAACTGCGGAAAGCAATGGCTGACACAAGCCTCTTCAAAGAGTCAGAAACAATAGATGCGAGTATAGCCGAACGTCAGCGTCAACTTGAAGCTGCTGTGACAAATGATGACTGGAGTGTAATTATTGACGCACAGACACAAGAAACTAAGTCTTAGGATGAGTTGTTCAGTCCTCTGGTTATTTCCCCACTTGGATACCCCATCTTGTCAAAGGATGGGGTATCTAAGTGTTTAGATCAATATTTTTGCTGGCTTGGCATAGACAATATGCAGCTTTAGGGATATATTCATTATTTTTATTTATCGTTTTGAAAAGCAACAATATTTGCTTCTATCATTCAACCAACGTACATTAAAAGTCATCGGGGTAAACACAGACAGAAATAACGCCAAGAGGTGCAACATGAATCCATTCAAAAAAGTATCGTCCAACAATGTTGATGTAAAAGTAGTTCAAAAACCTCAAATTGTGGAGATAGAACCAGCAGCCCAAAACACTTCCACTGAACCACTAACTCGCGGACAACGCATTGCTGATAAATTAGCGACGCATGTGGGTTCTTGGGGATTTCTGATTGGGCAAAGCGTTGTTTTAGCTGGGTGGGTTGGTGTAAATGCCATGCCTGGGGTTCCCCACTGGGATGAATCACCATTCATGATGCTCAATTTAGTGTTTTCATTTGCCTCAGCTTATACAGCGCCAGTTGTCTTGATGAGCCAAAATCGCCAGTCTGATACTGATCGGATAAATGCCGAAATTGACCATCAGGTGAATTTGAAAGCTGGACAAAATATTGAACTGCTACATGAAAAGTTGGATGACTTACATACTCAAAAACTAGACGAACTGACCCAAATTATAAAAGAACAACAGCGAGTTCTCCATCAGCTTCAAGTAAGTCTAGCGCCTGAATCTAAAGAGGTTAAAGTGAGTGTATTGCCAGGACTTTACGTTCAAAATGGCGCTCAATCACCCAAGCAAGTTATTGTTAACAAAGCTTTCAATGCTGACCAAACAGTTATGGACAATAACAAAGTTATTGATAAGTTAATTCGTCGATAAATATTTCTAACTAAGCCATTTGGAAGAGTCTATTTGGCTGATTTGTACAGAAGTAATAAAAGGGTGTCAAACTCTGCTCAGAAAAGTAATTGAGTTATAATGACACAGCAGAAATAGCACAAACTTGTAAACCAACAGGTGTGTGAATAATCACAGATTCCACACCAAATACTTGAGCGATCGCACTTGGTGTGAGAACTTCTTCAGGTGTACCAACTTCCCAAATATGACCCTGTTTTAATAATGCAATGCGGGAACTATAGCGGGCTGCTAAATTCAATTCGTGTAAAACTGTGATAATAGTTAATCCTTGCTGCTGATTCAGTTCTTTCAGCAGTTCTAATAGTTGCAATTGATAGTTTATATCTAAAAAAGTTGTCGGTTCATCTAATAGTAAAACTTTTGGCTCTTGCGCTAGTGCTAAAGCTAAAAAAGCGCGTTGTCTTTCACCACCTGATAGTTGTTCTAGTAAGCGATCGCTAAAATTTTCTAATTGGGTCTTTTCAATTGCAGCTTCCACTTTGTCCCAATCTTCGGCGGTTAATTCCCATTGCCACCAAGGTTGATGAGGCGTGCGTCCTAAGCTTACTAATTGTCGCACACTTAAGCCAACGGGAACCGTTTGTTGTTGCGGTAATAATGCCAGTTTTTGTGCAACTAGATTTGGGGGTTGAGAGTGAATTGCTTTGCCATCAAGTAGCACTGTTCCCTGTTGTGGGGAGAGAATACGACTCAGCAATTTGAGTAAAGTAGATTTACCTGAGCCATTAGCACCAACTAAACTCAACCATTCTCCTGTTTGCAGAGTCAGGTTAATGTTTTGAACAATTGGTACTAAGGTGTAACCGCCTGTAAGGTTTTGCAGTTCGAGTGGCATTTCAAATATTCAAAAATTATAAACTTAATTTTACAGTGAGTGGATGATTTAGCATCCTTATACCCAGTTTAATTCAATTAGACATATTAATTTAGTTTGGCTTGATCCATTTAATCGAATTGCGATCGCTATTGCGGAAATTACTTAAATGAGAAAGCAATATGCTTGAATGCTTGCTGAATCTACTGAAATGAGAAAGCAATCAAGCATTTTGAGAAAGCAATATGCTTGAATGCTTGCTGAATCTACTGAAATGAGAAAGCAATCAAGCATTTTGAGAAAGCAATATGCTTGAATGCTTGCTGAA